>DONT01000008.1:0-101415 GCA_003513765.1 Jeotgalicoccus sp.
AACGTTGCTGCGATACGACGGTGCTCCGGTGTCGTACTTTAAATGACCTTAATCCGGCATTATCAATCTACAGCATGGAGTATACGTCGTTCTTGAGCTGAATAACCCCCACCAGACTGTGTCAATATAAATTCAATTATTAGAAAATTAAAATAGTTAGCGTTTTCATAACAGGATAATTCTGTTATACTTCTAGTTAATTACATAAGGAGGAGGCATACTATGAAATTTAATAAATACTTAGCAATGTTACTTGGTGCGACATTAGTACTTTCAGCGTGCGGTGATGACTCGGGTGAAGAGGATTCAGCGGCAGATACAGAAGAAGCGGCAGATGGTGAAGAGTCTTCCGGTGATGCGGCTTCACTTGATACGAATATCGTAACTATCGCTACCGGCGGTTCTTCCGGACCGTACAATATTATTGCAACGACGCTTGCGGAAGGTTACAGCAATGAGTTTGGCGTAAACTCCAGAACTCAGACGACCGGTGCCTCAGCAGAGAACTTAAACTTAATGGCAGAAGAGAAAGTGGAAATGTCATTTGTTATGAGTGATGCACTGACACAGGCTGTAAATGGCGAAGAGACTTTCTCAGAGCCGATTGATAATATTCAGCAGGTTGCAGCACTTTACCCGAACTTCGTACAGCTGATTTCTACTGACGGCGCGGGTGTTGACAGCGTTGAAGATCTTGCAGGAAAACGTGTTGCAGTCGGAGACCAGAACTCGGGTGTTGAAATTGCCACACGTGCGGTATTGGAAGCTCACGGCATGTCTTACGATGATATTGAAGTCGATTACTTAGGATACGCGGAAGCTTCTGAAGCAATGCGCGGCGGACAGCTTGATGCAGCATTCCTGACAAGCGGCCTGCCTAACGCATCTGTAATGGAGCTGCAAAATTCAGTAGACCTCAAAATTGTGCCAATCGAACAGGAAGCTGTAGATGTGCTGAGTGAAGATGCGGATTACTTTGAAGCATTGGAAATTCCGGCAGACACTTACGGTAATGAAGAAGCAGTGCCTACAGTTGCGATTATGAACGCACTCGTTGTCCGTTCGGATATGAGTGAAGATGATGTTTATAACTTAACGAAATATATGTTTGAGAATCTTGAACGTTTAGGCAACGCTCACCAGGCGGCGAATGATATTAATATTGAAACAGCAGAAGACAGTGCAGTAATCGATATTCACCCTGGAGCCCAAAAGTATTACGATGAGCAGTAAATTTAAATGGATGATTATTGGGAGCATGCTCGTTGTGCTCCTTTTCATCTTTTTGTTACCGCAAAAAAAAATTGTTATTGATTCTGAATCAGGTGAAGATCTTTATCTTCCCCCTGAAACTTTTGAAATTCACTGGATTCATTCGATTGAAAAAGAAGAATGGTTTGAAGTGTACGACATTGAGGATGAAGGTTTTATTTTAACGGAATCGCATTTTAAAACGTTTGGTGCAGGTGTGCCGAGTGCTTCGGATGAGCCTGCTGAAATGACGAAAGACGGTTTCGTAAAATATACGATAAACGACCAGTATCCCGATATTTACCTTAATGTTTCTGATAATGTCGAAACTAAAATTGTGCAGAATGATGAAGAAATCCTGCTGTACGACTTGTACGAGCCGTATACCGCAGTGGACATCAAAATAGAATACATAGCGTTAATAAAACAATTAACAGGGGGTTAATATGAAAAAGCATACAGAACCGGCAGTTGCGCCGGACACTCAGGCAGTCCAGGAGAAATATGATAAAGACTCGAGAACACGTAAATTTAACAGTAAAAGTACAGTATGGATTGTAACAATTGTTGCGGTGCTGTATTCACTGTTCCATTTATATATGGTCTTTAATCCGATGCCTGCATTGCAGCAGCGTTCAATTCACGTGGCAGTTGGACTGGCATTGGTTTATATGCTTTACCCGATGTTTAAAAAGCAGAACCGGTCGAAACTTCCAATCTTAGACTGGATTCTGGCAGCGGCAAGTTTATTTACTGCCGGATATATATTAATAGAATATCAGGCGATTGTTACTGAACGCGGCGGTATTCCGAATAGCGTTGATATTATTATGGCAATTGTAACAGTGCTGCTGATACTTGAAGCGGCACGCCGTGTAACGGGCTGGATTTTACCGATACTTGCCTTAATATTTTTAGTATATCCATTTATCAGTCATATGGACTTTCTGCCGAATATGATGATGACGCGTCCGTTTGATCTCGGTGATATATTCGGACAGTTATATTTAAAAACTGAAGGACTGTACTCTACTGCTATAGGGGCGTCTGTAAACTTTATTTTCCTGTTTATTTTATTCGGGGCATTTTTACAAAAATCCGGAATGGGTCAATTCTTTAATGATTTGGCAATGGCTTTAGCGGGCGCCCAACGCGGAGGACCAGCTAAAGTTGCCGTCGTTTCAAGCGGATTCATGGGAAGCATTAATGGTGCGGCAGTTGCAAACGTAGTAAGTACAGGTGCATTTACGATACCGTTAATGAAAAAAGTGGGTTACCATAGAAACTTTGCCGGCGCAGTTGAAGCCAGTGCCTCGGTCGGCGGACAGATACTGCCGCCGATTATGGGTGCGAGTGCATTTATTATGGCGGAAACAACCGGTATAAACTACGGTACTATCGCACTCGCTGCGCTGCTCCCGGCCCTATTGTATTATTTTGCTGTAATTTTGCAAGTACATTACAGAGCGGGAAAACGTGACTTAAAAGGTATTCCGAAAGCAGATTTACCGAGAGTAAAACAGGTAATGAAAGAACGAGGACACCTGCTTATACCGCTTGTCGGTTTAATCGTTATGCTATTCATGAACATGCCGATACCGAGAGCGGCAATCTTTACGATATTCCTGACGATTATTATTGCATCATTAAGAAAAACAACACGCATGTCATTTAAAGATATTTTTGATGGACTTGCACTTGGCGCCCAGCAGGCATTATCTGTAATGATTGCCTGTGCGGTCGTCGGAATTATTATCGGCGTCGTATCGTTAACGAGCTTTGGTGCAATTATGACTTCTGCAATTGCAGGATTGGGCGGAGGGTCATTATTCCTGACACTGTTCTTTACGATGATTGCGTCAATGGTGCTCGGAATGGGTCTGCCGTCAATTCCGGCATACATCATTACTGCAACTATGGCAGCACCGGCACTTGCTGAATTCGGAGTGCCGATTCTGTTAGCACACATGTTTGTATTCTACTTTGGTATCTTTGCAAACGTAACGCCGCCGGTCGCCTTAGCTGCATTCGCCGGTGCAGGGATTGCAGATGGAGATCCGATGAGAACCGGTTTCCAGGCGCTGAAGCTGTCGCTCGCAGGATTCTTAATTCCGTTTATCTTCATCTACGAACCGGCAATGCTGTTAGTAGATATTGAAGGACTGATGACGAATGCGAGAGAATATCCATTCGCAAGCTTTATGGATGTCGCCGTCGTACTCGCCAGCACGACCATCGGGCTGATAGCATTGTCTGCGGGGCTTGAAGGGTTCTTTAAGACACATATCAATCCGTTCTTAAGAACAGTACTTATAGGTTCAGCTATTCTGCTAGTCGTTCCGGAGACATACACTGATGTAATTGGCTTAAGTATAGCGATTATTATTTTTATACTTAACTACGCGAAATGGAAAAAAGAAGAACCAGCAGCTGTATAAATTAATAAAAATCAAGACACCCCTGCAACTGGAAAAGATGTCCGGTTGGAGGGGTGATTTGATTGTAAATATATTAACTTCCAGCTCATATTCACCCGCAAATTAGTAAGCGTATACAATAATTAGAGTTTTCTGAAATAATAGTTGTGCAATTTTATCTTCTAGTGTAGAATTCTGAATATTACAAGAAGTCATTTTGCACTTCTGGGAATTGGGGGGAATCAAATGAAAAGGTTTAGTTTTATGGCATTACTCGGTGTATTAATACTTATTCTCGCAGCATGTACTGATGACAGTAATGTGGAAGAGGAGACAACTGAAGGTGAAGGGGCTGCTGCTGAAGGCGGCACTCTGACTCTGGCAATGCCTAGTGATGCAGTATCGATGGACCCGCACGGCAGTAACGATGTGCCGTCTGAACAAATCCGCGATACAATTTATGAGCCGCTGTTAACGCAGGATGAAAACTTCGAAATCGTTCCTGTCTTAGCTGAAGAGTATGAACAAATTGACGATACAACGTGGGAGTTTAAACTTCGTGAAGGTGTTACTTTCCACGATGGCAGTGAATTTAACGCAGAAGTAGTTAAGGCGAATATCGAGCGTGTGAAAGATGTGGCGAAAGCTTCACCGCGTGCATTCCTGTTAGACATGGTAAGTGAAGTTAACATTATCGATGATTATACTGTTGAACTCGTTACAGAGTATCCTTTCGCACCGCTTGCAAACAACTTAACGCATGGTGCAGGTAAAATGATCAGTAAAGATTTAATCGATGCTGATTACCAGCAGGCACTGGATGAGGCAGGCAGCGATTTAACGCTTGAAGAGTATTACGAACTGCGCACTGAAGGCGGCGGCGAACACGAAGCTGTAGCTAATGAAATCAGTTCATTTGTCGGCCAGCTTGTTGAATCTGAGCCCGTTGGAACAAACTACTTCAAGTTTGAATCAAGAAGCCCCGGTGAACAGACTGCTGTAGTACGTAACGACGATTACTGGGGAGATACTTCACTGCTTGACGGTGTAAACTTCAAAGTAGTGTCAGAACCGGGCTCACGTATTGCTGAACTCGAGTCAGGTTCATCAGACGCAATTCTTGCTACACTTTCCAGTAATATTGAACGTGTGGACAGCAACGAAGACGTAACACTGTTACGCAATGACTCAGTATCAATCGATTACATCGGTTTCAATACTGAAAAAGAACCATTCAACGATCCAAAAGTACGTCAGGCAATCACTCATGCATTTGACAGTCAAGCTGTACTTGAAGGAGTTTACAATGGTTCAGGTACACCGGCAGAAGCACCGCTTGCACCGGGAGTACTTGGCTATTCTGAAGACCTTGAAGGATTAGACTACGATATGGAACGTGCACAAGAACTGCTTGATGAAGCAGGTGTTGAAGACTTAACAATCAACTTAATGGTTAACGACGATAACCCTGAACGTGTCGACGTTGCACTATGGTTACAGGAATCATTAAGCACATTAGGAATTACAGTAAATGTTGAACAGGTTGAGTGGGGCGCGTACCTCGCAGCGACTGGTGCAGGGGAACACGATATGTTCATCCTCGGCTGGAGCAACTCAACAGGTGACCCGGATAACGGAATCGCGCCATTATTCCACAGCGATAACATCGGTGACACTGGTAACCGTTCATTCTACAACAACCCGGAACTGGACAGCATTTTAGACGAAGCCCGCCAGTCAACTGAAGAAAGTGAACGCGAACAGCTTTATATGGACGCTCAGCAAATCTTAGTAGACGACGCGCCGGCAATCTTTATCCGCCACGGTGAAAACCTAAATGCACACGGCAATCACGTTGAAGGATTCCAAGGCGATGCATACAACATCTTCGACTTCAGAGAAACTTCAATGCAGTAACTGAATAATCAGCACGATAAACTGCCCGTGAATCTTATTATTGAGATTTGCGGGTGGTTTTTTGTTATTTGCGGCGGGCGGATTACCATGTTAAATCCGCGAGGTAGTCCAGCGCCTTTTGGATTACCATGTCAAACTCGCGAGGTAGTCCAGCAGCATTCGGATTACCATGTCAATTCCATGAAGGGTTCCTGCAGCTTTTGAATCCCGTCTTCAATTCCATGAAGGGTTCCTGCAGCTTTTGGATCCCGTCTTCAATTCCATGAAGGGTTCCGTCAGCTTTTGGATCCCGTCTCCAACTCCGTGAAGGGTTCCAGCAGACTTTGGATCCCGTCTCCAATTCCATGAAGGGTTCACTTTACCGTGAGGTGTTCCAAGACACTCCACCTCCCCGTTCATTGTAAAAAAATTGAAATTTTTATTAAACCTTAAAATATTTCCCGTTAAACAGGGTATATGTGATGTAAAAATAACATTTAATAATGGGAATCGTGCATTTTACAGCAATCCTGAACTTGACCAGCTTTTAGATGACGCACGTCAGGAAACGGACGAGGCAGCGCGTGAATCACTTTATATCGATGCACAGGAAATTATTATTGGAGAAGCGCCATCAATCTTTATTCGTCACGGTGAATATTTAAATGCACATAACGACAACGTGCACGACTTTAAAGCCAACGGCTTCAATATGCTGGACTTCAGCGAGACGTATATCGAAGAAGAATAAATATAAAAATTTCAATAAGCAGTCATGACTATTTGAAATGTCATGACTGCTTATTTTAAATTGTTTTAGTTATGCACGAACTTATAAAAATTTATTGAAAGCGCTTTATTTCGAATAAAGGTCATGCTATAGTGAGGGGGAGTTGGAATTTGAAGAAATAACAGCGAATTATTATATTGTTAATATTTTCAAAATTCTACCTTGTAAGAAAAATTGTTTTACGGTAATATTATAAGAGTGAAATTTTAGGATTCTAAATAATCTTAAAATTTAAAATTATTTGAGGGGGAAATACATAATGAAGAGCCTTAAACAACTGCTTACTTTAAGTTTAGTGCTGATGTTCACATTAGTACTGGCAGCTTGTACAAGCGACAGCGACGTTGATCCTGAAAGTGAAGACGGCGCAGCAGAAGGTACACCGGCTGGGAGCCAGGATCTTGTTATCTCTGAAATGAGTGACATCGTATCAATGGACCCGCACGGTAATAACGACGTACCATCATCAAACGTACGTTACAACTTATACAACGGACTGACTGTCCTAAATGAAAATATGGAAGTGGAACCCGGTCTTGCGACTGAATGGGAACCTGTAGATGACACAACATGGAGCTTTACTCTCCGTGACGATGTTACATTCCATGACGGCACACCTTTCAACGCTGAAGCTGTTGTTGCCAACCTTAACCGTGTCCTTGACCCGGCTATGGCATCACCTCGTATGTTCTTATACGAAATGATTACAGACGTTGAAGCAGTAGACGAGTACACAGTTGAAATTACTACTGAATATCCGTTTGCACCATTACTTGCACACCTTGCACACGATGGCGGCGGCATGATCAGTAAAGATGTTATCGATGCAGATTACCAGCAGGCACTTGATGCTGCCGGTGAAGATATGACTGCAGAAGAGTACTACGAATTACGCGACAGCGGCGAAGCTGAAGAAGTACAGGATGCAATTTCATCTGACCTTGGTCAGTACGTTACAGAAAATCCGGTAGGAACAGGCGTATTCAAATTACAAGAACGTACACCAGGTGAACAGGTTGTGCTTGAACGCAACGACGATTACTTCGGTGAAGTGGCAACACTTGATACGGTAACGTTCAAAGTAGTTCCGGAAACAGCTTCACGTATTGCTGAAATCGAAGCAGGCACTTCACACGTTGCAGGTGCTGTAGAATCAAGCAACGCAGACCGTATTGCTAACGGCGCAGATACTGAACTTGACGAAACAGAGTCAATGTCACTTTCTTACATCGGTTATAACACTGAAAAAGAACCATTAAACGATCCTTTAGTACGTCAGGCAATTTCTTATGCAATCGACCGTGAAGAAATCATTAACGGTGTATACGACGGCGTAGGTATTCCTGCTAACGGGCCGCTTGCTCCAGGCGTATTCGGTTACGATGAAAACGTTGAAGGTATCTCTTACGATATCGAACGTGCGAAAGAATTAATGGCTGAAGCAGGACACGAAGATGGATTCGATATATCAATTCTGACTAATGATTCACCAGAACGTGTTAACACTGCAATCTACTTACAGGAATCACTTCAGGAAATTGGTATTAACCTTGAAGTTCAGCAAATGGAGTGGGGCGCGTACTTAGAAGAAACAGCAGCCGGTAACCACGACATGTTCGTTCTTGGCTGGTCAACTGTAACAGGTGACGCGGACTACGGAACTTATCCGTTATTCCACTCATCAATGCATGGTGATCCGGGTAACCGTTCATTCTTATCAGACGATAAAGTGGACGAATTACTTGAAGCGGGACGTCGTGAAACAGACGAAGAAGCACGTCTGCAAATCTACTCTGAACTTCAGGAACAGCTGGTTGAAGCAGCGCCAATGGCATACATTCACCACCAGAACTACTTAACAGGTATGAACTCTAACGTTCAGGGCTTCTGGGTTGATGCACAAGGTATTTACCATGTGGATCAGGTAACAATTGAAGAATAATAAAAATTTAAGGAACCCGGCATATTTTTGCCGGGTTCTTTTCTATAAATTTTAAAAAATACATATGAATGGTATAATATTGGGTAAGATAAACTATAGGTGAATATAATGAAAAAACTGATGATGTTAATACTTGTACTGGGACTTGCCGCGTGCAGCGGTGAGGCAACTCAGGCAGAAAAAGATCTGGAAAATATCAACACGGAAATTACAGAGCTGGAAGATCAGATTAATACACTGCAGGGTGACAATGAGGCACTCCAGCAAAATGTTGATGCAAAAGAATCAGAGCTGGAAGAACTTGAAAAAGAATTCGAAGAAAACCAGCAGTCTGAAGAAGAAACAGAAGAACAAGAAGATGCAGAAAACGAAGAGTAAAGGAGTTTTAATGATGCATGAAGAGAAATTTTATTTAATCGAAGGTAAAAAGATGACGCTTATGGAACTGGCTAGGGAACTCGAGTCAGCTGCCGGCGGTGAATTTGAAGATGTCCGCGGTTCAATCAATCGTGTTGTCGTAAAAAAACCGGCACCGGAACAAGGTTTTGAGACTTTTACCATTACTTTTAAGATGAAGCATACAGTCGATTTAATCGATGCGGTCGTAACGACTGATAACAAAAAGAAAAATCTTGAAGACTACGACTTCGAGAACAATGAGTTTACTGTACGTTTAATCAGTTATATCCGCCGCGATGTGCCAATTAAAAATGAATCAGAACTTTAATAGATAGGTCTGAATTAAAATGAAATATATTAAGACAAAACGTCTGATTTTACGCGACTGGCAGGAAAGTGACTTAAAAACATTTATAAGAATGAATCAGGATCCGGATGTCAGACGCTATTTTCCATCACTTGCCTCACCGGAAGAATCTGTTGAATATGCACGCGCTGCTCAAAAGTGTATCGTCGACAGAGGCTTTGGTCTGTTTGCTGTGGAACGGAAAGATACGAATGAATTTATCGGCTTTACGGGCATTCACGTGCTGGAAGCAGATGACAGTCTGGATTTTGACTTCCTGCCCTGCATTGAAATAGGGTGGCGGCTTCAAAAGAAACACTGGAACCAGGGATTTGCGACGGAAGCCGCCCGCGGAGTATTGAAGTTCGTAGAACGCCAGACTGACATTAAAGAAGTATATGCTTATACGGCGGTACGGAATATTCCATCGATTAATATTATGGAAAAAATCGGCATGGAGCCTGTGAAAACTTTTGACCATCCTGATATTATGGACGGGCATTCTTTAAAGCAGCATGTACTGTTTAAAAAATCCACACAAAAAGAGCGCAGATTCAAATTGTAATTTTGAATCCGTGCTCTTTTTATTTTGGCATCTTATTTTAAATCTTCATAAGTTCTCACTTTAACAGGGACATATGATTCAAAGCCTTCCAGAATATCGTTTAGATTATCGCTGATGAACAGCATATCCAGATAACGTTCTTCTAAAAAGCCTTCTTCAATTGATTTATCGATGACCATTTTTAAAGTATCGAAGTAGCCGTCGACGTTTAATATGCCGATGGGTTTTTCATGAAGACCGAGCTGACCCCACGTAAAGACTTCAAAGAACTCTTCAAGCGTGCCTGCACCGCCCGGCATCATAATAATCGCGTCACCCTCGGACTCAAGCTCTAGCTTACGCTGGTGCATTGATTGTACGATACGCATATCTTTTACTCCGGGGTGAGCGACTTCACGGTCGACAAGGAATTGGGGAATAACACCGGTAACTTCGCCGTTTTCAGCTAAAGCACCATTTGCGACTGCGCCCATCAGGCCGGTCGCGCCGCCGCCGTAAACGACGGTTAAGTTTTTCTTTGCTGCATCAGCGCCGAGCTTGTAAGCAGCTTTTTCATAGTTCTCGTTTTTACCGTTTTTTGCACCGCAGAATACGGTGATTTTTTTAACGTTCATAAAGTTTGCTCCTATGATGTTAAACTTATTTATTAAACATTAACTCTTCGTAGTTTTTAATAGACTGGTCTTTAACATATGCACTGCCGTCTGTAACGACACGTTTGCGTTTGTTTGCATGTTCAAAGTTCATACGGCGGTGTTTGTTGAATAAGCTGCTGCTGTTTCGCAGTGCTGCTTTTTCTTTTTTCTTTTCTGCAACATGTTTATCGCGTGCTGCACTGCGAGGATCTAAAATATTTTTGTGCTGCTGGCGAAGCGGTAAAGACTCGTCCTGCTGCTCATTAGAATTTCTTGTGAATTCAGTATCATTGAGTACTTTTTCTTCATTAATTTCCTGGATGTTTGTCATTTTCTCACTGCTTTCAATAGTTTGTATTGCGTTACTTGTATATGGTACCAGTTCGTTCTGAACTTTGTCATCCTGGAAGGTGTTTTCTGCTTCTTCCGTTTCTTCTTCAATATCGTCAAACATGTATACTTCACCGTAAACGGGTTCCTGGTTATCAGGTTCTGTTAATTTATCAGTATTAATGTCCGGTGTCGGTTCATTTGAAGACATCAGTTCATCGGAGACTGTCATGCCATCTTCGATATCCTCAGCAGATTTTTCCTGGTGAGACTGAAAGATTTTCGGCACGAAAGCAGAACGGGCTTTATTGTCCTTATCAGCCATGCGTTTTGCTTTATGTGCTTCTTTATCTTTTTCAAAACGTTTTTCCAGAGACTCTTCCTGATCGAGGCTCTTCTGATAACTTTTAACTTCTTTGTTATAACTGCGTTCTTCAAGTGTATTGCTTACTTTTGTACCGATAGTCTGCGCAGTATTTTTCGTCGATTTATATGCGCTCGACGCAGCATCTTTACTGCTGTCTTTCACGCGTGTATATACTGAATTTGAAACTGCCCCGAGTTTTTGCATATCGGGATGCTTCGCTATCTTTTTACGTTCATTAAATAGGGGAACTGCAATCAATGGTATAATTGTGGCTAACATTTTTAAATTTTTGTTCACTGGGACTGACCTCCATATAAATGCTGTTTAGATTAATTATACAATACCCTGGGCAATAAAGAATTAAACGGTATCAAGGTTTAAAAATTTTCAAATAATGGTATGAATATAAAGAATAGACGAGGAGGATTCAACATGTCAAATATAAATGAAACGATGAAATTAAAAGATATTTTATTTAAAGTGCCATCTTCGGCAGGCGTATTCCGCGAAATCGATATTGATTTTGTGAATCACGGTGAAAAGACTTTAAAAGAATCGCATGAAGAAGGCAGCTTTAATCTTGAAAACATTATTTATGAACTGAATGAGCAGTCGAAGGAACGTATCGAAGGCATCGATATTTCTTATATGGATCAGACGAGTATTATTAAATATATCGAACGTAAATATTACGAAGATCTGCTGGATGAACTGCCGGTATTAAATGATTACGTTGAAAAACTTAGTAAGAAATATAAAAAAGAAGAAGTTGAATACGATAAAGTAGCCGAACTCTTCTATAATATTTACCGGGAAATGACGGTTCATATTGAAACGGAACAGTCAGACGTGTATCCGCTTCTGCTGACGTACTACGAAGAAAACAGCGACGCGGCATATGAAGCATTGAAACCGCACATTACAAGACTGTTGGATGAACACAAAAACATCGTCCACTGGTTCAAGCAGATTCGCTCGCTGACAAACGGCTATACGCCGGTCGACAGCAACGAACCATTAAACGTCTTTGTAATGAAGAAACTGGAAGAAAACGAAGATAATATAATGACTCTCCTGCATCTGGAAAACAACCTGCTGTTTACCCCGTTCAGGTAGGATGTAAATCGGAAAACCCGCTCATGTGAGCGGGTTTTTGTTGTTTTTAGGGGAGAAATATATTGATTTTCAGACTGACGGGTCACTGTAGTTTGGACAATGACGGGGTAGAAGGTTTATCTCGTCACTGTGACTTTGACAATGACGGGGTAGGAGGTTTATCTCGTCACTGTGACTTTGACAATGACGGGGTAGGAGGTTTATCTCGTCATTGTGACTTTGACAATGACGGGGTAGGAGGTTTATCTCGTCATTGTGAAGTCCATAATGCACAGCAGCGATCTCCTCTGCCTGCAACATCGTCTCACGAGCAGAGGAGAACAGCTGACCCCCATCCGCAACAACAGAAAACCGGGCGCATCTCCTGCGCCCGGCCTCATCTAACTATACTATTTATACTATCCCTGTGTTTTTGGCAGTTCCACCGTAAACGTGGAGCCGGCACCTTCCACACTTTTCACATATATTTTCCCGTCGTGGGATTCGACTAGGTGTTTAACGATGGCAAGGCCGAGTCCCGTGCCGCCTGAGTGGCGGCTCCGTGCTTTGTCGACCCGGTAGAATCTTTCAAACAGCCGGTCGAGGGCTTCTTCCGGAATGCCCATTCCGGTATCGCGCACTCTCAGCACGACTGTCGATGAGCGTTCTTCAGCATCGATATAAATATCGCCGTTATCCGACGTATAGTTGACAGCATTTGCGACCAGGTTCAGTACAATCTGTCCGAGCCGGTCTATATCTGCTTCAACATACACCGGGTTTTTATCGTCCGGCAGATGCAGCGTAATATTTTTATCGCGTGCAAATTTAGAAATAGTCTGCGTGGAGTTTTCAATAATTTCATTCACGTTGACTTCACTTATCTTCAGCGGCATTGCCTGCTTTTCTATTTTCGACAGCTCCAGCAGGTCGGTAATCAGCCGGTTTAAGCGTTCGCTTTCATCGTAAATAATCTGCATAAACTGCTTGGCCGTCGCTTCATCCGGCACATCGCCGCTCAGCAGCGTTTCGGCAAAGCCTTTCACCGAAGTAATCGGCGTCTTCAGCTCATGGGACACGTTCGCAACGAATTCACTGCGCATTTTCTCTAAGCGTCTGATATCGGTAATGTCATGCAGCACGATAATCGCCCCGCGCTGCTGCCAGCCCTGACTGTAGTACGGCGCAATATGCACGTCCAGAATACGTTCTTCCGGGAAGTAAATATGCGCTTCATCATGCCGCTTCACATTGTCTTCAATAACGGTTTCGATTAAATGGTCGATACCAAGCGGTCCGAATACGTATGTGTATTCCTTGCCGTCAATTTTTGAAGTGTGTTTCGATAAAAAGCGTTCTGTCGCATGGTTAGTGAGATCGACTTTGCCTTTATCGTCAATCAGCACGACACCGCTCACGAGATTCGACAGAATACTGTTTAACTGCTTTTCGCTTTCTTCTATTTCATTAACATGCGCCTGAAGACTTGCAGCGAGCGCATTAACGGATGTATTTAAATTACCGATTTCACCTGAATAGTCTGCATTAATACGCGCACTGTAATCTTTATTCTGCAGCCGCTTTGTTACGTTAATCACTCTGTTAATCGGCTTCGTAATATTGTAGCTTAACAGTGCCGCAGAGATTACAGAAACCAGCAGGATGATAAACAGTATCGCACTCAGTGTAGTCCAGATTGCGCTGATTGCGTTATCTATCGACTGGGTCGACACAGAAGTTCTCACCGCACCAATCAGTTCGCCGTCCGCTTTGATGGGAATCGCGACATACATCATTGACATATCCCGCGTATCACTTAAACGGATGGACTCGCCGACCTCCTGATTTTTCACGAGGACCGCATCAATCTCCGGCCGGTTAATATGATTATCCATCGTTTCAATATCACTTTCAGAATCAGCAATGACCGTGCCATCCCTGCCGATAATCGTATAACGCAGCGTAATTTCTTCGTTGAAATGGCTCGTCCATTCATCAAGCGTCTTGCGGTCTTCATCGAGCCCGCCAAGCGTAATGACTTCCGACACCAGCTGGGCATTTTCTATCAGGTGGTCTTCCGTCATATCTGTATATGTATTCTGAATGATTGAGCTGATAAAAAACCACAGTACGAGAACAAATGTAATCGATAATATTAAATACGATCCTGTGATTTTCAGCCACAGTCTCTGCATTTAATCCTGTCCTTCCATCTTGTATCCGAAGCCGCGGATTGTTCTGATGTAAACCGGCTGCTTCGTGTCCGCTTCAATTTTTTCACGCAGATGGCTGATATGCACATCCACGATCCGTGTATCGCCGTCGTAATGGAAATCCCACACACCGTTTAACAGCTGGTCGCGGCTGAGTACTTTGCCGCGGTGGTTTGCAAGATACAAGAGCAGTTCAAACTCTTTCGGTGTTAATACAAGCTGTTCATCTTTGAACATTACCATGTATTTATCCGGATGAATTTCCAGTTCGCCGATTTTGATTACTTCATCTTTTGCTTCTGCAGTCACCAGGTTCGTACGGCGTAAAATAGCTTTGACGCGTGCAACCACTTCTCTTGGACTGAACGGTTTAGTCATATAGTCATCGGCACCCAGTTCAAGACCGAGAATTTTATCGAATTCATCGTCTTTTGCTGTCAGCATTAAAATAGGCGTATTAATTTTTTCCTGGCGGAGTGTTTTGCACACATCCATACCGTCCATGCCCGGCAGCATCAAATCGAGGACGATTAACGTCAGGTCTTCTGTTGTTGCGATATCAAGTGCATCATTGCCGTTCTCAGCAGTCAGCACTTCAAAACCGCTCTGTTCCAGGTTGAATTTCAGTAATGTTAAAATTGATGGTTCATCATCAACAACTAGCAGCTTTTTCATCTATATGCCCTCCGTAAATTTCTCATATCTTATAACAACTATATTTTAGCACAATTCATACAATTTAAAGACGAACTTTACACCTTCTTAACAATACGTCCCAATACCCATATATTGTAAATCAATAAAATGATTTCAAGGTGTGTCTGTGATAAAATCAGAGGTGAAAGATTTACTTAAATTTAATATATTAATGAGTGAAAATAATGGATAACAGATATTCAAGACAGTTGCTTTATTCAAATATCGGCGAGCGGGGGCAGGAGCTTCTCGGAAAGAAAACGGCAGTTATTGTCGGCCTCGGAGCGCTCGGGTCTCTCTCGTCTGAAATGCTCGTGAGAGCAGGCGTCGGTAAATTAATTTTAATCGACCGCGATTATGTGGAATTAACGAATCTGCAGCGGCAGACTTTATATAACGAAGAAGATGCGGCGCTTAAGAAACCGAAAGCCGTTGCCGCCTACGATAAATTAACGAAAATCAACAGCGGCATCGATATCGAAGTGCACGTTGCACACTGCGATGCAGGATTAATTGAATCCGTCGCAAAAGAAGCGGATCTGCTCTTAGACGGTACGGATAACTTTGATACACGTATGCTGATAAACGACGCGGCATTTAAATATAAGCTTCCGTGGATCTACGCGGCATGTGTCGAAGGCTCGTACTCAAGTGCAGCCTTTGTACCCGGAAAAACACCGTGCTTCAGATGCTTAACACCGGTACTGCCGTCGACGACGTTGACGTGCGATACCGCGGGTATAATCTCGCCGGCAGTCCATATGGCTGTCAGCAACCAGGTGACGACAGCAATTAAAATACTGACGGAACAATTTACAGCCCCTTACCATATGCATATCGGCAATGTCTGGGATATGGACTATATGAAGTTCGATATCGGCAATATGACGGAAAGTACATGTCCAACATGCCAGACTAAAGAGTACCCTGAAATGAACAGAATTGAATCCAATGCAATGAAATTCTGCGGCCGGGATATGATTCAGGTCATCGACGGACGTCTGACTGAAAATGTTGTGACGAAGACACTCGAACAGGCAGATATTGCATTTAAAAAGACGCCGTATTTTATCGAGTTTAATTACGGAGATACGCGCATTGTGAGTTTTTCAAACGGCAGAATACTGATGCATAACGTGGAGAATTTAAATAAAGCACGAACAATCGTCAACCAACTATTTGGCTAGGAGCGGATACGAATGAGTATTGTAGACAGAATTGACAGAGATATTAAAGTGGCGGTGCTGACAGTCAGTGACACGCGTGACAAAACGACGGACAAAGGCGGCAAGCTCGTCATCCAGTATATAGAAACGGTGAACGCTTTTGTACCGGATGAACATTATGAAATCGTGAAAGATGATATTGAGACGATTCAAAATGCAGTTAAAAAACACCTTGAAGCGGGTGTGGATGCGGTCATTACAACAGGCGGCACGGGTATCGCGAGACGCGACGTGACGATTGAAGCGGTCACACCGCTGTTCGACAAGGAAATCGAAGGCTTCGGTGAACTGTTCCGTATGCTGAGCTACACAGAAGATATCGGTTCACGCAGTTTACTGTCACGCGCAGCAGCGGGCACGCATGATCACCAGCTGATTATTTCACTGCCGGGCTCAAGCGGTGCAGTGAAACTCGGCATGGAAAAACTCGTGATGCCGGAATTAAATCACTTAGTGTTTGAATTGAATAAAGAGAATTAGCGGGCGTAGTGTGTGGTGGAGTGACTGTCATGCCTACACAGCGGGCCTTTCGTATACATGAGGCACTGTCATGCCTACACAACGGACCTTTCGTATATATGAGCGACTGTCATGCCTACGCAACAGAGCTTTCGTATACATGAGCGACTGTCATGCCTGCACAACAGAGCTTTCGTATACATGAGCCCACCAAGTTCACCAATCCCCGCCCAGCTAAAAAATCCGCCTGCCTATATTAATAAGCAGACGGATTCAATCATATTTAAGCCTTGTAGTCGCCGGATTTACCGCCTGACTTTTCAAGGAGTTTCGTTTCTTTAATAATCATGCCTTTATCTAAAGCTTTGCACATGTCGTAGACAGTGAGTGCAACGGCGCTTGCTGCCGTCAGTGCTTCCATTTCAACACCGGTTTTGCCGGTCGTTTTTACTGTTGCTTCAATAACTAGTATGTAGGCGCCTTCTGTTTCCCAGCGGAACGATACATCGACACCGGACAAGGACAGCGGATGGCACATCGGAATGATTTGATGTGTATTTTTTGCCGCCATAATGCCAGCGACCTGAGCGACACCGAGAACATCACCTTTTTTAACAGTGCCTTCGGTAATTCCCTGGTAAATATTTTCCGGGACTTCTAAGAGCGCCTGTGCAGTTGCACTTCGCTTCGTCACCGTTTTATCTGAAATATCGACCATTTTAGCACGGCCTTCTTCATTAAAATGCGTAAAATTGGACATAATGACCCTCCGATTTAGTACAATAAGTGTAAGTAATCAAATTATATCAGACATTAAGAAAAAAACGATAAATAACTTAAATACAGCGAGGATGATAGAAATGACTTTAAACAGATCACCGATTCATGTTAATGATGCGGTCGCTAAACTGATGGAACGTGTCACGGCGCTCGGTACAGAAACTGTCAGTTACAAGGATAGTTACGGCAAAGTGCTGGCGAAAGATTTAACAGCGACGTCGGATGTACCGTTATTTACTAAATCGGCAATGGACGGTTTTGCGATTAATTCCAAACACTCAACAGGCGCTTCAGGCGAAACGAGAGTTGCGTTCAAAGTTGTCGAGGAAGTGCCGGCCGGCAGTTCGAGTGATTACGTGTTAAAAGACAATGAAGCATTCCGTATTATGACAGGTGCCGAAATTCCGGAGTCAGCGGATACGGTAGTAATGTTCGAACAGACGAAAGAAACTGAGGACGGCTTTACGATCCGCCGCGAATTTAAAGCGGATGAAAATATCGCAAAAAAAGGCGAGGAGTGTAAAGTCGGTGACGTTATCGTCGAAAAAGGCACGATGATTAATCCGGGTACTGTCGCAACACTCGCGACCTTCGGCTACAGTGAAGTGGAAGTGTTTAAAGCGCCGGCAGTCGGTGTGTTATCTACAGGAACAGAACTGCTGGAAGTTGAAGATGAACTTGAACGCGGTAAAATCCGCAACTCCAACACACCGATGGTAATGGGCCAGCTGAAACGGATGGGCATTGAAGGCAAACATTACAAACTTGAGACGGATGATTTCGATACACTATATACGCGTATTAAATCGATGCTAAAAGAAGTCGATGTCATTATTACGACAGGCGGGGTTTCGGTTGGAGACTACGATCTGCTGCCGAAAATCTATGATGCACTCGGCGCGGAGGTATTATTCAACAAAGTGGCAATGCGTCCGGGCAGCGTAACGACAGTGAGTATCTTGGGCGATAAACTGCTCTTCGGTTTGAGCGGCAATCCGTCAGCGTGCTATTCAGGCTTTGAATTGTTTGCCCGTCCTGCCTTGAATTTAATGCAGTCAGCAGCATTGCCGTTTGCGCCGATTATCGATGCGGTACTCGATGAAGATCATACGAAAGCCAATCCGTTTTCACGCTTTATCCGTGCGGAACTGTTTTTCAAAGAAGGAAAAATATATGCACGTCCGTCCGGTTTCAATAAATCAAACGCAGTTACATCGATTGCACGAAGCAACGGTGTCATCGTTCTGCCGGGCGGTACGCGCGGATTTGAAAAAGGCGATGCTGTCAAAGTGATGATGACCGATGTTACAACAGGTGCAGACAGTTTCGGGGTGGAGTAAATGAAAATATTACAGATAGCAGGCTATAAAAACACCGGGAAAACAACACTAATTCTCGATTTCGTGCAGTTATTGAAACAATACGGCTATACTGTGGCAATCATTAAGCACCATCATATTACGGAAGATGTAGAAAACAGCACGGATACCGGCAGATTTTTTGAAGCGGGCGCAGATTATACGGCCTTCAATATGCCGGGGCATTCAGTGATGCTGGAACAGCCGGAAAAACCGCTGACAGTTCAGCTTCAGCGCTTTCAAAATGAAGGTGTGGATTTCGTGCTCGTTGAAGGATATAAAAATGAAAACTACTCAAAAATTATACTTACACATTCGTTTACAGAAGGCGATACAGATATTAATGAAATCGGTCTGACGAATGTGTTAAACCGCTTTGATATGCGATATGATAAGGATAATGCAATGAACTGGTTTAAAGAATGGAGCAATATTAGCAATGAAAATGTTTGAAGTCGTATCCGAAGAACTGGATATAAATAAATATCATAAACTGACTGTAAATGAACATCAGGGTGCAGTCTGCACATTTACAGGACATGTCCGTGAATGGACAAAAGGCACACGTACAGTCCATTTGGAATATGAAGCGTATATTCCGATGGCAGAAAAAATGCTTGCTCAAATCGGCGATGAAATTGCTGAACGCTGGCCTGGTGTCATTACAGCAATCGGCCACCGTATCGGCAAACTTGAAATTTCCGATATCGCAGTCGTTATTGTAACGAGTTCACCGCACCGTACAGACAGCTACCGTGCAAACGAATATGCAGTAGAGCGGTTAAAAGAAATCGTACCGATCTGGAAAAAAGAAATATGGGAAGACGGGCAGGAATGGATCGGCGATTCCCGCAAATATCATCCGAGTGTGGAGGAAAACTAAATGGAAATTAAAGTATTTGCAAGTATAAAAGAAAAAATCGGCAGCGATACAATTGATTTATTTGTCGGAGATTCAATCACTGTCGGCGAATTAAAAAATCATATCTTTGTCGACTATCCTGAACTGGACGGCGAAGTATTCCAGGTTGCTAAAAATGAAGCATTTGTTAAAGATGACGAGGTCGTTACATCGGACGATGTTGTCGCATTAATTCCACCGGTAAGCGGCGGCTGATATGATAGGAGTTATTTTAGCCGGCGGCAAATCGAGCCGTTTCGGCGAAGATAAGTCGCTCTATATTTTAAACGGCAGACCGATGTACGAACATGTCGCAGAAAAGTTGAAAAATGTTCAAGCAATCGACGGGATTGTCATCAATACAAATGATAAACTAAAGACAAGTTTTAAAAATTATAAAGTGATTGTCGACGATCCGGAATATACGGATTACGGCCCGCTCGGCGGGCTGTACCGTGCAGCAAAGGAATATCCGAAAGAAGCACTTATGGTGATTTCCTGTGATACGCCGTATGTTGATGCAGCCTGGCTCGATATACTGGCAGCTGAAGCAATGAAAACAGGCAGGACGACAATTACGGCTGATAACGACAGAGAGCATCCGCTCATCGGGGTTTATCAGCATGACACTTTAGCTGAACTATTAGAACGTCAGCTGAAGACGAAACGATTAAGTTTAAAGGCGTTTTTCGAGAATCTCGATGTCGATTATTTAAACATCGAGTCTTATAATCTCAATAGTACGACGCTGGTTAATATCAATCGAAAGACTGATATTAAATAAGGAGGAATTACATGGCTCAGGTAGTTACAGATAAATTTGGCCGTCCGATACGGGACTTAAGAATCTCGGTCACTGATAAATGTAACTTCAGATGCCGATACTGCATGCCGAAAGAAATTTTCGGAGATGATTTTGAATTCTTAAAGCGCGAACAGCTGCTTTCATTTGATGAGATTGAAAGACTCGCAAGAATTTACGCAGGTCTTGGTGTGAAGAAGTTACGCTTAACAGGCGGTGAACCGATGATGAGAAAAGACCTTCATGAGTTAATCGAAAGATTAAATGTCATTGAGGGTATTGAAGATATCGGTTTAACAACGAACGGACTGCTGCTTAAAAAGCACGGTCAGAAATTATATGATGCAGGACTCAGACGCATTAATATTAGTCTTGACGCAATGGACGATGAACTGTTCGGTAAAATTAACGACCGCGGCATCGGCACGTCACGCATCTTAGAACAGATTGAGTATGCAATCGGACTCGGCTTCCAGATTAAAATCAACATGGTTGTGCAAAAAGGCTTAAACGAGCAGGAAATTCTGCCGATGGCAAGATACTTTAAAAATCTGCCGGTCACATTGCGCTTCATTGAATTTATGGATGTCGGCAACGACAACGGCTGGAACTTCGAGAAAGTTGTCAGCAAAAAAGAAATACTTGAAACACTGCAGACAGAATTTGATCTGGAGCCGTTAGATCCATCGTATTACGGTGAAGTGGCTAAAGTGTATAAACATAACGATGCCGCTGATTCGTATCTCGGCTTTATTACGAGTGTCTCGGAAAGCTTCTGTTCGACATGTACGAGAGCAAGACTGTCATCTGACGGCAAGTTCTACGGCTGTCTGTTTGCAGTTGACGGTTTCGATATTAAGACGATGATGAGAGATGGCATCTCAGACGAAGAACTGACAGATGTATTAATGGGTGTATGGGACAAACGCGATGACCGTTATTCGGAAATCAGAACCGAAATTACAGAAGAAATGCGCCAAAAACGCAAGAAAATCAACATGAGTTACATCGGCGGATAAATTTACAGAAAACGTGAAGGGGCCTCTTCACGTTTTTTGTGTCTAGAAGGTGAGAATTTGAAACTGAACTTAAGTTTAAAACAAGCTGTGTTATATAGTTTTACTGCAATAATCAGTCTTGTTTTTTATATAGCATTCGGCCATCATCTGTCCCGTATACTGGAAAGCATCGTGATAGGTACCGATTTAAATATTACACAATCTCTGACGTATATGAGTGTGTTTTTTATACTGTTTATACTGACGGATAAATTCTACAATCTGTATACACGCATGAGCGCGAATCGCTCGATTGAACATAAAGCGGGACAGCTGATCGACCGCATTGATGTGAAAACACAGCGGGAATCAGAAGGCATGATTAATGCACTCTTAGTGCATCTGGAAGAATACCGCTCGTATGAAACAGCGTTTGTGCCGACGATTATTAAAACGATGGTTAAAGTGACGCTTATTATTGCAACGTTATTTTTTATTGATATATACGCCGGGGCAATACTGTTATTTACTGCACCGTTCATTCCGCTGTACTACGTGCTGGTCGGCCTGCAGACTCAGGAAGAATCAGTCAGGCAGGCGACGCGCTTCGATAATATCGGGACCCTGTTTTTAAATTTAATCCGGGGCAAGGATACAGTAAAAAATACAGGCTCAAAGGACACAGTCATTAAAAGACTGGAAGAGGATAATAAAGGATTCGTAAAAGAAACCATGCATATTTTAAAATATGCTTTCCAGTCGACAATGATGCTCGAATTTATAACGATATTGGGCATCGGACTTGTAGCCTTGGAAGTGGCGCTCCGCATTATAATATTCCAGAATATTTCATTTTACACGGCATTTTTCGTCCTTCTTCTAGCACCGGAATTCTACAGCGCGCTGAAAGTGCTTGGTACTGAATTCCATAACGGAAAACTGGCACTCGGGAGCTACGAAAAAGCAGAAGCTATTATTAATAAACGGCCAATGAATACTTCTTACAGAGGTAAAACTGACAGCTCTGCTGCTGAGGCAGTCAATCTGACAGTCGGTCACGGCGATAAACTTCTCTTAAACAAGACAAACTTCACTTTCAGTAAAACAGGGCTGACGGCAATTACGGGGGAATCCGGTGCAGGTAAAACGACACTGCTCCGCACACTCTTAGGTCTGCATGAACCTGTATCAGGCACTCTCGATGTGCTGACGACTGATATCGGCTACGTATCTGACCAGGTGTATTTCTCGGACACAACGATTTACGACTATGTGTCGGGACACAGCCATTCAGAAGAGAAAGTAATGGAAATACTGCATAAGTTAAATTTAACTGACAGTATCGATAATCTGGAAGCGGGCATTCATACACCGATTGTCAATCACGATATTCCCTTATCCGGCGGAGAAATTGTCCGCTTAAAAATGGCGCGTGTATTAATCTCTAAGCCTGAGATTATTATTATGGATGAACCGACAGAGTTTCTGGATGCTGAAACAGAACAGCTTGTGATGAAGTATTTAACAGAGTTAAAAGAAACATCTGCAATTATTGCAGTTATTCACCGCCGCCAGCTGCTGTCGATCGCTGACAGCCACTACGTGTTAAATAATGGTGAACTGCAAAGAGGTGATGCATTATGATGTATTTAAAAGGTGAAAAGATGCATATCTTCTACAGTATCGTTCTCGGTATTATCGGCGGCCTCGTCGGTGTGGCGATATTCGGTCTGAGCGGCTATATGATCAGCTTAAGTTTCTTTGAGCCGCCGTTCTTTCTTATTATTTTAATCATTGCGATGATTAAAATGTTCGGTTTAACAAAAGGTGCAGCGAAGTATATGGAGCGGCTCTTAAGCCACGATGCGACATTTAAAATGATCGGCAGACTAAGAGCATCGTACTTCAAACAGTCGGTAAACAGCACTGAAGATACACACAGCGTACGCTACATTCAAAAGCTGACGAGCTACTTTGACGATATTGAAGATTATTATATCCGGATTATTTATCCTTATGTCGTTGCGGTATTTATTTCCCTGATACTCACCGTACTGTCACTGTTAATCGATCCGATGTTACTGCTTCTTCTGCTCGTCTCAATTCTAATCTTGCTGGTAATGATGCCGCTTGTTATCAGCGGAATGTCAGGAAAACTGTACGATGAAAGAAATAAGGCGGAAGATTCCTTGTTTACACAGCTCTATCATTACATTCATGACTTTACGAACCTGTTCGTCGTGAAAGAAGATGATGAGGTAAACCGGAATATTAAAGAAACGTATAAAAAAATTACAAAAAATGAAAACAGAGAAGCATCACTCGATGCAGCTATCGATACGGTCAGCCTGCTGATTCAGCTCGGCATGATCATCCTCATTATTGTACTGTTCAGCGGGGACTATCCGCTGTTAATTCCAATGATTATTTTACTATTAATGAGCTTCTTTGAACTGGCCATACCGGTTATTAAACCGGCGAGTAAATATAAGGCGGTAAAAGCACGTGTTGAAGCGGTCAGTGAGACAGGTGAGGCCAAACAGCAGGATAAACACCAGTCACTGTCACTCACGGACATGACATTCCGCTATCCTTCAACGAAACGCGATGTGCTTAACAGTATTAATATAGAAATTAAACCGGGCGAGAAACACGCCTTAATCGGCAGCAGCGGCTCGGGTAAAACAACACTGCTCAATCAGCTGATTAAACAGTCGGATGCGGGTATTATGCCGCAGCACCTGGACTTCTACAATGCAACGGTCAAAGAAAATATTACGATGTTTAATCATTTTGAAGCTGCAGAAAATCAGATTAAAGAACTGCTTGAACGCTTTGAACTGGAGCATTTCAAAGCGGATGACTATATTACGTCGGCGGAGTACTTATCACTTGGTGAGAAAAAACGAATGCATCTGATCCGCATGTATATAGAAAACAAAGATACGTGGATACTGGATGAACCGACAGCGAGTTTAAATACACGGCTCCGTGATAAGATATGGGAAGAAATATTCCAGAAGGATACTGTGCTTGCAGCAACACATGATCTCAGTCATCTTGAGCGTTTTGACTATGTACATTATCTTGAAGGCGGCACTCTTATAGAGAGCGGGAGCACCGAAGAGGCACTCCGGCAGGATGGCCCTGTCAGAGAAGCATATCAACGGTATAGAGATGCATTGTAAAGAAATTTATAGAATGTATATATCCTTATGAAAACGGATTTTTATATGATATAATGTTCTTAATTTAACGAAATTAGTGGAGGTGACGGCTGTTGGGAAGGTGTATCTGAAAAGAACTGCAGAGAATACTCTGTTAAACAATATAAATCAAACTGAATTTCATGAACAAACGACCCTGGCGGTCACAAATTATCGGAGGTGAACCCCGCAGGAGGGGGACTGATTGGATATATCCACTATAACTAATTTATTACTATTTATATTATTAATCGTACTTACAATGCTTTTTGTAGGTTCGGAATTTGCATTTGTTAAAGCACGTATGTCGAGAATTCATGCATTGGTTGAACAGGGAGACAAAAGAGCAATACGTGTAGAGAAAATGATTCACAACCTGGACTATTACTTATCTGCCTGTCAGCTGGGTATTACGGTAACAGCACTAGGTTTAGGTTGGATCGGGGAATCTACATTTGAAGTTATTTTACACCCGCTGTTTGATTTCGTCGGAGTACCGGATGCAATGCAGACAGTAACGACCGTCGCAGCAGCATTTATTATTGTAACGTTCATTCACGTTGTTGTTGGTGAACTTGCACCTAAGACGGTTGCAATTCAGTATGCAGAAAAAATGTCAATGGCATTAAGCGGCCCGTTATACTTCTTCGGTGTCGTTCTAAAACCATTTATTTGGACGATGAACGGTGCAGCAAGAGGACTTGTACGTTTAGTTGGTATTAAAGAAATGCCGACAGAACAAGCGCACTCGGAAGAAGAACTTAAAGTGATTATGACTGAAAGTTACCAGAGCGGTGAAATTAACCAGACAGAACTTGCTTACATGCAGAATATATTCTCATTTGACGAGCGTACGGCAAAAGACGTTATGGTGCCACGTACACAAATGATTACACTGGAAGAACCGGTAACGGTTGACCAGGTTATTGAAACAATTAAAGAGTACAATTACACAAGATATCCTGTTACTGAAAGCAATGGAGACAAAGACAACATCATCGGCTTCATTAACGTCAGAGAATACTTAACGAATCACGTATCGGATGAACATGTCGCTGCAGGCGATTATATACATGAACTTCCGGTGATTACGGAATCATCACGCATCAGTGACGCGTTGGTTAAAATGCAGAGAGAAAGTGTGCATATCGCCTTAATCATTGATGAATACGGCGGTACAGCCGGGATGATTACAATGGAAGATATTCTTGAAGAAATCGTCGGGGAAATCCGTGACGAGTTCGACGAAAATGAAGAACTTGATGTCATTAAAGTCGACGATGATATTTACCATATCAACGGCCGTGTGCTGCTTGATGACCTGGAAGACGACTTTAAGATTGTCTTTAATGAAAGCGAAGATATCGATACGATTGGCGGCTGGATGCAGAGCATTAATACTGACATCGAAGAAGGCGGCTATATCGATACCGAGTACGACCGCTGGCAGGTTCTGGAAATTGAAAACCATTCAATTAAACAGGTTGCATTCTTAAGAGACTACAACAAATTATCAGACGAAACAGCACTTGAAGAAGATGTTGATTCAAGAGATAAGGAAAAATAATATTTACAGTAAAACCGGGACATCTCTGTCCCGGTTTTTTCGTTTTTAATTATGGTAAAATGAAATCAAAGTCAGGGGTGATATGTATATGGATATTGTAGGGCTGGCTGCTGTAATTTTAACGTTCACTATACCGCTGTATGCGATATACAGAGGATACAATCAGAGCGATGACAAGATGGAATTAAAGAAAATGAAAGAACAGAGAAGACTGGAAGAAATTAAACAGGAAAACTACTTGCTGGAAAATGAATCAATGCGTATTGAACTGGATAAGATTAAAAAAGAGAATGCGAAAAAGCAGAAGGCACTCGAGAATAAAGAAGACAACAGATGGCTGATTGAAGAGAGTGAGGAAGAGAAAGACAAAGCTGAGTAGAGCTTTGTCTTTCTTAATCATCGGACTTCATATGTTAAACTGGAAATAAGATAAATCGGAGGGATGATATGGGCATTTTTGAATTTCTCTTCTTCACCTCACTTGTGTTGATCGGCGGCGGGGTAAGTATTCCTTTATATGCAATGAGGCGGGGATATAACCAGAGTGATAAGAAACTTGAAGTCAAAAAGATTGTTGAACAGCGTAAACTTGAACAGATTAAACAGGATAATTATCTGCTTGAAAATAAAGTGATGGCACTTGAACTGGAAAAGATTAAAAAAGAACGCGAGCTGCGTGAACAGAAGGCGATTGATGCGAAAGAAAACCGTCGCTGGCTAATTGAGGATAAGAAGGAAGAAGAGGAAATTGAAAAGGGGATGTAATACATGAATACATTAATTAAAAATGGAATTATCGTAACGACAGAGCATGAATATAAAGGCGATATTTTAATCGAGGGGACTAAAATAGAAGCGGTCGGCAGAAACTTAAGAGTGGAAGCGGACAAAGTGATTGATGCTGAAGGAATGTATATATTGCCTGGCGGTGTGGATCAGCATGCACACTTTTCGTTTGAGTTTATGGGGGAGCGGACGAAAGGGTTTGAAACGACGAATGCAGCAGCGCTTGGGGGCACGACGACGGTCATTGAGTTCGTCAACCAGGAACAGGGCAAAGGCCTTGTTGAAACAGTGGAAGCGTACCGTAAAGAGTGGGTAGAGGGCATCTCAATGGTGGACTACAGTTTCCACCCGGTGATTACTGACCCGACACCTGAAACATTTAAAGATATTAAAAATTTGCCTGCAGCAGGTTATCCGACGGTGAAGTTGTTTATGGCGTATAAAGGTCAGTTTTTCCATTCGGATGATGAAGCGGTAACGAATGCGCTCTTGGAAGCAAAAGATGCTGGTGTCACTGTAATGGTGCATGCGGAGAATGCGGACCTGATTGATTTGATGCAGAAGAAAGCGATTGAGAATGGCGAAACAGACCCGTATTATCACGCCTTAACACGCCCGCCGATTGTAGAAACAGAAGCGACGGAACGTGCGATTAACCTGGCACGCTTTGCGGAAGCACCGATTTACATCGTGCATGTAACGACTGAAGGTGCAGTAAATGCAATTAAGAACGCGAAAGAAGAAGGACTGCCGGTATATGGTGAAACATGTACGCAGTATCTTCTGTTCGATAAGGAATACCTTGCGAAAGAAGACTTTGAAGGATCGAAATATGTATGTTCACCTGCGTTAAGAGATGAAAAAGACCAGGAGTACTTATGGAAATCATTAAAAGACGGTTCGATTAATGCAGTAAGCTCTGACCACTGCGGATTTACCTTTGACCAGAAGAAGATGGGGCTGGATGATTTCAGACTGATTCCGAACGGTACACCGGGACTGGAAAACCGTCTGCCGATGTTATGGACGTACGGTGTAGAAGCAGGGAAGATTACGCGATCAGAATTAGTGGATTACTATTCGACGATGCCTGCTAAAAACAATGGACTGGATCATCGTAAAGGATACATTGCTCCAGGGTATGATGCGGATGTTGTGATTTACAATCCGAATGTAGAGAAGAAAGTTACAGTAGAAGACAGCCTGAACGCATTAGATTATACGGCGTATGAAGGATTTGACCAGATTGGTGAATGTGATGCGGTGTTCTTAAGAGGAACGCAGGTCGTTAAAGACGGTAAATATGTGGGTGAAAAAGGCCAGGGTGCATTTGTTAAAGGAACAGCATTTGGTTCTGCGTTTAGATAAAAGACAGAGCTATTATGCTCTGTCTTTTATTATGCTACCAAGTGGATTAAATTATTGAAAGATAAATGAATACTAAAGTTTTTGTTCTAAGGTATTTTTAATGGAACCTCTTTCTTCTTTATTAAGTTTAGAAATGTTTTGCAGTAAATTAAGTTGAAGGAAAAATGTTAATGAAACGAGAAGAGGAATTATGATGAGATTCCAACTTGATAAGTGGAAATTATTGAATGATAAAAAGATTACATAAATAAAACTAAGGATTAATGTAAATAAAAGACACATACCCTTCCCTTTGTTAAGTATTTGAAAGAAAGGCTCTTTCCTTTCAAAGTTTTTTAGTTCTAATATTTTTTCTTCATTTATATAAAATAACTGTGCATAAGATTTATATAAATGGTTGGGAGAACGATATTTCTGATTATGTACTATTTCTACTGAATGTTGAGTAAGTAATCTCTTTCCTCTTTCAATTTCATAAAAACCTGACTCTCCAGTATGGCGAAATAAAGCAAAATGATTCACTAAATTTACAAAGAATGGATACCACAACACTATTATCAGTATGGGTACCATAAAACTTATATATAATGAGAACCAAGCAAATAACTTTAAAGATAAAGGTAAGAAGGAACTGGGATCTGAATAGAAATTATTATATAAATTTAGAGTAAATAAAAACATATAAATATATGTAATTAGAGATAAAATAATTAAAATGAATGTTGCTAGATACTCCTTTAGACTCCTCACTTGGAACTCTCCAGCTTTAAATTGTCTTACTAAAAATAAAGCTAAAGAACCACCTAATGGTATTAAAAGTAATTCGACTAATTTAAGTGAATTTTCTGCTATAAAGTTCAATTTCTTAAACTCCTTTCTTTTAGTAAAGCATAACAAAAATTGTTGAATAGTATAATACAAAGGAAATGCATTTAAAGTAATTATTTAACTCTTCTTTAAAATTTTTAAAAACTCCCTTTAAATTCAAATTCTAACTAAAATTTTAAATATCTATAGTACAATAGGAATAACTTCCAATATTTATTAAGCGAGGGTTGTTTTATGGGATATCAGAGCGAGGCAGCACTTGAGAATCAGGTAATGGAACAGCTTGGACGACAAGGTTTTGAAAATGTAAAGCTGTATTCCATTGAAGCAATTATTGAGAACTTCAGAAAAATATTAAACGAACGGCATCAGGATAAATTAAATGATAAACCGCTGACTGACAGTGAGTTTGACCGTTTGATGACTCAGATAAATGGTAAGAACGTTTTTACCAGCGCTCAGATATTAAGGGATAAATTCGTTCTCAGAAGAGATGATGAGACGGATATTTACCTGGAGTTTTTCAGCAAAGATTCATGGCGTAAAAATATATATCAGGTAACTAATCAGGTTTCAGTGAGTGATAAGTATAAAGGACGTTACGATGTCACAATTTTAGTAAACGGATTACCTGTTACTCAAATTGAACTTAAACGCAGCGGTGTAGCCATCGAAGAAGCTTTCAACCAGATTGAACGATACCGAAGAGATAACTACAAAGGTCTATTTAAGTATGTTCAATTATTTATTGTGAGTAATAGCCAAAATACAAGATACTTTGCCAACAGTGACAAAGAGATTTATAAGAGCAATATGTTTTATTGGTCTGATGATAAGAACAATACTATTAACAGACTGTCAGATTTTATAGAGGACTTTTGTACACCGTGCCGTCTGTCTAAGATGATCAGCCGTTATATGATTATTAATGAGACTGATCACAACTTAATGGTGATGAGGCCGTATCAGGTATATGCCACAGAAGCATTGATAGAACGCGCTACTGAAACAAACAATAATGGCTACATATGGCACACAACGGGAAGCGGGAAAACGCTGACTTCATTTAAGGCGAGTCAGTTGTTATCTGAAAGACCTGAAATTCAAAAAGTCATTTTTCTTGTAGACCGTAAAGACCTTGATGCACAGACCATGGCGGAATTTAATAAGTTTCAGAAAGACTCAATAGACCATACGACTAATACGGCAAAGCTGGAACGGCAGCTGGCAGATAAGTCCCAGCCGATGATTGTGACGACGATTCAAAAGCTGAACAATGCTGTTAAGAGAAACAGCAAGGTAATGGACCAGTATAAAACCGATAAGGTTATTTTTATTATAGATGAGTGTCACCGCTCTCAATTCGGTGAGATGCATACACAGATTGCAAAACACTTTACAAACGCTCAATTCTTCGGATTTACAGGTACTCCGAGATTTGATGAAAACAGAAGTGCTGACGGCAGAGCAACAGCAGATATCTTTGATAAGTGTCTTCATTATTATCTAATTAAAGATGCGATTCGTGACGGCAACGTGCTGGGCTTCTCAGTAGAATACATCAACACTTTTAAAGGTGAGAACCCGTTTCTTAATGATGAGTATGTTTCAGGAATTGAAGCAAATAAAATATGGATGGCGGATGACAGGATTAATCTGGTCACAGACCACATATACAATATTCATTCTAAAAAGACAGTCAGAAAAGAATACTCGGCAATTTTAGCGACACAGAGTATCGAAATGGCTATGAAGTATTACGATACATTTAAAGCACGTGAAGCGGACCAAAGTGGCAAGAAATTAAAAGTAGCTACGATTTTCTCTTATGACACAAATCAAGATACTCGTGAAGGTGAAATCAAAGAGGTAGGGAAAGATCAGCTGGTCCGGGTCATTGCAGATTATAATAAGATGTATGATACTAACTTCTCATTGGAAACTTATGATGGATACTTCAATGATATTTCTAAGCGTGTTAAAAAAGGACTCAAAGACGAAAAAATAGATGTGCTGATTGTAGTCGGCATGTTCCTTACAGGATTCGACAGCAAAAAACTAAACACGCTGTATGTAGACAAAAATTTAAGACATCATGATTTAATACAAGCATATTCAAGAACTAACCGTGTAGAGAAGAAAACTAAACCGTACGGAAACATTGTAAACTTCAGAAATCTTAAAAAAGAAACTGATGAAGCTATTAAGCTATTCTCACAGACAGATGATACGGATACTGTTCTGCAGAAACCATATGAAGAATATTTAAAAGAGTTTAAAAAAGCATTATATGCACTAAAGGCAATCGCACCGACGCCTTCAGACGCAAGTCGGAATGTTTTAGAAAAAGAAGAAGAAATTAAAGATTTTGTTGAAGCATTCAGAAGACTGAGCAGGGCTTTAGTAAGTTTAAAAACTTTTATGGATTTTGAATTTAAAGAAGAAATAACAGGAATCGATCCGCAGGAGCATCAGGATTACCGCAGTCATTATGTAGATCTTTATAATGAACATATTAAGAAACCTGACCCGGAAAAAGCATCGATTTTGGATGACATTGACTTCGAGATTGAAATCATCCGTAATGAAATGATCAACGTGAGTTATATCATTAATCTGATTAATGATATTGATCTAGAAGACAAAGATAATCAGCGACGTGAAATTGCGAGTATCAGAAACATTCTGGACGGTGCGGATGATGAACAGTTGCGCCTGAAGTCAGAACTGATTAAAGAGTTCCTAGATACAGTGGTTCCTACACTTGGTAAAGACGCAAACGTAGCAGCGGAGTACCTCGATTTTGAAGAAGAGCAGCGAATCAGAGAAATACAGGAATTTGCAAAAGAGAATGACTATTCGCAGGAACAATTAAATACTCTGTTATCAGAGTTCCAGTTCAGCGGACAAGTTTACCGGAAGGATATAGAGGAAGGTATCTCCGGTTCGTTCTTAGTGAGACGTAAAAAAGTGGATAAGATTCAGAGCTACATCCGCGAAGTAACAGAGAAATACGGCGTTTAAATTAACTCTCAAGTAAAACTTGAGGGTTTCTAATATTTGTTTTACAGGAGGAAACTTTTCAATGATGACAGTAACAGAAAAGCAAAGACAGCAGCAGGCTGAATTACAGAAAAAACTATGGAGTATCGCAAACGATTTAAGAGGAAACATGGATGCGAGTGAATTTCGTAACTATATACTGGGACTTATCTTCTACAGGTTCCTATCTGAAAAGATGGAAGAAGAAGTAGACAGGTTATTAGAGCAGGATAAACTGACATTTGAACAGGCATGGATCGATGAAGAGTTAAGAGAAGCATTATCTGAAGAGCTTATTACACGTATCGGTTATTTTATTGAACCGGAATTTTTATACAGCAGTCTGGTTAGTGATATTGAAGCGGGTAAATTTGATATAGAGCAGTTGTCTAAAGCAATAAATAAAGTAGAGGAATCTACACTAGGTACAAAGAGTGAAGATGACTTTGTTCATTTGTTCTCCGATATGGATTTAACATCTAACCGATTAGGTAATAACGTTTCTAACCGTACGAAGTTAATTTCTAAAGTCATGTTGAATCTAGCAGATTTACCGTTTGTACATAGTGATATGGAAATTGATATGCTCGGTGATGCTTACGAGTATATGATTGGTCAGTTCGCAGCAACAGCTGGTAAAAAAGCTGGAGAATTTTATACTCCGCAGCAGGTTTCTAAATTATTAGCAGAAATTGTTACGACAGATAAAGAGGATTTACGCAGTGTCTATGACCCGACATGTGGATCCGGTTCATTACTATTACGTGTAGGTCGTTTAGCTCATGTAAGACACTATTATGGGCAGGAATACAATAGTACGACATATAACCTGGCGCGAATGAACATGCTGCTGCATGATGTGAACTTTAAAGCTTTCTCTATAGAAAATGGAGACACTTTAGAAGAACCTGCATTCCCAGACGAGAAGTTTGATGCGATTGTAGCGAATCCACCATACAGTGCGAAGTGGAGTGCCGATCCATCATTCTTAGAAGATGAGCGTTTCAGTAACTATGGTAAATTGGCACCAAAATCTAAAGCAGACTTTGCATTTGTTCAACATATGATTCATCACTTGGATGATGAAGGGACTATGGCTGTTGTTTTACCGCATGGTGTACTTTTCAGAGGAGCTGCTGAAGGAGTTATCCGTAAGTATCTTATAGAAGAGAAGAACTATCTGGATGCGATTATTGGATTGCCTGCCAATATCTTCTTTGGTACGAGTATTCCAACCACAATTCTAGTATTTAAGAAATCACGTCAGACAGAAGATGTATTATTTGTTGATGCATCACAGTCGTTTGAAAAAGGTAAGAACCAGAACCATATTACGGATGAAGATGTAAATAAAATACTGGAAACTTACAGAAATCGTGAAACGTTAGATAAATATAGTTATGTGGCAACGCGTGAAGAGATTGAAGAGAATGAGTATAATTTAAACATTCCGAGATATGTCGACACGTTTGAAGAAGAAGAACCTGTAGATATTAAAGCACTTCATGAAGAAATTAAAGAAATTAATAAAGAAATTGCTGAAGCGGAAACGAGTCTTTTAGAAATGCTTGATGAATTAGAAGGCGATGAAGACGGAATGGCATTGATTGAAGCGACGAAAGAGGTGTTTCGTCGATGACTATGGAAGAAAGAAAAGTCCCTGAACTGCGTTTTAAAGGCTTTCATGACGATTGGGAACAGCGTAAGCTAGAACAAATATCTGATAAAGTAACAGAAAAAAATAAACAAGAAATTTTTAAAGAAGTATTAACTAATTCAGCAGAGTTTGGAATTGTCTCTCAAGAGAGTTATTTTGATAAAGAAATTGCTAATGTTAAAAATATTTCTGGTTATTATATAGTTCGCCCGAATGATTTTGTATATAATCCAAGAATTTCTAACTTTGCTCCTGTAGGGCCTATCAAGAGAAATACACTCTTTATAACTGGTATCATGTCTCCGTTATATTATGTTTTCCGAACTAAAAATATATCTACTACATATTTACAAAAGTATTTTGAATCGACACACTGGCATAGATTTATGTATATGAACGGTGACTCTGGTGCTAGATCGGATCGTTTTGCAATAAAGGATACGACATTTAATAAAATGCCTATACCATATCCAGTTTTTGAAGAACAAAAAAGTATATCCAATTTTATTTCTAAATTGGATAAAATAATCACACTTCATCAGCGAAAAATTAACATTTTAAAAGAGCAACAAAAAGCATATTTAAGGATTATATTTCCCAGTAAAAATAAAAATGCACCAAAATTGCGTTTCATTTCTTATACAGAAAAATGGAATGAATATAAGTTAGGTGAATTAATGGAGATAGGTTCAGTAAAAAGGATTCATAAATCAGATTGGAAAGAAAAAGGGATACGATTTCTAAGAGCAAGGGATATTGTTTCGTTCTTCAAAAATGAAGAACCTGCAGAAAAATTATATATTTCAAGAGATACCTTTGAAAATTATTCAAAAACTACCGGGAAAGTAAGTCCAGGTGATTTACTCGTAACAGGTGTTGGGTCTATTGGTGTCCCATTATTAATCAAAGATTTAAAACCTTTATACTTTAAAGATGGAAATATAATATGGTTTAAAAACCAAACATTAGATGGTTATTATTTCTATTATTATTTTGTTTCAGATAATATACAAAGATTTATAAGCAATGTAGCCGGCATCGGTACGGTAGGAACTTATACAATAAGTAATGGAAAGAAAACACCAATAAAGTTCCCATCAATGGTTGAACAAAAACTAATTGGTCATTTTTTATTTAAAATAGAGAAAAATCTCTTACTGAACGAAAGAAAAGTTAAGGCATTGAATAAGTTAAAAGAATTATACCTACGCAAAATGTTTTTATAATCACTTCAAATCTTCTAAAATCAGTAACGTTGATTTATTAATCGACGTTACATTTTAGGAGGTTTTTTATGTCAACGAAAAAGAAAGAGAATCAATTATACTTTAGGTATTTTGAGGAGTGGATTGAATTATACAAAGTAGGGGCTGTTCGTGATGTCACTTTAAATAAGTATTATATGACACTTCAGAAGCTGGAGTTACTGGCACCTAATTTACGTATGTATGATTTAGATCGCCAAAGTTACCAGCAGATTCTAAATGATTACGCTTTTACTCATGAGAAACAAACAACAATGGATTTTCATCATCAGTTAAAAGGAGCAATACTTGATGCTGTGGATGAGGGGATTATTGATAAGAATCCTACCCGTAAAGTTATTATTAAAGGAAGAAAGCCACGACCTAAGAAGATAAAATTTCTTAACCAGTTTGAATTGCAGGCTTTACTTAAAAACTTAGATTTAAATGATGAAATTAATTGGGATTGGTTTATCTTACTCATTGCCAAAACAGGATTACGTTTTTCAGAAGCTCTTGCATTAACGCCAAATGATTTTGATTTCTCTAAGCAGAATATAAATGTAGAGAAAACTTGGGACTATAAGTCTTCAAAAGGAGGAATGCAAGAAACTAAAAATAAATCATCCAATCGTAAAGTAATAATGGATTGGCAGGTTGCGATGCAGTTTTCACAAATGATTAGAGAATTAGATCTTGAGAAACCTATATTTGTTAAAGGCAGAATCTATAATTCTATGGTAAATAATCGATTAAGAGCATTATGTATTAAAGCTGATATACCTATTATTTCAATCCATGGACTTAGACATACACATGCCTCTTTATTACTTTTTGCAGGTGTATCTATAGCCAGTGTTGCACGACGACTTGGGCACTCCAGCATGATAACTACTCAGGAAACATATTTGCATATAATTAAAGAATTAGATAATCAAGATAACGATAAAATAATAAGGCATCTATCTACCTTGTCATAAAAAATATCTAGAGAGAATTATTCTCTCTAGATAAACATTTTATTTAAATATACTTTTTTTAATTTTTTTAATGCGTTCAACTTGCTTTGGTGAAACTCGGTAATACTATCTAAAATGTTTAAGAAACGACCTATTTCTTTTTGTTCAATTAAACTGGGCAATGTAATTTCCGTGTTTAAAATATTTTTATTATATAATCTCTTGATAGTTGTACCTTCAACACCATTCCATTTTATAATATTGTAAAATTGATTTAAAAATGTATTATCTATATTTCCGTCATGTTTCAGCCATACGATATTAGAATCTTGATAGTAAGCTTCTTCACCTTTATATACTACGGTTCTACCTATACTACCTGAGGCTGAGATAAGAGTATCACCTACCTGAGGATAAGGATATTTATGTTTATATTCTTCGAACTTTTCCCTAGTGATAAAAGCATTAGCTTTCTTTCCAAATGTTCCAATTTTATAAAAAGGTATTTCACCATTTGATGATGTTTCATCTTTGAAAATCCGACGATTCATTGCTACTGAACCTAAATCCCCCAGTTTATACCGTTCCCATTCTTCATTAATACCGTTAAAACGAATCCTTGGTATATTCTCACTTATAATAGGAAATATTCTATTAAGATAAGCTTTTTTCAGAGCTTCTAAAATGTTAATTTTACGCTGATGAAGAGCTATTATTTTTTCTAATCGTTTAAGGAATTTAGCAATCTCCAATTGTTCTTTTTCATGAATTGGAATAATAATGTTCTTTTCGAAGAAACTATTAACAGGTATATTAAGTAACCCATGGTTTCTAGCACCTTCTGCTGATAATTTCATAACTTCACGATGCCATTTATTTGTGTCATAGTAAATACTTAAAAAATCTGTGTTAACCTTTTTAGGTCTAAAAACTATATACAATGATGAAAGGGCTCCTTGGTCATACTTATCCAAACGTTTCACTGTACCGAGAGGAAAACCATTTGAATAACTTTTATTATATGCAAAATCACCTTTCATTAATAAGTAGTAGTTACTCATATCTTTGCTAGCCACTTGTTTATTAAAATACGTGTTTTGATCTACTAAACCATCTTGAGCAGATATTGTAAGTGGAAGTGTAGATTCATTGTTTTTATTCTTTCGAGTTACCCGTTCTACAATTGTATTTAACTTACGCTGTTCCCAATTAAAAATAGCAACATCAAAATTATCATAAATATACTAGTACTTAGAAATTTATAGTATATTAAGAATAAATTTCTAAATAAGGAGAAAAATATGACTAAACCTCAGAATTTATTAAACTTGAACAACTTGCACAATAGTTTTGGAAGTGAAGTTTTGGATCTTCATTATAAAAAGTACGATAGTGCTAAATTAAAAGGTTCAGAAGTATTTACCTTAAGACGTTTCATCGAAGTTATTAATGATTATTCTATGTTAGATGGATTTCACGTTGGTTATACAATAGACAAAATTGGAAAAGAATTTGACTTACTTAAGATTACTGACGAAAATGTACTAAATATAGAATTTAAGAGTACATTTAATTTAGAGAAAATTCAAAAACAACAAAGAAAGAATCATTATTATCTAAAAGCGCTTGAAAAAAATCTAATAATATTAACTTTTGAAGCTGAAAATAAAAATATATATAAATTACATAATGATGAAAGTGTTCTTATAACTGTGGAAGAAATAAATGAAATATTAAAATCTGTAGAACAACATGAACCATTTAATAATTTAGATAATTTATTTGAACCTTCAAAGTACTTAATCTCTCCATTCAATCAATCGGATAGATTTTTAAATTCGGAGTATTTTTTAACTGATCAGCAAGTAGAATTTAAAAAACAAATTAGAAATTACAATAAACTTATACAAATAATTAAAGGAAACCCCGGTACAGGTAAAACACTATTACTATATGATTTAATTAAAGAAGCAATCGAAGATGATAAAAAAATAATGACTGTTCATTGTGGAGAATTGAATGAAGGTCATAAATACATAATAGCCAATAATAAGTGGGATATAAGAAGTCCTCATAGGAGTTGGATAGAAAGAGATGAAGAATTTGAAGAACTAGAAATTATTTTTCTAGATGAAGCTCAAAGACTATATCCATATCAATTAGATAAAATAATAGATGCGGCTCGAGTAAATGGAATTAAACTGGTTGTTAGTTTAGACCCTAGGCAGTATTTAAGAAGTAATGAAGAAAACTTTAGAAATTATGAGAAGTTACTCAATCTGTCTGATAGTGTATCTGTATACAAACTTTCTCAAAAAATAAGAACAAATAGAGAGCTAGCGTCTTTCACTAAATGTATATTTTCTGGAGAAAATTACTGGAACATTAACTATGAATCAATTTCAATCGACTATTTGGATAATCAAGATGATTTTGAGAAAATAATTAGAGATTTAGAGAGAATAGGTTGGAATTATTTAGAGTATACGCATAGTAGATATACAAAAGGAATTACTTATCAAAAGTTTACATATAATTTATATCAATCAAAAAATTCACATAGAGTTATTGGACAAGAATTTGATAAAGTAGTAATTGTATTAGATGAGAGCTTCAGCTTGGATGATGAAGGTGACTTTATTGTATACAATGGTCCTAGTTATTATGATACACGACAAATGCTTTATCAAAATATAACTAGAGCACGAGATCAGATAAAGTTTATTATTTATAATAATCCAAAGTTATATGAAAAGTTACTGAGAATAATTACCAATACAAAAGAGTGAAGTCATAGGAAAGAAGTTATAAATAATAAAGTATAGATGTAAATAATAGGTGGTGATTTCATGAAAAAAGTAATCATAGACACTGACACAGCTGGAGATGACACAATAGCAATTTTAACAGCTCTGCATAACTTCGACGTGCTAGGTATTACAATCACCGGTGGTAACGTTGATTTTAATCAGCAGATTGATAATGCGTTATATACGACCCAGGTTGCTGGCAAGACTGAAATTCCTGTCTATCCGGGATACAGCGGACCGATTTTTGGAAATACTGAACAGAATCATACGACTGTTGAGGATGTGCATGGCAGCGATGGCATGGGTGATACTTTCTTCCCTAAACCTGAGCGTTCTGCCGAATCGACGCATGCGATTGATTTTATCATCGATACTATTAACGACAATCCCGGTGAAGTGTCGCTTCTTGCGATTGCGCCTTTAACGAATATTGCTATGGCGATTAAAAAGAATCCGGGTATTACAGAGAAGATTGAACATCTGTATATTATGGGTGGAACGAACAATTCATTAGGCAATATAGTGCCGGCTGCTGAGTATAACTTTTACGTTGATCCTGAAGCTGCTAAATTAGTGCTGCAGTCAGGTATTGAAATGACTATGGTCGGCTGGGATATGTGTACAGATTACTCTCTGATGTTCGATGAAGAACATGATGAAATTGAAAGCTTTGGTACAGCAGGTGCACAGTTCTTTAAAGACGTGAACAAAGTAGTGAAGAAATTTAATAAAGAAGTACATAAACTGAATGGAACAACTCATCCTGACACACTGCTGGTTGCAATCGCAGCTGATGAAAGGATTATGGAGAAGTCCAATAAGTATTATGTTGACGTAGAAACAAAAGGAGAACTGACACGCGGCTACAGCCTGGTTGATATTAATGGCCGTTTAGGCAAAACACCGAATGTCAGAGTGTGTGAAAAAGTAGATAGAGAGTTATTTAAAAAACATTTGTATGATGTACTTAAAGCAATTAAATAGAAATTAATGAAAGCTCGTTCCTTTTTGAGGAGTGAGCTTCTTTATATCTATTATTATTTAAAAATTCTGACTAAAAATTGTTCCACCATTTCCGTTGTGATAATCTTTATATAAACAATCGCTACATAACAAAGGGGACATTTTAATGAAAAATTTCGACACGCTCTACAATCCTTATCATTCACAGCGTAATCCTGTGGTCGCTAAAAAGGGGATGGTTGCCACGTCGCAGCCTTTAGCCGCTCAGGCCGGGCTCACTATTATGCAGAATGGCGGGAATGCGATTGATGCTGCCATTGCCACTGCTGCAGCGCTTACTGTGGTTGAACCGACAACTAACGGTATCGGCGGCGATGCGTTTGCGCTCGTCTGGGTCAAGGATACGCTCTACGGTTTAAACGGCAGCGGTAAATCACCCGCTTCTATTTCAATCGATAAAGTCCGCGCTGCAGGCTACGATGACATTCCTAAATACGGATTTACTCCGGTCACTGTTCCGGGACAGCCTGGTGCATGGGCCGAGCTTTCCAGACGGTTCGGCAAACTGCCTTTTAAAGATTTAATGCAGCCGGCGATTCATTATGCGGAAGAGGGTTATCCGATTTCACCTGTTCTCGCGAAGTTATGGGACAGGGCGGCTGTCAGATTTAAAGAAGCATTCGAAGGCGACGAGTTCGATCACTGGTTTGAAACGTTTGCGCCAGACGGGCAAGCACCGAAAGTCGGGGAGATGTGGAAGTCACAGGATATGGCGGATACATTAAGAGAACTTGGTGAAACTGAATGCGAGTCGTTTTATACTGGAAATATTGCCCGGAAAATAGATGAATATTCGAAGCAGTACGAAGGATACATAACGAAAGAGGATTTAGAGAAGTACAAACCTGAATGGGTGGACCCGATATCGGTAAATTACAGGGGTTATGATGTTTGGGAAATACCACCGAATACACAGGGGATTATCGCTTTATCAGCATTAAATATACTGAAACATATGGATATTGAAGGTAAAGAATCGACCGATACATATCATAAGCAGATTGAAGCGATTAAACTGGCATTCGCAGACGGGGAGAAATACATTGCAGATCAGGAGTATATGAAGGATGTCACAGCTGAAGATATGCTGGACGAAGCGTATGCGAAAGAGCGACTGAAGTTAATTACAGACAAAGCAGGACAGCCTGAAGCGGGTGAACCAAAAGCAAGTGGCACAGTATACCTGTCTACTGCAGATGAAGAAGGGAATATGGTGTCGCTGATTCAAAGCAACTATATGGGATTCGGTTCGGGGCTTGTAGTGCCTGGAACAGGAATCGGTCTGCAGAACAGAGGATGCGATTTTAACCTGGATCCGGAATCGCCAAATGCATTAGGACCAGATAAACGTTCATACCACACGATTATCCCGGGCTTCATAACTAAAGGAAAAGACGCACTTGGACCATTCGGTGTGATGGGCGGATTCATGCAGCCGCAGGGACATGTCCAGGTAGCGATGAATACCATCGACTTTCACCATAACCCGCAGACCGCACTGGACGCACCACGCTGGCAGTGGGTAAAAGATAAGACTGTCTGGGTGGAGAAGAACTTCCCGCATCAGATTGCGGAAGACCTGGTGAAGCGAGGACATAACATAGAAATCAAACTGGACTCGGGCGCTTTCGGACGAGGACAGATTATTTGGAGAAACCCGGCTACAGGAATACTGTACGGCGGTACTGAAAACCGGGCGGATGGGCATATCGCGGCGTATTAATTATCAAAGGATGAGTGAATTGAATCAGAATTTCAAAAATAGTTTAGTCGATAAGGTCAATAAAAATAAAGAGCTGTTAGTGGATTTAACTTCACGTCTAGTTCAAATCCCAAGTGAATCCCCAGAGTCAGATACACGTCAAATGGTAAAAGAGATTGCAGATTTTCTTGAACAAATTGATGGTGTTGAAATTTCTTTCCATACATTGGAAGAGCCGATTACGAATATTGTTGCAAGAATTAAGGGGAAGAATCCAGGGAAACGCCTGATTTTAAACGGTCATCTTGATACCTACCCTGCTGGTAATGAGTCGCTTTGGACACATCATCCGTTCTCTGGTCATGAAGAAAATGGGCGTATGTATGGAAGAGGTGTCTCTGATATGAAAGGTGGCATAGCGAGTTATCTGGTTACCTTTATGATAATGGCTGAAATGAGAGACAGCTGGTCAGGAGAGCTCGTAATTACACTTGCCGGTGATGAAGAAACGATGGGTGTCAAAGGAACAAAGTATCTTTTAGATACAGTCCCGCATGCTTCAGGCGATGCCATGATCAGCGGAGATGCTGGCGCTTCTAAAGTGCTGCGTTTCGGTGAAAAAGGTTTAATGTGGATTGGGCTGAATGCCATTGGGAAAGCTTCTCATGGTGCACATGTACATAAAGGGGAAAATGCTATTGACCGGCTGGTGGAAGGTATTGACCGGATGAATAAAGAACTTGTCTCTTTAAAAGTGAATGCCCCGAAAGAAGTTACACAGGCGATAAAAGAATCGAGTGAGATATCTGAAAGGTATTCCGGAGAAGGGGAAACAGAAGTTCTTCAGCGGGTCACAGTTAATTTTGGAACGATTGAAGGCGGGGTGTCTCCAAACCTGATACCTGCAAAAGCTTCTGCACAGGGTGACATCCGTGTTCCGGTAGGTGTATCAATGTCTGAAGTGGAACAGAAAATCAAAGAGATTACAGAATCTGTAGAAGGACTGTCATATCACATCTTCCGGCAGTATGAACCGAACCGGTCGGATATTAACCATGAGATTTTTGTCTTTACTGCTGATAATGTAGAATACATTACCGGAGAAAAACCTGTAAACACAATGCGGGTCGGAGCATCAGACGCCAGACATTACAGGATATCTAAAAATATTCCTTCTGTTAACTGCGGCCTGAATCCTTATAATCTCGGGGGACCGGATGAATATATAGAAATAGAAGAGCTGACGGACCTGGCGAAAATTCATACTTTAACTGCGTTTGATTATCTAAGTGAATAAGAAAGTGGGGATTCGGCATAGATTATATAATTCGTGAAATGGTAACAGGAGATATAGAACAGGTTCAGGCTGTGGCGAAGGAAAGCTGGCATGCGACGTATGAGGGCATTATCCCGAGAGAAATTCAGCAGAATTTTTTAAATGGTGCTTACAGTGATGAAATGATGGAAAGACGCATGAAGCATTCATTAATGCTGGTTGCTGAAGCGGAGAACACAATCGCAGGTTTTACCAACTTCACTCCGGTGAATCAGCAGGGACAAACAGAATTAAGTGCGATATATCTTCTGTCTGAATATCAGGGTGAGGGAATTGGATCAGCTCTTTTAAAGACTGGGATTGAAAAGTTAGAGAACTTAAAAGAGATTCAACTCGATGTGGAAAAGGAAAACATAATTGGAACGGCATTCTACAAAGCAAAAGGGTTTAAAATAGTGGATGAATATGACGATGATTTTGATGGTCATATTCTGAAAACAGTAAGAATGGAATTAACTTTATAACGGAAACAGAGCCTCATCAATTCATGAGGCTCTGTTTTTTCTGTCCAGCTTTTTAAGTTCGGAATAAGTATTGTATGCATCATAAGCAGAAATACCAATTGCCAGCCAGAAAAAGATATTTGTTAATGAAATGATAGTGTCTGAACTGCCGCCAAGAATTGTGAGTATAGAGACTAATAATAAAATATAAACAATACCAGTCATCTGCCATAGCAATGTACTTTTTAAATACTCTCTGTCATCCCTGGTACGATTAGCAACTAGAGAAACTACCATGGCCAGAATAAATGCGGCTAAAATAAAATTGCTGTTCATATTTATGTTAATCAGTTCAGGGAAATAATCGATGATTAACAATACGGTTATTAAGAGTAAAAGTGCTGCCAATATAATACGGTTCATCTAATTCCCCCTCAGTTATTATTAATACGAAACCTTTATTTATACGATACCCTACTATGATGATTTAATACGTCTTGTGTTGGTTTTCCAATTAAGGGTATAGAAGACTAATTAGGTGAAGGAGGATTTTCAATGAACAAACTGGAACGTATTACAGATATTGCTCTGCCGGTTATTGGAGGCAGTGTGGTTGGTTTACTGACAACGAAACATGCGAAAGCAGATTTTGAGAAATATAAGCAGCCGCCGTTTTCACCGCCGAAAGAGGCGTTTGGTATTGTCTGGCCGATTCTGTATACGACGATGGGAATCGCCCGTACGATTACGAAGTCATCACGAAAAGATACCGAAGCTAATGCTTATGTGTATTACTCGCAGCTCGGTTTAAATTACTTATGGAGCGTTCTGTACTTCAAATTTAAATTGAGAGGGACAGCACTGATTGAAAGTTATGCTTTGTTCGCAAGTGTACTGCTGACAACCGTTGCATTTTATAAAACGAATAAGTTCGCCGGTTTGCTGCTAATTCCCTATGTCGCATGGACAGCCTATGCCACATACCTTAATGCAGGGTTCGTTGCACTGAATAGTAATAAAAAAGAATATGCAGAGGACATTTAATAATAGAATTATAAAAGAAGTACGGATCCCAGTGACAATCTGATATCCGTACTTCTTTGTTTTATAAAAATATAAACATTGGAGAGACCAGTAAGATAGGCAAAATATTAATAATTGCACTCAAGGTACTTAATGTTCTTTTACTCGTGCCATTCTCATCAAATATGAATGAAACGACACTTAAAATAAACAAAACTGCAGTAGTCAATAAAGGAAATCCAAATGGAACCAGAAAAATATTGTCCAGCTCATCTGAAATCAGAGTTATAAATACATAAATTAAATTTAAAACAGATATAAAAAGCAGCAGTTTTTTCAAATTAAAAACTCCTTATTCATACGATTTAATTATTGCATTAGCTTTATCAACCAACATTTTTGATGTTATAAAAGATTTTAGAATGGATATAATATTATTCTTTCTGAATAACGAATTAATTTTTAAAGCATCTTCTTCCAGTTTATAATTATTGCCATCATAATTTTGAACAAGCTCAGTGAACCCTCTTAAGTCACTCTTGGATAGATCTAACATAACTACAGTCTCATGAATAGTAGGCTGCTGCATCTGTTTATCATGCAGAGAGCCAATGAGCGTTAGTAAATTCGTGTTATGAAACTTCAGTTTTTCGATTTCAGCTAATAATTTTTCGTATTCATTGTTAATCAAATTGATTACTCCTTCCAATATTTAGAGTATGAATTGGTCATGATTATCACAGCGAATTTATATAGTAGCCAATCGCCATAAGAATAAAGAAACTAAAATACATTATGATATTTAATATAATCAGCCACTTATTTTTAGCAAGAAAGCCAAACGCAATTCCAAAAGGTGCAACAACGAAAGTCAGTAACCAGAATGGACTTGGTATTTGGAAGATTACATTAGGAATCCAAAGTAGAATACATACTAAAAAACATATGAAAGCTAGTGATTTGAATTTATTGATTTTCATATTGATAGTAATCATCTGCCTTCGCGTCGAATTGAAGTTATAAAAAAAGACAGTGATTTAATCAATCACTGCCGTCTTTAATTCATTACATCCATTATAGCAAATTATATTTTGAATTTTAAGACTATAATGATTTGGAATATATTTATATACTGGTTGATAAGAGATAAACAAACTAATAATCATTCACAGCTAATCAAAGGGGATTCATTTTATGAGATTAGGCTTGGAACATAATGAAGTAAGGATTGTCGATTACACGAGCGAGTGGAAGACAGAGTTTGAAAGAGTAAAAGTAGGATTAATTAATAGTACTAATCTTGAAGCAGTACGTATTGAACATATCGGCAGTACAGCAATTAAAGAAATGCCGGCTAAGCCGATTATCGATATACTCGTTGGAATTGATGATTTGAATCAGGTTGATAAAGAGCTGATGAGGTCATTTGGTAAAGAAGGCTTTTTAAGGTTAAAAGTGGAACGGCCTGGTGAAATTGTTCTTGCTAAGTTTAAAGATGATTCTTATAAGGTTAAGACCCATTTTATCCATCTGGTTGAATATCGGAAACAGCTATGGAATGAACTCATATTCTTCAGAGACTATTTAAATAAAAATGAGGATGCAAGAAGACAGTACTTGAGTATTAAAGAAGAATTTTTGAACAATCAGTCAGGGGGCATAGTTGAATATACAGATTTTAAAGCATCATTTGTGAATGAAGTTATTAAAGAGGACATGAGGGATGAGAATTTAAAATAGTTGAATCATAGAGAGAGAGACTGAATAATGTTTAAGACTAAGTTAGTAAAAACAAAAAGAGGAACTTTTGAAGTATTCTCACGAGGTCAGGGTGAACCGTTGGTATATACACATTTGTACAGCGAATATAATGCATATGGCAATCTCATGTCACAGCAGTTAAGCGAACATTATGAAGTATATGTAATTAACCTAAGGGGTGCTGGACAGTCAGATAGTCAGACGGAAGAATATACGTATGGCATGGATGATGCTATTCATGATATGGAAGCGGTAAGAGAAACTCTGGATATTGAAAAATGGACATTCGCTGGTCATTCTACCGGTGGGTTTTTAGCTTTGAAATACGCTGTAATGTACCCCGAGTCATTAATTAAAATCATTGCAGGCGGTTTATGTGCTACAGGCGAATATATGAATCATCCGGGCAGTATTTACTGTGCAGATAATCCAAATAATAAAAGAATGAAAGAAATATTTTCTGAAATGAGAGCTTCAGAGATAACGAGGGAAGAAAGAATTGAACTCTCTAAAGAATGGATAATGATGTCACTTTACAGAAAAGATGCATACTATGACATGTTGAAGCGGAAAGAAAGTGGCAGAACATTAATGTTTAAAATAGATTACTTTACCAATGAGTTAAAGAATTATGATATCAGAAAAGATCTCAAGAAAAGTGATGTAAGAGCATACATATATTGCGGACGACATGATGCACAATGTCCTTATGTCTTCAGTAAAGAAGCAGCAGATTTAATGCCCAAAGCAACATTAGAAACTTTTGAATACAGTAATCATATGCCTGATATTGAAGAGGAAGATAAATTTAAAAATTTTATAGAAAGCACAGTTTCTTAAGGAGTTGGGGCGGTATGAGTGGAATTAAAATTAAAAAAATTGATGAATATAATATCAACGAAGTGAGAAAAGTAAGTGTTAAAGAAAATCAGCAGTCATTTATTGAGACCGTCGATGAGTGTCTGGAAGAAGCAAAAATATACGAACAATGGTGTCCAGTTGCAGTTTATAATAATAAAACAATAGTCGGTTTTGCCATGTACGGTGCTTTTGGTGAAAACCCGGATGTATGGATAGATAGAATCATTATTGATGGTAGGTATCAGGGTAAAGGTTTCGGTAAACTAGCTATGAAAGAATTAATTGAGATTGTGACAGAAAAATATAATGTAAACATTGTTTATTTGAGTTTTGTTGATAGTAATGGCATCGCCCGTAAATTATATGAAGAACTGGGATTCAAGTTCACAGGAGAATATGATTCTGAAGGAGAATTGATATACAAGTACGACTTAACATAGGAATGTCAAAACAACACTGGGGAGTGGGACTGCTTGATAGAAATTAAAAATGTTAATTGGGTTAATCTTGCAGATAAGAAAATTGAAGTGAAAGATGTAAGTGTTCCATCCGAAAATAAGTTGGAAATAGATGGTACTGGTAAATTTCTGATGCCTGGCCTTGTAGACATGCACACACATATTTCTGCTGCGAGTGCAAAGCATTATTTATACAGCGGAGTAACTACTGTCAGAAATACAGGCGGCAATTTTGAGATGCTCAATCTGATTGATGATGTTTCGCCAAAAATATATGCAACTTACCGTTTTATAGACGGAGAGCCTGGTCTATGGGGGCCGACGTCCTACGGTAATATTTCTACAAATGATATTAATACTGCATTGGCAGCTGTCGATGAGTTACATAAACAACGTGCAAAGTTCGTTAAAGTTTACGGTAATATTCAGGGAGACGTCCTGAAGGCTGTCGTTAAAAAAAGCAGTGAACTCAATCTGGAGGTAGCTGCTGATTTGCTTCATACAAAAACTATTGATTCTATAACAGCTGCAGATTACGGTGTGAAATGGCTGGAGCATGCATCCAGTATCGTTCACAGTCTCTATCCGGATTATAATACTCAAATTTCTGTAGATGAATTTGAGCGTATCAGCCAAATAGAAGTGAGTGAACAGAGATTAACAGAGGTGCTGACTCACTTAATTGAAAAAGAAGTTAAGATTGTTCCGACACTATCATTGTACAGACATCTGGGAGACGGCCGGATTTTTAACCCTCCAGAGTTGGATCAGTCGCATCAAATGAAGCTGCTGGATGAGGATAAGGTATTTACTGTAAATGATCAATTCAATGCAATCGACGCTCAATTGAATGATGATTTTAGAAGATGTCAGAAATGGGAGTATGAGCAGGTAAAAGCTATTACTGAAAAATATCTTGAATTAGACGGTGAAGTTTATATTGGGACAGATGCACCTGCCGGCACGTGGGTCTATCCTGGATTAAGTATGATAGAAGAATTAAATGAGTTTAAAAATTTTAATCTGGATGCATATGAAATTTTGAAAAAGGCAACAATAGAAGCTAAAGAAGTTGTTGGCGAAGACTTTGGGTATTTACTGATTAACAATAATCCAGTCGAGGATTTTAGTAATATCTTAGATATAGATACTGTATTTGTTAACGGCAAATCATTTAGACATACTGATATTGAAAAATATATTGTTGATACAGATGAGATGATGAAAAAATTTGAACAAATTGAAATAAAATACTTATCTTAATTAGTCTTTAAAGATTAAAGTTCATTTTTTGAAAGCGTTTACTTTAGTGCTAAGATGATGGTAATGAAGATTTTATTTGATGCTGAGAGGAGTATCTGATGAAGATTAAATTTTTCATAATAGTCGTTGTCTTATTATTAGCTGCATGTGATTCAAATACAGATACTGGCGAAGATGGCTTTAAAGATTATTATTTGTTAGACGAAGAATTGCAGCACATCGGTAAAATTTTAGAAGAACAGGATATTGTAATACTGGGAGAAAGTACACACTGGTCGATCGATATAGCTGAGGGGAAAATTAATCTAATAGATTATCTGGCAGAGGCACATGGTTTCAATAAATTATTTTTAGAAACACCCGATTCAGAATTTAATTATTATAAAGACACAGGCCTTGATATGAAAGATGGCGTAGCCGAACAATATCATCAAGATATATTCAGTGAGTATTTAAATGGAACAGATTCTAATATCAGAGCCCTACCTATGGACTGGTCACCGGTCTTTCAAAATAATAATGCCAGTCATATTTCTATTCTTGAAGAAAATATTACGAATGAAATAAATGAATATGACACAGGCTTGGCAGAAGAGTTTAAGAAGTCAGAATATTCTTTACGTGATTGGTTTGCGAAAGGTCTATTTCTAAATCAAAGAGTCGGGAATTTTGAACGAAAGATGGATGTATATGAAGAAATTAGATCTAAAGATTTTTTTAGTGAACTTCCAATACCAACTCAAGATTATATAGTATCCCGACATGAAAATATTAAAAGTTACTACTCACAGATTAATTTTGATAATGCATTAATCGAGTACTATGACTATAGAGAAATAGGCATGGCAAATAAGGTATTATCTCAAATGGAGCAAGGCGACAAGGTCATTGTCTGGGTAGCAAATGGACATTCCAACTACGATGTTACTAAAATAGATAATACCCATGAGGTTTTCGAAGTTCAGAGAAAAAATGAGAGAAACGAATCATTGGGCGCCTTGCTAAGAGATAGTGATTATAGTGTCTATAATGTTGGGTTAGACTATAACGAAGCAGAAAGTCTGGGCTTGTTATCACAAGAGGTCTCAACACCAAGAAAAACTGGAGATGAAACATTGGCAGGCTATATTGGTGATCGTGTGAGTGACGACATTTTTATAGATTTTGAGACAAGCGATTTTATTGAAGACAGAGTATATACTGTGTTTAATGCAGGTACATACGATTATCAAATAGTTCCCCAGGAACAGTATGATGGTTTAATTTATTTAGATTATCTGTTGGAATGATTTAAATATAAAATAAAAATATTAAAGCAGGTGAGAGATATCTATACATATGAAGAGATATATCAAGATATCAAAAATATATTAAGCAGTGATTATGCTGGATTTTCAGAGAAAAATAACATAGAAAAGTTTAATCATAAAGCGGTCTCAAATAACATGACTGCAAAGGAGTTCGAATCGCATATTGAGGATTTTTTACTAGAGTTTAATGACGGACATTTATGGTTTTCTGCAAAAGAATCAATTTTACCTAATAGAGGATTTAGTGTACGACGCTATCAAGATAATTTATATGTCACGGAAGTTAGGCAGGAAAAACGTTTGAAAATTGGTGATAAAATTACCCGTATTGATGGTAAAAGTATTCCTGAATTAGAAGCTCTGTATTATAAGCAATTGGAACAAGAGGATAATGAACGTCAAATATGGGGAGGCGTACTTAAAAAGCTTTCAACAATTATAGTGGAACGTTCAGTTGAGAAATTCGAGATAACGCTTTCTGATTATGAAAGAGAGCCATACGAAGGCATTTACAACTTCAGACTTCTTGATGATAACACAGCTCTTCTTAAGATTACTGACTTTGCTGAAGAAAAACCAATACTGGATATTATCAGAAACAATAAGTATACATTGGATAAAATAGAAAATTTAATTATAGATGTGCGTGTCAACTATGGAGGTAATGATGAATTTTATTTCCCGTTACTTCACTATATTTTTGGAGAGGATATTGCATTTCAAGATTTATTCTCAGAAAGTGAAAGGATGTATACAAATTACACCAAAAATAATTGTGATTTATGGATTAATGAGCTCGAGGATTATATAAGGCAGGATTTAGAGGCAGAGACAATCCATTCTCTGGAACAAGAGATAGAAACATTCAAGAAAAACTATGGGAAAGGTTTTCTAGAAGTCCCTGAAGAAACCGATTTTGAAATTAAAGGTACATCAAAACCTGAAAATATATATTGTCTGATTATTATTGTGGGAGCTCGGGAGATACGTTTGTTTCTAATGCTAAAAAATCCAATAAGGTAGCTGTTGTGGGAAGACCCACAATGGAGACCAACAATGTATTATCAGGTCTTGCAGCAGCGTTAAATATTAAAATAGCTGAACCTAAGATCATTAGTATTTTCAGTAATAAATCCATTTAAATTAACCTTCTGTCATTAGAGGATAATATTATTTAAGGTGCACATTCCACGAACTGTCATAGTAAAACTCCGACAGGACATCTGAATCCATCACTCTAAACATTTCATCAAAATCATTGGCCAGTTTATAACTCAACAGATCATCTTTATTAATCCAGAACACCTCACCTTCATCTGATGAAAGGAGTGTGCCTGAATACTGATTCGTTTTATACATCAGTACAATATATCTTTCATCATCTTCAGTCTGGAACTGTTTTGTTCCGCATATTTGCGGACTTTTAACTATCAGACCAGTTTCTTCAAACACTTCGCGGATAACTGAATCCACGAAAGACTCATTCTTTTCAACTTTTCCGCCTGGGAAAGTCACACCTGGCCAACTACTGCTGACACGGTCCTGTATTAATATTTGACCCTTATCGTTTTCTATCATACACATGTTGGTAATTATCGTTTTTTCTGCTTTGGACATGATGACCTCCAATATTTTAAATACGTTTGCTTACATATTTAATTATATCTCTCTAAACCGCTTTGTAAACGCTTACTGAATGTAGTACTCTTAATTAAAATAGTATTTGGGAAGTGACATATCACATGGTAAATTATCTGATTAAAAATCGTGCAGGACAGTTTCTGATGATAGGAGTTATTTTTATCATTGCCGGTTTTGTTCTGCTGCCGTTAAATGAGTTTGGCAGCAGTATTGCATTCTACTTTGCGATTTTTTTCCTCGGTTTCTTTGCAGCGAAAACTGCAGTGACAGAAACGATGCGCTTAAGGTCACCGAATGTCGATTTACTCATGATTCTGGCAGCTATCGGTGCAGTTCTTATCGGTTTTGAGTCCGAGGGGGCTTTGCTTCTGTTTATTTTTGCCAGTGCTGAAGTGCTGGAGGATTATGCCACCAGTAAATCCACAAAAGCAATTTCTGAATTAATGTCACAGGTACCGTCTTCTGCGAATGTACTGCAGGATAACGGTGAAGTCATTGAAGTACCGACAGAATCACTCGTTGAAGGGGACATTGCTGTTGTAGCGAAAGGTGAACAGATTCCCATCGACGGTTATGCCGACAGGGAAATATTCGTGAATGAATCCGCCTTAACAGGAGAGTCTGTCCCCGTGACTAGAGCAGCTGGTAAAGAGGTATTTGCGGGGACCATTAACGAAGGTAATTCATTTCACCTGGAGGTTAGCAAAGCGAGCGGAGATACCGTTTTTTCAAATATTATCAGAATGGTGGAAGAGGCACAGAGCCGGCCTTCCAAAGTATCAAAATTTATTGACCGCATTGAATCTAAATACGTTATGGGCGTACTCATTGGTGTCCCGATTTTTATCTTTATCCTCTATGTGATTAATGGTTTTTCATTTGAGGAAGCTTTCTACAGAGGCATGGTTATGCTGACTGTAGCGAGTCCGTGCGCCCTGGTCGCTTCAGCGACACCGGCCACTTTAAGTGCCATCAGCAACGGTGCAAGAAACGGTGTGCTGTTTAAGGGCGGAGCAGCTATGGAGGCGCTGAGTACCATGGATATTCTCTACAGCGATAAAACGGGCACTCTGACACACGGTGACTTCCAAGTCGTGGACTATGCTGCGGATGAAGAGATTATTAAAGAAGTTGTGTATATGGAACAGCAGTCGAGTCATCCAATTGCAGAAGCTGTTGTTAAGCGTTTTAAAGCAGTGAGTCTAGAAAGTGTTGATCAGACAGAAGACATTGAAGAGGTCGTCGGTTCCGGGATGAGGAAAGGAAATGTTGAAGTTGGAAAACCTGCTGCCTTTGCTGATTTTGAAGACCCCATGGGCTATATGGAAAGCGCCATTGACGGTAATACGAATATATTTGTCGGTAAAGACGGTCAGGTTGCGGGATACTTTTCTCTCGCTGACCGCGTACGGGAAGAGGCGGTGCATGCGGTCTCAGGATTTAAAAAGGAAGGTATTGTTGTATCACTTCTGACCGGAGATAACGAGAAAGTTGCCAAAAAAGTTTCAGATGAAGTCGGAATTTCTGAATACGCTGCATCATGTATGCCGGAAGATAAAATAAGATATGTGAATGGACAACAGGACAAAGGCAAAGTCGTCGGCATGATTGGTGACGGCATTAACGATGCACCGGCCCTCGCCAATGCAGATATCGGTATTGCCATGGGCAGCGGTTCATCAGTCGCCATGGAATCATCAGATGTAGTGATTGTGAAAAATAATCTGCAGAAACTGTTCTACAGTTTTAAGCTGAGTCAGAAGCTGAATCGCATTATTATCGGGAATGTAATTTTCTCAATCAGTGTTATTCTGACCCTGGTTACTTTAAATATATTCGGCCTTTTAAATCTGCCGATGGCAGTCCTCTTCCATGAAGGCTCCACGATACTGGTTATACTGAACGGTCTGCGGTTATTGAGACTGGGACGGGAAGGGCTAATGTAATAGAGGTGAATGCTTTTAACTCTAATGAAACTATTACGGTTAGTGAAAGCCCAGGTGAAAAAAGACATTGAGGGTCACTATGCATGAATATGGAACAATTTAAACAGACACTTCGTTGAACCAGATGAAAGTAAAGATATTACTGTGCAGATGATTGAATTTAAACCGATGTCTAAGATAGAGATACTGAGGTTTTATATAAATGGAAACGAAGCATCGTTAAAAGCGATGCTGGACTAAATGATGTCTAATAGGAACGCACGAGCACAGAACATTATAGTAAAACCTATTACAAAAATAAATACATTCTTCCACGGCGGTCTTTTATTATCGCGATTGATAAGAATATCCTTATGACACTTGCATTATTAAGATTACCATATATAAAATGTGATAAGATAAGTATAAATACATAAATAGAGAAGAGTGTAATAACGAAGGGGATAAAGACTATGAATAATGGGTCGGTTATTATTTTATATGTTTTGCTCACACTCAATGCCTTACGTTACGGAACTTACATCCTGGAAGGTCACTCAAACTCATATTACATTACAATGCTCGGTCTGAACTTGCTGGTAATAATCTTTACGATTACTTACAGAGCGGTTAAAGCGAAGAAATCATCAGAAGCGGATATTGCGGAATAATGCTTTAAAGGGGATAAAGCATGGAAACAAGACTACTGAAAAAGAATGAACAAGCGCCGCTGGAATTACTGCTGACAGCTGACCCATCCGCAACACTTATTAAAGGTTATTTGGACAGAGGTCACTGTTATATAGCGGAAATCGATAATCAGACAGCAGGTGTCTATGTATTGGTGGAAAATAATTCTGACACCGCTGAACTGATTAATATCGCAGCTAATGAAAAACATCAGGGCAAAGGCATAGGGAAAGCTCTGGTTAAAGATGCGATTCAAAAAGCAAAAGATATGGGTTATAAAACTATTGAAGTCGGTACCGGCAATTCAAGTATTGATCAGCTCGCCTTGTATCAGAAATGCGGCTTCAGGATAACAGGTGTAGATAAAGACTTTTTTATAAGAAACTATGAAGAAGAGATTTTTGAAAACGGAATAAAGTGCCGAGATATGGTGAGACTGTCTCAAACACTATAAGTATTGTAACCAATTGCTGAAAGGGGACTAAGAATGGAGGTTATCATTAAAAGGAAAACCTGGCTACAGGGCGCTCTAATGCCCGTCAGTTTGAAAGTTAATGACAAGACTGTAACATCACTTTATATCAATCAAGAAAAAACTATAGAGTTACCCACAGAAACAGCAAGGTTGAAATACACTCAACCACTTGATCGGAGTCATCAGATTCAAGTGAGAAATGGCGATACAGTTGCTTTAAAAGAAACTAAATTTGGAATGATTACAAATATTATTTTCTTTGTAACTGTTCTCTATTACATAATTATGGGACAGGAAATCTTTGAATCTGTTTTTCTAAATAATATTAATTTAACGAGTATCATAGCATTTATTTTGCTAATTACATTAGTAATACTGGGTGTTATCTCATTCTTCCTCAATCAATACAAATTCGTGATAGAAAACAATTCATCTAAGGAGTAACTCATAATGGGAACATTTATCGCAATATTATTCGCAGCATTTGTATTTTATTTTGTTATCAAATATGCAGTCAGACAAGCAATTATTGAAGCCAAAGTAAATGAATCTGATTTAAGCGTACAAGTCAGAGCAAATGATTTATTCAACAAGATACAGAATATGCAATATGAGATTGCTGCAGATACGAAATCTAAAGAAGTGAAATTGAAAGCAAAAGAAATATATGATACAAGTTTTGATATTTTAATCTCTGACAGTACAGACGAAGAGAAGTATACACAGCTTAAAATTAAAGAGAATGAGATGATTCTATTACAAAGTGAGGGGTAAATTATGAAGAAATTTCATGAAACACTTTACAAGACACCGGAATTAATCAAATTATTCATCGTATTTTTTCTATTCTTTTATCTCCTAAGCGACATATTGCCGATGGGGGAAAGTGTTCCTGTAAGCATTGCAGGAGTGATTTGTGCAGGTCTTGGTGCAGGGCTACTTGCTGCATTATTCCAAAGACCGAAAGATAAGAAGAACGTAGAGTAAAAGAAATATTTAAAAACGGAGGGCTGTTTATGAATCAATCAAAGGATCCTGAATACATCGACCCTGCGAAATTACGATCTAAGAATAAAAGACAGCTAGCAGGTCCAGTGAGTAAGACTGATACAGCATTTGGCATATTTGAGATAGTATTCTTTATACCGCGTTTAATTATGCAGGTAATAAGAGCAATCTTTAACTAAAACAGGTGACAGACGAAAGGTCTGCCACCTGTTTTATGCAATATAAAAGATAAAAAGAATAAATCCGGCAAAACCTGCAATAACAAGAATCAGAATAATATTTTCGAAGCCCGATTTATTAGGTTGGTTATCAGTATTAGATACTACATTGGGCTCTGCCGGTTTTCTGTTGATAAATTTCAGAACTAATAAAACCACTGCTGCAAATAGTCCAAGAACGTAGGTGAATCCAATAAAAGAATAAAACTCGGGTCCTGAATTAAAAATACTTTTATCGTTTGTCAGTGTATATCCCATCGTCGTATAAGCAAGAACAAGCAGGATTATAAACAGAAGACCTGTCATTACCGCAGTTAAAATAAGTGAAAGAGATTTTCTGTTCTGATGATTTTTCAGCAGTGCAGAAATCGGCATATAGAATATAATCTTCACTATCGGGTACATGGATAGAATTAAAAGTAACATTAAAAAGGTGGTCATAGCATCACGCCTTACTATTTATATTTTATAGGTGAGTTAAATTCAGTACATCCAGTGTAGCTGATATGAGGTAGTTGCGCGCATCTATATCATTACCATGCTTTTTAAGCGGCAGGATTTCACCGTTATGTATATACTTGCCGTTATATCTTTCGGGTGATTCCACAGCTTTGACTGTCGATACACTACCCTCATCAGGTGAAAGAAAAAATGGATCCAGTGTTTTATAAACCAGATTGCCAAAGCGTTCATTTTTTGGTGTTTTACCTAAATTAGTCGATACAGCACCTGGATGCACAGCGGTCGTTTTCAAGCCCTCTTCATGGTATGCATCATATAATGCCTGCATCAAGTAAAGTGTGCCAAGTTTTGACTGACCGTAGCTCGTAATCGGATTAAATTTCTTTCGTTTAAAATAGGGTGCAGTTAATGGTGAGAACTTATAACCATTCGATGATACGACGACAATTTGCTTTACTTCACTGTTAAGTACCAATGGGAGCAGCAGATGAGTCAGATAGAAATGGCCGATATAATTCGTGCCCATCATCATTTCAAAACCGTCTTTAGTTTCCTGTCTCGATAAAGACACCACGCCTGCATTTAACACAAGATGATTAATAGAATCATACTTCTCTTTCATTTCAGCTGCCGCTTTTTCAATTGAAGCAAGTTCGCTTAAATCACAATGAATTAAATCCACATGTACAGCGGAATGAGTTATTATTTCATTTTTTAAGACTTCACCTTTATTTAAATTCCGGACTAAGAGTACAATCCGGTCAACCTTCTTAGATAATGCTAAAGCCGTTGCTCTACCGATACCTGAAGTCGGTCCTGTAATAGCCAGTATATTTTCTTTCATTGAACCACCATTTTCTGTAAGTTTAATATCCTTACAATAAGTATAGACACAATTAATTTAGTAAGAAAGAAAAAACCTTCTGACTTAGTTGTCAGAAGGGTCTACTATAAATTTATCGAAATTATTTTCTTTTTTATTGCCGATAATTGTAATCAGTATAAATGCCAGTGCATAAATCACAAGCAGTATAAGCATCGTGTAGTTGTGATTCTGTGTTGAGTCATAAATAAAGCCGATAACAAATGGGAACAGTCCGCCAATAATACAGCCGCCTGTTTGCATCATGGCAGTCCAGGAGTTCGCTCCGTTTGCAGTCAATGTTTCATCAAGCGGCAGCATTAAGGCTGCAGAGTATAAGCCGCCGAGCGGAATACCCATCATAAATGCTCCAATCCACATCAACGTGTGATCTCCAGTCCAGAACAATAATGTCGCAGCAGTGCCTGCTACTAAGATAAAATAGATCCAGTTTCTTCGTGCCGGATATTTCTCCATCATTATTGGAAGCAAGAGGTTAAATATAACCTGAACAGACATGACCGCACTTAACAGCATGCCGCCCTGAATCATCGTCATGCCGTTTTCGACTGACATCGGCACAAGCCATGTAATTGACGAGAAATATATGGCAGCCTGCAGTGCATAAAACAGCATGAATAAATACGGTTTAAGCTGTTTCCACGGAGATGGAAACTTATACTTAACTTCTGAAACTTCCTGTTTAGGCAGTTTGCTGTTGTCGCCGGTTTTTAAGACGAAAGCGACGACCAGTACGCCGAACAATGCGAATGCTGACCAGATAGCCAGTGCAAACATAAACGAGTCGGACACTTCAAAAAATATTCCTGTGAAGGCAGCACTTGCTGCAGAGCCCATGCTCATAAAGAACGTTGAAATTCCGATAGCAATGGCCGCGTGCCCCGGGAAATACTTTTTAATGACAGAAGACATTGTCGGACCGAGTACCGCAATCGCAAGACCGATTAGAAATGCAGTGATAAGCAGTGTTGAGAAGCCAGGTAAGAAACCGCGAAGTGCTGTTGCGACACCTAAGACTGACAGCATAAGTATTAAAGTAAATTTAGAACCGTACTTTTTATTTAAAACAGTAGCGAGTGATGCAAAAATTCCCATACATAATACGGGAACAGTAGTCAGAAGACTGGCCTGTGCATTAGACAGGGAGAGCGATGTGCGTATCGTGTCCATAAGCGGACCGACTGAGGTAATACCGAGACGGAGATTAAGCGAGATGGCAGCAATGACGAAGAGCAGCAAGAAAGTATTCTTATTATATATTTTGTTCAAATTCCGTCCCCCAATGTTTTGTGTTTTTCATATCTTTATACTTATGATAGCATTGTCATTGATATACATAAAATATTAATAAAATTGGTTTTAGTTACTTTTATCATATACATGAGGTGGGAACATGGACATTCGTCAATTACGGTACTTTATAGTGCTGGCAGAAGAAAAGCAAGTATCAGCAGCCGCTAAGAAGCTGTTTATGTCGCAGCCGCCATTAAGCCAGCAGCTGAAAAACATGGAGAACTCCTTGGGCGAGCAGCTGTTTGAAAGAAGCGGGAAGTTTTTAGAACTGACAGAAGCGGGTAAAACGTTATATAAGTATGCCATTCAAATTACACAGATGATGGAAGAAGCCAAAAGTGAGGTCGCAGATGTGGGTGCCGGCATGGACGGCAGATTATCAGTCGGTATTAATACATTTTCATTATCCAATATGAACGAAGTGTTTCATGACTTCAGAAGCAGGTTCCCGAAAATAAAATACAGAATCCAGCAGAACGAATCATCTCTGTTATGTTATTTACTGAAAGAGCGGGAAATAGAGCTGGCAATCGTGAGACTGCCTCTGGAAATTAATGACTTTACTCTTCAGCATTTATACAGCGAGCCGTTTTATGTTGTGACTTCTAAAGAAAAGAAGTTTTTTGAAGGTGAAGCAACGCTGAAAGAAATCAGCAGATATCCGCTTGTGCTGCCGAGCATTGAAGGACTTGGGGTATATTATTCAATACACGAAGCATTTTCAAAAGCAAAAATACAGCCGGACGTTATTGCTGAGTTTTCCGATTTAAAACTGATGATGGAACTGGTCTCTACAAATTTTGGTATATCAATCGTGCCGGAATCGCTCCTTCACCTATACAGTGAATATCCGGTAAATGTTTATAAAATTGCAGAATCAGAAAGCCTGACAGGCGATGTTGGCTTAATCTGGCTGAAGGATCACAGGCTGTCAAAAGCAGCTCAGAACTTTACAGATATACTGACAGCAGCTGTAAAAGAGAAACCCGGAAATGAAGAATTTTTAAAAAGAGGAGAGGACGCATGAAGAAAGTAATTACAGAAGCAGTAAAACTGTTTAAGAGAAAAGATGTCGAGAAAGATAAAGAATATAAAAGTAAGGTGGACCAGGAAAAAGTGAAGAGAAATATTGAAGCGGCAAAAGAAAGACTGGAAGACCCGAACCTCACAATGTGCCAGCGTCAAGAATATCAGAAAGCACTGGATAGTTTGAAAAAATACAAAAAAGATTAATCAAAGAGAGAAGGATATAGACGTGCTGAACAGTTTTAACAGCAGGATACAGGAGCTGATGCCGATACTCACACCGCTGTGTGTGGTGCTTGGCGTAATATTTCATAATATCGGCGGACATCTGTTATTTTTAGTGCCGATTCTATTTGCGTTTATGACATTTACAGGCAGTTTAGGAATGAGATTCACCGATGTAAAAGTATTTAAAAAACATCCCGGCGCTATTTTATTTGTTATTTTATTTTTACATATTTTAATGCCGGTATGGGCGTATTTTTTATCATCCTTTATTTTTGACGATCACCTGCTCGTCATCGGATTTGTGATTTCAGTTGCAGTGCCGACGGGGGTCACTAGCATTATCTGGATTAGCATATGCAGGGGGAACTTTCCGCTCGGGCTGTCAATTATCTTAATCGATACGCTGCTTGCGCCGTTTATACTGCCGGTCATTCTGGATGCACTTGCCGGCGAAGCGATAAAGCTTGATACCGCATCAATTATCCTGGATCTAATCTGGATGATCGTCCTGCCGTCGATTTTAGGCCTGGTAATCAGTGAATTAAGAAAAGGCCGGGTGAAAGAGATGAGCCAGATGCTCGCACCGTTCTCAAAACTGAGTCTGTTCGGTATTGTTGCCATTAACAGCAGTGCTGTTGCGCCGTTTTTAACAGATATTACTTTGGAACTGATCGGGGTCATTCTGTTCGTCTTTATACTTGCCGGATCCGGTTACGGTCTCGCCTTAATACTCGGACATTTACTTTTCAGAAATACACAGACTGTCACTTCACTCGTCTTTTTAGGCGGTATGAGAAATATTGCCATCGGTACAGTTATTGCTGTAACTTACTTCCCGCCAAAAGTTGCCATGCCTGTCGTATTTGGAATGCTGTTCCAGCAAGTGTTGGCATCGCTTTATGCTAAAGTAGTCAATAAATATCAGATGAAGTATGAAGTGTAATTAATTACAGGAGATGATTGAATGATTACTTTAATAAAAAATGCTGAAGTTTATGCACCGGAAAGTTTAGGCAGACAATCTATTCTAATATTCAACGATAAAATAGCGAAAATCGGAGATATTAATGAAAAATCAGTTACTGGTATTGGTGTGGATTACAAAATCATTGATGCTGGCGGAGATATCATTACACCTGGCTTTATCGATCCTCATATCCATCTCGTCGGCGGCGGCGGAGAAGGCGGATTTGCAACGCGCACACCGGAAGTTCAGCTCAGTGATCTGATTCAATCAGGCATTACTTCAGTTGCAGGACTTCTTGGAACAGACGGAACAACACGCCATCTGGAATCGCTGCTCGCAAAAGCGCGGGGACTTGAAATTGAAGGTATCTCTACATATATTTATACGGGGAATTACGATGTGCCGACGCCGACGATTACCGGAAGTGTAAAAGACGATGCGATTTTAATCGACAAGGTAATCGGTACTGCAGAAATCGCAATATCAGACTCACGTTCGGGACAGCCGAGTGTACACGAACTGGCGAAGATAGTCGGACAGACAAGAGTCGGGGGTATGTTGAGCGGTAAAGCGGGCATTACACACTTCCATACAGGACCTGGAAAAGCATACTTATCGATTCTGCATCAGCTGCTTGATGAATATGAACTGCCCGCCTCAAACCTGCATGTCACACATGTCACACGCAGTAAGGCACTTTTTGATGACGCGATAAAACTTGCTTCACGCGGTGCTTTTGTTGATATTACGGCAGATGAAGAAACGTTTGAATGGATTGCGTATTATAAAAAGAACAAGGGTGATATGTCTAAATTGACCATCTCATCAGACGGCAACGGGAGTCTGCCGGTATTTAATGAAGCTGGCGAGTTGCTGGGCTTAGGCGTAGCGAGTACACGAACGATGTATGAACAAATAGTTAAGACGATAAAAGCGGGAGAGCTGACGGTCGAAGAAGTATTGAGACTGGTCACAGCGAATACCGCAGAAGCATTGAAGCTTAAAAACAAAGGTGTAATCGCAGAAGGTTTAGATGCAGATATACTTATATTGTCTAAAGACACATTTGAAATCGAGCACGTCATCGCTAAAGGGCAGCACATGATTGAAAACAAAGTGGTTATTGTGAAGGGGACGTTTGAGTAGACTGTTTTTAATTTATTTAACAGAATAATTAGAATTTTATCATCTTCAGAGTATAATAGAATACAAGGAGATGATGACATGAAGAATCAAAATTTTAAGCAGACTGTTTACGTCGATCAGTTCACTAACGGTACTTTAGATCCAAGCGAAGAAATGTCATTCCACGTTAAGAACAACGGTAATATTGTTGCGAATACTGCACCCGGCTGCTGGGGACCAATGATTACTCCGGAACTGAAAGGCGGTCACGAAGTCACAAAACCTGTGTATGTTGAGGGTGCTGAGGTTGGGGATGCGATTGCGATTAAAATTAACTCAATCAGAGTGACTTCGACAGCAACAGCGTCAGGGCACGATATGCCGATGGATGGCCGCTTTAACGGGGATCCATTTGTAGCAGGTGTCTGTCCAAACTGCGGAGCAAAGAATCCTAAAACAGTAATTAAAGGAATTGGACAGGGCGCAATAAGATGTGTGGTATGTGATGAAGACGTGACACCATTTACATTCACTAATGCTTATACGATTGTCTTTAACGAAGAGAAATCACTAGGTATTACTTTAAATAAGGAAGCCGCTGAGAAGATCGCTAAAGATGCAAAAGAATACATGAATACACCGGAGAATTCTATTCAAAACCCGGTTGTTACATTTGCACCACATGATATTGTTGGTGCGGTGGCCAGGGTTATCCCATTTTTAGGACAGCTCGGTACAGTGCCGAAAAGTGCTTTTCCGGATTCACATAATGCCGGTGACTTTGGTCAGTTTTTAATCAATGCACCTCATGAATATGCAAAAACAGTTGAAGAACTGGAAGACAGAACCGATGGTCATATGGATATAAACAGAGTGAGAGAAGGCGCAATTATTTTATGTCCTGTTAAAGTTCCAGGCGGCGGTGTGTATCTTGGTGATATGCATGCCATGCAGGGAAACGGTGAAATTGCAGGTCATACAACAGATGTTGCCGGTATTGTCGACTTGAATGTAAAAGTATTAAAAGGATTGGATATTGACGGTCCAATTCTCTTGCCAATAGAGGAAGACTTACCACCTGTTGCCAAGCCGTTTACAGAGAAAGAAATTGCTAAAGCTAAACAGCTTGCTGCAGAATGGAATGTCGATAAGCTGGAATCATCATATCCGTTATCATTTGTTGGAACAGGTGCAGCTTTGAATGAAGCGACAATGAACGGACTGGACAGAGCTGCTAATTTCTTAGGGATAGAAATTACAGAAGTAATGAACAGAGCAACAATTACGGGTTCAATCGATATAGGACGAAATCCGGGTGTGGTTACAGTAACGTTTCTGGTTCCAATGACCATGCTTGAAAAAGTGAAGCTGGATATGATTGCGGAAGAACATTACAGCTGATTAATAAAAATTTAAAAGAGTCTGAAGAAATTTAAAGCCCGCTTATCTCTATGTGATAAGCGGACTGTTTTGCTGGTTAAATTATAGATAATTACTTGGCTGATAATTTAACTGCAGTTCTATATAGTAGTTCGGTTCCTGTTGAAATATCTGCATACATAGAGAACTCTTTAGGATCATGACTGATACCGTCTTTTGACTGAACAAATATCATAGCGATTTTAGCATCATTTGCGAGTGAAAGCGCATCATGAAAAGCTCCGCTTACGAGTTCGGGAACTTCACTTAAATTCATTGACTGACTTTCAGATCTCATAACATTTAAGACTTCATCGTTACATGACTCCGGACGGATATTAGTATCTTCTGATACAGTGTATTCTAAATTATTCTTTGCAGATATTTCATCAATCTTTTCTTTCATTTGGGACTCATACTGATTTCTTCTATTAAGATCTATATCTCTTAAATCGATAGTGAAAGTTACCTTATCAGGAACAATGGCACGCGCATTAGGATGTACATTTATATTACCTACAGTTCCAACAGCAGGAGCAGAAGGGTCTTGCTTTACGATTGTATTTAGACTGGTAATCATTTCAGCTGCACCGACAAGCGCATCTTTTCTTAATGCCATCGGTACCGTTCCTGCATGACCGCCGGCACCGGTAAGTTCGACAGTAAGCCAGAGCGGTCCGGAAATCCCTGTAACAATCCCAATCGGGAGATTTTTCTCTTCCAGCACCGGTCCTTGTTCGATATGCATTTCAATATAATATTCAATAGAGCCTTTAGGATATTCCGATGACTTAATGTCATCAGGATCTGCTCCGAACTCTATTAAAGCATCACGTCTTGTTATCCCGTCCTCATCCTGACGTTCAAGTTCATCTGGATCCAGCTGTCCAACGATTCCTCTTGAACCAAATAATCCTTTGTTGAATCGGAATCCCTCTTCGTCACAAAATGCCATTATTTCTATTGGAATATCGGGAATAATATTATTTTCCTGCATCGTTTGAACAACTTCCAGGCCGCCCAATACTCCAATCGGTCCGTCAAAGCGTCCACCTGTAGGCTGGGAATCAATATGAGATCCCAGCATCAGTACCGGTGCTTCATCATTTTTACCGTTCATTCTGCCAATCAAGTTACCAAAGTTATCTGTTCGTGTAGACAGACCGGCATCTTCCATCCAGCTTTTTACAAGTGCTACTCCTTCTTTGAACTCTTCAGACAGGGCAAGTCTGCATACACCTGTTTCTCCAAATTTACCTATGAGAGACAGTTCCTCTAATCTTTTTTGAAGTCTGTCGTGGTTGATAGAAAATTTATTCTCAGTCATCTTAAAAATCGCTCCTTCTGTATCTGTAACGCATAATTATTTTGCTTTCTTCTCTTTTAATTTCTCTAAGTTATAAATGCCAACTATAGCGATAATAACGCACGAAGCTATTTTCAGCAGTGATGGAATAGGTGAAAAATAAACCAATACACCTGTCAGTAAAGCAAACAATCCATATACAGGTGTTTTAAATGCGAATTGCCCCAGCACAGCACCAAAAATAGCCGGCAGCACAAATTTAAATGAATTTTGAATTGATTCCGGAATTAAAGTAATTACATAGGCGCCGCCTAAAACTGTTAACAGTATTATTACTGTATTTGTTAAAGAAGCTAATGCTATTCCAAGTACCCCTGCGACTTCAGCTTTCTCTGTACCGGGATTAGCACCAACTACTTTTTGTGCTGCAGATGATGAAGGCAGACAAAGGTTGGCAATATTTCCTGATAAAAAAGCAATATATGTACCCGCTATACCCAGTACAGGGAAATATGTGATAGGTTCAATGACCCAAAGCACTCCAATGAATGCTGCATAGCCGAGCAGCCCCGCCAGTATAGGTTCCCATCCGGGGTGATGCCCCATAACGAAAGAAATGTACATAGGTAATGAAATGGTAGCAAAAATAACGAGAAGTAACGTTAGTCGTCCCCAGAAATGCGATCTGTTATGAAAATCATCCATTGTAAAACTTATTTCAAGATTTCTGCTGTTTATATTCTCCATTTGTTTTGAACTCATAAAAACTACCCCTTTTATATGAATGTGATAGAGACTTTTCTAGAAAAACATTGTCGATATAGACCCTGCAAACATTCCAAAGACCATTGATATCCCCAATGACCATTCTCTAAGCCAGTTAATATCTCTCTTATCTGCCACGGACATTATAAGAACCATTACTACTAAAGAAACTAGAGCAGCAACAGTGTAGTTTAAACTGGTAATCATCTGCTCAGTAGTTAAATAACCGAATGCGCCAAGCATTGCAGCGAGAGAAATAATTTGCATCGCTTTTGGATTTCTATTACGTACTTTTTTCTCTACTTTACCTAAAGATTTAGTAAAGAATAATGTAAATAAAAGCCAGCCCATACCGCCAAGGCACATTGTCCAGACCATTGTTGCAAATGCCTGGCTGTTGAAACCTTCTCCGCCTAATTCGACACCGAATGCATTTGCTCCGATTTGAGCTGCTGCTGTCTCAGTTGCAGCCGAACCAACAATACCGATTCGCATTAAAGTTACGGGCGGTCCGAGGATTGCAATTAAAGAAATAATGACGATGGCAATACCAAACGATGGACCAAGAGAACTGATGAAACCAGTCCTTGCAGAACGTGTAACGTCCTGAGGAGTAAGACCTGCAGCCGGAGCTGCTTTTTTAGCAAGATATCTAAAAACGAGTGCTTGAAATATTACTACTGAAATAACAAATAACGCGACTATCCATACAATATTTGCATTAGCGAGTTGCATGACTTCTTCTGGCATTATATGTCCCCCTTGTTTTTGAGAATTCTTCAAAATGTTGTTACTCTGAAAAATGTTAGAACTGACAGCTGTTCTATTCTACTATGTAGTTTAAGACTTTCTGTATTTTATTTATTAGTATTCATCACCCCGTTTACGAGAAGTTATAAAATTATATCTACTGTCATAATAAATCCAACTATACTTTAAAAGATTGAAAAGTCAAAAAATTATAATGGTACAAAAAAGTTGTAATTAATTTACAAGCTAATTAAGAAGAAGTTATAAATAGAATGAGCGATAATAGGGGTATGATTAAAAATGATTACCTTGTAAATAAATATTGAATCATAATTTACTTCTATAAATAATGAGGAGAATTTATATGGAACTAGTAAAATATGATCCGAAGTACGACAATCTCATCAACGATTATTATTTACCGGAAGATCAGCTTTACTACAGTGCAATGCCTAGTGAAGCGGTTGAGATTTCAAGAAACAATAACGACAGGCACACCATTCTGGGTTTGGATGATAGCGAACTGGTTACGTTCTTTATCCTCCATGAAAATGATGCGGTGCATCCTTATTCCAATCAGCCGAATGATATTTTACTGCGTTCATTTTCTGCAAACCATAAACATCAGGGAAAAGGCTACGCGAGAAAAACGCTTGAACTGCTGCCTCAATTTATGAAAGAGCATATCCCGCATATCGACGGTATTGTTCTTGGAGTTAACGTCAAAAACACTGCAGCCCAGGGCTTATATAAAAAGTGCGGTTATGTCGACGAAGGCAACCGTGTTATGGGCAGCAAGGGCGAGATGATTGTGATGAAATATTATCTGTAAAACGGTTACATACTTGTAATTATTGTTATACTGAGGAAGATTAAAAAGTTTTACATAAAGGGGAATGGAGTATGTCACATATTAAACTGCTGACAACAGGCGGAACGATTGCCAGCAAGCGCGATCCCGAGACAGGGCTGCAGCAAACGGGTCTAATCAGCGGCGAAGAACTCGCAGAAAAACTTAATTTGCACGAGAATATTAATATCAGTGTGGAAGAGATTATTAAAGTCTCAAGCAGTGCCATCACTTTTGAGAATTTGATTACGATAAAAGACGCAGTGCTCAATGCACTTGAGGATGATGACGTGGACGGTATCGTTATTACACACGGCACAGATACGCTGGAAGAGACATCTTACTTCTTAAGCCAGGTTATTCCAGCAGGGAAAGCTGTAATCGTTACAGGCTCACAGCGTGGACCAGAGTTAATCGGTACAGATGCATATGCAAACCTCCAGGATTCGATTACATTGGCTGCAGATGCCGATGCTGCTAAAATCGGCGTCAGCGTATTATTTAACTCAAAAATATTCATGCCGAGATTCGTAAAGAAAATGAGCGCGATGAACGTCGACGGTTTTGGCGGCGGAGGCACCGGTTATTTAGGCCTGGTGGACGGACACGACGTGAAAATCTATCAGCATCCGGCTCACAGCAATACATATAATGTAGAAGGGCAATTGCCGGAAGTCGATATTATTAAATGTGCATTAGGTACGGATGCGAAATTTATCGACTGTGCCATCGATCATAAAGTTGCAGGGCTCGTCATTGAAACGATGGGGCGGGGGCATGCGAATGATCTCGTGGCTGCCGGCGTGAAAAGAGCAGTTGATGCAGGTATTAAAGTTGTAATTACGAGCGCATCCGACGAAGGTGATGTTAAGGTTGCGTATGACTTTTCAGGCGGGATTTCAAAATTCGAAAAAGACGGCGCAGTAAACGGCGGCTCGTACGACAGCAAAAAAGCGAGATTGAAACTCGCAGTAATGATAGCTGCAGGAGAAGAAGTCACTGCAGAAGATTTTAAATACTAATAAATAAAGAAACCGCAGCAAATGGGGATTTGCTGCGGTGTTTTTGTGAGATTATATATCTGGATTTAATATTGTCTAGCGTCCTAAGTTAATGATATCGACATAAGGTTGGGTGCTTTTAGAGAATAACAAATTACTCAGCATCGTCGTCTTCTGTGCCTTCACCTGCTGCAGTAACTTTATAAATCATACCGCCATCAGTGGCTGCAATAAGCGCGCCGTCTTCGGTGGTAAGAATATCACGGAATCGTTCGCCTTCGTCAGCTAAGAGACGTTCTTCCCCGACAATCATATCGTCTTCAATGACAACACGGACGATATAGTTCGGTGCTAAACCGCCGATGAAAAGGTTGTTTTCCCATTCAGGAATTGCATCATTATCATAGAATGACATACCGCTTGGTGCACTTGTCGGATCCCAGTAATATCTAGGTTCAACAAAGCCTTGAGCTTCGTGTTCTGAAATACCATCATTGATTAATTCACCGCTGTATTCAATACCATACGATACAGTCGGCCATCCATAGTTAGACCCTGGTTCAACAATATTCAGTTCATCCCCGGCCTGCGGACCGAACTCAACAATCCATAAGTCTCCTGTTTCAGGATGATAATCCACACCCTGGATATTACGGTGACCATAGCTGTAAATACCATCTAGTGCATCTTCATCTTCGATAAATGGATTCGTATCTACTGCTTCCCCGTCTGGTGTAATGTGAATGACTTTACCCAGGTAAGCATCTAAGTCTTGAGCACGTTCGCGAATTGGATCATCTGAACGCTCACCAGTTGTTAAGAATAGGTTGCCCTCATCATCAAAGATAATACGTCCGCCATAATGTAAGGTGCCATCATATGCTGGTTCTGCTTGGAAAATTACTTCAAAATCTTCAAGTGAGGTTTCATCTTCTGATAAAGCACCTTTACCAACAGCAGTTACAGTACCACCGTCAACATCTTGAGCAAACGTCACAAATACTAACCTTGATTCGTCAAAATCAGGTGCAATGGTTACATCCAGTAAACCACCTTGATCTTCGGTATTTACTTCAGGTAAACCTTCGATTGGATCTGAAACAGAGCCATCTTCAAGGTTTACAATCAGAAGTTCAGCTTCATCTCTTTGCGTGACAAGTAAACGGTTATTATCAAATTCTTCCATACCCCACGATACGCCAAGGCCTTCAGCAACAACTTCAACATTTAATTCCGCTTCAGTCTCTACTGCAGGTGCTCTGGTCTGCTCCGGGAATGCCGGCTCAAACTCAGTCACTTTTGGTTCGGACTCAGCACTTTCTTCAGTTGCAGTCTCTGAATCCTCAGTTGATTCCTCTGTTGCACTCTCAGATTCTTCAGTAGATTCTTCAGTTGCCATCTCCGAATCATCAGTTGATGCTTCGTCTGAACTGCCGCTATTGTCACATGCCGCCAAACCCAATACGAAAATCAGCAATGTAAGGAACATGAATCTTGACCATGAAACCTTCGGCATTGTTTTCCTCTCCCTTTCTAATATATTCAAGTTCAGTTTCCTGAAACCTGGTACCAAAAATTATTAGAACGTTTAAATCATAAAGGGGAATACGAAGCTTCTTTTAAATTAATTTTATCACAATTTTCAGAAAAATAAAGAATCCAGTTCTGGAATTGCACATGAGTTTTATAAATTTAGGAATGGGATTCACTTCGGTATTTTTGTCTTTATATCTCTGTAGTGGATGTGACACAGCTTCCGCCTGAACCGTACTTATTCGGTGTTTTATTACCGGGAAGGATGAACAAGAATAAACTGTACAGAGCGATTATCACGCCGAGAAGAAGGCTTAATGTGCTGACTATTAATACAGCAGCAATTGTATTAGTACCGCCAGTGCCGGCCCAGGCAAACATTCCTATAAAAGCTGCAACACCTCCTATAGGCGCTGCGACAGCACTGATAGGAAAAAGGATTGCAAACAGCATCGTACGATTTGTATCATGCAGACGCCTGACCGTTACAGTAAATGAAGGCACCATCGTAATCAGCACAACATATCTTCCAAGCGGAACGTCTATGATTGCTCCAAAGTAAAAAAAGAAAAGAAAGATAAAAATGTGAGTCAGAAAAGGTACCCAAAAGTCAGAACGGGTCGATCTTCCAGTGAAGTCGAAAATACGTTTCCAGAAATCAATGTAACTTTTAATTATCATGTAATCCCCCTAAAATTGTAGAGTGTAATTATTCACGTATGTTTTTATTACATTATACAATAATTAGTTGTAAACGGGATCCGAATCATGCAGTTGCTCATGCGGTCGTAAATTAACAATTGACCGGATGAGACTATTCCATCCGGCTGCAAATTATTATTCAACCGTATGTGATGTTTTCATACAACCGTAAGGCAATTATCAACCGCATGAACGACTATCATGCGGTTAAAAGCAAATATTCGACCGCATGTGGCGGGGGAATCCCGTCTAATTATAAGAAATACCAAACTCCAGAATATATTAAACAAGCTGTGAACGCTCCGACAGGCCAAGCGTTAAATAACCAAGTGAATAAATAAAATAACAGCCCTAAGAGTGTGACGTCACACATTCCCAGAGCTGTTTTATTTATTTTACTGTTTCGTATTTCCATACTGATAAGGTATACCCATATGTTCACGCAAGGTTGTTCCTTCATAATCTTCATGGAATAAACCTCTCTCCTGCAATATTGGAATCACCTGTTCAACAAAATCACGAATTCCATCAAAACTTACATCCGGTTGAATAGCAAAACCGTCGCATGCACCATTCACAAACCATTCTTCCATAAAGTCAGCGACTTCTTCTGCTGTACCGACGATGACCGGATGATAATTAATCACTCCATGTGCCAAAATATTTCTAATCGTCTTGCCTTCTTTAGCCAGTTTCAAGGCGTATGGCGATCTCGGATCATTAGGATTTGCAAAAGCTGTATTCAGCAGCTGCTCTGGGACAGGCTGATCAATCTGTTCATATGATAAAGGCACGCCAATCATTGAGCCCAAATACTGAACTCTCCCCTTTAAATCACTATAGTTATCAAGTGTTCTGCGTCTTTCAAGCGCTTCCTCTTTAGTAGCTGCAATGGAAGGGATGATACCCGGGAAAACTTTAATTTCGTCGGGATTGCGCCCGAACTTCCTTGTACCGTCTTTAAATATTTTTCTATATATGCTCGCAGTTTCAATATCATAAGGATTTGTATAAAGTCCATTGCCGTAACTGCCAAGAATTTTAAGTGTTTCCTCAGATCCGCCTGCTGTAAAGATGACAGGTTGTCCCTGTTTAGATGGCGGAATTGGTAATGGTCCTCTCGACTGGACATATTTACCTGCCAGATTGACCGGATTTATTTTTTCCATATCGGCAAATCTGCCATTTTCAGCATCCAGCAGAAGGGCATCTTCTCCAAAACTTCCCCATAAAGCTTGAACAACTTGAATAAATTCATGTGCCTGTCCGTATCTTTCCTCTCGGCTTGGGACTTTATCCGTGTAGTTCATCGCTGCGCCGGGATGGGAAGTCGTGACAAAATTAACTCCAATCCTTCCGTTGCTGATTACATCCAGGGCTTTAAGCTGTCGTGCGACATTATAAGGATGGTTAAAAGTTGTTGATATTGTAGTCAGCAGCCCGATTTTTTCAGTTTCTCTTGCTAATGCTGTCAATAATACGATCGGGTCCATGGGGGACTGCGGCGGTTGGTCGCTCAGATCATTCGACATTACCGGCGTGTCTGCAAAGAAAAGCATATGTATCTTTCCCTGTTCTGCAATTTTTGCCAGTTCCACGTGCGTATCTATATTCATATAAGCAGCAGGATCTGCGTCCGGCATACGCCATGCTCCCTGGTCCAGACCGTAGCCTGATCCCATCTGCATCACTAATTGCATTTTTTCTTGTTTACTCAATGATATACAACTCCAATCCGTTATTTAAACTTATAAGTTGAATTCTTTTGCCAGCCACGTGAAGTCAGTGTCTTGTAAATATTTATGATTAAATTGTGATTATTGAGTTCTAACGTTTTCGAAGGTCAACTTCATTTTCCATACGCTTATTTCTAGCAGTGATGAACTCTATAGTTTTCTCTTTATAAATAAGGTACTCGTTTACGTCTTTAAAATCAGGTTTTGATTCAAAATTATCAAATGGAAGATAGAATTTAATATTTCCTTTTTCATCTACCAGGTCATCTAATAAGAAGAATTGAATATATCCTTCAAAACTTCCAAATAAATCAAAGAACTCATGATATCTTAAAAGTGTATCGTACAAAGGGCTACTTTCATTTTTATAGTAGCGGCGAATACATTCTAAAGTTAAGTCAAAACGGTCATTAATAAATGGATTCACACCTCTTGCCTGATTAATATTATTTTTTCTATTAATTTGTCTCTTAGGGAATAAAATAAATGCACCAATAGTTGACCCTGCATTAAACAATTCATCTACATGTTCTGGAATTTCTTCGACAATCCATGTGAATTTTTTCTGATTACGATAAGAGTGTGTAATAGAATCACTGCTTAGGAAAAACTCTCCTAACTCAGAATGATGATATAAATAAGAACTGCTATATGGTCCTTTATAGTCATCTTTTAATTCAAACATTTTTCCATTTGGCAGTGGTTTACTCCAAAGCAGCTTATGATAACTTTTTAAAGTTGGACTGTAGCTGTCGGGATCACGTTCTCTTGCGTCTGTATGCATATGAAAAGTTGTGTCGATATCCATATAAATTCTCCTTCTTCTCCTGTGATATTCCTTAAATATTATAATCGTCATAACATGCGGTCGTAAGTTATCTTTTAACCGTATAAACAGCTTTCATGCGGTCACAGTCGAATTATCGACCGTATGAGTAATCTACATCGGGTCACAGCGAAGTTTTCAACCGCATGTGAATGAATATAAGCAAGATGACTTGCTTATTTATCAAATTCAAGAATATACTGTGCGACTTCTTCGCCTTTTTCTTCGAGCAGGTAGTGTCCGCAGTTTTTAAGTTCATAGCCGGTCACGTTATTAATTGACTGTTTCCAAATATCTTCAACAGGCAATCCTGACAGATTTCCATTTTCCGCCCAGAGCAGCAGTGTGTCGATATTTAATTTATCTGCTGACTTCATTTTCTCCTGATATTCTGGTAAATCAAATTTATACGAGGCTCTGTAATCATTCAATGCTGCTTTTACTGCGCCTGGTTGTTTCCAGGATTTAAGATATTTATCCCATGAACCATCTGAATTAAGTAATTCGAATAAACCATCACCCCGGCTTAACAGAAATTTTAAATACTCTTCTTCTTTGCCTGAGATTAAAGTCTCCGGTAAATCAGGCACAACCTGAAATACCCAGTGCCAATACTTTTCGCGGCTTCTTCAGCGGATAACGAGTACACATATTCCATCGGCATGATTTCAATGAGAGCAAGACGGTTAATTAATTCGGGGTGATCATATGCCAATCGGCGGGCCACACGTGCGCCGCGGTCATGTCCGACAACGTAAGCAGTCGTGACGTTTTGTGCAGCAAGAATCTCAGTAATGTCTTGAGCCATAATCTTATTCGTATAATTTTCAATGCTTTCAGGTTTATCGGAATCCCCGTAACCTCTAAGATCCACAGCGATAATTTTATAATGTGCTTCGAGGTACGGAATTACATTTCGCCATGTAATCCAGCTTTGCGGGAAACCGTGAAGTAAGAGACACACGGGACCGTCTTCTTTACCTCCTGTAACGTAATGCAGCTTAGTGCTGTTAACTGTTATGTAGTGACTGTCCATCTTATCATTCTCCTTATATTTAGGTTGAAAATTCCAGCTTTAATATGTTTATACCCATAAATGTGCTGATTAGGTAATCCACAATGGGACGAATACGGCTAAGGGTCCCAATGTAAGCTGCGCGTTGGGGCGGAAATTGATAATCATCTTATTTTGAGTTGTTCGTTGAGGCAAATACAGGCAATTGTCCCATCGTGATTGGTTCATTGGGATAAAAAACTCTCTTGTCTCAATGAACGAATTCCACATGCGGTCGAAAATGAATTTCCAGCCGCATGAGCGCCGACAAGCACAAAAATCATGCGCGAATCTCGCCGCACCAAGCCATTTATCATTCCATAAAAGCCTCTAAATGATACAATAGCGTTAACATTATTTTAGGAGGCACACACATGGAATCGATTACGTTAATGGAAGCTTATGCGATTGAAACTTTAAGAGGAAATGGCATCAGCAACGATAAAATTATTGAAAATATTAAAGCCAACGATCTTGAGGAATTCAAGGCTGTTAAAGAAAATATGGACTTTGATGCTTTAGTGGAACTGAGCAAAAATGCTGATTTTGAGGCAATTGTGAACGACGGCTACAAAGTGAAGTTTCTGACTTTCAACGGTCTGAAAAACTTAATTAAAATGAAATTCGGCAAGTTTGCCGATGAAGATTACCAGGTGGACGACTTCGTCATTTCAGGTCTTGAGCTCGATAAAAACCAGCAGCAGGATTTAGAGAACATGCTTTCAGCGAACTGGACACTGTCAGGTGAAGCTGGCGGTGTAACTGTCAAACCGACAAAGTAAGTCTTACGAGGAGGTTATTTTTAATGAAAGCTATATATCATAAAGGTGTACAGAGTCTTGAAGGTATTCAGTTTGGTGAAGTTGAACAGGATAAAATAAGCGATGACGAGGTTATCGTTAAATTAAAAACTGCAGGGTTAAATCACAGGGATTTATTTATCCCGAACAGACATAATGAAAACGATCCGCCGATTGTACTCGGTTCCGACGGTGCAGGGGTTGTTGACCAGATTGGCGCTGACGTCACAAACGTTAAAGTCGGCGACGAAGTCATTATTAATCCGTCACTCGGCTGGGAGAAAAACAGTGCGGTGCCGCCTGAAGGTTTTGAAATTACAGGGTTCCCGTTTAACGGAACGTTTGCTGAGTACATTACGATACCTGCAGAAAATGCTGTACCGAAGCCTAAACATTTAAACTGGGAAGAAGCGGGCGTACTCGCATTATCCGCCATGACTGCTTACCGTGCATTGTTTACAAGAGGACAGCTTAAAGCCGGACAGACAGTGCTGATTCCCGGTGCGACCGGCGGAGCGGGGACATTCCTCATGCAGTTTGCGAAGGCTAAAGGTGCCACTGTTTTTGTTACATCACGTTCTGAAGAAAAACGTGCTGAGGCATTGAAACTCGGTGCTGATAAAGCGATTGATTCTGAAATTGACTGGGATGAACAGCTGAACGGAGAGAAAGCTGACCTCGTAATTGAAAGTGTCGGTGCGGCAACGTTTAACAAATCAGTTGATCAACTGAAGCGGGGCGGCACTTTAGTGGCGTTCGGTGCATCTGCAGGAGATACGGTTGATTTTAATCTGCGCAAGTTTTTCTACGGCCAGTTTAACTTACTCGGTTCAACGATGGCAAGTACTGAAGAGCTTCATGAAATGCTTGATTTTATTGAAAAACACAACATTAAACCGGTGATGGATAAGTCGTATAAACTCGAAGATTTTAAAGAAGCAATTGACCGTCTGGATAATGCCGGTATGATGGGGAAAATAGCATTTACTTTATAAATTTTAAATTATTTGAAAATTCTTATTGCAAATTGTAAAAAGATAATTTATGATTGATTTGTGACAAAATTATGAACAGGAGGTAAGGCGTTATGAAATTATTAATTCAACAAACTCATCAGATTTCAATTTCACAACCAAATATCCATACCTCTCTAATTTCACAACTATAAATTATTCTGGATAATAAGATATATTTGAAAATGGAGAGGCATGTCCTCTCTATTTTTATGCCATTTTTTAAGCGTGCACATTAATAGTGCGCGCTTTTTTTGTGCTTTTTCTGAGAGGATAAAAGATATTACAGCGAAATAATTCAAAGGGGAACTTTGGGAAAAAGGTGAATTATGTTAGATTACATCAGGAAAATCAGCTGGTATATTCTCTCGAACAAAAAGCGTTATGCATTAATTGTTTTATTTTTACTGATTGCGAACGTACTCGATATTATTCCGCCGCAGCTGATCGGCCGGACTATCGATTTAATTAATAACGGTGAACTGACAAAAGAAATAACGCGTAATATTTTAATAATCTTTGCAGCGGTTATCGTCTTAGCATACATCGTCAGTTACTGGTGGGGTTATCTGCTCTTTGAAGGTGCAATTAAAATCGAATCTATTATCAGAAGCCGTTTAATGCGGAAGTTTCTGCTGTTGTCACCGAGCTTTTACGAAAAGAGCAAGACCGGTGATTTAATGGCAAAAGCAACGAATGATTTAAAGACGGTCAATATGGCTACGGGTTTCGGAATTATTACGCTCCTTGATTCGACAACGTTTTTACTGACAATCATACTCGTTATGGGCTTTACAATCAGCTGGCAGCTGACTTTCTTTGCCCTCTTGCCGCTGCCTTTGCTTGCAATTATTGAACAGCGTCTCGGCAGGATGATTAACAAGCGTCATAAATCTTCCCAGGAAGCATTCGGTGTAATGAACGATGCGGTGCTCGAAGTAGTGGAAGGTGTCCGTTTAACACGCAGCTATGTACAGGAAGATGCAGAAAATAGACGATTCCACAGCTTAACTGAAAACTATTTAAATAAATTTATGAAAGTTGAAAAGCTCGATGCATTCTTCCAGCCGCTGACAATTATCGTCGTGTCATCAAGTATTGCGATATCATTCGGTTACGGTTCAGTGCTTGTGAATAACGGCCTGATTAGCGTCGGAGAACTTATTACATTTAACGTGTACTTGAACATGCTGATCTGGCCGATGTTTGCACTCGGTATGCTGTTCAATATTATGGAACGCGGCAACGCTTCTTATGACCGTATTCAGAATGTCCTGGATGAAGCTGACGTATTAAACACGAGCGGTGAAATGAGTGTGAAAGAAACGAACTTCAATTTTAATGAAGTGACATTTAAATATCCGACAGGAAACCGTAACAGTCTTCGGAATATAACGCTTGAGCTTAACAAAGGTGAAACGCTCGGTATTGTCGGCAAAACCGGCAGCGGCAAGTCGACTTTTATCAAGCAGCTGTTAAAAATATATCCGGAAGGTACCGGAGAATTAATTATCGACGGTGTGAATATTTCAAGTCTTGACCGTAAGAAACTGCGTGAGAAACTCGGCTACGTTTCCCAGGAAAACATTCTGTTTTCAAGAACTGTCAGAGAAAATATTATGTTCGGCAAACCGGATGCGACTGAAGAGGAGATGATGGAAGCTGTCCGCTTAAGTGCTTTTGATGAAGATCTGAAACGCATGCCGGAAGGTCTCGATACGCTCGTCGGAGAAAAAGGGATGTCGTTAAGCGGCGGCCAGAAACAGCGTATTTCAATTGCGCGCAGTCTGATCAGACAGCCCGACATTTTAATTCTGGACGATGCATTAAGCGCCGTCGATGCACGGACCGAACAGCGCATCATTAACCACATTAAAAATAACCGTCAGGGCAAAACGACGATTATTATTACACACCGTTTATCAGCAGTCCATCATGCCGATAAAATTATCGTGCTGGAAAACGGCAGTATTGTTGAATCAGGCACACACAAACAGCTGTCTGACGGCGAAGGATGGTATTCAGAACAAAACGATTATTTCATTACAGGGGGTGAGTCGTAATGAGGGAAATGGTGAAACTGCTGTCTTATATTAAACAGTACAAAGGAATGTTCACAGGCGGCATATTTTTAATGATTTGCATGGTGGGCTTTGAACTCGCCGGTCCGCTGATTGCCGCGACAATCATCGATAATCATATTAAGCTCGGCGAAGGAAAGATTTTAATACGTCCGATTTTATATCTGGTTGGACTATTTTTAACGATAAAATTAATGCATGCGGTTACGAGCTATTATGCCCAGATTGTACTGGTTTCAGCTGGAACGAGAGCCATCCAGCAGATGCGGCTCGATGTATTCAAACACGTTCAGCAACTGCCGATCAGATACTTTGATAATCTGCCGGCAGGTAAAGTAGTTGCGAGAATTACCAATGATACCGAATCAATACTGCAGCTGTTTGCATCGGTCATTCCGATGTTTATGGTGAGCATATTAACGATATTCAGTATTACGGCAATCGTTTTTTACATTCACGTCTGGACAGGCATAGTGATGCTCCTGTTCATTCCGGTAATTATTATCTGGGGTGTACTGTACAAAAAATACTCCAATGAAAATAACCATATTAAACGAGAAAGAAACAGCGATATGAACGCAATGATTAACGAGTCGATTAACGGCATGCCGATTATTCAGGTGTTCAACCGTGAAGCGCAGATTAAGAACGAGTTCGAAAAAATTAACGATGAATATTACGACAGTGCAAGCGGTCTTGTGAAACTGGAAAGTCTGACTGGAGAGAATCTGGCAAACTCAATCCGCTCACTTGTGTTTGCGATTCTGGTGTATATATTTGCGAGTGCATTTTTAGGCGATGCCGGTGCACTGACTGTCGGACTGATGTATCTGCTTGTTGATTACATTACGAGATTCTTTAACCCGCTGTTTAATATTATCAATCAGCTCAGCATATTTGAGCAGGCGAGGGTTGCAGCAAATAAAGTATTTGAAATGCTCGATGCGGAACCTGAAAAAGAAGAAGGACAGGCACTCGATACTTTTAACGGCAACATTTCATTCCGCAACGTGAACTTTTCATATGACGGTAAACGAGATGTCTTAAAAAATATAAATATCGAAGTCGCACAGGGCGAAACGATTGCCCTGGTCGGCCATACCGGTTCAGGTAAAAGCTCGATTATTAATCTGTTAATGCGGTTTTACGATCCCAATCAGGGGGCGATTTACTTCGATGAATCCGATACGAAACAAATTGATAAACAGAGTTTAAGGCAGTTTATGTCGATTGTGCTTCAGGATCCATTCATATACAGCGGTACACTGCTTTACAACGTGCGGCTGAACAATGAGGACATTACAGAAGAGGAAGTATTAAAAGCATTGGAAGACGTCGGGGCAGGTCCGCTTATGGCGCGGCTGTCTGACGGCATTCATTCCGAGCTTGCAGAACGTGGCGCGACGCTGTCTTTAGGAGAAAGACAGCTGATTTCATTCGCCCGTGCACTGGCGTTTAATCCGAAAGTGCTGGTACTCGACGAAGCGACGAGCAATATCGATTCCGAGACAGAACAGCTGATCCAGTACGCGATGAATGTCGTGTCGAAAGACCGTACGACGTTTATAATTGCACACCGGCTGTCGACGATTCAGCACGCAGACCAGATTATTCTGCTTGAAAACGGTGAAATTAAAGAGCAGGGCAATCACGCTGAATTATTAGCATTAGGCCGGGATTACAGCAGAATGTATGAAATGCAGATGGGATGAGAATAATGACAGCAGAACAATACTGGGAAAAATTTATAAATGAACATCCGGAATACAAAGGGAAAAGCTATACGGCATGGCCGTTCGGTGCAGATCCGGATGTGCTTGCAGAGCTTGTTGTCAGCGGTAAAAAAACTTTAACGTGCAGCAGCTTAAAAGAATATGAAATGGAGAACGAAAGCCTGTCTGAAGCTGGTGATATCAGTATTGTGCTTGGTGCAGACGATACGCCGAAATGCATTATTGAGAACACGAAAGTGTCCACGATTGTCTTCAGGGATGTCGGCGAAGAAATCGCTTATAAAGAAGGCGAGGGCGACCGGACTTTATCGTATTGGAGACAGGCGCATATCGATTTCTTTGAATGGCTGTATCCGGAAATGGGACTCGAATTTAACGAGTCTGAGGAAATCGTTGTGGAAGAGTTTAAATTGATATACGTATAATGATATAGCTAAAAGTTATAACTAACCATGAATTTAAACGTTAATGCTATTACGGCAGACCCGTGCTAACATAAGTTTATATAAACGAATGAAGGAGTGGTCAGCTATGTCACCAGTAGCATTAAAAACAGCACCTTTTAAATTTGATAACGTCGGGAGCTTTTTACGTCCGGCTAAATTAAAAGCAGCGCGCGAGGATTTTAAAAATGGCAGCATTTCACAGGATGAGCTTACTTCAGTTGAAAACGAAACGATAAAAGAATTGGTCCAAAAACAGAAGGATATCGGATTAAAAGCAATTACCGATGGGGAGTTCCGCCGTTCATGGTGGCATCTCGATTTCTTCTGGGGTCTTAACGGGGTTGAAAAATCTGATGTTGAGAATGGCTACAACTTCGTTGCGATTGAAACGAGAGCTGAGACTGCACGTCTGACAGGCAAAATAAGCGGAGAGAATCATCCGTTTATCGACCATTTTAAATATGTAAATCAATTTGCCGACGACGATATTATTGCACGCCAGACAATTCCGGCACCGGCACAGTTTTTAAGAGAATTGACGCGCCCGGAAAATAAAGAATCGACGGAAGCAATTTATCCGGATGAAACAGAACTGCTTGCTGATATTGCAGCAGCGTATCGCACATTCATTCAGGAACTGCATGAAGCAGCCTGTACAAATCTGCAGCTGGATGACTGTACTTGGGGCATGATTGTCGACGAGAATTTTTGGAAGAACAGAACCGATGACCTGACGATTGAGTCGCTGAGCGAACAGTACGTCGAGCTTAACAACAGCGCGATTGAAGGGAAACCTGAAGGACTGACGATAACGACGCATGTCTGCCGCGGAAACTACCGTTCAACGTGGGCATCATCAGGTGCATACGATAAAGTATCCGACGAGTTATTCGGCAAGGAAAACGTTGCAGGCTATTATCTGGAATTCGATACAGAACGTGCCGGCGGATTTGAATCGCTGGCGAAGGTGAGCGGTGACAAGAAAGTCGTTCTTGGGTTGGTTTCATCGAAAGTACCTGAGCTTGAAGATAAAGAAGAGATTATTTCTCGCATTGAAGAAGCGGCAAAATACATTGATAAAGACAGATTGTGTTTAAGTCCGCAGTGCGGATTTGCTTCAACCGAAGAAGGAAATAATCTGACTGAAGAAGAGCAGTGGGCGAAACTTCAGCTGGTGAAAGACATTTCCGAAGAAGTTTGGGGCGCGTAAAATAGAAAAGACGCTGTATGGGAATTGGATTCCGTACAGCGTCTTTTTTGTGTTTAATTTATTTTTTTAGAAAATCGACTTCGATTTCATTTTTACGGACTTCACGTTTGAATAAGTACTCACCGTTTCTAACTGAAGCGAGCACTTCAGCACGTTCACGCACTGCTTCGTACGCGTCGTGTGCATCCAGCACGATAAAGTTGGCAGAGTTGCCTTCTTTAATGCCGTAGTCTTCGATGTTCAATACGTTCGCACCATTCGTCGTAATCAGATCGAGTGCTTTGTTGATTTCATCGATATGCGTGTAGTGCGCAAGATGAATACCGTTATCGAGAATGTTCATCATGTTGCCGTTGCCGAGCGGGTACCAGTAATCTGCAATTGAATCCTGCGCGAATGCAACATTGCTGCCATTCTCAAGCAGTTCTTTTACGCGAGTCAGACCGCGTCGTTTCGGATAAACATCTCCCCGTCCTTGTAAGTGTGCATTTTCTGTCGGACATGAAATAAAGTTGATTTTCGACTCTTTGAATAAGCCCATCATCTTGTTGGCATAGCTTGCTTCAACCGCACCGAAGCTTGTCGTGTGACTTGCAGTTGTTTTTGTGCCGTAATTTTTTTCCATAACGAGCGCGTTCAGCACTTCCAGGAAGCGGCTGTTCGGGTCATCGTTTTCGTCACAGTGAATATCAATCATCACATCGAACTCCAGCGCAAGATCAACAATCTGTTTTAATGACTCCACACCGTGTTCGTATGAAATTTCGAAATGAGGAATTCCTCCGACAACATCAGCACCCATTTCGAGCGCTTTTCTTACGAGTTCAGGACCTCCTTTATAACGGAAGAACCCTTCCTGCGGGAAAGCCACTAATTGTAATGTGACGATATCTTTTAACTCTTCACGTAATTTCAGGAGCGCTTTCATTCCCGTTAAGTTCGGATCAGTTACGTCTACATGCGTACGAATATACTGCACGCCGTGACTCACTTCTTTTTGAATGCCTTTTAGAGCGGATTTGCGAACTTTATCTTCTGTTAAATCTTTCTTGTTATCGCTCCAGCGCTGAATCCCTTCGAATAAAGTACCCGACACGTTTGCGTTGCCTTCGCCGAGACCTGAGAAAATATAATCGAGGTGCAGATGCGGATCGACGTAAGGCGGCAGAACCAGCTTGCCTTCCAGGTCGATGACTTCATCAGCATCGCCGAGATTGGTGCCGACAGCTTTAAATTTATAATCCTCAACTAAAATTTCAGTTGAATCCGAATCACCATAAATCGTTGCGTTGATAAATTTCTTCATGTGTAAAACTCCTTGCAAATAATGATGTGATGCACTCTGATTATAACAAAAAGGGCGCAGATAAGTTGGTTTGACGGTGTGAACTGGGGGCGGATGGACAATAGAAATGTGATTTGTCTCATAAAAGGTGCAGAAATGATCAAGGTTGCGTTTGTGAGAGTAATCTTGCTCATTAAAAATCTTAAATGCATGATAAGTCCAGCAGAAGTAAACGACTTATCACCGAATCACATCAATTCGGCCACAACTCGTGATAAAAGCAGTGACTTATCACCAAAAGCGGTATAAATGGTGATAAGTCCAGCAGAAGCCAACGACTTATCACGGAATCATATCAATTCGGCCACAACTCGTGATAAAAGCAGCGACTTATCACCAAAAGCGGCATAAATGGTGATAAGTCCAGCAGAAGTAAACGACTTATCACCGAATCACATCAATTCGACCACAACTCGTGATAAAAGCAGTGACTTATCACCAAAAGCGGCATAAATGGTGATAAGTCCAGCAGAAGCCAACGACTTATCACGGAAAAGTGCTAAGTCATTAAAGCTTTAAAGAGAGTGGCTTTTGGCTATCGAAACTTTACGCGTTTTAGAGATGAATTCGAGTTCCCTGCTTGCTTTTGGCCTTTAGTAACGCGTTTTAGAGATGACACGGCTTTGATCCCCAACTCCCTGCGGCATTAGTCGACGTATTTATCAGTGACATCAAAAAAACGGAATCCCATCTTAAGGATTCCGCTCTAATAATAATCTTATTTACGCTTTTTTATTGCCTTTGAACAATCCAAAAATAAATGATACTACCAGAATTAAAATAATTGCTCCGGCCAGTGTACCAATTACACTCATACCGCCAAGTGTCGGTCCAAAGTCCAGACCGAGTGCGTTACCAATAGATGCACCGATGATACCTGCTAAAATATTACCGATAATACCAAATGGAATATCTTTACTTACAATAAGACCTGCGAGCCAGCCTAAAATACCGCCGACGATAATTGTCCATAACCAACCCATATTTGTTACCTCCTAAAAAAATAAAAACTTTTTGTTCTACATAGAATACATTGCCTGTTTCAGGAGAAGCTAAACATTATAGACATAATTTTTATACAATTTTTCGGGCGCTTCTTAAGATAAAGAACAATATCAGGGAGAGAACGCCGCTCGATGCACTGATCCAGTATATTGAACTGTAGTCTGCGTATTGTGCGACCAGTCCGAATGTAATGGCGCCGAGTCCGACTCCTAAATCGAAGGCAGAAAAGAATGTCGCGTTTGCCATACCGCGTTTACGGAGCGGTGTGGTATTTATCGCAGAGGCCTGCAGGGCGGGCTGGACTGTACCAAAGCCGAGACCGTATAAAATTGCTCCGGCGAACAGATACATTGGACTGTCTAAAATTGCGAGCAGTGTAAGTCCTGCAACAATTAAAATAATACCCGGTATAAAGACAATGGCGAGTCCTCGGCGGTCGTAGATGCGCCCGGCGAAGAAGCGCGTCGTAACGAGTGCAAATGCGTAAAGTATAAAATAAATTTGAATATAGTGAGGCTGAAAGCCTTCTGAAAATGTATATGCCGGCAGGAACGTTGCAATACCGCCGAAAGTAAATGTAATGAAAAACAGTAATGCAGAAGCGGGCAGTGCTCTTTTCTCAACAAAATTAAAGCGCGATGCAGTATCAGCATCTTCCTGCATTTCCACATCTGTCAGCGGTTCCGGTTTTACGTAGCGCACATTTAACGCGAGCACTAAAGCGATTAACGTAAGCGATCCGCAAATAATGAACAGTGTAGAGAATTCGATATGATTTACTAAAAACAACCCGAGAGCAGGCCCGATAGCGAGTGCGAGGTTACCGCTCAAGCCGAAAAATCCGAGGCCTTCTCCCCGACGGTCTTTCGGAACTAAATCTGAAGCGATTGTACCGGAAGCTGTATTCGACAGTCCCCAGCCGATACCCTGGACAATACGCACGGCGACAAGGATTAATATCGTCGTACTGACAGCGAGCGAGTATAAGGAGATAACGAGAATAGCGAGACCGGTAATAAATACGGGCGCACGTCCCGTCGTATCGAGCATCTTTCCTCCAAAAGGCCGGATTAACAAAGCGGAGAAAGTGAAAATCCCGACGATAATGCCGACCCAGGTCTCACTTGAACCGATTTCCTGCACGTAAAGCGGGAGTGTCGGCAGTGTCATTTGAAACGATGTAAAAATAAAAAAGTTCGCAATAACGATAATGATAAAATCTTTCGTCCATATTCTGGACTTCCGGTTAGACATAGATCACCCTTCTTATGTAAGTACGATATTTGTCTTTATTTAATCTTAAGTCTACACGAGAGCTGCCGGTTTTTCATCATACCAGCTAGCTGTTGTGTTATTTAAATTGATTTGTATATGATATTATTAAAGAAATTACATGCAGGGAGAAGAACAGTGAATTTATTAATGATAGACAATTACGATTCATTTACATATAATCTCGTTCATTACATCGAGAGCAATCCATATAAGGCCGGAATTAAAGTGGTCACACCTGATCAGCTGGATGATAAACTGATTGAGGAATTCAATATTATCGGCATTATTATATCTCCGGGGCCGTCGCATCCTAAGGACCGCCCGGAAGTGCTGGAGTTTATCGGAAGACATTATAAGAAACTTCCGATATTAGGAATCTGTCTCGGCCATCAGATGCTGTGGCATATGTTCGGCGGAATCGTCACACGGGGCGAGCGTCCGGTTCACGGACACGCCTATGATGTGTACCATGACGGCAAAGGGCTCTACAGCAATATTGAGTCGCCTGTTAAAGGCTGCCGTTACCACTCATTAACATGCAGCGGAGAGCTTGCAGAATTTAATATTACCGGCCGCACGGCGGACGGCATCAACATGGCAATCCGGCATAAAGACTATCCTGTATTTGGCGTCCAGTATCACCCGGAAGCGATATTATCGGAACACGGCAGAGCGCAGCTCAATAACTTTATACGAATTGCAGCGGAGGAAAGTCATGAGAGCACATACAAAGTTTAAGAAGAACGGTACGGTAGAAAACCTGTACTTTACTAATCCAGTGGAAGTAATTACGAAAGAAACACCGTTTAACGCGGCTTTAAATAAAGCTGAGCAATATCAAAAAGACGGGCTTTATGCGGTAATCGGCGTGACTTATGAAAAAGATGATTATATTATCGGTATTTATAAAAATCCGGTATCCTATACAGAGTTTTTAGATGGAAAGCAGCCTGAAGTTTACAGTATGAGCACGCTTGAACTCAGTGAAACGCGTGAAGAGATTGAAAATAATATTGAGCAGGTCAGAAATTATATACTGGACGGGCATACGTATCAGGTAAACTATACCACGCGTCTGTATGGTAATTTCAGAGGCGACAGCCACCAGCTGTTTTTAAAATTAAGCGCGCAGAACAACGGCGACTACGCGATGTATATCGATTATGACGACAAGCAGATTGTCAGTCTGTCGCCGGAACTGTTTTTTGAAATGGACTCAGACCGTAAAATCTCAACGAAGCCTATGAAAGGCACAGCACCGAGGTTTGAAAATCCTGAAGAAGATAAAGAAAGCTATGAGTTTTTAAGAAACTCTAAAAAAGATCAGGCGGAAAACGTCATGATTGTCGACCTCTTAAGAAACGACATCTCGAAAATTGCGAAACCAGATTCAGTTAAAGCGGCGGAGTTATTTACGATAGAAAAATATCAGACGGTTTATCAGATGATCTCGACAGTGGAAGCGGATATCAGAGATGATGTAACATTAAGTGATACGTTCGATGCACTGTTCCCGTGCGGGTCGATTACTGGCGCGCCGAAGCAGATGACGATGCGCCTGATTGAAAAGCTCGAGAAAACGCCGCGCGGATTTTACTGCGGCGCGCTCGGTATTTTATATCCGGACGCGTCGTCCGTGTTCAACGTGCCGATCCGCACGCTGACAATTACGAGTGACCGTTATATTTACAGTGCGGGCGGGGGAATTACATACGACTCGAATGCCTCATCCGAGTTCGAAGAGATACTGCACAAAACATCCTTCTTAAAACAGGGGCAGTATGAATTAATTGAAACCATGCGCCTCATAGACGGCGAAGTTAAACGTCAGGATTATCACGAAAAACGTCTCAGTAAGAGCGCCGCGCACTTTAATTTCGCACCGGCTGATTTTAAAACAGCAATTGCTTCTTATATAGAAGAAAACGAACTGACTTCAGGCGTATATAAACTTCGTGCGACACTGGCTCGTGAGGGTAAACTGAACATCTCGCACGCGGCACTTGAAGAGAACAATCAGCCGCTGCTCGCCGTGCTCGCTGCGGAGCCGATACAAGGTGCACCGGACTTTATCGTACATAAAACTACAGTAAGACATCAATACAGCGGGAAAACAAATGATTCTGACGTCGTTTTATATTATAATGATAACTTAGATATTACGGAGTTTAATATCGGCAGCATCGTGATTAAAGAAGCGGGGGAGTTTTATACGCCGCCGCTGTCTGCAGGCATCCTTAACGGTGTCATGAGGCAGTCTTTAATTGATGACAATATTATTACTGAAAAGAATATAACGATGAACGATCTGCAGCTTAAATACGAAAAGAGTCAAATTGACTTATTTATGATAAACAGTGCGCGGGAATGGGTGGCAATCACTCTCCGGGAATGAGGTGGCTTATGTTTACATTAATTTTAATACTACTCGTTATTGCGATAGTGACACTGACGCATTTCGTCGTCACGTATCTCTTAAGAAATGACATTAAAATCGTCGGAATCACAATCGGTTTCGTCGGGGTTATTATTGCAATAATTGTTTTTGGCATCGCCATGGGCAGCTTTACAGAATACGTTGCCGGCGAATTGGAATTCTTTTACCGATAAGAGGAGTGGACTCATGATTTTTGCAAATGGAGATAAAATAATTACGTATCAGGAAGATGCGTCTGTAATTAAAAATATTAAAGCGCAGTTTGATAAAGACAAGCTGAACATCGATAATCCTCATATTGGGGAAGTCGTGTTTACGAAAAATACAGTCAGCTTTTACTATGATCCGATTGAAGTAATGGAAAATGAAAATACAATCGAACCGGCGTCTTATATCATTTCTATAGTAAAACCTTTACTCGACAGTGTAAGCGGGGGAAAATAATATGAGTTTAATTATCCAGGAAGGCGGACTGCTCACGATTCTGCAGACCGTCGATAAACAGACAAAAAATAAGCAGAAAAATAATGAGTATAATGGTGCAGTAGACAGTCTGTCACCGATGCTCGCAAATAAATTAGTAGGCAATGACGTCAATGAACCGACGCTTGAAATGTCAGGCCAGCCTGCCGTGATTCAGTTTACTGAGCCCACGATTATCGCTTATTCAGGCGGGGATTTTAACGGCATAGTCAGCGAAGAAGATATTCAGCCGAACCGTATTTACCACGTGGACCGCGGAGACGTTTTATCGTTTCAGGGCTCAACGCGCGGCAGCAGACTGTATCTGGCAATTGCCGGCGGTATTGCTGTAGAGAAATCAAATGTGCTGAAGTCAGGTGACGAGGTCACTATGCGCCGCAATTACACAGCACTGCACGATGAAATTTTTCATATGATGAGCAACAAGCGTAAAGTCAGCTGGGGTATCGGGATCTATTCACTTGTTGAAGTTTACTTATCGGATATTTACCATATCGTGAAGCGCCCGGATGTATCGGCTGAAGTTTACGAGAGACTTGAAGAGCGTGAATACACGGTAACGCAGGAAGAAAACCGGATCCAGCTGTCAGTCGAAGGCCAGGAAATTGACTTTGCCGGGACAGATTGCGTCAGTCCGGGAGTACTTGGCGGAGTATACCTTGAAAATAATCTGCCGACGATTGCACTGAACGATTTTGATGCTGAGACAGAACTGACTCATATCGGTACAATTCCAAGCTATCATATGCACAAACTCGGCCAGAAGCGCCGCGGTTCTAAAATTAAATTTAAAGCAGTCGACAGCGAGGATGCACATGCAGAAACATACGGCCACTATTTATGGGTGAACAGTTTGTTTAAAGCAATCGACTATAAAATCTCAAAAGAACTCGTTAAAGAAAAAATGTAAATAGCACACATTTATTACAGATCTCCTGCCTGCAGCAGACACTTATCGGTGTAATCTGCTGGGCAGGAGATTTTTTGCGGGATTATTAACACTAAATACAACAAACCTTAAGCAAAATAATGTATAATATAGCAGATAAATTATATAACAACGACATACATAAATGTAGGACTGATATTTTATGGAAGCTATACTAAAAGAATATTTTGGATATGATAAATTCAGGTACGGCCAGCAGGAAATTATCGAAAACATTTTAGCCGGAGATAATGCGCTCGGCATTTTACCGACAGGATCGGGAAAATCTCTGTGCTATCAAATACCGGGTTTAATGTTCGAAGGCACCACCCTGGTTATTTCACCGCTGATATCTTTAATGCAGGATCAGGTGGATTCGCTGAAACGCCGGGGCATTAGTGCAGAGTGCATTAACTCGACAATGTCTAAGCGCGATTTAAATGAGGTTATGGGGCGCCTCGTGCGCGGAGAGCTGCAATTTTTATACGTGGCACCGGAACGTTTCAACAATGAAGGATTTAAAACTGCTGTCCGTCATTCAGTCATACCGTTTGTCGCCTTTGATGAGGCGCACTGTATTTCAAAATGGGGACATGATTTCAGACCGAGCTACCAGAGTATTATTCCGGAACTTAAAGCACTGCTTCCGGATGTTCAGATTATCGCAGTAACGGCTACAGCGACTGAAGAGGTTGAAGAGAACATTCAGGAACTGCTGAATATAAAAAATAATGCGGTATTTAAGACGAGCGTCAAACGCGAGAACTTAAAACTGTCTGTAAACGGAACTTACCAGCGCGAACAATTTATTCTGTCTTATATTAAAGAGCGTGTCGGCATGTCCGGTATTATATACGTATCGACACGTGCAGAAGTTGAAAAGCTGTCGACATATTTAACGGATAATGAGATCGACAACGTCATTTACCACGGGGGTCTTGGTAAAAAAGAGAGAAATGAAAACCAGCAGAAATTCGTTACCGATGAAGTGAAAATTGTCATTGCAACGAATGCCTTCGGCATGGGGATTGATAAGCCGGATATCCGCTACATCATTCATTTTAACCTGCCTGGCGATTTAGAGAGCTACTATCAGGAAATCGGACGTGCAGGGCGCGACGGGAATTTGAGCGATTGTATTTTATTATCTACACAGCGCGATGTTAATTTGCAGCAGTTCTTTATCGACCGTGCGACCGCCTCTGATCAGTATAAAGACCATATGCGTGAAAAGCTCGATCTGATGCTGCAATATAATAAAACGAGCAAATGCCTGAGCAGTTTTATCGTGAAATACTTTAATCCTAATGAATACGTTGAAGCATGCGGCCAATGTTCGAGCTGTCTTTCGGACGAACGTACTGAACCGATGACGTCGGAAGCCCGGTTAATACTTGAACTGATTCAGGAAACTGACGGCCAGCTGTCGAAAGAGCTGGTGATTCAGGTGCTCCGCGGGGAAAATGCAGATAACATCATCGCGCGCGGCCTGGACTCGCAGGAACGCTTCGGCGTGCTGGACTCTTACCGCACTAGCGACGTGAACCATCTCGTCGAAGAACTTGTGATGCGCGGCTATATTCATTATGCGTCCTGCAAAATGCATCTCGTCGAAAAGAGTTTTGACATATTGAACCGTAAAGTTAAACTCTATACGGTGCCTTACCGTAAACATTACAACGAAAGAGTCGATGTTTCGACGGATTCATCGCCGAACGAAATTTTATATGATAAACTGCTGAACACACGTAAAAATTTAGCAGATAAGTATAAACTGGACGAAGACGCAATATTTACCGATCATCTTCTAAAAGAATTCGCTAAGAAAATGCCGAAGACTAAACAGGACATGATGCACATTCAAGGCGTCGGCAACTACAAACTGAAACACTACTGCCCTTACTTTCTGGAAGAAATCCAGCAGCACAGCGGAAAAAGTATATAGATATTAAGGTTAAGAATACTAGCCGGAACTCTGGAAGTTCCGGCGTTTTTATTTGAGTCGGTGGATTGAACACAGCGACTACCGACTGCTACACAATGAACGGACTTCATAGTAATTTAGAGAGTTTATCGTAACAATGAACGGTTGTCATAGTGACTTAGCGGTGTTATCGACACAATGAACGGGTTTCATAGTAACTTAAGATTCTATCTCTAAACACCAGCAAAAATCCCCGACTCACAATGAGCCGGGGACCGCATTAATTTATTCTATTTTTTTTTCTTACCAACGACTTTAAGTTTTTTCGGGCGGTTCTTCATGTACATGTAGTAGCTTGCCGCGAAGATTATAATATAGCCGAGTATGGACAGCATGTCCGGCACTTCATTAAAGACGATAATACTGAACAGTGCTGTAAACAGTATTGTGGAATAGAAGAAAATCGATATTTCTTTTGCCGGTGCGTAGCTGTATGCGATTGTCAGTCCGAACTGGCCGACTGCGGCAAATACGCCTGACAGTATCAGCATCCAGAACTGGCTTGCTGTCATCGGTTCAAACTGATAAATAAAGAACGGCAGCAGGGCGACTGTTGAGAAGAACGAAAAGTAAAATACGACTGTATAAAACTTCTCGCGGCTCCCGAGTATACGGAGCACCGTATAGGCACCGGCTGCGAATACTGCACCGAGCACACCGATGAGCGCAAAGTATGTATCACTCGAAAATGATGGTTTAATAATAAAGACAGCACCAACCAGCGCGATAATAATTGAGATTATCTGGAATCTCCGGATGTACTCTTTTAAAAATACAGCGCAGAGTATGATAGTAAAGAACGGACTTAATTTATTCAAAATATCAGCATCGCTCAGCACCATCCGGTCGATGGTGAAGAAATTCAAGAGCACTCCGATTAATCCGAGTCCGGATCGGAGCAATAGCCAGCCCTGATTTTCACGTTTCCCGAACAGACTCTCTCTATAGTAGAGAACGAGGCCAAGTGCAATCAGCATAGAGATAAAGTTTCTGAAGAAAGTCTTTTGCACGGTAGGTAAATCGCCGGAATATTTTACAAAAAGAGACATCAAACTGAATCCAAGTGAAGAAATAATCAGCGCGATGATACCTTTTACAACATTATTCATTAACAACACTCCAAATTAATTTGTACGATAATTTCATTAATTTCATCAAATAAAAAGGGGAAAAGTTTCGTCATTTTTTTTATGAAAAACTTTTAGTCATTCCATCACATATCCACCGTGCATTACGGCGTTTTATCATCATTTAATTAGCGTGAAATTTTTAAAGAAGGCAGTTTTTTACATTGCTAATGGCAGTTTAATATGAGAATATAGAACATGTTCAGACATATATATTGTGTCTAAGAAATGTTTCGACCACTACATGTAGTGGTAGTTGGAAATAAAGCACGTAAAATGCAAGTATTAATAGAGAAACATCAGCATAGAACGTACGTTCTGTTTATGCTATCCTTGAAAGGAGATGACAAAGTGATTATTGCTTATTATTCAATGACAGGTAATATCCGTCGCTTCTTAAATAGTATGGACATTCCAGACACCTTTGAATTATATCAAATATCAGCAGCCAATGTCAGAGACAAAATTGATGAGTCATTTATTTTAGTCACACCGACCTACGGCTTTGGAGCTGTACCTGATACTGTTAAAGAATTTTTACGAGTAAACTCTCACAATCTGTTCGCAGTCGCATCGAGCGGCAACCGGAACTGGGGGCAGAATTTTGCCAGAGCAGGCGAGTATATAAGCAACGATTACAGCGTGCCGCTGTTAATGAAGTTTGAACTTCACGGAACACCTGATGAGCGTGCACAATTTGTAGTTGAATTAGAAAGGGCAGGGGAATTGCATGAAAGTATTAGATGAGAAAACATACAATCACGTTGAATTGAATAATGAAGTGACGCAGCGCGACGACAGCGGTTTTTATAAATTAGAGAAAGATCTTGAAGCACTTGAAGTATTTATGGAGGAAGTCGCAGCGAAGACAATCCATTTTGACTCTGAACTCGAAAGACTGCATTACCTCGTGGACAACGATTTTTATTATGATATATTCCAGGAATACAGCGAAACGGCTCTTCAGGATATTATCGACCATGCAGATGCAATTGAATTTAACTTCAAAAGCTACATGGCAGCGAGCAAGTTCTTTAAAGATTACACTCTAAAAACAAACGATAAAAAACAGTATCTGGAAGATTACAGACAGCACGTAGTAATCGTCAGCCTGTACCTTGCAAAGGGTAACATAGAAACTGCAAAACGCTTTATTACGTCGATGATGGAGCAGCGCTACCAGCCTGCAACACCGACATTCCTAAACGCAGGCCGTGCACGCCGCGGTGAAATGGTTTCATGTTTCCTGCTCGAAGTTGAAGATTCACTGAACTCAATCAACTATATTGATTCAACTGCAAAACAGTTAAGTAAAATCGGCGGGGGCGTTGCGATTAACTTATCTAAACTGCGCGCACGCGGTGAAGCAATTAAAGGTATCGAAGGTGTAGCTAAAGGCGTTCTGCCAGTAGCGAAATCACTGGAAGGCGGATTCAGCTATGCAGATCAGCTTGGCCAGCGTCCAGGTGCCGGAGCTGTTTATTTAAACATCTTCCACTACGACCTGCCTGAATTCCTTGATACTAAAAAAGTAAATGCGGATGAAGATATCCGTCTGTCGACAATTTCTACGGGTCTTGTTGTACCGTCTAAGTTCTTTGAACTGGCACAGGACAATAAGCCATTCAACTTATTTGCACCGCACACTGTGGAACGCGAATACGGTATTGCACTGGATGACATGGACATGGATGAAATGTACGATAAATTAGTTGCTAATGATAATGTTAAAAAACGTGAATATGATGCGCGTGATATGTTAAATACCATCGCACAAACTCAGCTGCAGTCAGGTTATCCGTACTTAATGTTCAAAGATAATGCGAACAAAGTACACCCGTTAGGCGATATCGGACAAATTAAAATCAGTAACTTATGTACTGAAATTTTCCAGCTGCAGGAAACGTCGGAAATTAACGACTACGGTACGGACGATGTCATTAAACGCGATATTTCATGTAACTTAGGTTCTATGAACATTGCTAACGTAATGGATTCGGGCAAAGTGAAGGAAACTGTACACGAAGGAATTGAAGCATTAACACTTGTGAGTGATGACACGGCAATTGCCAACGCACCAGGCGTTAAGAAAGCAAACGACGAACTGCACTCAGTAGGACTCGGCGCGATGAACCTTCACGGTTACCTCGCTAAAAATAAAATTTCTTATGAATCAGCTGAAGCAAGAGATTTCGCAAACATCTTCTTTATGATGCTGAACTTCCACTCGATCGAGAAATCGATGGAAATCGCCAAGGAACGCGGCGTAACATTTAAAGACTTCGAACGTTCAGACTATGCGACAGGTAAATATTTCGAACGTTATGTGTCTGAAGATATTGCACCTGAATTCGATAAAGTTGCAGAATTATTCTCACACATTAACATTCCGACTAAAGAAGACTGGGCGGAACTTCAGCAAAAAGTTGAAAAGAACGGACTTTATCACGCTTACCGTTTAGCAATTGCACCGACACAAAGTATTTCATACGTGCAAAATGCAACAAGTTCAGTAATGCCGATCGTTGATACGATTGAGCGCAGAACTTACGGCAACTCGGAAACATTCTACCCGATGCCATTCCTGTCTAAAGAGACAATGTGGTACTACAAGAGTGCGTTCAATACAGATCAAATGAAATTAATCGATATGATTGCAACAATTCAGCAGCACATCGACCAGGGAATCAGTACGATTCTTTACGTAAACTCAGACATCTCTACGAGAGAGCTTGCGAGATATTACATTTATGCACACCATAAAGGATTGAAATCACTGTACTATACAAGAAATAAATTACTCAGTGTAGAAGAGTGTACGAGCTGTGCAGTATAAAGGAGATTAAACAATGATTGCAGTTAACTGGAATAAAGAAGATGACATGACAAATGTCTTCTGGCGCCAAAACATCTCACAAATGTGGGTCGAGACAGAGTTTAAAGTGTCGAAGGATTTATCATCATGGGCAGGACTATCAGAAGATGAAAAAGATACTTTTAAAAAGGTATTGGCAGGTTTAACAGGCCTCGATACACACCAGGCAGATGACGGCATGCCGCTGATTATGCTGCATACTCCGAACCTTAGAAAAAAAGCAGTATATTCATTTATGGGAATGATGGAGCAGGTTCACGCGAAATCATACTCACACATCTTTACGACATTACTGCCGACTAAAGAAACAGATGACCTGCTTGATAACTGGGTAATGCAAAATGAGCAGTTAAAATATAAAGCAGACAAAATTGTTACAAACTATTATAAACTACTCGATAAAAACCCGTCAGCCTACGATAGATATATGGCGCGTGTATCATCAGTATTCCTCGAGTCGTTTTTGTTCTACTCAGGATTCTACTACCCGCTTTATTTAGCAGGTAACGGCCGCATGACGACGAGCGGTGAAATTATCCGTAAGATTCTGTTAGACGAATCGATACATGGTGTATTCACTGGTCTTGATGCACAGGAAATGAAGGGCGAACTCACTGCTGAAGAGCAGGAGCGTGCAGACAAAGAAATGTACGTCTTGCTTAATGAGCTATATGAGAACGAGGTCATTTATACGAAGAGCCTGTATGACAAGCTTGGTTTGACTGAAGATGTACTGAACTATCTTCAGTACAATGCGAACAAAGCATTAGCAAACTTAGGCTTTGATCCTTACTTTGAAGAAAAAGGCTTCAATCCGATTATCGAGAACGCTCTCGATACGACGACTAAAAACCATGACTTCTTCAGTGTTAAAGGTGACGGCTACGTACTTGCCTTAAATGTGGAACCACTGCATGACGAAGACTTTGTCTTTAATGATTAATATTATATTATGAAGGCACTCCTCTAAACCAGAGGAGTGCTTTTTTGTTTGCCAGGTTTCGGTCAGCTTTTCTTCGGGCTGGGAGCCGCGGGATTGGCGTGACCGGGTTTCATGTGTATCCGGAAACTGCAGGGTTGGCGTGATCGGGTCTCATGTGTATCCGAAAGCCACAGGACTGGCATGAAACCGTCTCATCCGTATCCAAGACAAAACTCGCAGCTTGTCAGAAAGCAACTTTACACTCCGGTCATAAAAATGTCATGACATGGAATTTAAAGTTATCTTCAAATAATGTATGATTATAAAGAGAGATTTTTTGAAATGGGGATACATAAATGAAAATTAAATCAGGTCTTTTATCAGTTATGCTGCTTGCAGGATTAACTCTTGCAGCTTGCTCGGACGAAGAGGGCGGAGATCACGGCGATATGAACCACGACAATCCGTCAAGCGATGAAATCAGATCACTTGAAGTTGATTTACAGACTCCACAAAGTGTTCAGTCAGGCGAAGCTGCTGAATTTACTGCACATGTTACTTCTAACGAAGAAGACGTAACAGATGCGGACCAGGTAATGTTTGAAGTGTTACAGGGTGAAGAATCGATGGAAATGGTCGAAGTGGAACACACAGAAAACGGCGAGTATGTATTTGAGTATACGTTCGAAGAACCGGGCGAATACAGTGTCATTGCACACGTTGATGCGTACCAGCTGCACACAATGCCTGAAGAATCCGTGACTGTTGAATAATAGTGTATTATTATAGTAATAATACTACGGGCAATTCTAGGAGGATATTATGGATCTAACAAGTAAAACTTATATCGTGTCAGGTGCAACGACTTCATTAGGCAGAGAAACTGCGCTGGAATTGGCTCAGAATAATGCGAACATTATACTGGCAGGCCTGGAGTACAGCGAACTTGAAGAAGTGTACGAATCGCTCGCCGACACGCCGGGACAGCATAAAATTGTGCTGCTCGAACAATCTAAAGAAATAGACTGGCTGGATATCGTCAGTGAGATTGAAGCGAACTACGATTCTTTAAACGGTATTATTTTAGTGCATTCGATTTTTACAGATGATAAAACAGTGTATAACGTCAGCTTTAATGAGTTCAGCGATGTCATGTATGAGCATGTGTGGGGAACGTATCTTGGAATCCGCACGCTGCGTCCCTTGTTAAAAGTGGAGAACGACGCTAAAATTATTAACGTTATTGAACCGGCATTTGAAGAAGTTTTCGAACGCAACTTATACTATACGGTTACAGGCGCGATTGAAGCTTTGACTCATTCAACATCTATTGAACTGCGCCGCGAAGATGTCGATGTATATGCACTAAGCTACCGTCCGACATATAAAACAACAGAAGAAGAACGTAAGAATCATAAAGCAATTAAAAAAATTAAAGCAATTTTAGATCACGATAAAGATATACCGACAGGCGAAACAATTATTATCAGTTAAAATCGTACGGGTGAGCTGCCTTTCAGGCAGCTTATTTTTATAATAAGAAATTAGTATGTATAAAGGGTTTGAATTGTAAAATCTGACAGTGTATAATGCATGTATGGTTATCAGTGATAATCATTTTCAATTAAGGTGGGAAGACATGATTCAGAAGTTGTTTAGGATAGATATTTTAATTTTCCTACTGATCGTTTTATCAATATTTTCTATGTTTGTCGGAGTCAGCCAAATTCATATATCGGATATCTTTGATTTAACTGAAAATCAGATGTCTATACTTATACATAGCCGCCTGCCGCGGACAGTGTCAATTATTATCGCAGGTGCATCACTCGCAGTCTGCGGACTTGTGATGCAGCAGCTGACACGCAACAAATTTGTATCTCCAACGACAGCAGGAACGACAGAGTGGGCACAGCTTGGTATTTTACTCGGGTTAATATTTTTCCCGGCAATCAGCATGATGGGCAGGCTATTTTTTGCAGTCGCATTGGCACTGCTGGGAACAATGCTGTTCATGAGCATTATTACGCGTATTAAATTTAAAGATGTTATATTTGTGCCGCTTATCGGTATGATGCTCGGCGGGGTTGTCGCGAGTATCTCGACATTTTTAGCACTGAGAGCGGATATGCTCCAGGCGATTTCCGGCTGGATGCACGGCAGTTTCTCAACGCTGATATCAGGTAAGTATGAAATATTATATATCAGTATTCCGCTGTTTATTGTCGTATTCCTGTATGCCTCGCAGTTTACAGTCGCAGGCATGGGTGAAGACTTTTCGACAAACCTTGGAATGAATTATAAGCTTATCGTTAATATAGGGCTGTTTTTAACTGCTGCAATGACCGCAATTGTCGTTGTTTCAGTTGGTATGCTGCCGTTTCTCGGATTAATCGTTCCGAACATCGTCTCGATATTCCGGGGTGATCATTTGCAGGGCACGCTCACCATAACAGCCATTACCGGTGCAATATTCGTTATGATCTGTGATATTCTCGGTCGTATCGTTATTGCGCCATATGAAATTTCAGTCGGTCTAATGATTGCTACAATCGGCAGTGCGATTTTCTTAATCCTCATTTTCAGGAGGGTTAAAAATGCATAAGAATACTAAAATGATTATATTACTGACAATCTTATCGATTGGGCTGCTCGCATTCTATACGCTGTACGGTTTAAATCCGGACATTTATTTTTATCAGCTGCCGTCGAGACTTAAACGCATCGTAGCGATAGTAATCGTAGCAGTAGCCATCGCCGTTTCTACAGTCATCTTCCAGACGATTGTTAAGAATAGAATTCTAACACCGTCGATTATGGGGCTGGATTCGGTTTACACATTCATTCAGACAGCGATTGTATTTTTAGCGGGTGTAAGCTCGCCGCTGTTACTGAACTCGCAGTACAACTACTTTTTAAGTATGGGTGTACTCGTGCTGTTCACACTATTTGTTTTTAAATTTCTGTTTAGAGTAACTAAAAACAATATATTTCTGCTCTTGTTAATCGGTATCATACTCGGAACGTTCTTTGGGAATTTATCGACGTTTATGCAGATTTTAATCAGCCCGGAAGATTTCTCGATTTTACAGGGAACACTGTTCGGTTCGTTTAACGCAATCGATGAATCACTGCTCGGGATTACAGGAATTATTGTTATCATCATGCTGGTGTTCGTCTTTAAAGATTTTCACTCGCTGGATGTATTGTCCCTCGGACGCGATCATGCACTGAATTTAGGCATCAATTATGACCGTAAAGTATCGTTTCTGCTCATCATCGTGGCGATACTCGTGTCCGTTTCTACGGCACTCGTCGGGCCAATAATGTTTTTAGGACTGCTGGTCGTCAATCTGGCGCATGAACTGTTAAAAACATTCAGGCATTCATATTTAATACTCGGCACAGCGCTGATCAGCATAATTACGCTGGTCATCGGACAGATGGTCGTGCAGTTCGTATTCGGGAATAACATTGAATTAAGTGTTATTATTAACTTAGTAGGTGGAGTTTACTTCATTTACTTAATGCTTAGGAGGAATCGTACATGATTAGTGTCAAGGGAATCACTAAGAAATACGGCAGTAAAACCGTCGTAGATGACGTCTCAATTGATATAGAAAAAGGTAAGATTACTTCACTTATCGGACCGAACGGTGCCGGTAAAAGTACAGTCATTTCAATGATCACTCGTTTACTCGATAAAAATAGCGGAGAAGTTTTGCTTGAAGGCGATAATATTTTCACCCAGCCGCATGGTGAACTCGCGAAAAAGATTACGATTTTAAAACAGGCGAATCACCTGGAACTTAAAATCACAGTAAGAGAATTAATTTCATTCGGACGTTTCCCGTATTCAAAAGGCAGATTGAATGATGAGGATGAACAAATCATCGACGAAGCAATCAGCTATATGGGACTGAAGGAATTTGAAAACCGTTATATTGATGAACTGTCAGGCGGACAGCGTCAGCGCGCATACATCGCAATGACGATTGCTCAGGATACGGAATATATTTTCCTCGATGAGCCGCTGAATAACCTTGATATGAAACACTCGGTACAGATCATGCAGATTTTACGCAGATTGTGCCGTGACAAAAATAAAACAATCATTATCGTTATTCACGACATCAACTTTGCATCATGCTATTCGGATAATATCGTTGCTTTGAAGGACGGTAAAATCGCGATCAGCGGTACAGCGCACGAAGTAATTACGAAAGAAGTGCTTGAAGGCATTTATGAAATGGAAATAAATATAGAATCAATTTGCGGACACAGAATTTGTTTCTACTTCGATGGGGTCATCGAAGCGGATTCATCAGAACTCGCAGCAAACTATTTAATCGGCAACGCGTAACAGTGTTTGTCATTAAAGGAGGTGAGGATCCGGTATTCGAATGTGTTTAGTAAGTAGCGCAGTATTTTTTTAGCGGGGGCTGAAAAAACAATTAAGAGGAGAACAGAGAAAAATGGAATTTAAAAAATTATACTTAATGCTCACTATGGCAGTAATCCTAGTACTTGCTGCGTGCAGTGGCGGTTCAGAAGAAGATACATCAACAGAAGAAAGTGCATCAGAGGAAACATCAACGGAAGAAACAGCAGAAGAAGAGACTGCTGAAGAAGACGTTTCTGAAGAAGAATCTGCAGATACAATTGCTTATGAAAACCAATTCGAAATCGGATCTGGCGAACGCGGTGACGACAGCGAAGGGACAAAAATTGACGAAACTGTAGAGCTTCCTAAAAACTCAGACAAAGTTGTAATTTTTGACCTTGGTGTTGCTTCAACATTCGCAGCGCTTGGCCTTGAAGAAAACATTATGGGACTTCCAAAAGGTGAAAACAACGCATCACTTGGCGGTACTATTTCAGATGTATATGAATCAGATGAAGATTACGTAAATCTTGGCGGACTTAAAGAGCCTGACTACGAAGCATTAGCTGCTCTTGATCCTGAAATTATTATGATTCACGGACGCCAGTCAAACTCGAACGTAGTAGGCGAGCTTGAAAAAGCTGCTCCAAACGCTGAAATTATTCACGTTGCAGCAGACAACTCAAACTACTTTGAAGACGTTAAAGAAATGACGATGTTTATCGGTGAAATGTACGACGTGCAGGATAAAGCACAGGAACTTGTAGACGACTTAGATGCACAGCTTGCAGAAGTTAATGAAAAAATAGCTGCATCAGAATTACCAATGCTTTTCGTTCAGACTAATGGCGGAAACTTATCATTCCATGGTGTCGGTGGACGTTATGACTTCCTTTACAATGACTTCGGCTTCACTTCAGCAGGTGAACAGGAAGAATCGGAAGAAAACACAGATAACCACGGTAACGAAATCAGCTTCGAATTTATCGCAGAAACTAACCCGGCACTTATTCTATTAATGGACCGCGGTGCTGCAGTATCTGAAGGCGAAGCAACATCAACAGACGTATTAGTTAATGAAGTAACTTCAGGCGTTGACGCGATTGAAAACGACAACGTTTATGAATTAAACCCTCAGAACTGGTACTTAAACGCAGGCGGTTACTTAACAGCATTAGCTCAAGTTGAAGAAATTAATGCAGCAGTAGACGCAGCAACAGCAGAATAATAATATATAATATGATATTTATAGAGAAGAAACCGAAAACCCTGAGGGGTTTTCGGTTTTTTTGTTGGATTATGACGGGGATTTGCCTTTGCCGGGTCATTGTGGAATTGACAGTGACCTGGTAACGCCTCTGTCAGGTCATT
>DONT01000008.1:101478-116112 GCA_003513765.1 Jeotgalicoccus sp.
AACGCCTCTGTCAGGTCATTGTGGAATTGACAGTGACCCGGTAACGCCTCTGTCAGGTCATTGTAGGAGTCACAGTGACCTGGTAACGCCACTGCCAGGTCATTGTGGAATTAACAGTGACCCGGTAACGCTTCTGTCAGGTCATTGTAGAAGTCACAGTGACCCCGCCAGCAGCCGAAACCACCAGAAAACACAAAAAAACGGCGAACATTATATTCGCCGGCCGTCATAATCAATATATCATTCTATTTCTCTAGCTTATCTCCAATAATACGGACTTCGCGGTGCAGCACGACACCGAATTGTTCCTGAATTGTATCCTGTACGTGATGGATCAGTTCTTCGTAGTCGCTGGCGGTGCCGTCGTCGACGTTAACCATAAATCCTGCGTGCTTCTTTGACACTTCCACGCCGCCGATGCGGTAGCCCTGTAAGCCCGCTTCCTGAATCAGCTTGCCTGCGAAGTTGCCGGGCGGGCGCTGGAATACGCTGCCGCATGATGGATATTCTAATGGCTGCTTTGTTTCGCGTTTTTCTGTCAAATCGTCCATCACAGCTTTAATGTCTGCATGGTCTTTATCGGCAGATAATTCAAATTCAGCAGAGATGACAACGAGGTGTTCTGTCTGAACACGGCTGGTACGGTAGCCGAGTTCCAGTTCATCGAGTGTCAGCGTAACGAAGTCACCCATTTCATTAATGGCAGTGACGTGCTTCAGGCAGTCTTTGACTTCGCCGCCGTATGCGCCTGCATTCATATACACTGCGCCCCCGACAGAACCCGGTATACCGCATGCGAATTCTAGTCCTGACAATCCATGCTGCAGTGCGATTTGTGATGCATCGATAATCGCCGCGCCGCTTTCTGCGATTAATGTATTCTCCGTCACTGTAATATTATTTAATTCCAATAGGCTGACGACGATTCCGCGTATGCCGCCGTCCCGAATAATAATATTCGAGCCATTGCCGAGATATGTCACGGGAAGATTATGCGCTTTGGCAAATTTAATAACTGCCGCCGTATCTTCAATCGTTCCGGCTTCAACATATATATCCGCCGCTCCGCCTGTTTCTGTGTAAGTATATTTATATAATGGTTCATCTGTTTTAATTATCGATGAAGTTAATATTTTATTTAGCTCCTGGTTAAGCTGCAAGTTATTCAAATCAATTTTCCTCTCAAATCATACTTATATATATTATAGTTTAAATAGAGATAAATTTAAACTCACATAATTTATGATATAATGTACCATATTATAAATAAAGTAAATTAATCAAAAAGCGAGGTTCTTATATGAATGGCAAATCGCTGATATTACGCCCCGTTGGCCTGCTGCTCTTTCTGCTGCTGGCGGCCTGCGGAAACAATTTGGAAGCTGATTTACTTACTTATGAAGAAAGTACAGAGCAGCTGATCAGCCTTAATAATGAATTTAATGACACCGTTAATAATATGAATTTCGATAAACTTCAGCTGATGTATTACGGAGATGAAGATGTGGATATTGAATATCTGCAGAATTTAAAAACGGAAGTCGATGAAAATCTCGTGCCGATTACAGACAGCCTCTCTGAGGAACTGGATAATATCGAAGTAACAAACAGCGAAATTGAAGAAGCACACAGTATTATAAGTGAGAGCGTCAGCGTAAAGCATGATTTTACGTCTCAGATGTCTTCATTTTTAGACTCCTACGTACTGTCAATTGATTCTAACTCACAGCTCGTCTCGCTGAGCCATTCATTTATTACGCATCAGGAGGAGCGCGATAACATTATTGAATCAGCTGAAAGCCCTGAGGAAGTTGCTGAGATTAACCAGCTGATTGAAGTGCTCAATGTTAACAGTGAAGCGCTCGATGAACATTCTACCGCATTCCATAATGAAAAAAGCGTGGAAGAAAAAGAACAGTATGCCAACGATATTCTATTGCCGATGCTGGATGAGCATATTGCAGCGCTGAATGCACTGAACATATCGACGGATAAAGCAACTCGTGCACGGACGATTTCACTCGAGATGTATTATAATTACCGCACTTATTTTGAAGAACGTAAAAAAGTAATGGCTTCCGTTGAAAACCTGCAGGAAGTATCATTGCAAAATGTATTGCCGCTCGTTGAAACAGCAGCGACACTCGACAGCCAGTATAAAGAAGCGCTTGAAAACAAAAAAAATGAGACCCGCTAGGAGCCTCATTTTTTAACGTTGTTGCCTGTGTCTTTACCGGTCTGCAGATTATGTAAAGGATGCTGCGGATCTTTTTCGATTTTTGAAATCATTACATTTCTTAAAATTACAGTAACGAGCCAAAATGCAAAGACTGCAAGCAGTATCCAGGACATTAAATTGTTGTTGTCAAAATCTAAAAAGAACAGCACGACGACGATAAAAAGAATCGCGTTAAGCGAGTCAAGGAATGTCCAGCGTTTTAATTTCTTAGTCATAATTAATCCTCCAGTACAGTTGCATTATATCATATGTTTTTAAACTGATTTGCTATATTTTTAAATAAGTGATAAATTATATAAAGTTATGAAAGGTGTGATGAAATGTTAACTAAAATAACCAATATAGATGCATTTCAAAATCTAATTAAAAATAAAACTGAATTTTATTTTTTAAAACACAGCAACACTTGCCCGATATCTGCATCGGCTTTTGAAGAATTTCAAAAGTTTCACTATGAAAGAGATATGGACGGCTATTATTTAATCGTCCAGGATCATCGCGACCTATCTAACTATATCTCTGAAACTTACGATATAAAACATGAATCGCCGCAGGCATTTTACTTCTCCAAAGGAAGCGTGAAGTGGCATGATTCACACGGTAAAATTACATTAAGCACTCTGTCGAGTGTAGAAGATTAAAAAAACGAGCCGGGGCTCGTTTTTTTATTATCCAATTGGGGCAAACATTACTCTGTTTTGTCCCAGTTTTTTCGCTTCAAACAATGCGCCTTCCGCTTCTTTTAACAGATCGCGTTTTGTCGCACCGGCTGTATTTTTGTAGCCGACACCGATTGAGACAGTCGCATCGACTGTGTCGATTTCGTTGACGTGGAATTTCGAATATTCCACGCTGTTGCGTATTGCTTCGCCGAGACGGACCGTTTTATCGAATGACAGATTTGGAATAATCATCGCAAACTCTTCCCCGCTGTTTCTGAACAGATGACCGCCTGTCGGCACGTAATTTTTTAACAGCGATGCCATTTGACTGATAATTTTATCGCCGGAATCGTAACTGTGTTTGTCGTTATACGATTTAAAATTGTCGATATCGATTAGCAGAAGACTCAGCGTGTCGTCATTTTCAAAATGATCGTCGACTAATTTGTCGAGTGATTTAACATTGCCGAGCTGTGTTAAGTGGTCGATAAACTCATCATCATCGATACGCTTGTTTAATCTGTATATCGTATTAATATCTTCATACATCATATGTGCAACAAATATAATCAGTGATGTTACAACGAGTAGTATTATACCTGTCATTAATGATATATTGTAGAAGAATTGGTTCATGACGATCATATACAAAGAAGTAAAGATAATATTCGTCACGACCAAATTCACATTCGTTATTTTACGCATGAACGGCACGACCATCAAAAACAGCATATATAGCGCTAAGAATACGATATAAGCTGAGGTGCTGTGTTCAAAAATAAAGTGATAGAAGAAATATACGACAGCGGCTGACATCAGGCCGTAGTAAAATTTATTATATGCTGCGAGAATTAACAGCGGAATAAAAAATAGTGAAAATTCGCCCTGTGATGTATTGAAGGGCACGAGCAGTGACAAAATTGACAATGTTGTCATTAAGAGTGACTGAAACAAACCTGTTTCCACAATCTTTTTTTCTTCGAAAAATTGAATACGGTAAAAGAGGTATATACCGCTTATAATCAATGCGATATTTAAAAGAAAATCAATAAACATAGCACGCCTCCTGACCGGATAAATTAATGTCTTCATTATACAATGATTTATTCATTAAGGAAAATTATCATTTGATTCTTTAAAAAGGAAACTTTTTATACCGAATATGGTATATTTAATTGGATTAAAAATACGGGTGAGAATATGTATACTTTATTTATTTTATGTATATCGTTCGCGATATCTTTATTAATAGTGCCGCTCTTTATATACCTCGCGAAACGTTTCGGGTTTGTAGACTATCCAAACTACCGCAAGGTGCATAAAGTGCCGATGCCTTATCTCGGCGGCGTGGCAATCTTGCTGAGCTTTACTATTGTAACTCTGTTTGCTCAGCCTGTTGAAACTGAATACAAACCGATTATTATCGGTGCAGTGGTTATCTGTCTGATTGGTCTGATTGATGACAAGTATGATCTGAAGCCGTTTATTAAATTCCTCGGCCAGCTCGTTGCCATCGCAGTACCGATTTCCTACGGCATTGTTATCGATACAATTACGCCGTTCGGCATTGAAATCAACTTTGGTATCTTTTCAATACTGGTCACTGTTATTTGGCTTGCCGCGATTATTAACGCGATTAATCTGATTGACGGTCTCGACGGTCTTGCTACCGGGGTAGTGATTATTGCACTGGCGAGTATCGCAATTATTACGATATTCCAGCAGAATCTATTCGTTATGATGCTCTGTGTTATTTTACTCGGAGCATGTCTCGGATTTCTGCCGTACAACTTTCACCCTGCAAAAATATTTCTCGGTGATAACGGCGCGATGATGCTCGGCTATATTATAGGTGTACTGTCCATTATCGGTTTTAAAAACATTACGTTTATATCACTGTTCTTCCCGATTATTATACTCGGCGTGCCGTTTATGGATATATTTTTCGCGGCAGTCCGGCGGTACAGGGAAGGCGTGTCCGTAATGCGGGCAGATAAAAACCACCTGCATCACAGAGTGCAGCAGCTCGGATTTTCCCACAGAGAGACCGTTGTGCTGATTTACTTTATTGCTCTTCTTTTTGCAATCGGCGGTGTGATTATGTATCTCGCAACAGTTCCAGGTGCGGTAATTATCGGTATTCTGCTGCTGTTTACTATGAACATCGTCGTCGAGGCGACTAACCTGATTGGTTCAAATCGGCGTCCGGTATTGAACTTTTTTCAGAAAGTATTTAATAAAATTCCATAATCAGACTTTTTCTTCAGCGATAATAATATCGCCCGCTTCATAAAAGAAACTGTTGCTGGTAATTTCTCTTAAGGTGTTGACGATGTCGTCAGCACCTTTTTCTTTAACGTGAATGACATAGCTCACTTTATCAGTATAGTCCTGTGAGATGATTGACGCATCTGTCGTACCGAGAAAATGCTCAAACTTGCTCGTAAAAGTATAGTCGAGCGTAACAGTGAGCGGAACAACCGGAACTTCAACAGCTTTACCGGCCTCCTGAACTGCACTCGCTGCCCCTTGTGAATACGCACGAATTAAGCCGCCGGCACCAAGTTTAATGCCGCCGTAATAACGGGTAACGACAACTGCAACATTATAGAGCTCTTCTTTTTTCAGCACTTCCAGTATCGGAACGCCGGCTGTACCCTGAGGTTCACCGTCATCGTCCGCCTTTTGAATCAGCGCACTTTTGCCGACGATATAGGCGCTGCAATTATGCGTGGCCGCCTTGTGCTCTTTTTTTATATCTGCGATGAATGCCTTCGCTTCTTCTTCTGACTCTGTCCGTTTTATAAACGATAAAAACCGGGACTTTTTAATAACGGTTTCCGTTCTTGCACTTTTATAATTCATGTATTTTTGTTCCATACGAACACCTCAATAATAGTTTATCATATGTCTGATATGTAGTAGAATAGTTACGAGATGAATTGGAGGAGACGCATATGAAAGTTGCGGTGGTCGTGGATTCGACAAGTTATTTACCCGAGGATGTTTTAACCGGACATAATATATATACAATTCCATTAAATGTAGTTATTGGAGATAAAATTTATAAAGAAAATGAAATAGATAATAAATGGTACTATGCAGAAATGGCAGCGCTGGATGAACTGCCGACGACAAGTCAGCCGTCTATCGGAGATTATATTTTACTGCTGGAGTCACTGTACCGTGACGGCTATACCGACGTGATTAGTTTTCATTTATCAGCTGAACTCAGCGGTACGTGTCAAAATGCGAGAGCAGCTGCAGCAAGTGTCGACGGCATTAACGTGCACGTGGTCGATTCAGAAATTGCTGCTGCACCGCTTGGCTTTATGGCCTTACATGCTGCGCAGAATATTGATAAAAAACCGCTTGAAGAAATACTTGCAGATGCTGATGATATGAAACAAAAGGGCAATATGAACGCATTCTTTTTAGTCGATACACTGACTAATCTGCAAAAGGGCGGACGGTTATCTAACGCTCAGGCATTTATCGGCGGACTGTTAAAAATTAAACCAATCCTTGAATTCCAGGATGGTAAAATTGTCGCCATCGAAAAAATCAGAACGCAGAAAAAAGCGATGCTGAAAATTGAAGAGATGCTTCAGGCTGAATTCGAAAAGCATGCAGACAAAGAACTGACAGCCTGTTTAATTCATGCTAACGCAGAAGAACTTGGTAAACGCTATAAGCTTGAACTGGAAGAAAAGTTTCCGCAGGTTAAATTTGTGCTGCAGGAATTCGGTCCGGTTGTCGGTACGCACTTAGGAGAAGGCGCACTCGGCATCGGATTTACAACGTATAACATAGATATTACCGGCTTATAATTTTATATTTTTAAACCGCAGCTTATTCAGGCTGCGGTTTTTTTATTGGGGGAATTATTATGATTTTAAAGCACGGCGCACCGGATATTATGTTTGACAGGGGAGTAAAGGATAATCAGTGCTTCCGCTGCGGCAACAGGGACAAACGCTTGTTTTACACTTATTATTCTTCATATGAAAATACGGACATTACTTACTGCCTGCACTGCGTTGCACTCGGCCGGTCTGATTCGGTTAATCCGCTGTACGGCAGAGAGATAGTGCGTAAGTGCGAGGACATTGACTACAAGCTCGAATTTGAACTTAATGATATACAAAAACAAGCGAGTACGAGACTGCTTGATGCGATCAAAAATAAGCATAATCTGATGCTTTATGCGGTAACGGGTGCCGGGAAAACTGAGATTACATTTGAAGGCATTAAATACGCGCGGCAAAATGGTCTGAATGTGGCGTTCATCTCTCCGAGAATCGATGTGGTTAAGGAAGTTTATTTAAGACTGGCGGATGCCTTTAAAGGCGTGCGGATTGATTTAATGTACAGCGGCGTAAAGTCGGTGTTCTCTCATATGTTTACAGTCTGCACTGTGCACCAGCTGTTCAACTGCATCAATCATTACGATGTCATTATTATCGATGAAGTCGATGCCTTCCCGCTGCCGGAAGAACCCTTGTTAATGGAGACCGTAAAACGGGCGGCAGCGGATGATGCTTCGATTATCCTGATGACAGCAACGCCGACCCGTGAAATGAAAGTGCTCGCCGGGAAAGATAATATTGTGACGATTGCACGCCGCTATCACGGTTATGATTTAGCTGTGCCAAATATTGTCTGGCATAACACGGATAAGTATATTAAGAAGAAAAAAATGCCGCCGAAGCTTATTGAACTGGTCGATGACATTATAAAGGAGAATAGAAAAGTTCTGATCTTTTTTCCGAATATCGCCATGATGAAATCACTGGCAGCAGTAATGGAAATTAAATATAAGCGTTTGGAATCGGTCTACAGCGGAGATACCGAACGGTATAAAAAAGTGCAGATGATGCGGGACGGCGAACTCGATATACTGCTGACGACGACTATTCTGGAACGGGGAGTCACGTTTTTGAATCTGGACGTAATTGTCGTCGACGCGCACCGGTTTGATAGTGCAAGTCTGATTCAAATATGCGGGCGCGTCGGGCGAAAGCCAAAAGATCCGACAGGAAATATCTGGCTGATGACAACGTTTAATACTGCGGGCATCACGAAGACGCTTGCTGCCATCAGACAGTTTAATCAAGGGAGGAATGCGCTCTGAGATGTTTAAATTGCCATGATGTGATTAATGAAGAACCAACGCTGATCTCCCTTTTCCAGAAAAACGAGCCGCTGTGTTTCAGCTGCCGCACGGGGCTGAATTTTAAATATCCGGGAACGAGGTGCGGCAGGTGTCATCAGCTTACCCCTGAAAGAACTGACATGTGCCCGGACTGTCAGCTTCTTCACGCTCTTTATCCTGATATTAATAAAATGTATACGGTAACGGATTACAATGAAGAGATGAAGCTGCTCATGCACCGCTATAAGTTTATGCGTGATTATGCGCTTAGTGAAGTGCTAGCGATCTTGTGTACATTTAATTTTAAGCAGTATGATTACGTTGTGCCGGTACCGGTATCAGAGGCAAGGATGAAGGAGCGGACTTACAACCAGACGTCAGCTGTACTGGAAGTGCTCGGGGTAAAATACACGGATATGCTCGGGACTAAGAAGGTCAAGAGACAGTCGGAACTCTCCAGGCAGGAGCGTCTGAACAGTAAGAATCCATTTTATTTACTTGAAAATGTTAGCGGCATGAACTTATCGGGTAAGAGTGTACTTATAACAGATGACATTTATACGACCGGTATTACAATTCACCAGGCGGCAAATGTGATCAAAGTATTAAATTTTCAGAATATTGATGTGTTAACGTTTTCAAAAACACAGCACATTTGATATAATGAAATTAAGAAACAAAGGTACTTACAAGGAGGGCTCATCATGATTAGAGTTGAAATCAGAGGCGAAAATATTGAAGTAACAGATGCAATCCGCGAACATATCGAGGAAAAAGTTGCAAAACTTGAACGTTATTTCAATGATGTACCAAACACACATGCACATGTAAACATCAAGGTTCGTAATAACAAACGCGGTAAAGTTGAGATTACGATACCTATGAAAGATTTAACATTGCGTGCGGAGGAAGGACACGATGATCTTTATGCAGCAGTTGATTTAGTAATTGATAAGCTGGAAAGACAAATTCGCAAACACAAAACTAAAATCAACCGTAAATTCAGAGAGAAAAACCCTGAGGCCGATTTCTTTAATGCAACAGCATTTGAAAACGGTGCACAGGAAGATAATGAAAACAATGACGAGATAGCAATATTCCGTTCTAAGGAGTTCACGCTGAAACCGATGGATTCTGAAGAAGCGGTACTGCAGATGAATATGCTTGGTCATGACTTCTTCGTCTTTAATGATAGAGAAACTGACGGTACGAGTATTGTTTATCGACGTAAAGACGGTAAATACGGTCTAATCGAAACAAATTAAGATGAATTTCATGAAACCCTGACGGCGGTTTACCCGCCTTCGGGGTTTTTTAATGTTACATATTTTATTTTCCTATATAATGGTGGTAAAATGTAATGATGTATAAACAGGTAATTTTTCACGAGGGAGAGAAAATCCATGGGTGTTTTGGATAAAATGTTCGATGGCAATAAAAGAGAGTTAAAAGCGTTGCGAAAACAAGCGCAGAAAGTGCTTGAACTTGCACCGGAAATAGAAAAATTAAGTGATGACGAAATTAAAAATAAAACAGCAGAATTTAAAGAACAGTTACAGACTGCGGAGGGCGACAGAAAGAAAGAAGAAAAAATGCTCGACGATATACTGGCAGAAGCATTCGCCGTAGTACGGGAAGCATCGAAACGTACGCTCGGCATGGAGCCCTTCGAAGTTCAGGTAATGGGTGGTATTGCACTTCATAAAGGCGATATTGCAGAAATGAAAACCGGGGAAGGTAAAACGCTGACAGCGACTATGCCGGTTTATTTAAATGCACTGACAGGACGCGGCGTTCACGTTATCACAGTCAACGAGTATTTATCTGAAATTCAGATGGAAGAACTTGAAGTGCTGTATAACTTCTTAGGACTGACTGTCGGTTTAAACCTGAATGCTAAAAACAGTACTGAAAAGCGCGAAGCCTTTGCAGCAGACATTACGTATACGACAAATAACGAACTGGGCTTTGATTATTTAAGAGATAATATGGTGACGTACAAACAGGACCGTGTACTCCGCGGCTTAAACTTTACCGTAATTGATGAGGTCGACTCGATTTTAATTGATGAGGCGCGTACACCGCTAATTATTTCAGGTAAAGCGAAAGAAAGAGAAACGTATTACTTACAGGCACACCAGTTTTCTAAAATGCTGAAAGAGGAAGAAGATTACACGTACGATATTAAAACGAGAAATATTCAGCTGAACGAATCCGGTATGGAGAAAGCTGAAAAATGGTTTAAGATCGATAACCTGTATAACGTTCAGCACGTTAGTCTGCTGCACCATATCAACCAGGCCTTAAAAGCGAACTTCTCAATGGAACGGGACGTGGATTACGTCGTTGAAGATGAAGGGATTTTAATCGTCGACCAGTTTACGGGACGTACGATGAAAGGACGCCGATTCTCTGACGGTCTGCACCAGGCAATCGAAGCAAAAGAAGGCGTGGATATTCAAAATGAATCGCGTACGATGGCATCGATTACTTTCCAGAACTTCTTCCGTCTCTTCCATAAACTGTCCGGTATGACAGGGACAGCCAAAACTGAAGAAGAAGAGTTTATGAATATTTATAATATGCGCGTTACACAAATTCCGACGAACCAGCCGGTTCAGAGAATCGATAATACAGATAAGATTTATGCGGCAGAAGAAATTAAACTGCGTGCAGTGGTCGAAGATGTAATCGACCGCCACAAGAAAGGACAGCCGATTTTAATCGGTACTGTGGCAGTTGAAACGAGTGAGCTGATTTCAAATCTGCTGAGAAAACACGGCATACGCCATAATGTCCTGAATGCTAAGAACCACGGGCGTGAAGCGGAAATTATTAAAGAAGCCGGTAAAAAAGGTGCGGTTACTATTGCGACAAACATGGCCGGACGCGGTACGGATATTAAACTCGGCGAAGGTGTTAAAGATCTCGGCGGACTTGCGGTAATTGGTACGGAGCGTCATGAATCACGGCGTATTGATGACCAGCTCCGCGGGCGTTCAGGACGTCAGGGTGACGTTGGTGAAAGTACGTTCTATCTGTCCTTAGAAGATGATTTAATGCGCCGTTTCGGTTCTGAAAGAATTCAGAGCATTATGGAACGCATGGGTATGAGCGAAGAAGAACTGACGAGTAAAATGATTTCACGCGGTGTGGAATCATCACAGAAACGCGTTGAAGGAAATAACTTCGATGCGCGTAAACGCCTGCTTGAATATGATGAAGTGCTGCGCAAACAGCGTGAAATTATTTACGGTGAACGCGATGAAATTATTGATCACGATGATGTATCAGAACTGCTCAACGATATGATTGAACGCTCTGTACAGCGTACAGTTGAGTTTTATGATCTCGATACTGAAGAAGATATCGATTACGATCAGTATGTTAAAACTCTGACGGATATGTATCTGCCGGAAGACGACATCAGTGTGGATGAAATCCGCGGCAGAGGTGCAGAAGAAATCTATACGATTGTTATGGATAAAGTGAAAGCGCATCTTGCAGAGAAAGAAGAAACGCTTGGACAAGAGAAAATGCGTCTGTTCGAACGTATGATGATGCTCCGTACGATGGACCAGAAGTGGGTTGAGCACATAGACAGTATGGACCAGCTGAGAACTGGTATTCATCTCCGTTCATACGGTCAGATTAACCCGCTCCGCGAATACCAGAACGAAGGTATTCAAATGTTTGAAAACATGCTCGTTAATATCGAAGATGACACTTCGAAATTTGTGCTGAAGACGACAGTCCGCACGGATGAAGAAATGAAACGTGAACAAGTTGTAGATAAAAAACAAATGCAGACAGGCGACGGCAAACAAAAAGCTAAAAAACAGCCGGTTAAACGCCAGGTTAAAGTCGGCAGAAATGACCCGTGCCCATGCGGCTCGGGCAAAAAATACAAAAACTGTCACGGACAATAAGTTAGGGGAAAAAATATGGAATTAAGTGAAGTAAAAAACTTTTTACAAAGCAGCAGAGATAAGTTAAATGACTTTAGGGGGTCTCTTTGACTTAGAAGAAAAAGAGACTCAAATACAGGAACACGAAGAACTTATGCTGGACCCGGATTTTTGGAACGATAGCGATAAGGCAGGGGAAGTCATCGCAGAGAACAACCATTTGAAAAAAATTGTCGATGGTTTTAATTCGCTGCGCAACTCACTCGACGATATTGAGACATCGCACGAACTGCTGCGTGAAGAATACGACGAGGAACTGGCAGAACTGCTTGATGAATCTGTTAAAGAAACATCAGCGGCAATTGAAGAATATGAACTGAATCTGCTTTTAAGCGGCGAACACGATGCACTGGATGCCATGCTCGAACTGCATTCAGGCGCCGGCGGCACAGAATCTCAGGACTGGGCAGAAATGCTGCTTCGTATGTATCAGCGCTACAGTGAGTCAGAAGGTTTCAAAATTGAAACACTGGATTATCAGAGCGGCGATGAAGCGGGCGTGAAGAGTGTGTCTATTTCTATTAAAGGACCGAACGCCTACGGCTTATTAAAAGCTGAAAAAGGTGTGCATCGTCTGGTGAGAATATCGCCATTTGACTCGTCGGGCCGCCGTCATACTTCATTCGCTTCATGTGAAGTAACACCGCTGTTTAAAAATACGGATATTAAAATTGAAATCAATACCGACGATATTAAAATTGATACGTACCGTTCAAGCGGTGCCGGCGGACAGCACGTCAATACGACGGACTCTGCTGTCCGTATTACACACCTGCCGACAGGAGTTGTTGTAACCTGTCAGAATGAACGTTCACAAATTAAAAACCGTGAACAGGCGATGCAGATGCTGAAAGCAAAACTGTATCAGCGTAAGCTGGAAGAACAGCGCGCAGAAATTGATGATATTAAAGGCGAACAGAAAGAAATCGGCTGGGGAAGCCAGATTAGAAGTTATGTCTTTCACCCGTACTCTATGGTTAAAGATCATAGAACAAACTACGAAGTCGGAAATACGGATAAAGTAATGGATGGAGATTTATCACCGTTTATTCATGCGTATCTGCGTTGGAGTATGTAATATATTTGGAGGTCTGTAATAAATGAAAAAAATACTGCTGACTGCAGGCTTTAGTATTGTGCTTTTACTCGGCGCATGCGGCGGAAATGAAGAAGAGACAGAAGAGGCGGCTGTTATAGGTGACGGACAGGCAACAGCGGAAGACGGTGAAGCAGTATACCGTGCAGCATCGTGCTTCAGCTGTCACGGTGCTGACCTTGAAGGCGCGTCAGGACCGAACCTTCAGGAAGTCGGTGCGAGACTGAGTGAAGACCAGATTCGTACAGTTGTAGTAGAGGGAACGAACATCATGCCGGGTGGTATGGTTGAAGACCCGGAAGATCTGGATCATCTGGTTGAATGGCTGTCGAATCAAAAATAATTTTATATGGAAGAACACGGACACATTGAATTGTGCCGTGTTTTTTAATTTAAGGTCAAGGATGAGCTTGTAACAAAGAGGAATAATTAATTATATTTCGAATTAAAAATGAAATAATATTTATGTCAATATGGGTAAATAAAATAACTAACTATGATATCAGCGTTTGTCGATTTGAAAATACAGAAATAATTTTTAATTGTAAAGTTTTGGTTGTCACATTTCCGCTAAATTTCTTTTATATTACAAGTATATTACAAAACACATTTTCATATTTCCTTATGCTATAGTTTATACCGTACTGTAAAAGACAGATGTGGACGGAAATATCTGTCTAATTAAACGTATAAAATAAATATTAACTAAATTATCTAGTAGGAGGAAATTCACTTTATGAAAAAAACAGTAGTATCTGTAGCAACTTTGACAGCAATCACAGGTGTAGCAGCAACAGCAGTTTCGGCGGATGAGTACACTATAGCTAGTGGAGACACTTTATGGGGAATAGCTAACGAAGTTGGAACATCAGTTGCAGACTTAAAAGCTGACAACGAACTTTCAAGTGATATTATTTTCCCGGGAGACGTCCTTACGGTTAATCCTGAAGCAGCTGAAGAAGCACCTGCTCCTGCTAGTAACGAATCATCATACATAGTTAAACCTGGAGATACACTTTGGGCAATCGGAGCGGAATTCTCTTTAGATTATAATGAAATAATGAAATGGAACAACTTATCTTCAGATCTTATTTTCGTTGGTCAGGAGCTTTCAATTGACGGTTCAGCAGTTTCAGCACCAGCAGTAGAAGAAGCACCTGCTGTAGAAACAGTTGAAGAGCCAGTTGTAGAGGAAGTTCAAGAAGTTGAACCGGCAGCAGAGGTTGTTGAAGCACCAGTTGTAGAGGAAGTTCAAGAAGTTGAACCAGCTGAAGAGGTTGTTGAAGCGCCAGTTGTAGAAGAAGTTCAAGAGGTTGAACCAGCTATAGAGGTTGTTGAAGAGCCTGTTGTAGAAGAAATTCAGGAAGTTGAACCAGCTGAAGAGGTTGTTGAAGAACCAACTGCTGAAGAAATTGCAGCTCAAGAAGCAGAAGAATTAGCAGCAACACAAGCGGCTGAACAAGCTGAAGCAGACAGACTTGCAGCTGAAGAAGCAGCAGCACAACAAGCGGCTG
>DONT01000004.1:0-112143 GCA_003513765.1 Jeotgalicoccus sp.
CAACAAGCGGCTGAAGCAGCAGAACAAGCGGCAGCTGAAAGAGCAGCAGCACAACAAGCAGCTGAAGAACAGCCTGCAGCAGCAACTCCAGTTCCAAGCGCAAGCAACGGCAAGAACTACTACTCATGGGGTACATGTGCATGGTACGTGTTTGAAAAACGTTCATCAATGGGCATGAGTGTCGGGAATATGTGGGGCGATGCTAAGAACTGGGCATCTAATGCTCAGTCAGCAGGTTACTCTGTAAACAACTCACCTTCAGTAGGTGCTATTATGCAAGCTCCAGCTTACACTAATGGTTCATACGGCCAAGGTCACGTTGCAATTGTTGAGCGTGTAAACGGTGACGGATCAATCTTAGTATCAGAAATGCAGTTCGGTGGCGGACTTGGCGATAAAAACACGAGAACTATCAGTGCTTCTCAAGTTTCAAGCCATAACTTCATCCACTAATATACATTAATAAAATCAGCGGGAATCAGGTCTATTCTATATAGATTTGTTCCCGCTATTTTTATACCTTTGAATAAATTTAAGAAAATAGGCTATTTAGTAATATAGAAGAAAAAATTCCTAACCTGTTTTAAAGTCAGCAGCTTTTATTATAAGTTAAGTCCTTCACACTGTCCGACAAACAAAGATATCGGACACTGTAGAAACGACACTGTCCGACAAATTAAAATTATTTCATAATATAACCTGATTTAGAAGGGAGGATCATCAATGAAAATCATTTCAAATGATCACGATACTACAGTTGCGCTGACTTCTTTAATTATCCTCGGCTTTTTGAACCTTATAACGTTCAAACAGATTAAAAAGCTTAATGATAAAGTAAAAGAGATGAGCGAACAGTGGCAGAAGGATCGTAAAAGTGAGAATCACAAAATATAGCCTGAAAAATTTCTGTTATTCTTCACATTTTCTTAACCTCGGCAGACGGTACTTTCCTAGTGCGGTATGTTAAAATGATTAAAATGATATTAGAGGGAAAGTGGATTTAATGACGGTTAAAAGGGTTATTACAGTAGTTATTTTTGTTGCGTTTTTCCTGCTCATCGGGATAAGCATCGGTGCCGTTATTAACGTTTCCGATGATCAGATGAGAGAGCGGAGTCTGCAGACGCTGCAGGATTCAGAGGGGCGCGATAATCATCATGCGGTCGGCTTAAATTTACTGGATACGGAGTCGGATGCCGTAATTAACAGTGAAGAACCGCTGAACGAAATTATTCAGAATAACGAAGTGACTGTCGTAAACTTTTTCGCTTCGTGGTGTGAGCCGTGTAAAAGGGAAACGCCTGAGTTAAATGAGTATGCGATGGATACTGTAGATAGTGATGTTCAGATTGTCGGCATTAATATCGATGACAGTGTTAAAAATCGCGACGCATTTTTAAAAACTTACGATGTGCAGTATCCTGTGTTCGAACTGACTGACGAGGCAGCTATGACAGAGGAGTTTAAAATAAGCTTAATGCCGACCACTTTCTTTATCGATTCGAATGGCGAGGTTGTGCGTGCATATATTGGAGAAATAGGACCGGAATTGATCACGAATTACATTAACTATGTAAAGGAGCGACAATAAATGGGAGTACATCAATATTTTAAAAGTTTAAATGATCTTGAAAAGCTTGTCAGATGTCCCGGCAAGTTTAAGTATCAGGAACACAACGTTGCTGCGCATTCGTTTAAAGTAACGAAGATCGCTCAGTACTTAGGAACAGTTGAGGAACATAAAGGTAATGAAATCGACTGGCGTTCTTTATATGAAAAAGCACTGAATCACGATTATCCTGAAATATTTACAGGAGATATTAAAACACCGGTGAAGTATGCATCTCTCGAGCTGAACACCTTGTTTATGGAAGTTGAAGAAACGATGACGACGAAGTTTATCGAAACTGAATTTCCTCCGGAGTACCAGCAGATTTACAAAGAACGACTGAGAGAGGGCAAAGACAGCACGCTTGAAGGACAGATTCTTTCTGTTGCTGACAAAATCGATCTATTATACGAGTCTTTCGGTGAAATACAGAAGCGCAATCCCGAACCTCTGTTTTTTGAAATCTATGAAGAATCGCTCGCAACGATTAAACGCTTTGACCATTTAGTATGCGTGCAGGACTTTTTGGAAAATATATTAACAGAAATGCTGTCGGAACGTTTCATTCCAAAAGATGAACTGTTTGAAATAACGAACTCTATTCTCAACCGGGAGTAGCTGCTATGGATTTGTACTGGTACATGATGGCCATGGTCGTTCCAGCAACGACTGTCGTAGTGTTTACGCGGCTGACGCGTAATAAATACGTTGCAGTAATGCTGACTTTTATACTTTTCGGAGCATCGATATACAGAGGTTTTTACCCAAGTGAGTGGGTAATTTACATAGATTCAGCATCGATTTTTACAGGCTATATAATAGTAGAGATTTTTGAGCTCGATAATTTTAATATTAATGATGAAGAGTAGAGATGACCGAACAAATGTTTGTTATTTCTGCTCTATTTTTGTTAAAATAGTATAGATTAATAAGTGGAGGCGAAACAATGGCAGATTTTGAGTTAGTTTCTAAATTTGAGCCGGCTGGTGACCAGCCTCAAGCAATTGAAGAACTAGTGAAGCAAATAAGTTCCGGACAAAGGCACCAGACACTTCTCGGTGCAACGGGTACCGGTAAAACATATACGATGAGCCAGGTAATACAGAGAATCGGCAAGCCGACTCTGATTATTGCGCATAACAAAACATTAGCAGGACAATTATACAGTGAATTTAAAGAATTTTTCCCAAATAACAGAGTGGAGTATTTCGTCAGTTATTACGACTATTTTCAGCCTGAAGCGTACGTTCCGAGTACCGATACGTTTATCGAAAAAGATGCGTCGATTAACGACGAAATCGATCAGCTCCGCCACTCCGCAACGAGTTCACTGTTCGAAGGTGATGACGTTATCGTTATCGCTTCGGTCAGCTGTATTTACGGTTTGGGTAATCCTGATGAATACCGCGATTTAGTTGTGACTATCCGTACGGGTATGGAGCTTGACCGCAATCAGTTTTTACGCAAGCTTGTCGATATTCAGTATTCACGTAACGATATCGATTTTAAACGCGGAACGTTCAGAGTACGCGGTGATATCGTAGAGGTATTTCCGGCTTCAAAAGATGAACAGTGTATCCGTGTCGAGTTTTTCGGTGATGAAATCGACAGAATTCGTGAAATAGATTATTTAACGGGTGAGGTGTATGCAGAACGCGAACATCTGTCAATTTTCCCGGCATCCCACTTCGTTACGCGCGATGCGAAAATGAAAGTCGCGATTGAGCGCATTGAAAAAGAGCTGGAGGCACAGCTGAAAAAATTCCGTGCCGAAGATAAACTGCTTGAAGCGCAGCGTCTCGAGCAGCGGACGAACTATGATCTTGAAATGATGCGCGAGATGGGCTTCTGTTCAGGTATTGAAAACTACTCAGTGCATACAACATTGCGTGAACCGGGCTCAACTCCGTATACGCTAATCGATTATTTTAAGGATTTTCTTATTATGATTGATGAATCCCATGTTACTGTACCGCAAATCAGGGGAATGTATAACGGAGACAAAGCGCGTAAACAGGTGCTTGTCGACCACGGATTCAGATTGCCGAGTGCACTCGATAACAGACCGTTAATGTTTTCCGAGTTCGAAGAAAAAGCAGAACAGCTGCTCTATGTTTCAGCAACACCGGGGCCGTATGAAATTGAACATACAGAGAAGATGGTTGAACAAATTATCCGTCCGACAGGTCTGCTTGATCCGACGATAGATGTCCGTCCATCCGAACATCAAATCGATGATTTAATGGAAGAAATTCATGCAAGAATAGAAAAGAATGAACGCGTGCTGGTGACGACATTAACTAAAAAAATGTCGGAAGATTTAACGACGTATTTAAAAGAAGCAGGCATAAAAGTACAATATCTGCATTCGGAAATTAAAACACTTGAACGTATAGAAATACTGCGCGAACTGCGTGTCGGGACTTACGATGTGCTCGTCGGGATTAACCTGCTCCGTGAAGGGCTGGATATTCCGGAAGTATCGCTCGTAACGATACTCGATGCGGATAAAGAAGGTTTCCTTCGTTCGAACCGTGCACTCGTCCAGACGATTGGACGCGCAGCCAGAAACAGTAACGGCCACGTTATTATGTACGCTGATAAAATTACAGATTCGATGCAGTATGCACTTGATGAAACATCGAGGCGCCGCGAAACACAAATAGCATTTAATGAAAAACATAACATTACACCGACGACAATTAAGAAAGAAATTCGAGATGTCATCAGTGCACATATAGATATTAAACCAGATGATAAAGTTAAGAAAAAATCCGCGACTAAGAAACTTACGAAATCTGAGCGCGAGAAATTGCTTGAGAAACTTGAACAGGAAATGAAAGAAGCTGCTAAAGATTTAGACTTTGAAACAGCTTCTGAATTGAGAGATGCAATATTTGAGATTCAGGCAGAAGGGTGAGTTACATGAAAAATCCATTCATCAGTATCAAAGGTGCAAGAGAGAATAATTTAAAAGGTATCGATTTAGATATCCCGAGAGACCAGCTCGTCGTTATGACGGGCTTATCAGGTTCCGGTAAATCGTCACTTGCTTTCGATACGATTTATGCTGAAGGTCAGCGCCGCTATGTCGAGTCACTCAGTTCATATGCACGCCAGTTTTTAGGACAGATGTCGAAACCTGACGTCGATGCAATTGAAGGACTGTCACCGGCAATATCAATTGACCAGAAAACGACGAGCAATAACCCGCGTTCCACTGTGTCGACGATTACGGAAATATATGATTACTTAAGATTGCTTTATGCAAGGGCCGGAACGCCGTATTGCCCCATTCACGATATTGAAATTTCTTCACAGACAATCGAAGAAATGACCGATATTGTGATGCAGCTGCCGGAGCGTACCCGTATTCAAGTATTTGCACCATTATTGCGCGGTAAAAAAGGACAGCATAAAAAATTAATAACTGATTTGAGTAAAGAAGGCTACGCACGTGTCGTCGTTGATGGAGACATGTTTGATATAGAAGAAGTGCCTGAGCTCAGTAAAAATAAAAAGCATGATATAGATGTCGTTATTGACAGACTTGCAGTCAGAGAAGGAATTGAGACACGTCTTAGTGACTCACTGCAGGTAGCATTAGAGAAATCCGGCGGCAACGTCACAATTAATGTCATTGACGGCGAAGACCTTCATTTCTCTGAAAACTTTTCATGTCCGGAGTGCGGTTTTACGATTTCGGAACTTGAACCGCGCCTGTTTTCATTTAATGCGCCTTATGGTGCCTGTGCAGAGTGTGACGGGCTCGGCATGAAAATGTCCGTCGATAAAACACTCGTTGTTCCGGATCAGGAAATATCATTGGATGACGGTGCGATTATTACATGGCAGCCGATCAGTTCAACATATTATACGCAGCTGTTAACACAGGCTGCAGACTATTACGATATCGATATGACTGTACCATTTAAAAAATTAAGCGATAAAGAGAAAAACATTATTTTTAACGGCGGCGAAGATGAAATTAAATTTAAATTCGCTCAGGATAACGGGGTAGTCCGTGAACGCAAGATGGTGTTTGAAGGTGTGCTGAAAAACATCGACAGACGATATAATGAAAGTCCTTCCGAATACACGAGAAATGTTATGGGCCAGTATATGCGCGAAAGTGAGTGCGAACGCTGTGACGGCTACCGTTTAAACGATGAGGCACTTGCGGTTAAAGTAAACGATACGCATATCGGACAAGTTGTCGAACGTTCTGTTAAGGATGGCATAAACTTTTTTGACAATATTTCTTTATCGGCTCAAAATGAAGAAATTGCAGAACCGATCTTAAAAGAAATCGACAGCAGACTGTCATTTTTACGCAATGTCGGACTCGATTATTTAACATTGAACAGAAAGAGCGGGACCTTATCAGGCGGGGAAGCGCAGCGTATCCGTCTTGCCACACAAATCGGCTCACGCTTAAGCGGTGTGCTGTATATTCTGGATGAACCGTCCATCGGACTGCATCAGCGCGATAATGAACGTTTAATCAATACTCTAAAAGAGATGAGAGAGCTCGGCAACACGCTGATTGTCGTCGAGCACGATGAAGACACGATGCTCGCCAGTGATTATTTAATCGATATCGGTCCGGGTGCCGGCGAACATGGCGGGGAAGTCGTATCCTACGGTACGCCCGAGGAAGTTATGGCAGACGATAATTCATTAACGGGACAGTATTTAAGCGGCAAGCGCGAAATTGCACTGCCGGAAAACTACCGTCAACCGGATAAGAAAAAAGCGTTTAAGATTAAAGGCGCCAGAGAAAATAACTTAAAAAATATCGACGTTAATATTCCGCTGGGTGTACTTAATCTCGTTACCGGTGTGTCCGGTTCAGGGAAAAGTACACTGGTTAATGAAATTTTATATAAGAGCCTGCATCACCAGCTTTATAAAACGAAAGAAGTGCCGGGCGAACACGATAAAGTCGAAGGCATCGAACATATCGATAAAATTATCGATATTGACCAGTCACCGATTGGCCGTACACCGCGCAGTAATCCTGCAACATACACAGGTGTCTTTGACAATATCAGAGATGTCTTTGCCCAGACAAATGAAGCTAAAGTCAGAGGGTATCAAAAAGGACGTTTCAGCTTTAACGTTAAAGGCGGCCGCTGTGAAGCATGCCGCGGCGACGGTATACTCCGCATAGAAATGCATTTCCTGCCGGACGTCTTCGTTCCGTGTGAAGTGTGTCAGGGAAAACGTTATAACAGAGAAACACTTGAAGTGAAATATAAAGATAAGAGTATAGCAGATGTGTTAAAAATGACAGTAGAAGAATCTTATTATTTCTTTGAAAATCTGCCTAAAATTAAACGTAAAATTAAAACACTCGTCGATGTCGGGTTAGGTTATGTACGCCTCGGCCAGCCGGCGACAACATTGTCAGGCGGGGAAGCACAGCGTGTGAAACTGGCGAGCGAACTGCACAGACGCTCGAACGGTAAAACGCTGTATATTCTAGATGAACCAACGACAGGACTGCACTCAGAAGATATTAAAAACTTAATTGGTGTGATTCAGCGTCTCGTTGAGCAGGGGGATACTGTTGTAATTATTGAACATAACCTCGATGTCATCAAAGTGGCGGATCATATTATTGACCTTGGGCCGGAAGGCGGCGAAGGTGGCGGAAACATCGTCGTAAGTGGTACAGTAGAAGATGTAATTGCCAATGAAAACAGCCACACGGGACATCATCTTAAAAAGTGGTTAACCAGAAACCATTAGGAGGTAATATCAGTGGAAAGTAAAGAACGCATTTTAAAAATGCTTGAAGAAGGCAAAATCACTTCCGAAGAAGCAATCGAACTGATGTCGGCATTAAACTCGAAATCAGAGGCGGAAGCTAAAGAGACGAAAAAACATACAGAACGTGATTCGTCCGGGGAAACTGAATCAACAGGGTTGTTCGGTGACTACTTCGGTCAGTTTGTCGACGAGTTTAATAAGTACGTCAACAAAGATAAAGTAAATGACACATATACAAACGTCAAAAGTAAATTCAGTACCCAGCGTCAGGCGAAACAGGTGTTTGACGGACTTGAAAAAGCATTTGACTCAGTTGGATCATCCTTTGATTCAGTGTTTTCACAGGGACCAAAAAATCGTTTAATCGAAACGATTGATACACCGTTCAGCAGCATTTCAGTAGATATTGCCAACGGTAACGTTGAACTGAAAAAAGCGGAACGCGGCAATGTTGTTAAATTTGAAGTCACACCATTTTACAGAAAACTGGATACGAAGAAAAATTACTTCCAGGATATAATCTGCGATGTTAAAAATGACGAGCTTGTTATTGTGTCGGATGTTAAGTCCGCACGTGTTAACGTCATTATCGAAGTGACTGAAGAAACACTCAGACGCATTATTTTATCTACGTCGAACGGCAATGTTAAAATAGCTGATAAATCATTTACTGATTTAACTGTTGATCTCTTAAACGGAGATATTGAACTGGCGCATGTGCAGGCCAAAAATGCATTTATCCGTACGTCGAGAGGCAACATTAAAGTTTCAGAGGGCGAGTATAAAAGCATTGAAATCGTGTCGATGCTCGGAACAATTTTAACGGATAACCTCGATGCGAAAACAATTGATATTTCATCAAATGGCTCGGTGAATATTGCACTTAAAAAGGAAACAGAAGAAGCGACAATTAATTCAAATATGGGCAGTATTAATATCAGCGTACCTCACGGCAGAGAACTTGAAGGACGTCTGTCGACTGTTCTTGGACAGATTAACTATCCGCCTGAGCTTGATGCACGCTATATGAAACAGCAGGACATCGGTTTTAAAGAATTAATGCTTGTAAACAACACAGACGAAGCTGGAATGTTCCTTGAGGTCGGCACAAAAGTCGGCAGTGTGACATTGCACCGCAGTTAAAAAATATTAATAAGTAAGGGCTGGCGAATGCCAGCCTATTTTTTGCTATAATATAACTAAATAGCAAAGAGATTTAAGAGAAGCAGGCGGGAGGTGCAGTGATGCTAACAGTAAAAGATTTAGTCGAAGAATTCAACTTAAAAACGTGGGGCGGAAATACAGGACTTCTGAATGAAATTTCAAGTTTTGATTTATCGAGACCCGGACTTGAAATTGCGGGATATTTTTCTCATTACTCATCTGACCGGGTGCAGATACTCGGTATGACGGAAATTTCTTTTTTTGAACGGGTACTGTCGGATCAGGAGCGCGAAGACCGTGCGAAGCGGCTGTGCAGAAAAGAAACGCCGTGTATTATCGTCACGAGAAGTCAGCAGCCGCCGCTTGAATTAATAGAGGCGTGCAACCAGACGAATACAGTGCTCTTAATAACTGAAGACAACACGACGAACTTTACCAGCCGTATTACGACATACTTAGAAAAAGAACTGGCGCCGGAAACCAATATGCACGGCGTACTTGTCGATGTATACGGTATCGGTGTATTGATAACCGGAGAGAGCGGTATCGGTAAAAGTGAAACTGCGCTTGAGCTTGTTAAAAACGGCCACCGTTTAGTTGCAGACGATAATGTTGAAATTAAAGAAGTGACAAAAAATGTGCTTATGGGTTCAGCGCCTGAGCTCATTCAGCACCTGCTTGAAATACGCGGGCTCGGTATTATTAACGTAATGACACTGTTCGGGGCAGGCTGCATTCTGACAGAAAAACGCATTATGCTGAATGTTCATCTGGAAAACTGGATTGACAATAATACTTACGACCGTCTCGGCCTTGAAGATAAAAAAATTCAGATTTTAAATTCCGAAGTGACGAAAAAAGTAATACCAATCCGGCCGGGACGAAGTCTCGCTGGCATTATCGAAGTTGCAGCTATGAACCACCGTCTGAATCAGATGGGGCATAACGCGGCGGTCGAATTTAACGACCGTTTAAATGAAAAGATTAAAAACAACGGAGGCAACTCATGATGATTTTAAACGCCGCCATCGATCCGGTGGCAATATCGCTCGGACCGTTGTCCATTCACTGGTACGGAATTATTATATTAACCGGAATGATACTCGGATACGTTTTAGCAAACAGGGAAACGATAAAAAAAGGACTGCCTGAAGATTTATTTATGGATTTAATGATGTATATCATTATCTTTTCACTCATCGGTGCACGCCTGTATTATGTCTTCTTTAATCTTGATTATTATTTCTTTAACCCGCTCGATATTATCAAAGTGTGGGAAGGCGGCATGGCAATTCACGGCGGTCTGATCGGCGGTTTCCTTGCCGGACTGATTTATACGAGAGTAAAAGGCTACAGCTTTTTCCAGGTGGCTGATATCGCTGCCCCGAGTATACTGCTCGGCCAGGCAATCGGGCGCTGGGGAAACTTTATTAATCAGGAAGCTCACGGCGGACCGGTAGCAAGAGAGTTTCTTGAGAACTTAATGATTCCGGAATTTATTATTAACCATATGAATATCGACGGGACTTACTATCATCCGACATTTTTATACGAATCGGTATGGAGTATAATCGGGGTGCTTATTTTATTTTTAATACGTGCAAAATTACCACTCGGGCACACAGTGCTTATTTATTTGATATACTATTCAGTCGGCCGCTTCTTTATCGAAGGCATGCGCACGGACAGTTTAATGATCGGCGATATGTTCCGGACGGCACAGGTTATTTCAGTTATCACGATAATTGCGGCAATCGCACTTATGATTTACCGCCAGCAGAAATACAATCTGCCTAAATACGGTGACGTATACGGCAATTACGCAGCTAAAGATGAAATTAAACATAATAAGAAATCATCAACAGTAGTGAATAAGAAGAAAAAAAGGAAGAAGTAGCATGAGGAAATTAACCCGGCATACGGGCTTTAAAATAAATCCGCTGTGGCATTTGTACCGCACTGTATCGATAGTTAAAGTTGCTAAAAACTTTATCGTTATAGAAACGGGACGATTTTTACCATCGACTAATCTGAAACATAAATTATACCGGCGCTTTTTGAATATAAATTTGGGCGAACACGTATCATTTGCGTATAAAGCGATGCCTGATTTAATGTTTCCGGAATTAATTACAATCGGCAAGAATTCGATTATCGGCTATAATGCGACGATACTGACACACGAATATTTAACGGATGAATACAGAATCGGCAAAGTCGATATCGGTGAAAATACGATGATCGGTGCGAATACAACAATTCTGCCTGGCGTTAAAATAGGCAGCGGCGTTAAAGTCGGTGCAGGCACAGTGGTTTCAAAAGATGTTCCGGATAATGCACTCGTCTACGGCAATCCAATGATTATAAGGGAGAGAACGTAATGGCTAACAAAAAAGTAATCTCTCTCGATCAAAACGGAGAGCATTACTACAGGCAGGGTATTAAAAAAAGACAGCAGAATAATAAAAAAGACGCACTCCAGCTCTTAAAAAAAGCACACGATAAAAACCCGGACAATACGGATTATTTATCGGAGTATGTATATGTTATGGCTGAAAATGGATTCGGCAACGAAGCGGAACATTTAGTAATCGAAGCATTCGTCAATGATGATTACCGTCCGGAGTACTTTTATATATTAAGTCAGATTAATATTATTAAACACGATGCAAATAAAGCATTTTTATATGGTGTTCAATATTCGACTTACCATTCTGACACAGACTACGGTGATACGCTTGAAGAAATGTTCGACGTTGAAATCGACGATGAAGACGAACTTGAAAAAGAAGCAGAACGATTTATAGGCCAGCAGATTTTCCAGCATTTATTTATGAATGCAAAAGTCTCAGAGTCGCTTGATTACCTCGATTCACTGCCTATGGACATACAGCAGGAACGCGAGTTTAGAAATTTAAAAGCGATGGCCTACTTATTTTTAAATAAGTATGAAGATGCTGAAGTTTTGCTTCGGCAGTTATTGGAAGATGATCAGACAGATATGCATGCACTCAGCCATATGACGCTGCTGCATTATCATACTGAGCAGTTTGATGAGTACGAAGCGTATTTAAAAAAACTGGAAGTCGTCGAGCCGCTTGATGACGATGCGCGGTTTAAAGTCGGACTGGTACTGAATTTCCTGCAGAAGTATGAGCATTCATATAAACTGCTGTTCCCGCTTTACAAAAAGCAGAAAATAATCAATTTCCAGCTGATGCATGCACTCAGTTTTTCGAGTTACCATATAGGGATGCATGAAGAATCGAAAATATACTGGACACGCATGCAGAATTTTCATCCGCTGGATGAGAAGTTCAGCCCCTGGAAAAAACAGGAGGCCGCGGATAAAATACTCGCGCTTGAAAGTATGTATCTGCATGATGAAGACCAGCACAAACGTCTGCTCGCCTTATATTTAATAAGTAAAATAGAACCGCGTGAAGCAATTATCGGTTTATCGATATGGGATCACATTGAAACGCTGGATGATTATGAAAAATTGTATGTAACATTTTTATTTCAGGGATTGAAACTGGTCCGTCTCGGACGGATGCATATCGGCCTTGAATTGCTGTATGACTTATCATACAGAGATGAAGAGACATTACTGATGTGGATCAATGTGTTTCATGAGCTGTACGAAAAGTATAAAGAGTTTGACGATATTGAAAGTCATACAGCAGCAGCGCTGTATTTATATCCGGGCGGACGCAGGCTGACTAAAAAAGGCGTCGCTGAAATGTTTAATACAACGGTTTACAGATTAAATAAAGCAATAGAGAGAATAAAGCAGATATAATGATTTACGGGCAGAAAGCCTATATAATTATATGTAGCAATTTTTTAAAGGAGAACGATTATGGAAGAGAAAACGATATATGACGTAGTAATAATCGGTGCAGGACCTGCAGGTATGACGGCAGCAGTCTACGCGTCACGTGCAGAGCTTAAAACGGTAATGCTTGAACGCGGTGTGCCGGGCGGACAAATGGCGAACACTGAAGAGGTAGAAAACTTCCCGGGCTTCAGCATGATTACAGGGCCGGAATTATCTTCTAAAATGTTTGAGCACTCGCAGAAATTCGGTGCAGAATATAAATACGGCGATATTAAAAGTGTCGAAGTCGACGGCGACATTAAAATACTGAAAACATCGTCTGAAGATATTTATACGAAAAGCGTTATTGTCGCAACAGGCGCGGAATACAAAACAATCGGCGTACCAGGTGAAGATCTGCTTCGCGGACGCGGTGTGAGCTACTGTGCAGTATGTGACGGCGCATTCTTTAAAGAGCGTGAACTCGTCGTTATCGGCGGCGGAGACTCAGCTGTTGAAGAAGGTGTCTTCCTGACAAAATATGCGAGCAAAGTGACAATCGTTCACCGCCGTGATGAGCTGCGTGCTCAGAAAATTTTACAGGACCGTGCATTTAAAAATGATAAAATTAATTTTATCTGGGATACAGAACTGCAGTCAATTAACGGCGAAAGCCGCGTAGAGTCAGTAACGCTGAAAAATAAAAATACAGGCGAATCATACGACTTTGATGCGCAGGGTGTCTTTGTTTATATCGGCATGCTGCCGCTGACAGCGCCGTTTAAAGATCTCGGTATTTTAAACGAAGACGGCTATATCGTCACGAATGAAGAAATGGAAACTGAAATCCCCGGTATATTTGCCGCAGGAGATGTCAGAGAGAAATCACTTCGCCAGATTGTTACAGCGACAGGCGACGGGAGTCTTGCAGCACAAAATGCTCAGCATTATCTTGAGCAGCTGGAAGACAATAAATAATTTATAGTATCAAATCCCCCGTAAGGGGGTTTTTTCGTAACGTTATCCGTTATAATATAAGTGAATGGCAAGAGTGAAAATAAGTAAATTTGAGGGTGTGCTTTATGAAAAATTTAATCATAATTACAGGTATGAGCGGTTCAGGAAAATCTGTTGCACTGGAAGCAATTGAAGATACGGGCTATTTCTGCATCGACAATCTTCCCCCGATTCTTCTTCCAAAAGTTGTAGAATTAATGGAGTCCACGGACGGTAAAATGAACAAAGTTGCGCTCGGCATCGATTTACGCGGCAAAGAATTTTTCGATGATTTAATTCAAAAACTGGAAACAGTTCTGAGTAATGAAGATATTATGCTGCGCATCGTATTTCTCGATACGGATAATGAGCGCCTTGTCAGCCGTTACAAAGAAACTCGCCGTTCTCACCCGTTAAATGAAGGTGTCTCTGTACTTGAAGCAATTAAAAAAGAACGGCACATACTCGATGACTTAAAAGGGCGGGCATCCGTAATTATCGATACGACAGAACTTTCACCGAAAGAGCTGAGAGATCGTATCTTCACTTTATATTCAGGCGGTCGAGAAGAATTTTTTGCTGTCAATGTACTGAGTTTCGGTTTTAAGCATGGCATTCCAATCGATGCGGATTTAATGTTCGATGTCCGTTTTCTGCCGAATCCGTTTTATATTCCGGAGTACCGTCCCTTAACGGGTCTCGATTCAGAAGTCTATGATTACGTTATGAAATGGCAGGATACTGATACGTTTTACGAAAAACTGTACGATATGATTAAATATTTAATCCCTCAATATATAAAAGAAGGTAAATCCCAGCTGACGATTGCGATTGGATGTACAGGCGGACAGCATCGTTCTGTTGCCCTGTCTGAGCGCCTTGCACAGGATCTGAAGGATAAGTTCGCATTTTCGATTAACACGACCCATCGTGATGCGGCGATAGAAGGAACACTCCATGAAAAAGATTAAAATCGCAATTATCGGCGGCGGCACCGGGCTCGCTGTTTTATCGCGCGGATTAAAAAAATATCCTGTCGATATTTCTGCGATTGTATCAGTGGCGGATGATGGTGGGTCAACCGGAATTATCCGCGATCAGATTGATATGCCCGCACCTGGAGATATCCGGAACGTCATGTCGGCCTTAAGCGAAGTGGAGAGCAAACTTGAACATCTGTTTACTTACCGCTTTAAAAAAGATGAAATATCCGGGCATTCGCTCGGCAACTTAATGCTTGCTGCGATGTACGATATCAGCGGGGACTTTGCGACTGCAGTCAGTGAGCTGTCAAAAATACTGAACGTTAAAGGGACAGTGATTCCGTCGACGAACGTCAGTCCGAAGCTCGCTGCGAGAATGGCTGATGACTCGATTATTATCGGTGAAAGCTATATTCCAAAAGTGAAAAAAGAAATCCGGGAAATGTATTTAATTCCGACGAATATCGATGCGACACCGGCTGCGGTTGAAGCGATACTTGAAGCGGATATTATCGTCCTTGGGCCTGGCTCGCTGTACACGAGCATCATTCCGAATCTGCTGCCGAAAGGCATTGCAGAAGCCGTAGCAGAGTCCGAGGGTATTAAAGTTTATGTATCGAACCTGCTTGAACAGCCGGGAGAAACGATAGGCATGTCTGCTTTTGATCATCTCTATGCAATAGAGAAACATTTGAAAGCACGTGTGATAGATTATGTGATTTTAAATGAACGCGATGTCTATGAAGAAATGGCGGATACTTATAAAAACAGAGGTGTCCAGATTATTAAAAGCGAGCGGGATAAACTTGAAGCGCACGGTGTTAAAGTAATTACCGACGAAAACCTTATTATCGTCGATGAAGAACGGGTTGTACGCCATAATAACGAGAAACTCGCTGAAATTATATACGACATTGTCATCGATGAATCGGAGACACTGAAGTATTAGGGAAGATTTTGAAAGGAACGTGGTAGCATGTCATTTGCTTCCGAAATGAAAAATGAATTAACGAGAATTGAAGTGGATGAATGCTGCATGAAGAGCGAACTCTCTGCGCTGATTAAAATGAACGGTGCAGTCAGTTATTTTGACGGACAGTGGGTCATTAATGTCCAGACAGAAAACGCTGCGATTGCGCGCCGGATTTTCTCGTTAATAAAAAATGTATATAGAATAGAAATTGATCTCCTTGTGAGAAAGAAAATGAAGCTGAAAAAGAACAACGTTTATATTTGCCGTATTAAAAAAGAATCTAAAGATGTGCTCGCAGATTTGGATATTTTTTCAGGCGGTATACTGACGAATACAATTACCGATGAAATTAAAAACAAGGAATGCTGCAGAAGAAGCTACTTAAGAGGTGCATTTCTTGCCGGAGGTTCTGTCAATAACCCGGAAACATCGGCATATCATTTAGAGATTGGCTCGCTGTACGAAGAACATGCACAGGCAATTACAGATCTGATGAACAGCTACGAATTGAATGCTAAATACATAGACCGTAAACGCGGCTATATTATTTATTTAAAAGAGGCAGAGAAAATTGCAGAATTTTTAAGTCTTATCGGCGGCTACCAGGCGCTGTTGAAATTTGAAGATATACGTATCGTCAGAGATATGCGCAACTCGGTTAACCGTCTCGTTAACTGTGAGACAGCTAACTTAAACAAAACAATTAACGCTTCGATGCGCCAGGTGGAGAACATTAAATTTATCGATGCAGAAATTGGTATCGATGAACTGCCGGAGCGCTTAAGAGAAGTTGCAAGAATACGCGTTGAACATCAGGATATGACCTTAAAAGAAATCGGCGAAGCTGTGTCAACTGGCGCGATATCAAAATCAGGTATCAATCACCGTCTGAGAAAACTCGATGAAATCGCAGATAAACTGCGGAGCGGGGACGAACTCGTATTTTAGAAAAAATAAAGGTTTAGACAATGACCTTGAGAAGATAATTTATTTCATAAAGTATAAGTAAAACCCGTGCGTTAGACTCCTTGGGGAATAGCATCAGCGTAAGACTACAGGCTTACGCGGGTGCCCAAGGAAAGCTAACGTACGGGTTATTTGTGATGACAAAAAATCACTTCTTAGCTGTATATGTCTTCTATCGCCTGTTCCAATGTTGGATACAGATATTTAAAATCACTGTTTAACAGTACGCGCGGATGAACTTTCTGTCCTTCAGTAACGAGCAGTGCACGTTCTCCGAGTACTTTATCGATTAAAAAGGCAGGTGTTTTAAAGAAGTTCGGCTTGCCGAGGACAGCGCTCAGCACTTTTGAAAATTCGTGCTGTCTGACCTGGACGGGCGCCGTGACATTCACGGGGCCGCTGACTTCCTGATTCACACCGATAAACAAGAGGGCGTTAATGACATCGTCGATATGCACCCACGAGTACCATTGTCTGCCTGTTCCGATGTCGCCGCCGATATTTGCTTTATAGAGCTTCTCCATCGTCGGCAGAGCACCGTTGTCCTTATCCAGCACCAGTCCGAAGCGGGAGTAGACGACGCGAATACCAAGTGTTTCTAATTTAGCTGCTGCCGCTTCCCACTGGTTAACTACATCCGATAAAAAGTTTGTCGAAGATAATTTGTCGAATTCATCAAATTCCACGATTTCACTTGTCGGATAATAGCCGACTGCACTCGCGTTAATAAATGCGAGCGGCTTAATACCGGATTTTTCCAGCCACTTGTAAAGCATAGTGGTCATATTCAGTCTGCTCGACAGAATTAATTCCTTATATTCTTCTGTCCATTTGTTATTTAAAGATGCGCCTGCAAGATTGTACACAAGATCAAAATCTTCCGGCAGTTCTTTGGTCCAGTCCAAATTGTTAAAATTATTGTCGTCGTATTTAATGTAATGTATATATGGGTGTTCTGACGTCTGTTCCTGGCGCGTTAAAATATAAACGTGATGGCGGTCTTTTCGGAATGCGTGTGTTAATTTTGAACCGATAAAACCTGTGCCGCCTGTGATGAGAATGTTCAAATGCTTGACCTCCCAATATATAAGATTACTTTTATTTTAATTGAAAAAAGAGTTTAAGTCACGTAGGTGACTTAAACTCTAATATAACTCTCTTATTTTTCCGGTTCCATGACATGGTCAATCAGACCGTATTCTTTAGCTTGTTCAGCAGTCATGAAGTTATCGCGATCAGTATCTTTTTCGATTTTTTCAAGCGGCTGTCCTGTGCGGTCCGCTAAAATCTGATTTAATTTCTCGCGAGTTTTCAAAATGTGTTTCGCTGCGATCTCAATTTCAGTTGCCTGACCCTGAGCGCCGCCAAGCGGCTGGTGAATCATAATCTCAGCGTTAGGAAGCGCGTAACGTTTCCCTTTAGCGCCTGCAGTTAAAAGGAATGAACCCATTGAAGCTGCAAGTCCAAGACTGATAGTCTGTACATCCGGCTTGATGTGCTGGATTGTATCATAGATTGCCATGCCCGCAGTAACACTGCCGCCCGGCGAGTTAATATAAAGATAAATATCTTTTTCAGAGTCTTGAGCCTGTAAGAATAACAGCTGGCTGACTACCGAGTTTGCAACGTTATCATCGATTGCACTCCCGATCATAATGATTCTATCTTTTAAAAGTCTTGAATAAATATCGTAAGCACGTTCGCCACGATTTGTCTGTTCAATAACCGTAGGTATTAAATTCATAATATTGCCTCCTGTTTTTGTGAACTAATTTAATTGATATTATATTTATAACACATTAGTCAAATAAGGTCAAAAGAAAGAACTTCTTCTATTAATCACTTTATCATATTATTTAATTACGCATTTCGTCAATAATTAGTCTTTATTACTGACAACTTCCTTGCTATAATGAAATGTGCTTAATTTATATATTCTACCCCCGTGGTGTAATGGATAACACGTAAGATTCCGGTTCTTAAGATGGGAGTTCAATTCTTCTCGGGGGTGCTAAAAAGAGGTGGGCGAGTTGTCATTCGAAGAACTTGAAACAGTCGATAAACCCGATGATAGTTTAGACGAAGCCTTTGTTAGAAAAGTGTTTTTTGTCTGTTTAAACAGCGGGAAAATTTTACTTGAAAGCGGTGCGGAAACGTATCGTATCGAAGATACGATGGTTCGCATGGCAGGTAACTACGGTATCGATAATGTTCAGGTTTTTGTAACGACAACGGTAATTATTCTGTCGATGAATGATTACGCCCTGTCTCAAACTATAAGAATCGACGAACGTGCAAATAATTTACAAAAAGTTGTGAATATTAACGACTTATCGAGAAGCATCTCGAAAGGTTTACCGATTAAGGAAGCAATCAACACGATAGAAAACATTCATGAAACTGAAATGTTTCCATTCTGGCTGGTCGTTTTTACCGGCGGTGTGGTTGCCATTATGTTTCTGCTTCTGTTTAACGGCGCGCCGGTGGATATTCCGGTCGCCGCTGCCGGAGGTATGGCCGGTGTACTGATTACAGAAAGCATTCAGCGCTATACTAAAATAAAGTTTTTTAACGAGTTCTTTGCAGCGTTCTTTATCGCTGTAATATCTGTATTATATGTGGAATTCGGTCCGGGAGCAGAACTGGAAACGATTATTATTGCAGCAGTTATGCCGCTCGTTCCCGGTGTGCTCATTACAAATGCAATACGTGAAATGATTCGCGGTCATCTGATGGCAGGGACGATGAAAGGCGCGGAAGCCTCGCTTACAGCGGTTGCAATTGGTGCCGGGGTCGGCCTCGTATTTATGGCAGTGTAGGAGGGGAACAATGTTATATGCGGTTCAATTTATACTTAGCTTCTTCGCCTCTGCAGGATTCGGCATACTGTTTAATGCACCGAGAAGAACGATACTCGCCGGCGGCCTGAGCGGGGCTTTCGGCTGGCTGATGTACTTTATCGCGACCGAGAACGATATACAGACGGTCATCGCTTCATTTTTAGGTGCGATTGTACTGACTGCATTATCGATTCTGAGCTCCCGTAAACTTAGAGCACCCATTATTATCTTTATTACATGCGGCATTATTCCCCTTGTACCCGGCGGTCTGGCTTACAACGCCATGCGGAGTGTGGTGCTTGAGAATTACGACATGGCACTTGCCTACGGATTTCAGGTAGCTCTCGTGTCGCTGGCAATCGCAACGGGAATTATTTCAACCGAGATGATAGATTCATTATTTCAGACACTGAAACGTAAAGTTAAAAATATGCGGAAGAAAGAGGCTTAACTAATGCTTAATCTTACTTATTATACTAGAGACAACTGTCACTTGTGTAATGAAGGCAAAATGCAGATCAGACTGGCATTGTCTGAACTGAGAGATAACGTAGTGAAACTGACAGAAGTGAATATCGATAACGACGATGAACTGCAGGAAGAATACATGGTCCGCATTCCCGTTTTAAGTGACGGCGGCAACGTAATTCAAGAAGGCATTCTCGACTTTGTAACTATATATGATTACGTAAAAGACAATTATAAATGATAGATTTAAAAAGAGCGGCGGACCGAAATAGTCTGCTGTTTTTTTATAGAATGAACTTAAAACATTTTAATGTTTTAATAAACGGACGACATATGTATAATTAAAGTGAATATAAATTTGGAGGCGCATTCATGAAGAAGACTCTTGAAGATGTTGAATTAAAAGGCAAAAAGGTATTAATACGGGCAGATTTTAACGTGCCGATGAAGAACGGAAAGATTACAGATGATACGCGTATTAAAGCTGCTGTAAAAACAATTTCTTACGTTTTGGCTAATGGTGGAAAAGTAATCTTATTTTCACACCTTGGGCGTATTAAAACTAAAGAGGACAAGCGTGAATATTCTTTAGCGCCGGTTGCCGAGCGTTTAAGCGATATTATGGGTAAAGAAGTTCTGTTCAGCGATAAAACCCGCGGCAAGGATCTTGAAGCAGGCATCGAGGGACTTAAGAACGGTGAAGTTCTGATGGTACAAAATACGCGTTACGAAGATCTGCATAACTCGAAGGAGAGCAGAAATGATGCTGTTCTTGGTAAGTACTGGGCATCGCTCGGCGACTTGTTCGTAAATGACGCATTTGGCACGGCACACCGTGAACATGCTTCAAACGTAGGGATCAGTGAGCACCTGCCGACGGTATCCGGATTTTTAATGCAGAAAGAAATTGAGTTTATCGGCGGGGCTGTCGATAATCCGAAGACACCATTCGCAGCCATTTTAGGCGGCGCAAAAGTATCCGATAAAATTAATGTCATCGACAATCTGATTAATAAAGCTGACAAGATTTTAATCGGCGGGGGCATGGCTAACACTTTCTTAAAAGCGCAGGGTCATTCAATCGGGACGTCATTAGTAGAAGAAGACAATATTAAAGTTGCCGAAGAGCTGCTCGAAAAAGCCGACGGTAAGTTAATACTGCCTGTTGACGTCGTTGTCGCTGCAGAATTTTCAAATGAAGCAGAACACAGTAACGTATCGGTGGACAACATTCCGGACGATATGATGGCACTCGATATTGGAACAGAAACAGTTAAGTTATACGAAGAGGCACTTAAAGGTGCGAAAACAGTCGTCTGGAACGGACCGATGGGCGTTTTTGAAATGTCAAACTTTGCCCAGGGTACAGTCGGCGTCTGCCAGGCAATCGCAGAACTCGAAGATGCGGTTACAATTATCGGCGGCGGAGACTCTGCAAGTGCCGCGCAGGTTCTTGGATTTGCTGATCAATTCAGCCATATTTCCACGGGCGGCGGTGCATCTTTAGAATATTTAGAAGGTAAGGAATTGCCGGGTCTGAAGGCAATCGATAACGCTGAGGAGGAGTAAGTCATATGCGTACACCATTTATTGCAGGAAACTGGAAAATGAATATGACAGTATCAGAAGCATCGGATTTTGCTGACGAACTGTTAAAGATTGAGCTGAAAGCCGGCGTAGAGGCGGCAATTTGTGCGCCTTTTATCGACCTGCCTGTTCTTGTTGAAAAATTTAAAGATACGAACGTTAAAATCGGAGCACAGAATGTGTATTACGAAGAAAGCGGTGCATTCACGGGAGAAATCTCAGCTCCGATGCTTCAGAATTTAGGTATTGATTACGTTATTGCGGGACATTCTGAACGAAGAGAGCTTTTCGGAGAGTCTGACAGTGACATTAATAAAAAAGCCCGTGCTGTGATTGATGCAGGTATGGTGCCGATTATCTGTGTCGGTGAAACAGATGAAGAACGCAGTGCGGGCGAGCATGAAGTGAAAGTTGCTGGCCAGATTAAAGCAGCGCTTCATGGCATTAAGGCTAAAGCTGCTGGTGAACTTGTTATCGCTTATGAGCCGATTTGGGCGATTGGTACAGGGAAGAGTGCAACGAGCGACGATGCTAACAAAATGTGCCGTTCTATCAGAAGTGAAATTGAAAAACTTTATAACAGTGAAACTGCAGGACGTGTGCGTATTTTATACGGCGGTTCTGTTAAACCTGCGACGATTGAAGATTTAATGTCTAAGAGCGATTTAGATGGTGCGTTAGTCGGCGGAGCCTCACTGAAGACTGCAGACTATACGGCCTTAATTTCAGGAGCGGCACAATGAAAAAGCCTGTTGCTTTAATTATTCTGGACGGTTTTGCCGAACGTGATGAAAAGTTCGGCAACGCAATTGCACATGCAGAGATGCCGAATTTTAAAAGATATAAAGATGAGTACCCGCATGCCAGTTTAAGTGCATCCGGCCTCGATGTCGGTCTGCCTGAAGGGCAGATGGGCAACTCCGAAGTCGGTCATTTAAATATTGGTGCAGGACGAGTTGTGTATCAGAGTTTAACGCGCATCAACAAGTCGATTGAAGACGGCGAGTTTCACGAAAACGACGTGCTGTTAAGCGCGCTGAAACATGCGAAGACAAATAACAGCAAACTGCACATTATGGGGCTGTTGAGCGACGGCGGTGTACATTCTCATTACACACACCTGTTTGAAGTGCTGAAAATGGCCAAAATTAATGGCCTTAATGATGTACACGTGCACGGGTTTTTAGACGGGCGCGACGTGAGTAAAGCATCGGCGCTGACCTATATAGAAGAGGCGGAAAGTCAGTTTGCGGACATTGGTGTCGGCAGCTTTGCAACAATCAGCGGACGCTACTACGCGATGGACCGCGACCAACGCTGGGAACGCGAACAGCTTGCATACGATGCATTGGTTCACGGGAAAGGAACTGTCTTCCCAACTGCTGCTTTGGGTGTTGAAGCAAGCTACGCTGATGAGGTGTTCGATGAATTCGTCCAACCGTTTATCGTTAATGAATTGGGTATGGTGGGTAATAACGATGCGGTTATTTTTATTAACTTCAGACCGGACCGTGCAGCGCAATTGTCGGAAGCATTTACAGATGAGGCGTTTGACGGTTTCGACCGCGGCGGGACAATTGATAATTTAAAATTCGTTACATTTACAAAATACAGCGAAGCTGTAGTGGCGGATGTAGTATTTGAGAAGATAGACTTGGTTAATACGCTCGGTGAAGTCGTATCTGATGCCGGGAAAACTCAGCTCCGCATTGCGGAAACAGAGAAGTATCCGCATGTCACTTACTTTATGAATGGCGGACGTAATGATGAATTTGACGGGGAATCGCGTATTTTAGTTAATTCACCTAAAGTAGCGACGTACGATCTGCAGCCGGAAATGAGTATTTATGAAGTGACGGATCAGCTGCTTGGTGCATTGAATGAAGGGAAGCTCGACATGGTGATTCTAAACTTTGCGAATCCCGACATGGTCGGTCACAGCGGCATGCTGGAACCGACGGTCAAAGCGCTTGAAGCGGTGGACGAATGTCTCGGTAAAGTAGTCGATAAAATTATCGGTCAGGACGGAACTGCCGTTATTACAGCCGACCACGGCAATGCTGATGAAGTGGTGACAATGTCAGGTGAGCCGATGACGGCGCATACGGTTAATCCGGTGCCGGTGATTGTCACGGACAAAACTGTTATGCTGCGTGAAGGCGGACGTTTATCCGACTTGGCACCGACAATGCTGGATATAATGACAATTAATCAGCCTGAAGATATGACAGGTAAGAGCCTTTTAATTAAAAATACGTTATAATAAATTCGAACTTAACTAATAAAGGAGTAGGATGACATGCCATTAATTACAGACGTATATGCACGTGAAGTTTTAGACTCTAGAGGAAACCCGACAATCGAGGTTGAAGTGTTAACAGAAAGCGGCGCTTTTGGCCGTGCACTCGTTCCTTCAGGCGCTTCAACAGGGGAACATGAAGCGGTAGAACTTCGTGATGGTGATTCATCACGCTTCTTAGGCAAAGGTGTAGAGCAGGCAGTAGAAAATGTTAACTCAATTATTGCACCTGAATTAATCGATGGGGAATTCACTGTGTTAGAGCAGGTTTCAATCGATAAAATGCTTATTCAGTTAGACGGGACGAAAAATAAAGAAAAATTAGGTGCTAACGCTATATTAGGTGTGTCGATTGCCGTAGCGAAAGCAGCAGCAGATGTTCTCGGCCAGCCTTTATATAAATACTTAGGCGGATTTAATGCAGTGCAGCTTCCCGTACCGATGATGAACATTATTAATGGCGGCGAGCACGCTGACAACAGCATCGACATTCAGGAATTTATGATTATGCCTGTCGGCGCGTCTACTTTTAAAGAAGCGCTCCGCATGGGTACGGAAATTTTCCACCACCTTGCGAAAGTTTTATCAGCTAAAGGCTACAGCACTGCAGTCGGCGACGAAGGCGGATTTGCTCCAAACCTGAAATCAAACGAAGAAGCTTTAGAAGTAATCGGCGAAGCAGTTGCAGCTGCAGGTTACGAGCTCGGTTCTGATATTGTTCTTGCGATGGATGCAGCTTCAAGCGAATTCTTTAATAGAGAAACAGGCAACTACGAGCTTAAAGGTGAAGGTAAAACTTACTCATCTGAAGAGCTGGTTAACTGGTACGGCGAACTTGTCGATAAATACCCGATCATTTCTATCGAAGACGGGTTAGACGAGAACGACTGGGCAGGAACGAAATTACTGACTGATAAAATTGGCGATAAAGTCCAGCTTGTCGGGGACGATCTGTTCGTTACAAACACTGAGAAATTAGTTCAGGGAATTGAACAGGGTGTTGCCAACTCAATTTTAGTTAAAGTAAACCAAATCGGTACGCTGACAGAAACATTCGAAGCAATCGAAGTCGCACAACGTGCAGGATACACAGCAGTCATCTCACACCGTTCAGGTGAAACAGAAGACACGACAATTGCTGACATCGCTGTCGCAACAAACGCCGGTCAAATTAAAACAGGTGCACCATCACGCACAGACCGCGTAGCTAAATACAATCAGCTGCTCCGTATCGAAGACGAATTATACGAAACAGGCACATACAAAGGCCTGGCATCATTCTATAATTTGAATAAATAAATGATATAAGTGGAAAACCCCTCGTGAGGGGGGTTTTTGTTGTTTGGTGGGCAGGTTTGTGAGAGAGGAAATGAGCAGGGTGGGTTGAAAAGTGCTGAAATGGTGATAAGTGATGTCAAACCTCAAGACATATCACCAAAAAGTGCTGAAATGGTGATAAGTGATGTCAAACTTCAAGACATATCACCAAAAAGTGCTGAAATGGTGATAAGTGATGTCAAACCTCGAAACATATCACCAAAAGAAATCTAGAATGATATTTTTCCTTCGCGTTTGTATTTATTTACTACTGACTTACTCACTGCACCTCCGCTCAAATCTGAAATCAACCGGGGAGTGACTTCCCAACTGTCATTTAAAGTCCTTAGCTCATCAATTAAAATTTCTACAATTTTTAAAGTTTTGTATGTTGTTTTACAGGAACTGCAACAGTATAAAAAACGATTAACCCGCTCCAGCTCCGCAACCGAATCGCACCGATAACAAAAGGCGCCGGGGCGGAGCTCCATAAAGGAAACGTTCGCCGGCAGGTCGTACATGGATTTTGTCAAACGGCAGCTGTCAAGGTAGCCTGCGAGAGTACTTTGATCATAACGGTTGGAGACACAAATGCTGTTAAGCCGCCGGTGTGTATTGCTCGGCACGAGCAGGTTTTCTAAATTTGGCATGTTGTAAATAGTCTGCCGCGGATTTACAAAAACCAGGTGCGAGGTGATATCGTAATTAAATCCGCCGGACCGAAGCAGCAAGTCGAGTGAAGTCCTCTTACGTTTAACCTGCATACTCAAGTCCTTGTATTCCCGGCCGCCGGTGAAGTGCCAGGACTTCGCACCGTAGACTAAATCAAAGCCGAAGTTTTTCACTTCGAATGTATAAACACGATCACCGGCGACCAGCACGTTATCAATCTGTACTTCGCTCAAGCCGCCGGCCACTTTCATCGGGCCCCCACCAGAATCAAGTTTAAAACGAAAATCTTTCAAATGGTATACATCAAGCTCCCGCACAAACTCTCCGAGGAGTTTATCGAATTCGAGCTCTCCAGCGTAGCCGCGCTGCAATTTTACCCTTTCCTTTTCTTCGGTCTCACCGAGAATCGTACGTCTTTTCAAAATCTGTAATTGTTTAAGTTTCATTGGAATTATGCGCATAGTATCAACATAGAACATAAGTGAATTATCTCCAAAAGACAAAAATTCAAAAAATGGATTATAAAACGTGCAGTTCTGACAAAATCAATGATCAATCCCCAATGTAACAACTACATTACAAAACTGCTGTTTACATTGCACATACAGTAAATTTTTGGTACTATTTATACTGTTAATATAAATCGGAGGGGTATCTTCATGCAGACACTACTCATCGTTCTGTTAATCATCGTGTGTATATCGCTTATCGCTGTAGTGTTACTACAATCCGGGAAAAGTGCCGGCCTGTCAGGAGCAATCGGCGGTGGTGCTGAGCAAATGTTCGGTAAGCAAAAAGCGCGCGGAATGGATCTTGTTCTACATAGAGCAACTGTAATTTTATCAATTCTATTCTTTATGATTATGCTGTTACTGACATACTTAGGTTAATACGATAAATGGTGAGCCCGAATCCGATTAATACAGGATTCAGGCTCTTTTTTTATGATTGGAACGATGATTCTTTAGTATCTCAGAAATTTAGCGTACAATAAAAGTAACACTATTTTGAGGTGACTTGATGAATATTAAATTACCTGAAAAATTTTACTTTAAAGAGCCGAGCGGTGATAATGCAGTTCTGCTGCTGCACGGTTTTACAGGCAACACGTCTGACGTGAGACAGCTTGGCCGCTATCTTCAGAAAAAGGGGATGACTTCTTACTCGATAAACTACGAAGGCCACGCGGAACATCCGAAGAAGATTACGGAGTCTTCACCGTTCGTCTGGTTTAAACAGGTAGTTGAAGCGTACGATTTTCTAAGAGCCGAGGGCTACAGTAATATTTTTGTAGCCGGTGTATCAATCGGCGGTGTGATGGCGCTGCGCCTTGCAGCAGAACGCGATGTTACGGGTCTCAGCACGATTTGCAGCCCGATGTATATGAAGGAAGCTTCGACATTGTACGAGCAGTTTATCTCGTACGCAGAAAAGTATTTGAAGATGTTTGAAAATAAAACACCCGATCAAATTAAAAATGAGACCGAAAATCTGGAGTTTACGGGGACTTTTGACGATATCAGCACGTTTATAAATATGGTAAGAGGGAATTTAGAAGATGTTAACGTCCCGCTGTTTGTTGCACAGGCAACGCATGATAAAGTGATTAATCCAGACAGCGCAAATGTTATTTATGACAGGGCCGGGACTGAAGAAAAAGAAATTAAATGGTACGATAAAGGCGGTCACGTACTGACTATAGATGAAAGCAAGGAAGAATTATTTGAAGATATATACAATTTTATTGAGCAGCACGAATTACAGCAAAAATAATAGATATGGAGGATTACAATGAGAGACTTTAAAGAAGAAATATTAGCCATTGTAAATAGCAGTGACTACAAACCGATGACAATTGATGAGTTTAAAGAATCTTTTGGAGCGGATGACTCGGATGAATTCAAAGATATGGTGAAAACTTTAGTCTCTCTTGAAGAATCCGGTAAATTAGTCCGAACGAAGAAAGATAAATATATGAAGTCACCTGACTCAAACAAAGTGAAAGGTACTTTATCAATGCATAAACGCGGCTTTGGATTTTTACGTCCTGAGGAAGAAGAAATAGAGGATATTTTTATTCCGCCGACAGCAGTAAATGGTGCATTTGACGGTGACACAGTACTGGTTGAAGTTGAGAAGAGTACGCGCGGCGACAAAACAGAAGGTCACGTGGTCAGTATTCTTGAACGCGGTGTAACGAAATTCGTCGGGGAGTACAGCGCCAACAAGAACTACGGTTTCGTTGTGCCCGACTCGAAGACATTTAAAACAGATGTATTTATTCCAAGAGATAATAATCTCGGTGCAATTGACGGACACAAAGTACTCGTTGAGATTACGAAGTTCCCGGAAAACGAAAACCAGGGCAATCCGGAAGGACACGTCGTTCAAATTCTGGGACATAAAAATGATCCTGGAGTAGATATTTTATCAATTATATACCAGCACGGCATCGATATCGATTTCCCTGATGAAGTCCTGGAACAGGCTGAAGCAGTACCTGACGAGATTAATCAGGATGACACTAAAGGCAGAGTCGATTTAAGAGACGACTTTACGATTACAATTGACGGCGCGGATGCGAAAGACCTTGATGATGCTGTCAGCGTGAAGAAATTAGATAACGGCAACTTTGAACTGACTGTCAGTATTGCTGACGTCAGTCATTATATTACGAAGAACTCAGCCATGGATGAAGAAGCGTATCACCGCGGCACGAGTGTCTATTTAGTTGACCGCGTAATCCCGATGATTCCGCACCGTTTATCAAACGGCATCTGTTCGTTAAACCCGCATGTCGACCGTCTGACGCTGAGCTGCCGCATGGAATTTACACCGGGCGGTAAAGCTGTCGATCACGAAATTTTTGAAAGTGTAATTAATTCAGATTACCGTATGACTTACGGCAACGTTAATTTAATGCTTGAAGATAAAGATGAAGACGTCATCAATGAGTTTAAGGCAGTTTACGAGCCGCTCTTAGAAGCTGAAGCGCTTGCAGCAGCATTGCGCGCTAAACGCGAAAGCCGCGGCGCTATCGATTTTGATTTCGATGAAGCAGCAGTAGTTGTCGGTGAAGACGGCACACCTGAAGATATCGTTTTAAGAAACCGCGGTACTGGCGAGAAAATGATTGAAGAATTTATGCTTGCTGCAAACGAAGCGGTCGCAGAACACTTCCACTGGATGGATGTACCGTTTATGTACCGTATTCACGAAGAGCCGAAAGAAGAGAAACTGAGTAAGTTTTTTGATTTCCTGACAGGTTTCGGTGTTGTAGTTAAAGGTAAGGGCAATCAGATTCACCCGCACGCCCTGCAGGAAATTATTGAAGAAGTTAAAGGCCGTCCGGAAGAAATGGTTATTTCCATGCTGATGCTGCGCTCGATGCAGCAGGCAAAATACTCTCCGGAGTCGCTCGGTCACTTTGGACTGTCGACTGAGTTTTACACTCACTTTACGTCACCAATCCGCCGTTATCCCGACTTAATTGTTCACCGTTTAATACGTGAATATCTGTTTGACGGGAAAACAGATGCGAAGACAATCCGCCGCAATAAGAGCGAACTGCCGGAAATTGCCAAGCATACTTCAGAAAGAGAGCGCCGCGCCCAGGATGCTGAGCGCGACACTGATGATCTGAAGAAAGCGGAATTCATGCTGAAACATGTTGGCGAGACTTTCGAAGGTGTCGTAGCCGGAGTAATGAACTTCGGTATGTTCGTTGAACTGCCTAATACAATTGAAGGACTTGTTCACGTCAGCCATATGACTGATGATCATTACAATTTCAATGAACGTGCCATGGCAATGATTGGGGAGCGTACAGGTACTCAGTTCCGCATCGGCGATAAAGTTGAAATAGAAGTGCTTGGTGTAAACCTTGAAGAACGCTTAATAGACTTTAAAGTTGTCGGCATGCCTGACAGAAAACGTCTGGAAAGAAGAAGCGCACCTGTTACCATTAAAGGTGATGCCAGAGATAACAAAAAAGAAAAAACACGCTCACGTGAAAAGAAAGGGAGCTTTAGTAAAGGCGGCAAGAAAAAACCTTTCTATAAATCTGTGGCGAAAAAAGGGAACGGAAAGAAGTAGAGGCTTATGAGTAAACACAACCAGAAGACTAAGCCGCTGGCACAAAACCGCAAAGCGAGTCATGATTACTCGATCGATGACACGATTGAAGCGGGCATTGTGCTGAGCGGTACAGAAATTAAATCAATACGACGGGGCTCAGCGAACTTAAAAGACTCGTATGCGCGTGTTTATCAGAATGAAATGTATGCCTACAACATGCACATTGCACCGTACGAAGAGGGCAACCGTTTTAATCACGAACCCTTGCGCACACGCAAGCTGCTCCTGCACCGTAAGGAAATTAATAAACTCAGAGGGCATCTTGATGCCCCGGGTAATGCGATTATTCCGCTGAAACTGTATATAAAGAACGGCATGTGCAAAGTGCTGTTAGGAGTTGCAACTGGTAAGAAAAAATACGATAAACGCGAAGATCTGAAGAAGAAACAAATGAAACGCGAAATTGACCGTGCAATGAAAGAGCAGTTCCGTTAATTTGTCAATGGGTTTTTATCGTGTTATAATATTAAGTACTCGACGAAATACGTCGGTATTTAATTAATCCGGGGACGTTCCGGATTCGACAGGGGCTATTCGGGCATTTTAAGCGTGTCGGAGGTTTCGGCTTCGTCATCAACGATACTCAGTTATAATAACTGGCAAACAAAACAATTTCGCAGTAGCTGCCTAAGAGCGCTCTGCATCATCCCATGAGCTTTCCTATGGCCCGTGACGATGATCCAATTGAAATAGGATACGCTTTTTAATCTGCGGTCGGAAGATTGAGAGAAGAGATTAATCGGACTAGCATGGAATGAGGTTCGTTCATTACCATCATCCATGTGAAACTCAATAATGGACTACACACGTAGAAAGAAATGTTGCGAGGTCTCTGGACGCGGGTTCAACTCCCGCCGTCTCCATACTAAGACTCAATCCCTTAATGGATTGGGTCTTTTTTTGCGTTAAATGAGAATTTTATCCGGGTAATTTAATTAACCTTTAATCATTCTTCTGCTGATTCATAACTTTTCCTGTGTAATTTATGTATTAACACATCAGAGAAAGGGAGATTTATTATGAAAATAGTAGTTATCCCGTCAGGGTTTAAAGAATGTTTAAGTTCAGAAGAGGTAGGGCGTTCAATTGAAAAGGGGATTAACCGTGTGAGCAGCGAACACGATGTAACTGTGATTCCAATGGCTGACGGCGGTGAAGGTTTTGTTGAAACAATCGTTAAATTAAAAGAGGGGAAAATTATTAATACGGAGGTGACAGGGCCGCTCGGTAAACAAATAGATTCGTTTTTCGGTATTTTCCACGAAAATGGAGTAAAGACAGCAGTTATTGAAATGGCTGCGGTTGCAGGGCTCCGCCACGTACCGCATAATCAGAGAAATCCTTTATACACGACGACGTACGGTGTGGGTGAAACGATTATAGAAGCAGTGAATCATAACGCTGAGAGAATTTTAATCGGCTGCGGCGACTCAGGTACTTCGGACGGCGGTACGGGAATGGCGCAGGCTGTCGGTGTTAAGTTTTACGATAATAATAATGAACTGTTAAATATTACAGGCGGCGCGGATATCGGAAAAATTCACCGTGTCGATATGTCGGAAATCGATCCGCGTGTGCTGAATGTGAATATAGATGTTGCAGTCAACTGGAAAAATGTACTCTGCGGCGAGCGCGGGGTAGCGAAAATATTCGGTCCGCAAAAAGGTGCATCAAAAGAAGATGTTCAGCTTTTGTCGGATAACTTCGATCATCTGGCGCAGCTGATTCAAGAGCTGACTGGCAATGACTTATCATTTGTAAACGGCGGCGGTGCTTCAGGCGGGCTTGGTGCCGGACTTGCAGGATTCACGGGAGCAGAACTTCACCCGAGATTTGATATTATCCGCAAGTATATCGAGATTTCTGATGCGATTGAGCATGCGGATATTGTGATTACTGCCGAAGGCTGTATTGATTATCAGACACCAAACGATAAAATACCGTCGGAAGTGGCACGTATCGCTAAACAGTACAATAAACCTGTTGTCGCTTTTGCCGGAACAATCGGTAAAAAAGCGAGTTTGAACTACGACAGCGGCATCGATGCATATGCAAGTATTATTCCGAAACCGGCAACGCTTGAAAAGTCCATGACAGATGCGGCGAAATGGCTTGAAAAATGCACAGAAAATACAATCAGAAAAATTATGATCGGAACACAGGTTGCACAGAATCTTAAAAAATCATTGGAGCAGTCTGTTAAATGACACGGACGCATAAAACACTGTGCATTGTATTTTTAATTATTACTGTGCTGATCATTCTGTCCCCGGAATTGGATTACCTGGGTTCCTTAAGTTTCATTATTTTTATCTTTGCACTTGGCATGTTTATATTTTCAACGCTTCCGTCAGGACTGGTTGCCTGGATCACGCTGTGTGCCGGGGTGCTGCTCGGACTGCCTGAAGAGATTATATTTGAATCATTTAATATCGATATTGTCTGGCTGATGATTGGGGCGTTTATTATTGCTGAAGTACTGGTTAAAAGCGGCCTGCTGGACAGGCTGACACGCTGGATTGAAATGAACTGTTATACGAAAGGGCGGGTAACATTTTTTACATTCCTGCTGATTCAGGTGCTGTCGGTTGCTGTACCGTCGACGTCGGGAAGAGCATCGGCAATGCTGCCTGTCTACAATATTCTAAGTGAGAGATTTCATAATCATAAGAAGTTTTTCGGTATGGGAATTCCTGTTCTTATTTTGATGGGTGCAAATACGACGCTGCTGGGTGCAGGAAGTCATATTATCGGTATCGGTATACTGAGTACCCAGACAGGTGAATCGATTTCGTATATGGAATTTCTGATTTATGCATTGCCGTTCGGACTCATTATCGGACTGCTGACACTTCTTATATTAAGAGTAATGTACTTTAAAGATTTCAATTATGACTTTGAAGCTGCAGTGGAACACGATAAAATACCTTTTTCCACAAGAGAGAAATACGCACTGGTGCTGGCTGGTATTACAATACTGCTGTGGCTGACAGAACCGTTGCACGGTTTGGATATTGCATTCGTCACAATAATGATGAGTTTAATTATGATGCTGCCGGGACTGAAGTTAATCAGCTGGAAAGAAGGACTGGCGGGTGTGTCATGGAGATTAATCTTTTTCGTAGCAGGCGCAGCGGCACTTGGAAAGCTGCTTGTAGATTACGGCGTAACTGATTACTTCCAGCATATCTTAATGTCTGTATTCAGCGGAATGAATTTCACTTCGGAACTGCCGATTTTAATTATTATTATATTAATCAGTGTGCTGTCGCACCTTCTGATTACGAGTCATACGACGAGAGCAGTAGTGTTGATACCGGTGTTTATCATCATGGCCGAGTCATTTAATTTAAACACGGAAGCGGCAGTTTTTATCGCGCTCCTTGGAATTAATTTCTGCGTAATGCTGCCGGTCAGTTCCAAAGCACTGCTGATTTTTTACGAAAGTGAAAATCGACCGTTTGAGACTAAAGATTTGCTGAGAGCAGGAATGCTGCTCATGCCGGTATATACAGTAATAATGATATTAACGTATTACTTTTACTGGCAGCATATCGGACTTTCATTAGTATAGTTTTTATATTTATGTTTAAGATCCTTATGAATGGGAATATATTAACTGTACAAAAAAATACGATTTAATTAATTAAGGAGTGTTTTTAAATGGCGGAAAAAGACAGTAAACTTGAACAGTTAAAAGGTAATGCTAAAGAAACAATCGGCAATGCTACTGGAGACAAAAAGACTGAAAAAGAAGGCAAGCATGAAAAAGCTGCCGGTAAAGCGAAAGAATATGTAGAAAAAGGCAGCGACAAAGCTAACGAATCTATCGATAATTTATCAGATAAGTTTAAGAAATAATATTCATCAGAGATGGAGCTGTATTTAATACGGCTTCATTTTTGTGATTAAATCTTATGAATGGATATATTTTTATCCTGAGAGTAAGATGGAATTGTTACTAAAATATTAGGAGGCAGTTATAATGGCAGTTAAATATGAAATCAATGCAGTAAACACAGGCGGCCGTAAAGGTCATGTTACAACAGGAGACAAAGCAATCGATTCACCGGTAATTCCGCCGGACCAGAGCGGGGAAGGCGTTAACCCGGAACAGTTATTTGCTGCAGGCTATGCATCATGTTTCAACGGCGCATTCGACTTAATGATTAAAAAAGGCGGCGTCCGTGACGCAGAACCGGAAGTTGATTTAACAGTACGTCTTGAAGAAGACGGCGAAGGTGTTAAATTGGGTGTCGACATTAAAGCTAAAGTTAAAAACATGTCTCAGGAAGACGCTGAAAAATATTTAGAACAGGCACACGACTTCTGCCCGTACTCTAAAGCAACGCGCGGAAACATCGATGTGGATTTATCAGTAGAAGTAGTAGAATAATATTATAAAAGATAAAATCTGAGAGCCCAATGAGGGCTCTTTTTTGCTGGTGTGTGGAATATATTTTGTTTATTGACTGAGCAGGGCGTTTAGTTAGTCAAAGAGATGTAAAATTTCTCGCGGCGGCACAGAACACACCATTGCGCGCCGCCGAAAATCGACGGTGGCACAGAACACACAATTGCGCGCCACCGAAAATCGACGGTAACGCGCTCCATAAATTTATTCCACCACGATATCAAATATCGCCTGCTCACCATCCGAATTCATCAGGGGTTCGAACACGGCAATCATATTTTCAGGTTCACTTACTAATCCGTATGCCATTTGTCCGGTGATTGATTCACCTGGACCTACATCGGCAGGCAGGGCGCTTTCAAGGTCATAGCTCCTTGCATGTTCACCGCCTGCTTCCAAAGTTATATCACGTCCTGCCGGGAAGGTTTCGTCAGTGCCGTTTTCATAGGTAACATCTAATACGAGGACTCCGCTGACATCGATAATACTGTTATCATTGCGTTCGTCTGTTAAGTAGGCATCATTAATCGTTAATGTTATACCGCTGATCTCAACTGTTTCGCCGAGCTGGTAATTATCAGTCTCTGCTTCTGCTGTTTCGACTGCTTCTTCATCTATTTCGTTAATTTCAACAGCTTCCTTTTCTTCATTATCTGATGCTGCCGGTTCTTCGCCCTGGCTGCTGCATGCTGATATAAACAATGCTGCAGCCAATGTTGTCATGAAGATAAAATTTTTCATTTACTTTAACCTCCGGGATACTATAATGGTTTTATGATACCATTAGATTGAAATATCTATCAATCGCATTCAGTAAACACAAAGGGGAAGACTTATGAATACAACGAAGATTGTCGTCACGCTTTCGGGTCATAATGACGACGAAATAAATGCAGAAATTAACAAGGCGAAAGAGAATATAAATGATTTTGATATTGTTGAAATACGCGGTGATGTGTTCGATGCTTTGAACCGTGAGGATCATGCTAAGAATGTCAGATATATCATCGGTGAATTTAAACCGCATAATAAGGAAATAATTTATACGTACCGCACAGCCAGAGAAGGCGGCAGCGGTTCTAAAACGACTGTAGAATATGAGGCGCTTTTAAAAGCTGTTTGCGAAGTAATGGACATTGATTATATTGACATCGAAGTAGCCTCAGGCGATAAAATTATCGCTTCCGTATGTGAAACTGCACGGGCGAATAATGTGGCTTGCCTGATGAGTCATCATGATTTTAAAGAGACACCAGATACAGAAGGGATTTTATCGGTGTTTAATAAAATGGATACGCTTGGCGGTGATTTATATAAAGTTGCCTACTTCCCTCAAAGTGAGGACGATGTTAATAGCGTAACTGAAGCGGTGAAAATTGCTAAAAAGCAGTATGGGAACAAAGTAATCGGGATTTCTATGGGAGAGCTCGGGAAGCGTACACGCACAGCACAGGGTAAAGCAGCATCAGTATTTACATACGGCTTTATAGCGAGAGATGCAGCACCTGGTCAGATTCACGTGACGGAATTGCGTAAAACTTTTAAAAAATAAATTATTAAGCAATCTTTACAGCGGCTTAACGGGAACACAATAAACCGGTGGTAAAGTAATACTTAGAAGATATGAAAATATAACTCTTCTCCCCCGGCCCCTTTGTCTGAAACCTTCCCCTGAGGTTTCGGACTTTTTTTCATTTTTACGTATGTCTAAATTAATTTATCTGGGGTATTATAAAGATAAGAATAATTTCTTATTCGGGAGGATAACTATGATTACATTTTATGAATACCCTAAATGCACGACTTGCCGTAAAGGTAAAAAGTTTTTAACTGATAATGGTCTGGAATTTACTGTCATTGATATGGTTAAACACGTACCAGCTAAAGATACGTTAAAAGGTATCCTCGACAAATCATCACATTCAATCGATGATTTCTTTAACAAACGCGGCAATAAATTTAAAGAGCTCGGCTTAAAAGAACGAATGAGCGACCTGAGTGAGGAAGAAAAACTCGAACTTCTTGCAAGTGATGGAATGCTGATTAAGCGCCCAATGGTGGTACTTGATGACGATGTATTATTAGGTTTTAAAGAGGAAACTTATAAAAATACATTATTGAAATAATTCCGCTTGCTTATAGTGTGTTAAATGTGTAACAATGATTATGATAAGTTAAAAGGGAGGTTTTAGCGTGTCATTACCACAAGATTTGAAGTACAGTGAAGATCATGAATGGATTAAAGTTGAAGGCAATACTGTTACAATCGGTATTACTGACTTTGCACAGTCTGAACTTGGAGATATCGTTTTTGTCGAGCTTCCAGAAGAAGGCGACGACATCTCTACAGGTGATTCATTCGGCAGCGTGGAATCAGTGAAAACTGTTTCTGAACTATATGCACCAGTTTCTGGTTCAATAGTTGCTGTTAACGAAGAGCTTGAAGATAGTCCAGAGCTTGTTAACGAAAGTCCATACGAAGGCGCTTGGATGCTGAAAGTTGAACTTTCAGATGAAAGCGAACTAGATAATCTTCTTGACGCTGCTGGTTACCAGGCAGTAATCGAGAAATAATAACACTAACTCTGGACTTTTGTCCGGAGTTTTTTTAAAATCTGTTTTTTATTGCTTAAAGTGAATTTATATTAAAAATTTAACTAAGGGTGATACGAATGAATCTTTCTGATAAAGTGCTCATTGTTGAAGGTAAAACGGACAAACGCAGATTGGAAGAAGTGCTGGTGGAACCTGTACAGATTATTTGCACATTCGGTACGATGGGGATTTCAAAACTTGATGAAATTATTGAACAGCTTGGTGATTCTCAAATTTTCATTTTATCCGATGCGGATAAAGAAGGAAGAAAAATTCGTAAATGGTTTAAAAAACATCTAAGTGAAAGTACACATATTTATATAGATCCGAAATTCGGAGAAGTCGGACGCTGTCCGCATGACTATCTCGCAAACCTCCTTTTAAGACATGGATTCTATGTAGATACGAGCCTAATAATGAAAGGTAAGTTTAATCGTGAAGGAAACAATTTCAACGGAAGATATATTAAAGAATATACGGGATAAGGAACGCTATATTATTTTCGGTTTTGCTACAATGTGTAAAACATGTGATATCTCTGAGACGATGCTCAGCGTCGTTGCTGAAGCGAAACAGATTTCCTATGAACGTATCAACTTAAATTTTTATACAAGATTGATTGAATATTATCAGATTCGTTCTGCACCGGCATTGCTGCTGTTTAAAAACGGAGAACTCGTGAAAGAAGTTTACGCGTTCCAGTCCGTTACTTATTTAAATGAAGTGCTGGAAGAATTTCTGTTTGACTAATGTTGAATAGTCTGATAATATAGATTTAATAAAATATTAACTCTTATCAAGAGTGGTGGAGGGATGTGCCCTTTGAAGCCACGGCAACCGTCATTGTGACAAGGTGCCAAATCACTGGATTGATATCCATAGATGAGAGGCATAATGAACGTTTAAAAGCCTACTCATTTTTGGAGCAGGCTTTTTTTATTGTTTCTCCAGAGAGGAAAGGGAAGTTTAAATGATAGATATCAGTAATGTCACAAAAATATTTAAAACTAAAAATCAGAATATAACTGCAGTGGATAATGTCGGCCTTCACGTGAAGAAAGGTGAAATCTTTGGTGTAATCGGTTATTCAGGTGCAGGGAAGTCCACGCTGATCCGTCTCTTAAACGGACTGGAACAGCCGACAGAAGGAACTGTTACGGTAACGGGTGACGAGATTAGTCAGATGACGATGAAAGAGCTGCGTAAAAAACGCCAGAAAGTGTCGATGATCTTCCAGCATTTTAATCTGCTCTGGTCGCGGACTGTTGCTGAAAATATCAGCTTCCCGCTGGAAATCGCAGGGGTGCCGAAAAAAGATCGTCAGGCACGTGTTGCGGAATTAGTCAGACTGGTTGGACTTGAAGGCCGTGAAAATAATTATCCGAGTGAATTGTCGGGCGGTCAGAAACAGCGTGTCGGTATTGCGAGAGCATTATCTAATGAACCGCAAGTATTGCTGTGTGATGAAGCAACGAGTGCTCTCGATCCGGAAACAACGGATGAAGTACTCGATCTGCTGGTTGATATTACGAAAAAGATGAACTTGACTATCGTCTTAATTACGCACGAAATGCATGTAATTAGAAAAATATGCGACCGTGCCGCTGTAATGGAAAACGGTAAAGTTGTAGAAGTCGGCCCGGTTATCGAATTATTCCAGAATCCTCAATCTAACGTAACGAAACGTTTCGTTAAAGATGATATTTCGGATGATGACCATACGGTTGCAATTGAAAAAATTAAAGAAGCATTCCCGACATCCACAATCGTCAAGTTGACGTTTGTCGGTACGCGTACCAAATCTCCGATTGTGTCACAGGTCATTAAAGATTACGGGCTCGATGTGAATATTCTCTCGGGGAATATTAAACAGACGAACCAGGAATCATACGGCCATCTGTATATTGCTCTTGATATTAATCAGGACACACTCGAAAAAATTACTGCAGAGTTTAAAAAGCATGACGTCACGCTGGAGGTTGAAAGCAAATGAGTGAATTTCTAACAGCATTTAAAGAAATGTTCGCTTTCGAAAACGTGAAGTGGGATGCAGTCCTTGAAGCGACTTACGAAACAATATATATGACAGTAATTGCAACAGCACTCGCGTTTGTTATTGGTTTAATACTGGGAATCATTCTCTTCTTATCGAAAAAGAATGACAAGGGTATAGCGAAACCCGTATACGGGGCAACATCATTTATCGTTAACCTGTTTAGAGCGATTCCATTTATCATTCTAATCATTCTGATTATGCCGTTCACAAAAGCAATTATGGGAACGGTAATGGGTTCAAATGGTGCGCTGCCTGCATTGATTATCGGTGCGGCGCCGTTCTTTGCGCGTTTAGTTGAAATCGGTCTGAAGGAAATTGACAAAGGTGTGATTGAAGCGGCTGAATCGATGGGTGCCGGCACTTGGACACTCATTTGGAAAGTGCTGATTCCGGAATCACTTCCAGCCTTAATCTCAGGTATTACAGTGACATCAATTATGCTCGTAGGTTCAACTGCAATTGCCGGTGTTATCGGCGCAGGCGGTCTTGGTAATCTCGCATATATGGTCGGCTTTACTAGAAATCAGCCGGATGTCACACTAGTTGCAACTGTAGTAATTCTGGTCATCGTATTTATCATCCAAATTATTGGAGACTTCTCATCAAGAGCAGTTGATAAACGCTGATCTACAAATAAAAAATATAATGAAAAGAGGCTATTACATGAAGAAGATATTTGGTATTGTCACTCTGTTTGCACTCGTATTAGTTTTAGCGGCATGCGGTAACAGTTCGGAATCAGAAGAAGGAACAGAAGAAGGAACAGAAGGCGAGCCTTCTGAAATCTCAGTTGCGGCGTCACCCGCACCGCACGCAGAAATTTTAGAAAAAGCAGCAGAAATATTAGCTGAAGAAGATATCACGGTTAACGTGGAAATTGTTAACGACTACACAACGCCGAACAGATTGCTGGCGGACGAAGAAGTTGACGCTAACTTTTTCCAGCACACACCATACTTAGATGGTGAAGTGGAATCACACGGTTATGAACTTGAGAGCATCGGCAACGTACATATCGAGCCAATGGCAGTTTACTCAAACGACTATGATTCACTGGAAGACATTCCGGACGGTTCAACAATCTTAGTGTCAAACAACCCGGCTGAAGAAGGACGTTTCCTGTCATTCTTCGTCAATGCAGGATTAATTGAAATCGAAGAAGGCATCGAAATTCAGGATGCAACATTCGACGATATTACAGAAAACCCGCACAACTTTGAATTCGATAATAACACTGCACCTGAGCTGTTAGTAAACATGTATGAAAATAACGAAGCACCTGCAGTAATTATCAATGCTAACTTCGCAATCGATGCAGGCTTAAACCCTGTTGAAGACTCAATCGTTGTAGAAGAAGGAGATTCGCCGTACGCTAATCTTGTTGCTGTAAGAGCAGGTGACGAGGAACGTCCGGAACTGCAAAGATTGATTGAAGTATTGCAGTCGGAAGAAATGGTAACATTCATTGAAGAAGAATACGGCGGTACGATTATACCAGCACAATAATATTGATGAAGGCATCCCGAAAGGGGTGTCTTTTTTATTGGGCGATGATAAAAAGATGTTAAAGTATGACGGCGAAGCGGTGTCGTATTTGAAGAGTTGTTAAAGTACGATGGCGATGCGGTGTCATACTATAAGACCTGATTCCTAGAGACTCAGCTTTAAAATAAGAGGATATCAATAAAGTTTCTAACCATAAAAAAACGGAACAACCTGATTCAGGCCATTCCGCAGTTCATCTATATAGTAAGTACAATCATCAGCATAAAAAGGACAATCAAATATACTAACGAGTATTTTAAATTCACATTTGCCCAAAGCTGTTTATCGTCTGCTTTATAGCCCTTCACTGACAGGACAATCCAGCCCAGTGTTAAGAGCATCGACACGGCAAAGAATACCCAGCCGAATGTACCAAGTAAAAGGAATGGTACAGGCAAGAGCGCGATGACGTAATACAGGTTCTGTCTGATTGTCGCCTCAACACCGATAACGACAGGGAGCATCGGCACGCCGGCTCTCGTATAATCGGCAAGGCGTTTAATTGCGATTGCCAGCGTATGGGGTATCTGCCATATGATTAATATGTAGAATAATGCAATCGGCACGACGTGAGTGGCAGGGGCAATGACCGCCCAGCCAATCAACGGTGTAAATGCGCCCGAGATACTGCCTATAATCGTGTTGACTGTATATCTTCTCTTGGACCAGAAGGTGTATAAGATAACGTAGAAGAACCAGCCCAGGAATGAATAGATGGCTGCTTCAATTGTTGTCAGCATCATCATTGTCATGCCGGTAATTGTCGTAACAATCGCTGCAATAAGCACACCTTTTAATGAAAACGAACCGGTTACAGTCGGACGGCGCTGCGTGCGGTCCATTTTTTTATCTAGATCGTATTCAAACCAGTTATTGAACATCAGCGCACCAGATATAACGAGCGTGCTGCCGGTTATAGTTAAAATAAAGAGCAGCCAGTGATCGGTAAAGTTTTCCCCATTAAAATAAAGTGCCAGCCAGTACGCTGTAAAAACAGGCAGTACATTAGCGACAAGGACTTTGCCTTTTAATAAATATTTTATGTCGGTTAATAGTTTTATAATTTTTGACGGACTGTCAGTTGAAGCAGTATTTGTATTCAAAAATATTCCCTCGCAAGTGTTGTAATTGTTTATAGTACATTATACCAGTACTGACTTATTCGTGAAATGTACGAATAGATAAATTATGTGAACTAAATGTTTTTGGCAATAAAATACAGGGTATAGATGAAATTAACCGGAGGAGGAGAGTTTTAATGGAGAACAATGAACAGCCGTACAGCAATATAGTCAATAACGGTTTCGATAAAACACTCGTTATTATTACCTATGTGTTAATGTTTTTCACAGCAGTAATCGGACCATTAATTGTCTGGGTAATTAAAAAAGATGATAATCCTGCAACGGAAGTTGCCTTGCGCAATTTAGTAAACTTCGGTATTTCATACACGATTTATTTAATTATTGCAGGTTTAACGATGATAATACTCATCGGTTATTTATTAACGCCGATTATTACCGTCGCATTCTATATATTTATCATCATTGGTATTGTTAAATCATCGGATGGTGAGATTTACAAAGCACCATTTACGATTGATTTTATAAAGTAAAACCCCTTTGCCAGGCAGCAAGAGCTGTCTGGTTTTTTGTGCAGTAAATTGTACTGAAGCGGCAGTAATGGTAAACTTAATGTAGAATTTAACTCATATATGAACGGGAGGAACTAACATGAATGAATATAACAATTCACCGAATACCGGTTTCGACAGCACACTGGTCTTAGTTTCCTACATTGTGTCTCTTTTTACTGCAGTTGTCGGTCCGCTCTTAATCTGGGCTATTAAAAAAGATGACGATCCGCTGACTGCGGATGCTCTGCGTCACGTCGCAAACTTCGGTTTATCGTATACGATTTATATGTTTGCGGCATGGCTGACATCAATTATTTTAATCGGTCTCGTACTTGGACCTGCAGTAACGATTGCATTTTACGTATTTGCCATCATCGGTATCGTCAAAGCCATCAACGGAGAGGTCTACAAACCGCCGTTTACAATCGACATATTCAAATAAAACAAAAGTAATAATACACTTCTAAATGATAGCGAAATCATTTAGAGGTGTTTTGTGTTTTTATGAATAATGTACTTTTACAAGCCGCAACCCTTTAAACTGCGTGCTTTCTAAGGTATAATGTATAGGTGTTGTAAAGAGTCTGGTACTTTGACTATAGATTAGAATTATTATAAACTATAAGAGTATTAGAAAATCTTAAATTTCAATTGGAGGATTAGACATGGCATCTGTTTTAGAAATTAAGAATCTACACGTTGAAATAGACGGTAAAGAAATATTAAAGGGTGTTGATTTAACACTTAAGCAGGGTGAAATCCACGCTGTAATGGGACCGAACGGTACTGGTAAGTCTACACTTGCACAGGCTATAATGGGGCACCCGAGCTATGAAGTTACAGAAGGTGAAGTTCTTCTTGACGGCGAAAATATTTTAGAAATGGAAGTTGACGAGCGTGCTCAAGCTGGTTTATTCCTTGGTATGCAGTATCCATCAGAAATTTCTGGTGTGACTAACTCTGACTTCCTGCGTTCTGCAATGAATGCACAGCGCGAAGAAGGCGACGAAATTAACTTAATGCAATTCATTAAGAAATTAGATAAAAACATGGATTACCTTGAAATGGATCCGGATATGGCTACACGTTACTTAAACGAAGGGTTTTCAGGCGGAGAGAAGAAGCGTAATGAAATCCTGCAGTTAATGATGCTTGAGCCTAAATTCGGTATTTTAGATGAGATTGACTCAGGTCTTGATATTGACGCGTTAAGAGTAGTTTCTGAAGGTATCAACAAGTTACGCGGCCAGGAGTTCGGTGCTTTAATCATCACTCACTACCAGCGTTTACTTAACTACGTTACACCTGACGTTGTTCATGTAATGATGAGAGGTAAAGTAGTTAAATCAGGCGGTAAAGAGCTTGCTGAACGTCTGGAGTCTGAAGGTTACGACTGGATTAAAGAAGAACTTGGCATCGATGACGAAACTGTCAACGCTGAAGATAAATAAGACGGGAGGATCACTATGGCTACTGAATTAAATGCATTCGAACTGAATAAGGAAGAGATCATTGCCAATGCTAATACAAGAGGCGAATCAGAATTCCTGCTCGGTAAAAGAAAAGAAGCAGTAGATAAATTTGATAGTCTTGACATGATTAAACCTGACAAGACTAAGGTAGACAAATGGGACTTCTTTAACGTTACTTCACCGGTAGTTGAAAGCAGTACTTATAATACGCTTGAAGAATTACCAGAAGCTGTTAAAGAATTAATTGACCTAGATAACAGTAAAAATATATATGTTCAGCACAATAATACACCTGCTTACCTGCGTCTTGACGAAGGTCTTAAAGCGAAAGGTGTTATTGCTGAAAACATCATTGACGCAGCAAACAATCATCCTGAACTTTTAGAAAAGTACTTTATGACTGAAGGCGTTAAAATTGATGAGAACAAATTGACAGCGTATCACGCTGCAATATTAAACGGCGGAATCTTCATCTATGTGCCGAAAGATGTGCACATTGAAGACCCGATCCAAATGGTAGTGCTTCACGACGATAAAGATGCTTCATTATTTAACCACGTGCTGTTAGTAGCAGACGAAGGTTCTGAAGTGACTTACGTTGAAAACTACTTTACAAATCTTGAATCATCAACTGAAAAAATTAACATTATCTCAGAAGTTATCGCATTGAATAACTCTAAAATCACTTACGGTTCTGTAGACTTCCTGCCGAAAGAAATGACAGGATATGTTAACCGCCGCGGTGTAGCTTTTGATGATGCTAACATCGACTGGGCTTTAGGCTTGATGAATGATTCAAATATTGTTTATGACAATACAACTTATTTAAACGGTGACCGTTCTGAATCGGATCTTAAAATCGTAACGGTTGGACGCGGTGAAACGAAAGCGAACTTCACAACGCAGATTATCCACTACGGTAAAGATTCAAATGCTCACATTTTAAAACATGGTGTAATGAAAGATAAAGCTACCAGCATCTTTAACGGTGTAGGCTATATTAAGCACGGTGCTACAAGAGCTGACGCTCAGCAGGAATCACGTATTCTTATGCTCAGCGAAAAAGCGCGCGGTGATGCGAACCCGATTCTTCTGATTGATGAAGATGACGTTACAGCAGGACACGCAGCATCAGTCGGCCGTGTTGACGATCTTCAGCTCTTCTATTTAATGAGCCGCGGGATCGAGAAAAAAGAAGCGGAACGCCTTGTGATTCACGGCTTCCTGGATCCGGTAGTAAAAGCACTGCCTATCGAATCAGTAAGAAAACAACTCAAAGAGATTATCGAGCTTAAGGTATTATCTTAAGGAAGGGAGGGCTCTGACGAATGGATATTAAAAAAATCCGTCAGGATTTCCCGATACTTGATGAACAGGTAAACGGAAAAGACCTCATATATTTAGATACATCGGCAACGAGTCAGACACCATTAAAAGTAATCGAAGCAATGAACGATTATTACAGAGAATATAACTCTAACGTTCACCGCGGAGTTCATACTCTCGGTACGAAAGCGACAGACGCATATGAAAAAGCGCGCATGAAAGTGCGCAGCTTTATCAATGCGAAGCGCTTTGAGGAAATCGTTTATACACGCGGAACTACAGCAGCTATTAACTTAGTTGCCCGCAGTTTCGGAGAACTGGTTATTGAAAGCGGCGATGAAATTATCGTCAACGAGATGGAACACCACGCGAATATTGTCCCCTGGCAGCAGCTTGCGAAACGTAAAGGTGCAGAACTTGTCTTTATCCCGCTGGAAGAAGACGGTACTATAGCGCTTGACAGTGTTAAAGCTGCAATGAGCGACAAGACGAAAATCGTTGCGATTACGCATGTATCGAACGTACTCGGTACTATTAATGATATCAAGGCCATTGCTGAAATTGCTCACGCTCACAATGCGTACATTTCTGTTGACGGTGCACAGGCTGTACCTCATATGGCAGTTGATGTACAGGATCTCGACGTCGATTTCTATGCATTCAGCGGTCATAAAATGCTCGGACCGACAGGTATCGGTATTTTATACGGCAAAGCTGAGTTGCTTGATAAAATGGAGCCGATTGAATACGGTGGAGATATGATTGATTATGTATATAAAACCGAATCGACATGGACGGACCTTCCTGTGAAATTTGAAGCAGGTACTCCGATGATTGCCGAGGCTGTCGGTTTAAATGCAGCAATCGATTATATTAACGAACTTGGTATCGACAACATTTATCAGCATGAGAAAGAACTTGTAGCATATGCTTATGACAAAATGTCTAAAATTGAAGGTATTGAAATTTATGGACCGGGCAAAGATAAACGTGCCGGGCTCATTACTTTTAACCTTCAAGGCGTTCACCCTCACGACCTCGCAACTGCGCTGGACTCTGAAGGTATCGCCGTACGTGCCGGACATCACTGCGCACAGCCGCTGATGAAATGGTGCGAGGCCTCGTCAACAGCAAGAGCGAGTTTTTATATATACAACACGGTCGAAGAGATTGATCAATTTATTGAAAGTCTGGAAAAAACGAAGGAGTTTTTCTCGTATGAATTTTAACAACCTGAATCAGCTGTATCGCTCAGTTATTATGGACCACTATAAAACACCCCGCAACAAAGGTGTTGTTGAAAATGGTTCGATGACAGTTGAAATGAATAACCCGACTTGCGGTGATGAGATTCAGCTCACATTGAATGTTGAAGCGGGCATCATTAAAGATGTTAAGTTTCAAGGAGAAGGCTGCTCAATTTCCATGTCCAGCGCATCTATGATGACAGAAGCTATCATGAATCAGCCCGTAGACAAAGCGTTAGAAATGGCTGCTGAATTTTCGAAGATGATGCTTGGTGAGGAATACCATATCACTGAAGATATGGGAGACATTGAAGCGCTGCAGGGAGTAAGCCAATTCCCGGCACGTATTAAATGTGCAACACTCACTTGGAAAGCACTGGAAAAAGGATTCAAAGAATCCGAAAAAATATAGTATTGAGGAGCGATCATATATGGTTAAGCAAGCACCCGAAATTGGCGATTACAAATATGGTTTCCACGATAAGGACGTTTCTATTTTCCGTTCTGACAGAGGATTAACTGAAGAAATCGTCCGTGAAATTTCAAATATGAAAGAAGAGCCGCAGTGGATGCTGGACTACCGTCTAAAATCATTGCAGCACTTCTATGACAGACCAATGCCTTTATGGGGCGGAGATTTAGGAGAATTAGATTTCGACGAAATCACGTACTACGTAAAACCGTCTGAACAGACTGAACGTTCATGGGATGAAGTACCTGATGAAATTAAACGTACGTTTGATAAATTAGGTATTCCTGAAGCAGAGCAGAAGTATTTAGCTGGGGTTTCAGCTCAATATGAATCAGAGGTTGTTTATCATAATATGGAGAAAGATCTTGAAGATCAAGGCGTTATCTTTAAAGATACTGACTCTGCATTAAGAGAGAACGAAGAATTATTTAAAGAATATTTCGGAACTGTTGTTCCATTCTCGGATAATAAATTCTCTGCACTGAACTCGGCTGTATGGTCGGGCGGATCATTCATCTACTGCCCGCCGGGCGTTAAACTGGATACACCATTACAGGCGTACTTCCGTATTAACTCTGAAAACATGGGTCAGTTTGAGCGTACTTTAATCATTTGTGATGAAGGTTCAAGCGTACACTATGTTGAAGGCTGTACTGCACCGACTTATACGACAAACTCACTGCACTCTGCTGTAGTTGAAATTATTGTTAAGCGTGACGCTTACTGCCGTTACACAACAATTCAGAACTGGGCAAATAACGTTTACAACCTGGTAACAAAACGTACTTTCGTTGATGAAAACGGAACTATGGAATGGGTTGACGGAAACATCGGTTCTAAGATTACTATGAAATACCCGTCTATCTTCCTTAAAGGTGAAGGTGCACGCGGTATGACATTATCAATCGCTTTAGCAGGTAAAGGACAATTACAGGATGCTGGTGCGAAAATGATTCACTTAGCGCCAAACACATCATCTACAATTGTTTCTAAATCAATTGCAAGAGCAGGCGGTAAAGTATCTTACCGCGGTCAGGTTCACTTCGGCAGAAAAGCACACGGTGCACGTTCTAATATCGAATGTGATACGCTGATTATGGATAACCAATCGACTTCAGATACGATTCCATACAACGAAATTTTAAATGATAACATCTCTCTTGAGCACGAAGCGAAAGTTTCGAAAGTTTCAGAAGAACAGTTATTCTATTTAATGAGCCGTGGACTTGGTGAAGAAGAAGCGACAGAAATGATCGTTATGGGCTTCATCGAACCATTCACAAAAGAACTGCCTATGGAATATGCAGTAGAAATGAACCGTTTAATCTCGTTCGAAATGGAAGGATCAATCGGTTAATACACTTTAATATATCTAGAACCGCCGCATTTATTTGCGGCGGTTTTTTTGTATTTAAGTAATATTTGATGTATTATTTAAAAAATTGCAATAAAAGGTGTATATTTATTTTTTTAGGGTATTTGAATTAGTATAATTTCAGGGGTGATTATATTGGGAGAGAGTACAAATGTAAAAGGTAAGAGCAGTAAGGATATCAGTCAGAAGTTTCCGCATACATATGCGATACTGCTGTTCATCGTAATTTTAGGAGCAGCACTCAGCTACATAATTCCTGCGGGTGAATACGACCGTCAGGAAGTGGATAACAGAGTAGAAGTAGTCAGCGGCAGTTTCCATAATGTCGAACAGAATCCTGTATCATTTATGGATTTAATTATGGCTATTCCTACGGGGCTAAATGAAGCAGCGGATATTATATTCTACATATTTCTTATCGGCGGTGCGTTCGGAGTCATCCGTGCAACTGGTGCGCTCGAGGCAATTATTCAAAAAATAATGAATAATGTTCAAAGAAATGAAATGATGCTGATTCCAATAATTATGATTGTTTTTTCAATACTGGGCTTTACGACAGGTATGGCGGAAGAAGCGATTATATTTGTACCGATAGGTATTATGCTGGCTGTTGCATTAGGGTATGATGCAATGGTTGGAACAGCAATGGTTACGCTTGGAGCGGCAGCCGGGTTTGTTGGTGGGATGTTTAATCCTTTCACAGTAGGTATAGCACATGGTATTGCAGAACTGCCGATATTTTCAGGCTGGGGATTTAGAACAGTCGTGTATCTGCTGGTATTAATTACGGGTATTTTATACGTAATAAACTATGCGAGAAAAGTCAAAAAAGATCCAAAGCGCAGTATAGTATATGAAGAAAGTCAGTCAGGAAAGCTGAATTTTACAGATGATGCATTGGAACTGACGGAATTGAAAAAACGTCATATCGTAATCGTTATTCTGTTTGCTTTGACTATTGCTTTAAACGTCTATGGAATTTTCGCACATGGCTGGTTCTTAACAGAACTGGCTGCAAACTTCTTCGCAGTCGGTATTATTATCGGTTTTGTCGGCGGTTTAAAGCTCAATACTGTATTTGACTCATTTATAGACGGTATGAAAATTGTTGTTTACGGAGCGATAATTGTAGGGTTTGCAAGAGCCATTTTAGTCGTGCTGGAATCAGGTTTAATTATCGATACAATTATCAACAGTATGAGTGGTGTACTGGATAATATTCCAACAGCATTGACGGCTGTAGGTATGCTGGCAGTACAAGTCGTAATTAATTTCTTTATTCCCTCAGGTTCGGGGCAAGCAATGACGACAATGCCGATTATGGTGCCGCTTTCCGACCTTCAGGAAATACCGCGTCAAGTTGCGGTCCTTGCTTACCAGTATGGAGATGCAATTACAAACAGTATTATTCCAACATCTGCATCATTAATGGGTGTACTTGCTATAGCAGGTATTCCATATATTAAATGGGTGAAATTTGTTTGGAAACTGGTATTAATTTGGCTGCTTATCGCGGCTATTGCTTTAGTCGTTGCAACATTAATTAACTTACAGTAAAATTTTTTAAGAAGACAGTAACAGTGAATGGTATGTAATATTTGTATCATCCAACTCTAAGGACTTATAATAAGGATAACAACTTAAAAAGGCAGGGAGATAAATGGATAACTTACAAGTATTTTATGACATCGCTTTAACGCCGGATGAGTATCGTGAAAAACTTACAGACTTAAAAGACGGTTTCGATAAAATTTATAACGAACACGAAATAACGAAAGATAATGAATTTGAGAACTTCAAAAATAGTGAAATGGTGCTGCTCGTTATCGCTGAACCATGGTGCGGTCACTGCATGCTTAACCTTCCAATTCTGTTTAAACTCGCAGAAGAAGCTGGTATTGATGTGAAAGTGGCACTGCGTGATGACAATGAAGAACTGATGAATGGTTACTTGACTAACGGCAACAAAGTAATTCCGAAAGTCATTGCGATTAATAAAGAAGAAAAAGAAGCAGCAGTGTGGGGCCCGCGTGCACCGATGACAGCAGTTATTCAAAAAGATATTATGAAAGATATGCCGGAAAAAGGCACAGATGAATACGATGCAGCGTTTAAATCTGCGATTACAGAAATGAAAGAAAAATTCAAGACATCACCTGAACTGTGGGATGCTGTCGAAAAAGATCTAAAAGAAACATTAACTGTTAAATAATATTAGAACTCCACGGACTTTTAATGATCCGTGGAGTTTTTTTGTTACCAACCAGTTATAACAACCAAACTCCGCTACGCTGCTTCAGCTTTTCTCGTACTGATAAATACTCCGACTGCGAGTATTAAAATAATGCCTGCAACCTGATACATGCCGAGACCGACGTTTAAAAGAATGACAGACGTCAGCACTGCGGATACGGGTTCCAGCAGGCCGAGTATGCCTGCTTCTGTTGAACTGATGTATTTCATGCTCGTAATGTACAAGTAGAAGGCGAGTGTAGTTCCGAGCAGTATGGACAGTGCGAGTATAATAATCTGCATTGCCGTCCAGTCAAAGGAAAAATCAAACACCCATATCGGGTGAATGAAGTTCATAATAATACCGCCTGTCAGCATTGATCCGCCGACGAGCTGAAGCGGGTGTATGACCTGGAGCAGCACCGGTGCATGCAGTGTGTAGTAGGCAAGTGCGACACCGGATGCGAGTCCGAACATCAGTGCAACTGGCGATACTGCAAGGTTCATCAGATTGCCGTTTGTGGCAATGAGAATTACGCCGATAATCATTGCAAAGATTATAAATGCTTCCGCTTTTGTCCAAGGTCTGTATTTCTTCATCACTGCATACAGAATAATATAAATCGGACCGGTACACTGCAGCACAGTAGCAATTGCAGCATTGCCGTAGCCGATTGCCGCCATAAATGTATACTGTACCATCGTCATGCCCAGGATAGAATATATGGAGAACATGAGCACCGTATGTTTATTCCATACTGTACGATGTTTCTTACGGAAAAATAAAGTGTATATAGATAATAGGATAATACCGCTGATTGTCAGTCTGGCTGTAACATACCAGTTAACGTCGACAGGCGTCTCGGTAAATATATAATCGGACGCAGTTCCGCCGATACCCCAAAGCGCAGCACCGATAATGACAAAAATTAATCCTTTAACATGAGCTGTATTTTTCATAGCAATCCCGCCCTTTATTCATTTTTTCAAACCCATATACTGCATGCGGCTGTTAAACAGTTTCGGGTAGGATAAATATCCGACCATAACAGAAGCGGCTGTTGCGTTAGTCAGTATTAAAAATAAAATGAGAAGCTGATACATAACAGCTTCCATCGGTGCAGCGCCGCCGATAATCAAACCGCTCATCATGCCGGGAAGCTGGACGAGCCCAATAGTTTTTTGAGATTCTATCGTCGGTATCATACTCGTTTGAATGGCTGATTTTAAACTGCGGGAAACCGCATCTTTCGGCTGCCCGCCAAATGATAAAATAAGCTCTATCATTTCTTCGCTGTTTTCAAGTTCATCGGTAAATTTACTGACGAACAACAATGACAGCACCATGCAGTTGCCGATAATCATGCCGCTGATTGGAATAATCTGTTCGGGTTCGAAATCGAGAATGCCGAAACCGAGCATGATTGTCATTGAAACAGCTTCAACTGCTGTCAGAGTCAATATAATTATCCATTTAATACCCGGAATTCGCGTACCTTTTTTAATAACGTTCTGACTGGCAGCACCAATCATTACTATTATCATTAAAATCATATAAATACTGTGGTCACTGTCGAAGACAAAAGTCAGTATCATACCGACAATAAGCAGCTGGACAATAGAACGGACCGAAGCGATAACAATATCCTTCGTAAGCCCTAATTTCAGTACAACAGCAATAACAAGAGGAATAATAACAAAGACACCTGAGAGCAGAAGTTCCTGAAAGCCCATTAGCGTTCACCTCTTAAAAATTGCTGTATAACTGTATTCTTTGAACTGTATAATGTATCAATTGTACCGTGCAGCAGCAGCTCACCCTGGTTTAAAAACCATATGTCATCGCTGACGCGCTCAGATTGAGCGAGATCATGTGTAATCCAAATCACAGTCAGCTGATGTTCCTGCTGCAGTTTCATCACAAGCCGTTCAATTTCCCTTACCAGTGTGTAATCAAGACTGGATGTAATTTCATCGAGCAGCAGAACTTCAGGTTTTGAGACGAAGGTGCGAGCTAAAGAAATACGGCTCTTTTCACCGCCGGACAGTGTTGAAATTTTACGCGATAAAAATGATTCATCCAGCTCGACCATGCCGAGCAGTCTGACGGCACGCTCATGACTCAGCTTTTCATTAAATATTTGCAGCGGCAGATTTAAATTATCGTAGACCGTGCCGCTCAGCATCGGCGCACTTTGAAATGCCATGCCGGCTTTCTTTCTGAGAGCGGTAATATCGATGCCCGATATATCTTCACCGCGGTAAAAAACTCTGCCGGAATCCGGAGATATCAGACCGTTAATATGTTTAAGGCACGTTGTTTTACCAGCGCCGCTCGGCCCGATAAAAGTTGTTATTTTATTTTCTCTGAAAGAGCCTGTTATATTGTGCAATATCGATCGATAACTGACATTTTGGAAGTCAATAATCTTCATGGTTCAAATCCTCCAATGTAAATGTGCTAAAATGAAGTAAGGTGATTTAATGATTTATATAGGACTGACAGGGTGGGGCGACCACGATTCGCTGTACACCGAACTCTCAAATAAAAAAGATAAATTAATTACATATGCTTCACATTTCCCAATCGTTGAACTTGATTCAACATACTATGCGGTGCAGCGGCAGTCAACGGTGGAAAAATGGTGCGATCAGACTCCTGAGACATTTAAATTTGCAGTGAAAGCTCATCAGTTTATGACAGGACACAGCGATTACAGAGAACACTACGATTCTATCAAGGATGTCTTTTCTGCCTATAAAGAAATGCTGATGCCTATGTTTCACAGAAATAAACTTGCATTTGTACTGCTGCAGTTTCCACCTTGGTTTGACTGCAGCAGCAAAAATATACGCTATGTAAAATTTGCAATCGAACTGCTGAAACCTTTTAAAGTCGCAGTGGAATTCCGTAATCAGACATGGTTCCGTGATGATTTTAAAGAACATACATTGGAATTTCTGCATAACAGCCAGGTCATTCACAGTATCTGTGATGAACCGCAGGCAGGAATCGGCTCGATTCCTTTCGTTAACCGCGTTACGGATGATACAGCTTTTATACGCCTGCACGGCCGTAACGTTCACGGCTGGACACAGCAGAACCGTACATCTGAAGAATGGCGGGACGTGCGTTATTTATACGATTATAACAGACAGGAACTCGAGTGGTTAAAAAAACAAATCAATATACTGCAGCATAAAACGAAAGATATTTATATCGTTTTTAACAATAACTCAGGAGGTCACGCAGCTGGCAATGCAAAACAGTTAATCAGCATGCTGAACATAGAATACAGCGGACTCGCGCCGAAGCAGCTGAAACTATTCTAAGGGGCTGGGGTCATGGAATTTATCGTGCTTATACTGATCGGTTTACTTTCTTCTATACTGGGCTCACTCGTCGGTATCGGCGGGGGTGTTATTGTTGTTCCCGCTTTAATGTTTTTTGGGCTGACACTTGGCCTGCTGCCGGCAATAACACCGCAGACTGCGGTCGGTACATCGAGTATGCTTTTAATATTTACAGGTATGAGCGCGATGATTTCATATGCGCGAAACAAGCAGGTTGATAACCAAAATGGTATTCTGTTTTTAATCGGATTAATGCCGGGGGCATTCGCAGGTTCGTATGCCAGCAGCTTGTTTACAGTAGACAGTTTCAATTTATACTTCGGAATATTTTTAATTTTTATTAGTATTCTTTTAGTAATCAGAAATAAAATTAGGCCGATGAAAGTTTTCCGAAACCCGAAGTATTTAAAACCACACCGCGATAACCAGGGGAATGTTTATCACTACGGCTTTCCGCCATATCTTGCTATTTCGATAACATTTATCGTCGGCTTTATAACAGGACTGTTCGGTATCGGCGGGGGTGTTCTGATGACACCTTTAATGCTGATGGTTTTCCGTATGCCGCCGACTATTGCCATCGGTACGAGTATGATGATGGTATTCTTCTCCGGTGTATCATCGGCATTTGGGCACGTGCTGCAGAATAACGTCGTTTATTGGTATATACTTCTCCTTGTACCGGCGGCTGTCGTCGGGGCGACTATCGGTGTAAAAATTAATCAGCGGTTCAGTTCCGATGCTTTAGTTGTACTGCTTCGCACCGTCTTGTTTATACTCGGATTATACTTGATTTTACAAACAATTCTTTAAGGAGTGCTCGCATGGAAGTGAAGATTTATCATACTAATGATATACACAGTGCATTACATAATTACATGAAGTTCACGAGCTTCATTAAAAATAAAAGACGCCAGTTCAGAGATAATATGTTTTATGTCGATATCGGCGACCATGTCGACCGTTCGCATCCATACACAGAGGCGACACTCGGAAAAGGCAATATTGAATTGTTGAATGATGCTACGTGTGACGTTGCTACGCTTGGGAATAATGAGGGAATCACGCTGACACAAGATCAGCTTAAGTATCTGTACGACGATGCCGATTTTGATGTGATTTGTGCGAACCTGCGTGAAGTGGGCAGTAAAGAACCGTATTTTAAACCTTATACAATTAAAGAAACAAATGGTATAAAAATTGGTTTTATCGCAGCGACAGTGGAATTTACACCTTTCTATCTGGCGCTCGACTGGGAAGTGGCAGATGCCTTTGAATGGATAGAAAAGTATTTACGGGAACTAAAGCCGCAAGTTGATGTTATCGTGATGATGAGTCACTTAGGCATGTACGATGATGAAACGCTCGCGAACAAATTTCCTGAAATTGATTTGATTTTATCCTCCCATACGCATCATCATTTTGATAAAGGTGAACGTGTCAACGGCGTACTCCTCGCAGCAGCGGGCAGATACGGGGAATATATCGGCGAGGTGACACTTCAATTTAAAGATGGTAAGATCACCGGCAAAAAAGCGGAGCTGATTGAAGCGGATATATTATCGCAGGTTGAAAATGATTATTACAATAAAGGTAAAGCAATTTTGAAAAATACTGTCGTTAAAGAAAATGCGCTGCCAATCGACCGGAGATTGTATTCAGCGGGACGTTTCAGTTCGCTTCTCGCTCATGTACTTAAAGATTTTACTGACAGCGATGCCGGACTGATTCATACGGGGCTTATAGCAAGTCCATTTGAAGGCGGCCAGCTGACCGAATATTCTCTTCATAAAGTGCTGCCGCATGCGATTAACGCTGTCCAGATAGAACTCACAGGCCGCGAGATGAAAGAAATATTTACTCAGGCAAACCGTCATGAGTATAAAGATGAAATTGTACGCGGGCTCGGCTTCAGAGGAGATATTTTCGGCTGTTTCGTCACTGATAATATTCATTATATCCAGTCGGAACGCGAGTATTACATCGGTGACGAAATCATCGATGAAAAGAAGAAATACACACTTGGAACGCTGGATATGTATACTTTCGGCAGGATTTTCCCGCAGTTCAGATATTCAAAAAAAGAATACATGGTGCCGGACCTGCTGCGTGATATCATAAAAAATTATCTTGAAGCGATGTAGTCTTTTTAAGCCGAAATATGCTATAATGTAAAACAATTGAATAAAGAAAAAGTAGAGGTTGCACTTTTCAACAGTAAAGTATTTCAGCAGGCATGCGTTTAGAAGATACTTGAAAGGGGAAAGTGCCGAAGGATAGTACCGGCAGGTATTTGTTCTGGGGTTCAGTTTAACAGGCTGGGCACTGTCAGTTACATGATGCGCTACATTTAATAGATAAATCATAAATGCGTGCACTGTTAGCGTATTTGTGATTTTTTTATTGAAAAAAATTAGGAGGAAGAAAGATGGAATCATTTTTAAATTGGGAATACATGCCGTTAATCCCGCCCCTGCTTACACTTATTCTTGTTATAGTAACAAGAAAAGTAGGCATCAGTTTAGGTGCGGGAATTATTACTTCAGCATTCGTTATTGCGAATGGTCAAATTGGTGAATTTTTCACATTGGTAGTTGATTCATTTCTGGCAATATTTATTGAAGACGGCGGTTTGAACACGTGGAATGCATACATATTGATTTTCTTAACACTGCTCGGAATTATGACAGCATTTATGAATATGTCAGGCGGTGCGCGTGCATTTACAAACTGGGCCCTGACTAAAGTTAAATCCCGCCGCGGTGCGGGTCTAATGACCGGACTGCTTGGTATTATCGTTTTTATCGATGACTATTTCAGTGCATTGATTGTCGGTCAGGTCGCTAAGCCGATTACTGACAAGTATAATATTTCAAGAGCAAAACTTGCTTACTTTGTCGACACTACAGCTTCACCGGTAGCGGTGATGGCACCTGTATCGAGCTGGGGTGCAGGAATTATGGGGCTGACAGCACCGCTGTTAATCGGAGCAGGCATGACGCATATTTCACCGTTCCAGAGCTTTATGTATATGGTCCCGATGAACTTCTATGTAATAGCGGCACTTGTTATGATGTTTATCGTTATTATTTTTAAGTTCGATATCGGACCGATGCGAAAACAAGAAGAGCTGGCAATTAACGAAGGTATTCTGCGTGATAAGGTACCTGAATTCGCAGAGCAGGATGAAGACCTGCCTGTACATGAAGGATCAAGTGCAAGTGCATTAATCGTGCCGATTATCGGTCTTGCACTGACCGTTATCGTTGCGATGTATATTACAGGCGCAATGGAAGGCGGAGACTGGAGCGTCTTCACTGTAATGGAAAACACATTAATTACACACGCACTGTTAATCGGGGGTATTGTCGGTCTGGTGCTGACGCTGGTTTACTATTTCAAGCAGACGAAAAATGACAATGATTTCAGCGGCAGACATATTCTGCTTGGAATCAAAACAGGATTTCTCGCGATGTTCCCTGCGATGATGGTATTAACATTCGCATGGATGATCGGCGGATTAATCAGTCAGCTGGGCACAGGTGAACTGCTTGGTGCAATGGTTGAAACTTCGAATCTGCCAGTAGTGCTTCTGCCGGCTGTGATATTTATCGTCGCATGTATTATGGCGCTTGCTACCGGTACGAGCTGGGGCTCATTCGGTATTCTGATTCCGGTTGCCGGAGAAATTATTATTTCCCTCGGTACAACCGAGCTCTTACTGCCGAGTGTTGCAGCAGTTCTTGCCGGTGCTGTGTTCGGTGATCACTGTTCTCCAATTTCCGATTCGACAATTCTGTCGTCTACGGGATCAGGCAGTGATCACATTGTCCACGTTATGACACAATTGCCATATGCGATTATTTCAGCATTAATCGGTCTGGCCGGGTTTGTCATACTGGGAATCACAACGAGTGTACTTTGGGGACTTGCCGGCGTTTTCGGCGGCCTTCTTGTAGTGTTTGTTATCGTTAAATTTATGTACCGCCCGGTAGCTAAACAGAACGCATAATGGTAAATTTTATGCTATCATAGATGTATTAGTTTGATTAAAGGGTGTGCGTCTATGATTACGATTGATCATATGAACTTTGAACTCGTGGAAAATTACCGCGATGCATTTGATGAAGAGATATTTATTGAAAAATACAGTGAATTACTGAACAAGTACGATTATATCGTCGGTGATGTCGGTTATGAAAAATTGAGACTTGCCGGTTTTTATAGAAATGGAAAACGTAAAGTTGAACCGGATAAAAGGGTCAATGCCATCGAGGAGTATTTAAATGAATACTGCAACTTTGGATGTGCGTACTTTATTTTACGAAAAGTTTCAAAACACGAATTGCAGGACCAGGCTGAAGAGCCTGGTGAAGAAGTTCAGGAAGAGGCCGGCTCATAGTGACCGGCCTCTTTTGCTTATCCGGACAGAGGCATATGATATGATAAGAGAGAATAATAATGATGAGGTGTAGAAATGTATTTTGTAGATAAAAAACTTTTAAACAAGCGTCTCGACTACATTGAAAGACTGTCAGAAACGATTGATACTGATAATAATCTTGCGCTTGAAAGATCCTGTCACATGCTTATCGAAGCGACAGTCGACGTAGGTAATATGATTATTGATGCATTTATCTTAAGAGATCCGGGTAACTATCAGGATGTGCTTGATATTCTGGCTCAGGAAAAAGTAATCGGACCTGAAGATGCAGAGAAGTTTAAAAATACGCTGAAGTGGAGAAAAGAGCTGACGAGAAACTATCAGTCGGTGGATCACGAAGCAATGCGTGCAGATTTTAAAGAGAACATCAGTGCTTATAAAGATTTTAAAAAGAGTATTGAGTACTTTTACAAAAACGATCCGCAGGCCGTAACGGCATTCAGCGGGGATGACAATGTATAAAGGATATTTAATCGATCTTGATGGCACGATGTTTAACGGTAACGCGGTCATTGAGGGTGCTGTTAATTTTATCGACCGTTTAAACGATTCAGGTGTTCCCTATTTATTTCTGACGAATAATGCGACCAGACATCCTGAAGAAATTCTTGAAAAGTTTGAGACAATGGGATTTACAACGACAGTAAATCATATTTACACGTCGGCAGCTGCAATGAAAAGCTATCTTGAACAGGAATTCAATTCACCAGAAGTATATTTAGTCGGTACTGACAGTTTTAAAAACACGCTGACTAAAGATGGCAGCATTGCATTAACTGATACAGCACCGGATGCGGTCGTTATGGGGCTCGATACATCAATTACGTTTGATAAAATTATTACGGCCTGCCGGCTGATTCAGGAAGGTGCGCGTTTTCTTGCGACAAATCCTGATATAAAGATTAAAACTGATTTTGGTTTTTCTCCGGGGAACGGCTCATTCGTAAAACTTGTCAGTGAAGTCACTGGAGTCGAACCTGTCATTACAGGAAAGCCCAGCCGTTATATTTTAGAAGGTGCTTTAGCACGATTAAATTTGCTGCCGGGTGAAGCGGTAATGATCGGTGATAATTACGATACTGATATTTTAACGGGAATTAACGGCGGACTGGATACAATTCATGTCGGTACAGGTGTGCATTCTAAAGAAGACGTAATGGCTAAAGAAATACCGCCTTCGCATGTAATTGATACGCTGTACGATTGGCAGCTGTAAATTTAAGTGAACTCTCGTGTTAACCGCTAATAAATTTAGGTTAACACGAGAGTTTTTTCCTGTTATGATATAACTAATCAAAATTACAGGAGTCATAATATGAAAACTAAACATCTTGTTTTTGCTGCGTTATTTACTGGACTGATTGCTGTCGGTGCACAAATCAGAATTCCTATCGGCCCTGTACCATTTACGCTGCAGGTGCCGATGGTACTCTTAGCCGGCCTGCTGCTCGGGAAGAAATTGGGGTTAATTTCAATTACAGTCTATATATTTATCGGCCTGATTGGTATTCCTGTCTTTGCAGGTCCCGGCGGCTTAGGATCCCTCATATCGCCGTCATTCGGATTCGTGCTCGGTTTCATTCCAGGTGTGGTGATTACAGCGGCCGGCGGCAATGAACATACCGGACGGATGATTACCTTTACGCTTTTAGGCATGGGGGCTATATTTATATGCGGCGTACTTTATTTCTCATTTATTATGAATATAGTGATTGGGTCACCGATGTCCCTGATGGAAATATTAATGGCTGCGGTCGTACCGTTTTTAATTAAGGATGTTATACTCGCAGTCTTAACGGTCATGTTTGCGAAGACCTTAACACAGAGAGGGCTTATGCTGGCATAAAATAGGACTTTCAAATGATGGATTTTTAAGAGGATTTCTATTATAATGTACTGTATATAGAAAATGCTCATAAATTGATTGGAGTGAAGTATAATGGCAGTCAGTCAGGATACAATGTATGAACAAGTTGAAGAAGTATTAGATAAATTACGTCCCTTCCTTCTGCGCGATGGCGGAGACGTTGAACTCGTAGATGTAGAAGACGGTATTGTGAAGCTCAGACTTCTAGGCGCATGCGGAACATGCCCAAGTTCAACGATTACTCTTAAAGCCGGTATCGAACGTGCACTTCTCGAAGAAGTACCAGGTTTTGTAGAAATCGAGCAAGTGTTTTAAATCGCAGCCAGAGACGCCACGTCTCTGGCTTTTTTTATTTTTTAAGGTGAGGAGCATGATCAATGTATACAATTGTAGAGTTTTGCAACGCTAATATGCAAAAAGGAACTCATGATGTGTACGTTCAGCTGGATAAAAATCCGGCAATCGATGTTGTCGATTATGAATGCACAAATAATTGCGGTTTGTGCAGTAAAAGTTTTTTCGTTCTCGTAGACGGGGAAATCGTAGCTGCTAAAAATAATGACCAGCTTCTTGAAAAAACTTATAAGCGGATCGACAAAAATAATCAGGCATTTGATGAGTGAACTCATCATTGGTACTAACGTTTTCCGTGTAGTATAATTAGGATATTGAGATTTTTGTAACAAAGTATTTAGAACAGGAGTGATTTTTATGTCATCAGTAACACTGACAGAAAGTGCGGCGTACGAAGTTAAAGATATGCTGGAAGCAAATGACATGTCGGAAGGTTTCCTGCGTTTTAAAATTCAAGGCGGAGGCTGTACGGGATTAACGTACGGTATGGCTGCAGAAAGTGAAGCATCGGAAAAGGATGAAGTATTCGAATTTCACGGTGTTAAAATGCTCGTTGCCAAAATGGATCTGCCTGTTGTAGACGGTACTGTGATTGATTTTAAACAGTCGCTTATCGGCGGCGGTTTTACGATTGAAAATCCGAATGCAAGCTTGTCATGCGGCTGCGGTTCGTCATTTAGAACTAAAGCAAATGCCGGTGCTCCGGGAGACTGTTAAAATTAGTGAAAACGCTTGAAATATTAACATTTAGTGCTAATATATAAACTGGTATAGAAACTGATATAACAGTTTAAAACATATAAAACTTATTCGCTGGGAAGGAAAATAAATTATGAGCTATGAAAGAAAAAAAGTTTTAGTACTTGGTGCCGGTTATGCAGGTTTATCTACAGTTAGTAAACTGCAGAAAATTATAGGAGTCCAGGAAGCGGACATTACTTTAATTAACAAAAATGAATACCACTATGAATCTACTTGGCTGCACGAAACTGCGGCAGGTTCAATGAACTGGGAAGACGGTGTTTATCCGATTGCTAAAGTAGTCGATAACATGAAAGTACGTTTTATCCCTGCAGAAGTAACTAAAATTAACCGCGACCAGCAGGTTGTTGAAACAACTCAAGGCGATTTCGAATTCGATACGCTGGTTGTGGCACTAGGATTTGAAAGTGAATCATTCGGCATTAAAGGAATGGACGAATTTGCAACGACAATCGTCAGCCCTGAAACTGCTGTAACAACTCGCGAAGAAATTGAACAGAACTTTATCAAATACAAAACTTCAAAAGACCCTAAAGATCTTTCTATTCTTGTCGGCGGCGCAGGATTTACCGGTGTTGAATTCCTTGGTGAACTTGTTGAAACATTACCTGAGCTGTGCAAAATACACGGTATCGACTACAACGACGTGAAGATTACGTGTGTAGAAGCAATGCCGTCTATGCTGCCGATGTTCTCGGATGAATTAACTCAGTACGCAGTTAATTTCCTTGAATCACGCGGTGTTGAATTTATGCTTGGTACTGCAATTGTTGCAGCAAATGAAAATGGTTTCGTTGTTAAAGTTAATGAAGAAGAAGTTCAGCTTGAAGCTTCAAGTGTCGTATGGACAGCGGGTGTACGCGGTTCACGTCTGATGGAAGAATCATTTGAAGGTGTTAAACGCGGACGTATCGTCGTTAAAGAAGATTTAACAATTGACGGTTATCCGAATATCTTTGCAATCGGTGACGTTGCAGCTGTAATGAATGGTACTGGCGAAAACGCCCGTCCATATCCGACAACTGCTCAAATCGCAATGCAATTAGGTGAACACACTGCTAAAAATATTAAACTTAACTTAAATGGCGAGAAAATGGAGTCATTCTCTTATGACGATAAAGGAACAGTATGTTCACTTGGGTCTAAAGATGGAATCGGCGTAGTTTTTGGCCGTGAAATTAAAGGTAAATCAGCTTCATTCATGAAGAAAGTCATCGATACTCGTGCAGTACTGAAAATTGGCGGCGCAGTACTAGGTGCAACAAAAGGAAAATTCCTGTAATTTAAAATCAGCATTATGCATGGGTATATATAATGCCCATGCTTTTATTTTTTGGAGGAAACAATTATGGCAATGAATATAGTCCAGCTGTTTATTTCTGTACTGCTGTACTTCGTCTTATTTTATGGAATCAGTTTTATTCTGAACATGATTTTGAAGATGACTTGGATTATGGCATATGTTTATCCGGTAATTGTGTTATGGATAATCGGCAGAGTATCATTATTTGATTACATAGCAAGTCCCGGTGAATCGTTCGGTATTTTATGGGAGAATATCATCGGAATTTCAATATATGATATCGTCATTCTAGGCAGCGGTTTTATCGGAATTATTTTAGCAGGCATGACAATACGCTACTTAAGAAAAGCAGGTTATCAAATGTTTTAGGGGGCACACATTTTGAATATTAAATTTGAAGAAAAATACATTGCCGGTGATTCGGCAATTGTGATCGGTTTACCTGAAAATATAAAAGAGCTGAAGAATTTTGATGAACTGGATACATTATTAAATGGTTTGACTGAAGAAATTATTTCGGCAAACGTACTGTCTGATACATTCGGTAAAGTTACAACTACCGGCGTTACTATTCAGCGTCAGTACCGTAAAGTTATCGCTGTAGGTTTAGGAGACAGCGGCGAATTAACTGCGCTGAAAGTACAGAAAGCTGTCGGTAAATTATTCCAGTTTATGGCCGGAGAAAAAGACAGCCAAGCACAGTTTATTTTAGATACATTTGCTTTTGAACCTTTAGAAGTGGCTGATGCAGTGGGCATGATGTCTGCAGTAAGCAATCATGAACTGATAGGCTGTGATACAGCGGATAAAAAGCAGTTCCACGATGAATTGGATATCACACTGGTTACAAAAGAAGATGTAAAAGCCGGTTACGATCACGGAGCAGCACTTGGCAGCAGTATTGTACTTGCGAGAGATTTTGCGACAATGCCGCCTAACTTACTGTATCCGGAAAGTTTTGCGGATGAACTGGCAGTGCAATTTAAAGAACGCCCATATATAAAAGGTGAAGTAAAAGACTTCGATACGCTCGTTCAGGAAGGATTCGGCCTGCTGACAGCAGTAGGTAAAGCATCTGTTAGAAAACCGAGACTGGTAACGATTGAATATAAGCATCCTGATGCAAAAAGCGACGCACCAATCGCATTAGTCGGTAAAGGAATTACTTACGACTCAGGCGGCTATTCGCTTAAAACACGTACAGGCATGCGCTCAATGAAGTATGATATGAGCGGTGCAGCAAACGTTGCCGGCATGATGGACGCGATATCAAAATTAGAACTGCCGGTTCATGTTGTTGCAGTGCTTGCACTCGCAGAAAACATGGTGGACGGCAATGGCATGCGTCCTGACGATGTATATCAGTCGCTGTCCGGGAAGACTGTTGAAGTATCAAATACTGATGCTGAAGGCAGACTTGTGCTGGCAGACGCTGTGTACTACGCTTCAACGACGTATAAACCTAAAGTAATGATGGACTTTGCAACGCTGACAGGTGCAGTGATACAGGCAATTGGTGCAGACCGTACCGGTGTATTTACAAACCAGGGCAGAAAGTTTATCAATAACCTTTTAATCAGCAGTAAAGTAACAGGCGAAGACATCTGGCACCTGCCTATGTCAGAACTTGAAGACGACAGAGTAAAACAATCCGATATTGCAGATTTAATTAATGCAGACTTTAAGCCTGGGGGCGCATCATTTGCCGCTGCATTTATTAACCAGTTTACAGAAGAAACACCGTGGGTACACTTTGATATTGCAGGAACAAGCAATACAACAAGTACAACACCATTCGCTAAAGCTGGATCGACAGGTGTAATGATCCGTACTATAGTGGACTTAATAGAATCAGGTACGCTGTATGAATAAGGGAGTGCTAAAGACACTTGGCATTACAATTACAGTCGATGAGATTGGCAAATGTGCAGTAGAAATGCCGATTACTGAAAAAGTGCTGCAGCCATTCGGGTATGTGCACGGCGGAGTGAATGTCCTACTGGCAGAAACTGCAGCAAGCATGGGTGCATTTAAGATGATTGCCGATGATGAGATTGCTTTCGGCATGGAGATCAATGCCAATCACTTGAGAGCAAAACGTGAAGGTATACTGACGGCTACTGCACTTTTAAAACACGGCGGTTCAACATCACAGGTATGGGAAATTGAAGTGACTGATGAACAAGACAAGCTTGTAGCCTTAAGCAGATGCACCGTGGCAATAAGGAAAAAAAGATAAGCAGATAAAGACTAGCAGGGAATCCGGGTGCGGATTCCTTTTTTTGTGTGGTGGTTTCCCGGGACTGGCATGATTGAGTTTCATGCGTACCCTGGAACATGAACGCAAAAAATCTATATTAAACAAAAAAACCTCCGGAAAACTCCGGAGGGATTCAGTATATTAATCGTCCAATTCTTTGTTTTTACTGCGCTCAATTCTTAATCTCGCAGTTTCTTCAGTTTCAACTTCAGAGCCTGTTTCAGCTCGTTTCAGTTCGTTAAGAATTGTCAGCTGGTACGGTTCAACATCGGAGTGAAAGGCACTTCTCGCAATAAAGTGTGCGCCGACAGGTGCAGAAATGAAAATGAATAGAACAGCCAGTATTAACTGTGTATCAATTTCTGCATGGTAGTAAGCAAAGTATATGAATGCTCCTATCAGCGTCATCCCGACACCGAGCGTAGAACTTTTCGAAGCTGCGTGCAGTCTTGTGTATGTATCCGGAAGACGGATAACACCAACCGCAGCAACTACTGTGAAGAAGGCGCCGCCGATTAAGAAAATTGTGATCAGACTAACTATTATTATCTCTATCATTTTCAATAATCACACCTTTCTCCAGGAATTTTGCAAATCCGATAGTTGCGATAAACCCGATCATACCAATCAGCATAATAACAACGAGCAGATACGACGTATCAAGAACCATTGATACAAGTCCGATCATTCCCATTAACGTTACACCGAAGGCATCGAGTGTAATCACTCTGTCGTGCAGTGTTGGTCCTTTAAGCACTCTGTAAATCATACCAAGCATTGCAAATGCGAATGCAATGATACAGATGATAACAACTATATTGATAAAGTTTGTCATGGTTTGGCCACCTCTTTTATTACATTTTCAAAAGAAGTTTTAATGTTAGCGATTTCCGCATCTGCATCATCCATATCGAGACCGTGAATATAAATAATTGAATAGTCTTCAGAAATTGCTACCACTACTGTACCTGGTGTTAATGTGATCAGCGTGGATAAGAGAGCGACTTCCCATTCTTCTTCAAGATCATTCGGGTAAGCATAGAATCCCGGATGAATGTCAATTTTAGGTGCCATTACGATGCGTACTACATCGATATTGGCTTTTATCAACTCAATGATAAAGATGAAGAACAGACGTATCATCCAGTACAGACGCTTCAGGTAAAACCGTCCGGGCAGGAAGCCTCTTAAGATATATACTGCCACCAGTCCGATTATATATCCGGTAACAAATGTTCCGACTGTAAAATCAGCATTCATGAACATCCATAAAAATGCTAAAACGATGTTAATTAAAAGTTGAAATGACACTTATTCCACCCCCATCAAATAGTTAGAGTATGAAGACGGATTGTAGAATGATTCTGCCGCCATTTCAAAGATAGGGAATAAGAAGTCAGCTGAGAGACCGAATACAGTTGAGATGATTACAAGGCCGATAGCCGAGAACAGTAATTTATCTGATTTGATATTTTTAAGTTCAACCGGCTCAGCAGGCTCTCCCCAAAACACTTTGATGAATATTTTCATAATACTGTATAACACAATCAGACTAGACAGCAGCACTATAATTGCAGCAATAGCATGACCGTTATCGAATGCAGATTCCACGATAAATAATTTACCGAAGAAGCCAGGGAACGGTGGTACTCCTGCAAGTGAGAGACTGGCGATAAAGAATGTCCAGCCGACAACAGGATGCTGTTTGATTAACCCGCCAAGATCGGCAGCATCATTTTTACCTGTACGATAAATAATGAAACCTATCAATAGGAACAGAGCGGCTTTTATAATCATATCGTGAATTAAGTAATATATTGCACCGACAGTACCGGCATAATCCATCATTGCGAATCCAACGATAATAACACCGATTGCAATCATAATGTTATAAATAATAACTTTTTTCATATCTGTATAAGCAAGCGCACCGATACATCCTGCAACGATTGTCAGCAGTGCCATCAGGAGCAGTACTTGATGGGTAAACCCGACGTCGTTTGTAAAGAACAGTGAAAATGTTCTGGCGATTGCATACACACCGACTTTAGTCAGCAATGCACCGAATAATGCTATTACCGGCATAGGCGGCGCACTGTATGACCCCGGCATCCAGAAGTAGAGCGGGAACAGCCCGGCTTTCGTTGCAAAAACGAATATAAAGACCACCGCAATAATTGTCATAATTGCCAAGTTGCCATCATAGTTGGATAACTTAATATGAATATCAGCCATGTTCAATGATCCTGTAACTGAATACAGATACGCCAGACCAACGAGGAAGAAGTTCGAAGATACGATGTTAACTACCAGATATTTGAATCCTTCCTGCAGCTGAATTTTACGGCTGCCAAGCGTGATTAATACATATGATGCCAAAAGGAAAACTTCAAAGAAAACGAACATATTGAAAATATCCCCTGTAGTAAATGCTCCGTTAATCCCTGTAATCATAAACATAATCATTGGATAGTAATAGTATTTTTCTCTCTCATAACCAATAGACTGGAATGAGTATATTACGATGAAGAACATTACGATTGATGTGGTCAGGACGAGCAGTGCGGCAATCATGTCGTAAACGACACTGATACCGAACGGTGCTGACCAGTTGCTCACAAATGTAACCATCGTACCGTTGATGTATACGTAATAGACGTTAAATGCAGCGACACCAACCATCAAGAGACCGGCAACAGCCGACACCATACGGTGAGGTACCGGACGTTTTCCGATAAACAGCATGATAACACCGGCTATAAACGGAAGAATGATTGGGAGCATAATTAATATGTTAGTCGTCATGTGGAACTCCTTTCATATCTTCAGTGTTATCAGTGCCCAGCTCTTTATAGTTCCTGAGCAGCAGTACTAAACTGAATGCAGTCAGTGCAAATGAAATTACAATGGCAGTCAGAATTAAAGCCTGCGGCAGCGGGTCGGAATAAGTGCTGACGGCATCGTCAAGAACAGGCACACTGCCTCGTTTTAACTGGCCCATAGTCAGAATCATTAAATGGACGCCATGAGAAAGCACTGAAATTCCGATGATGATGCGTAAAACACTCTTTGACAGAATTAAATAAGTGGCACTGGCTATAAGTATGCCTGATAAAATTATAGTGACGAGTTCCATTATTCTTCTGTCCCCCCAACTAATGTAACAATCAGCAATGATGTGCCGGCAACAGTAAGAAATACACCGACATCAAAAATTACTGCTGTATGGAGAGCAACTTCCCCGAATACAGGAACGTTTACATACGTGTGCTGGTGAGTAAAGAACGGTACACCGAAGAAGAATAATAGAGTCGGCACCGCAATCGCCAGTGCAAGTCCAAGACTGATCATTAAATGAAAGTTTACAGGAATCATTTTCTTCACGGTTTCATAGTCGTAAGCCATCAGTAAAAGTATGATAGCAGATGCAGCAAGCAGACCGCCGACGAAACCGCCGCCCGGTGTGTAGTGTCCTGCCATAAATAAGTTTACAGCAAACAGCAGGATGATGAGAAATATCACTTTAGATGTAAACTGGATAAACACATCATTCATCTGACGCTGTACCTTGCTGTAGCCAGCTCTCTTAAGCGTGCTCTTCATTGTCATCATCCTTTCTTGATACTTTAGCTTTCATTAATGCATAAATTCCGATTCCGGCAATACCGAAGACCAGTGTTTCCATTAATGTATCGTAGCCACGGAAGTCAACAAGGATTACGTTTACCATGTTTCCTCCGGCTGCGAGATCGTAGACGTTATCGATATGGTACTGACTGATTGATTCAAACAGTCTGTTTGAATATGCTGCCAGACCGAACAGGATAACGATTGCTCCGACACCTACAGAGACGATAAAGTTCGTAAATTTAAACTTAATACTTTCTTCATGTTTCGAGCGTTTCGGCAGGTGATAGAAACAAACGAGGAATAAGGTCGTCGTTACTGTTTCAATTGCAAGCTGAGTCAGTGCAAGGTCCGGCGCTCTGAAGAACGCGAAGAACAATGCCATTGAAAACCCGATTGCTCCGAGCATAATAATCGAAACCATGCGTGAACGTGTCATCATAATAATTGCCAGAGACACTAAAATGATAAGTACGAGTGCCATGTCCTGAATACCAACCTGGGCGAAATCATCGAATGTAATCGGCAGTCCTGTGTAGAACGTCGTAACGATACCGAAGACGACGAAGAAGCCGAAAATATACACCATGTAATCTCTCAGGAAGCCGCTCATAATGCCGTCGGTCGCTTTAGCTGAGCCGAGCTGGCTGTAAATCAGTCCCTGGTCGTATAAATGATTCAAAGTAAATTGTTCTTTGTGGTAATCGTAAATGAACATCCAGCTGCTTCTGAATAAGTAAAGCACTGTACCGATTACAACTATGGCAACTGTCGCCCACAGTGCAGGATTATTAAATCCGTGCCAATGTGAAATTTCAGTATTCAATGCCGTATCTGTACCGAGTATGCCCATTGCTGCAGGATCGATTATTGAACCTGACAGAATGTTCGGGAACAAGCCGAAAATTATAACCAGTGAGGATAAAATAATCGGTGACAGCAGGAGTAATTTTGGTGCTTCGTGCGGTTCTTTCGGTGTATCATATGTACGTTTGCCGAAGAATACGCCGTGAATTAGTTTAATAGAGTAAACGAATGTGAAAATACTGCCGACGATTGCAAGAATCGGGAACAGTACACTCCAGTCAGCCAGTACACTGAAGTTGGCGTTGCTTATTTCAAACATTGCTTCAAGGAACAATTCTTTTGACAGGAATCCGTTAAATGGAGGAATACCTGCCATAGATAGTGCTGTTACAAGTGTCATTGTAAATGTAATAGGCATCAGCGTCATTAAGCCGCCGAGTTTCTTCATGCTGCGTGTACCGGTTTCGTGATCGAGAATACCGGCAACCATGAACAATGCCCCTTTAAATGTTGCATGGTTAATAATATGAAACACTGCAGCAACGACTGCGATTGTGAAAATCTGTTCGTTGGCACCGGTAGAAACTGCAAGTGCCCCGACTCCGAGAAGACTCATAATCAGACCGAGCTGTGACACAGTCGAGTATGCAAGTATTGCTTTTAAGTCATCCTGTTTAATGGCGTTGAATGATGCCCAGAATAATGTGACGAGGCCAATAATTAAAATCAGCCATACCCATAATTCGCTGAATGCGAAAACAGGTGTAAATCTGGCAACCAGATAAAGACCGGCTTTAACCATCGTAGCTGAGTGCAGGTAAGCACTGACCGGTGTTGGTGCTTCCATAGCGTCCGGCAGCCAGATGTAAAACGGAAATTGTGCAGATTTTGTAAATGCACCCAGCAGGACTAATACAACTGCCAGCGGAGTAAGAGGACTTGCCATAATTAAATCAACATTAGCAATCATTTCTCTAATGCTGAACGTGTCAGTAATAAGATGAAGGACGATAAATCCGCCAAGCATCATAAATCCGCCGAAGAAAGTAATCAGCAGTGACTTCTGTGCGCCGTAAACCGATCTGTCTCTGGTAAACCAGAAAGCGATTAGCAGAAAGCTTGAAATTGAAGTCAGTTCCCAGAAGAAGTAAAGCATTAAGACATTATCACTTAAAACTACTCCGAGCATTGCAGTCATAAAGATAAGCAGGTAGACATAAAAATTACCCAGCTTTTCTTCTTTCGATAAATAGCCGATAGAATATAAAACTACCAGCGAGCCAATACCGGTAATCAGTATTGCGAATAGTAAGCCGAGACCATCTATGTAGACGTCAAAATTCAGCCCGATACGGGGCATTAAATTCAATGTATGATGGAAAACTTGATTATTGGCAACAGAGGGTATTAAGCTAAATAAGTATGCGACTATCACAGCAGGAATAGGTAAAACAAACCAACCGAGATGTACATCTTTAACATACCTGTAAATTATTGCGATTGCGATCGCAGCAATAACAGGTAAAAATATTGCGAAATGTATCAATGTCAAAGTGTATCCTCCTCTAACGTTATTATATTTAACCATTATACATTAATATTAATTGTAAATAAACGCTTACGGTTTGAAATTTCAGGCTATTCTCGTATACTGTATATATAGTAGTAAGTAGTATTGAATTTAAAATATTTATTTTTTAATTTCATTATTACTGCTGCAAAAATGAAATTAATAAAATTTTTCCAGGAGGCCAAATTCATGGCATATTCACAATTAACAACAGAAGTTTTAGAAGGCGAAACAAAAGCGGTAATTAGAACAAACATGGGTGACGTAACAGTTAAGCTGTTAAACAATGTTGCACCTAAAACTGTAGAGAACTTTGTAACACACGCGAAAAATAAATATTACGATGGATTAATTTTCCACAGAGTAATTAAAGACTTCATGATTCAGGGCGGCGACCCGACTGGTACAGGCATGGGCGGAGAAAGTATTTGGGGAGAAGCATTCGAAGATGAATTTTCCACAGATGCATTCAACCTGTACGGCGCACTGTCTATGGCTAATGCGGGACCAAACACAAACGGCTCACAGTTCTTTATCGTACAGCTGAAAGACGTACCGGCGGATATGATTTCACAGCTTGAAGGCGCGGGCTACCCGGCTGAAATCATTGAAAGCTATAAAAAACACGGCGGCACGCCTTGGTTAGATCAAAGACATACTGTTTTCGGACATGTTATTGAAGGTCTTGATATCATCGAGAAAATTGCTGATGTTAAAACAGGTAGACAGGATAAGCCTGCTGAAGATGTAATTATTGAAACAATTGAAGTAACAGAATAATATATTTAATTAAGAGGTGTGCAGCCGTGTATTTAATACAGCCTGCACATTTTTATTTTAAAAATAGCAGGAAAATATATACATATTTAATATAGATATTACAAAAAATCAGATGAAAGTATCACAAATTAGTCATTATTATAATATTTAATCCATAAAACACTCTGATATACTTGTTTGTATAAAGGTGAGTGATTTAAAAATGATGCCGTTCCTTTATTTCCCGGACGATAAAACGGAATATATTCCAGCTCTTATCATGTTACTTCTTTTTATATTACTTGCGTTTATCGTGTACAAACTTATTAAAAAATATTCGCGCAATGAAGAAGAGAAGATGAAAGACTTCGAAGAAAAAGTTCTCGAAAGACTTGAACATGAGTATAAGGATGACTCCACACGGAAATAATAATTTAACTAAAATAAGAAATCTATTATTTCTGTGTGCGACCTTAGAGCTCCGCAGATTTACATAACTGATATGAAAAATACGCGCACATATGCCAGCTTGGTGTATGTGTTTTGCTATGTGATTTTTTTGGTTACTTCAGCTAACTGTGTTAAAATGGTGATGGATTTAATAAAAGAAGTAAAATAAGTAGGGATAACATGGCAAAAAAATACCGGGTCGGCCAGTTCGTCAAAGTGAAAATTACTGGTATTCAGTCGTACGGTGCTTTTGTCAAAACTCCTGATAATCGTGATGGTCTGATCCATATTTCTGAAGTGATGAACGATTACGTTCACGATGTGAATCAATATTTATCTAAAGGCCAAATAGTAAAGGCTAAAATTGTCAGCATTGATGAAAACGGTAAAATCAGCTTATCATTGAAAGAAAATGAATACTTTAAGAACGAAGAGAAAAAAAGAGATAAGCGTTCTGTATTAGAGAAGATCAAAGATACCGAAAAATACGGTTTCCAGACACTGGCAGAACGGATGCCGCTCTGGATAGAAGAGGCAAAACAACGTATGAAAGAATAATACCAGTAGTAAAACCTGTGATTATCACAGGTTTTTTTATTTTTTTAAGCTGAATATATATTCAGCTTAAATGCATTTATTCACCTGGAATTACGTCTTAATAAGTATAAAATACCGTTTTATTGTATACGTTTTCAAACTTTGTAAATACTATTATAACGGGCTTTAATAAAATTCTTGATAATAATGTTAATTACAGTCATGATGGATATAAATACATAGTTAATAATGTATATTTAAATGACTTTTTAAACATAAAAGGGGGAGAAATTAATGAGAAGTGAAGAAATCATCAAAAAGACAGAGCGGTATGATACGGATATTTATAAGCCGCTGCCGATTGTAATTTCAGAAGCGGAAGGCGTATGGGTGAAAGATCCGGAAGGAAATAAGTATCTGGATATGCTGAGTGCTTACTCTGCGGTGAATCAGGGGCATCGTCATCCAAAGATTATTCAGGCACTAAAAGATCAGGCGGATAAAGTAACGCTGACATCGAGATCGTTCCACGTCGATTGTCTTGGAGACTGGTTCGAAAAACTAAGTGAAATCTCCGGTAAAGAGAGAGTTCTGCCGATGAATACAGGAGCAGAAGCTGTTGAATCCGCAATTAAAGCAGCGAGACGCTGGGCGTATGAGGTAAAGGGAGTGCCTGATAATCAGGCGGAAGTCATTGCAATGAAAAATAACTTCCACGGCAGAACGATGATTCCAATGTCGATGTCATCTGAGCCTGAATACAGAAGGGGATTCGGTCCACTTGGTGACGGTTTCCAAATTGTTAATTACGGAGACCCGGAAGCGCTGGAAGATGCGATTAATGATAATACTGCAGCAGTTATATTAGAACCCATTCAAGGTGAAGCGGGTGTTAATATTCCGCCGGAAGGCTACTTAAAAGCAGTGAGAGAAATTTGCGACCGCAACAACGTCCTGTTTATCTCGGATGAAATTCAGGCGGGTCTTGGACGCTCAGGAAAAATGTTTGCAACAGACTGGGATGAAGTCGTGCCTGATATGTACATTTTAGGAAAAGCACTTGGCGGAGGCGTGTTCCCGGTATCAGTTGTACTTGGTGATGACGAAGTACTCGGTGTACTTAATGAAGGATCACACGGATCGACATTCGGCGGCAATCCGCTGGCAGCCAGAGTATCAGAAGCAGCACTTGATGTACTGATCGATGAAAAACTTGCAGACCGCTCCTTGGAACTCGGGGAGTATCTGCTCGGTGAACTGAAGAAAATCAGCCATGAAGCTATAGTAGATATTCGCGGCAGAGGGCTCTTTATCGGCCTTGAACTTAATAAAAGTGCACGCGTATTCTGTGAACAGCTTAAAGATGAAGGCGTGCTCTGCAAGGAAACTCATGGTACTGTAGTGAGATTTGCACCGCCGCTTGTTGTGACAAAAGATGAACTCGACTGGGCTCTCGATAAAGTTAAAAAAGTTTTTAGCAAAGATACTTTCTAAAAATAATCTTTATGATACAATATGAGATGAAAACAGTTACAAAAAAAGGCGGATCAAAATGTCAGAAGAAATTAGTTTAGTTGAATCTACACAGCGCATCATTAAAGAGGCGCTCGATAAGCTTGGTTATAACGACGATATGTACCAATTAATCAAAGAACCTTTACGTACACTAAAAGTGCGTATACCGGTGAAAATGGATGATGGTTCAGTTAAAGTATTTACGGGATACCGTGCACAGCATAACGATGCAGTGGGTCCTACTAAGGGCGGAGTTCGTTTCCACCCGAGCGTTTCAGAAGATGAAGTTGTTGCATTGTCTATGTGGATGACTCTTAAAGCAGGTATTGTTAACCTGCCTTACGGCGGCGGTAAAGGCGGAATCATCTGTGACCCGCGCGAAATGAGTATGGAAGAAGTCGAAAGACTGTCACGCGGTTACGTTCGTGCAATTTCTCAAATCGTTGGACCGACTAAGGATATTCCGGCACCGGATGTATTCACAAACTCGCAGATTATGGCTTGGATGATGGATGAGTACAGCGCGATTGACCAATTCAACTCGCCTGGATTCATTACAGGTAAACCATTAGTACTCGGCGGTTCAGAAGGCCGTGACAGAGCTACAGCACTAGGCGTTGTAATCTGTCTTGAAGAAGCACTTAAAAAGCGCGATATGAAGATGGAAGACATTCGTATTGTCATCCAGGGATTCGGTAACGCAGGCAGCTTCCTGTCTAAATTCCTATTCGACAGAGGTGCGAAAATCGTCGGTATTTCAGATGCCAACGGTGCACTTCATGACCCGAACGGTCTTGATATCGACTATCTTTTAGAACGCCGTGACAGTTTTGGTATGGTAACGAATCTGTATGAAGATGTATTATCAAACGATGAGTTATTTGCACTTGATTGCGACGTTATTATTCCGGCAGCAATCGAGAACCAGATTACTGAAGCCAATGCGCCGAACATTAAAGCTCAAATTTTATGTGAAGCAGCAAACGGACCAACTACTACTGAAGCTACACGCATCCTGACTGAAAGAGGCGTTCTGATCGTTCCGGACGTACTGGCATCAGCAGGCGGAGTAACAGTATCTTACTTCGAGTGGGTACAAAACAACCAGGGTTATTACTGGAGTGAAGATGAAGTAAACGAGAAGATGGAACAAAAACTCGTTGCAGCATTTAACGAAATCTATGACCTTCACGAAAACCGCCAAATCGATATGAGACTTGCAGCATTTATCGTAGGTCTTAAACGAACTGCAGAAGGCTCACGCTATCGCGGCTGGGCATAAAACTGATTATTTTAGAGGCAAAACCCTTTTGGGTTTTGTCTTTTTTTGAGTGATCTCACCAATGAACGGGTTTCATGTCAGAGGTAACGGTTTATCTCACCTATGAACGGTTTTCATGTCAAAATTAACACTCAAATAAAAAGAATTTGCAAAAATTTATTGAACCTGATAAAGTCAGTCATACCAATATTTCAGCAGGATGATTAAGAATGAATTTTCAGATAAATTAAATTTAACTCTTGCATTTATATTTTTAACTTGTTAGTATTAAAATCAATTCGAAGGAAGAGCAGTAACATATATCGATTTACAAGAGAGCCGGTGGTGCTGTGAACCGGTATTTCATATATGCGAATGGACTTCTTTTATATAACTTTAATTTAATATAACTTTTAATGAGTGGATCGGGCTTTACCGGTCAATATAGGTGGCACCGCGGCTCTCCGTCCTTAATATTTTTAATATTAAGCATGGAGAGTTTTTTTATTTACACTAATTTAATATCAGCAAATGGATAAAGTAGCAGCAGTTTTTCGTTAACAGAGAGCCGGATATGGTGGAAACCGGCAGCGTGTTCTGCAGTGAATTGGGTTCCGGTTTTTAGGTTTGCTCGGGTAATGCCGTTATACATTTGAGTGAAGTGAAAACTTCAACTGAGGTGGTACCGCGGTTTAACATCGTCCTCCATGACATTTTTGTCATGGGGGATTTTTAAATTTTAGGAGGAATATATTATGACATTAAATATTGCAGCAGCAACTGAAACAGCAACGGTAAAAGTAAAAGACGGCAGTGATTTATCGTATAAAGAAATGCATGATTTTTTTACAGAAGTATTAGACGGTCAAGTAACAGATGATGAACTCCGGGCCTTCATCATCGCACTAAGCGATAAAGGTGAAACAGTAGATGAAATTACAGCGATTGCCGAAGTATTGAAGTCATATGCGAAAGATATTCCAAATGTAAATAATAAAGTAATGGATAACTGCGGCACCGGCGGTGATCGTTCTCAGAGCTTCAATATATCAACAACTTCAGCTTTTGTGCTGGCAAGCTGCGGAGTGACTGTCGCAAAACACGGCAACAAGAGTGTGACGAGTAAGACAGGAAGTTCAGATGTGCTCCAGGCACTTGGTGTTAATTTAAATTTCGACGCTGACAGAGTTGCGAAAGAATTAAATGAGTCAGAGATTACATTTTTAAGCGCACCGCATGTACATCCGAAAATGGGACAAATTATGAGAGTGAGACAGACCTTGAAACGTCCGACAGTATTTAATTTTATCGGACCATGTATCAGCCCGCTCGAGCTGGACTATCAATTTTTAGGCATCTACGACCGTAAAAAGCTGATGACGATTACGAAAGTGCTGCAGCGCTTAGGACGTAAAAATGCAGTTGTAATAAACGGCGCAGGCCATATGGATGAAGCAACACTGCTTGGAGATAACCACCTCGTATTTTTACGCGGCGGCGAAATAGAAGAAGTCGTTATCGATCCGACAGACTATGGTTTAACACTGTGTGATAAGAGTGACATTGCAGGCGGAGACGGTTATGAGAATAAAGAAATTCTCGAGTCGGTATTAAAAGGAACCGCAACACGTGCACAAATCGAAACAGTACTGCTGAACGCAGGCATTGGACTGTTCGTCGCAGATAAAGCGAAATCTATCGCCACAGGCATCCAAAAAGCAAGAGAAGCAATTCAGTCTGGAAAAGCATATAACAAACTGCAGGAAGTCATTAAAAATAATGAGGAGGCGGGCGCATGACAATATTAGACGACATAGTAGAAGTGAAAAAAGAAGAACTGCTGGAATATCCGGCGGAAATTGAATTAATTGCAAGAGAAAAACCGCTGGACTTTACGGGCAGCCTCAAATCTAATAACGGCATCGCTCTAATCAGCGAAGTGAAACGCGCCTCGCCGTCACAAGGTGACATCAATGCAGTAATGGACCCGCTCACTCAGGCAAAATCCTACGTCAAAGGCGGAGCTGATGCAATCAGCGTGCTGACGGACACAAATTTCTTTAAAGGTACTTTTGATGACTTAAAGCAAATTGCTGATGCAGTGGATGTTCCGGTACTGAATAAAGATTTTATTATCGATAAGCGGCAGATAGACCGTGCCTATAACCACGGTGCTGATATTATTCTGTTAATTGTCACGATACTGGATGATGAAACGCTAGAAGATTTATACAATTATGCATCAGAGCTTGGCTTAAATATTATCGTTGAAGTGCATGACGAAGAAGAGTTAGAACGCGCACTGGGCATTTCACCGAAGATTATCGGTATTAATAACAGAGACTTAAAAACATTCACTGTCGATATCGGTAATACTGAAACGCTCCTTAAAAAATACGGAACAGATGATATTCATTTTATCGCCGAAAGCGGCATTCATACAGGAGACGATGCCGGGCGCATGAAGCAGGCGGGCGCGGCAGGAATGCTCGTCGGGGAATCGTTAATGAGAGCAGACAGCATCGAAGAAAAAATTAAAGAACTGAAATCGGGTGAAGTGTATGAAAGTTAAAATATGCGGCATTAAAACAGTAGAAGAAGCACAGCTCGCAGCAGCCGAAAAGCCGGACTTTATCGGTATGGTGCTGGCACCGAGCAAGCGCAGGATTAATCTTGAGACGGCGAAAACAATTACTGAGAGCTTAAAAGGGACTGGTATAAAAACAGTCGGTGTTTTTGTTAATCCTTCTAAAGAAGAGGCAGATGCCGCATTAAACGAAGCGGGTCTCGATTTTATACAATTTCATGGTGACGAGGCCAGAGATTTTGTTGAACAGTATAAAGGACAAGCGATTAAAGCGTTTCCTTCGAATTCGGCACTGTCGTATAAAGAACGATTTAATTACGATGCAGAGTATATACTGATCGACAGCCCGAGAGAGAAATATTACGGCGGCAGCGGTGTTGCATTTAACTGGTCTGAACTGCCTTTAGATGAAATTGATAAATCGAGACTGGCTCTTGCCGGCGGATTAAATCCAAAAAACGTTGAGGAAGCGGCAGCCATTGCAGGTCCTGCACTTATCGATGTATCCAGCGGAGTAGAAACTGACGGGCAAAAAGATCCTGAAAAAATCGCAGCATTCATAAAAATTATCAGAGGTGGACATAATGGCAGAAACTTATAAATATCCAAGTACGGATGGTAAATACGGCGAGTTTGGCGGCACTTACGTGGCTGAATCATTAATTGCGACACTTGAAGAATTAAAAGAGTCATATAAAAAGGCGAGTGAGGACCCAAAATTCCAGCGTGAATTTGATTATTTAATGAAAGAATACGTCGGCCGTGAAAATCCTCTGTACTATGCGGAACGTTTAACAGAAAAACTCGGCGGCGCCAAAATATATTTAAAACGCGAAGATTTAAACCATACGGGTGCACATAAAATTAACAATGCGATCGGCCAGGGACTGCTGACTAAATATATGGGCAAAACGAAAGTGATTGCGGAGACAGGTGCCGGACAGCACGGTGTCGCTACGGCAACAATCGCAGCCCTTTTAGGTCTTGAGTGTAAAGTGTTTATGGGAGCAAAAGATGCTGATCGTCAGGAACTTAACGTGTTCAGAATGGAGCTCTTAGGTGCAGAAGTCATTAGAGTGGAAGAGGGCACTGCGACATTAAAAGATGCTGTAAACGAAACGATGAGATACTGGGTTCAGCATATGGAAGATACACACTATGTACTCGGATCAGTACTTGGTCCGCATCCTTTTCCGCAAATTGTGCGTGATTTCCAGAGCATTATTTCTAAAGAAGCAAAGAAACAAATTTTAGACAAAGAAGGACGTCTGCCGGATAAAGTCGTTGCATGTATCGGCGGCGGCAGTAATGCGATGGGAATGTTCTATAATTTTATCGAAGACAAAGATGTTGAATTAATCGGAGTTGAAGCTTCAGGAGAAGGCATCGATACACACAAAGTTGCGGCGGCAATCAACCGCGGCTCAGTAGGTATTGCACATGGTGCAAAAATGCATATGTTGCAGGATGAGAATGGTCAGCTGCAGGGCACACATTCAATTTCAGCAGGTCTCGACTATCCAGGAATCGGTCCGGAACACAGCTTTTTATTCTCAACGAAACGTGCAGTTTATGAACATGCTTCAGATGAAGAGGCACTGAATGCATTCCAGGAATTGTCGCGTACAGAAGGTATTATTCCGGCACTGGAAAGTTCGCATGCCATTGCACATGTGATGAAAATCGCACCTGAACTTCCAAAAGATGAAATTATCGTCGTGTCGTTATCAGGCAGAGGAGATAAGGATGTTGAAATGGTGAAATCAGAACTGGAGGCGAGAAGAAAAAATGACTAAAGCCCGGATTGAAAATATGTTTCAGACATTAAACAAACAGGATGATAAAGCGTTTATCGCGTATATTATGGCTGGAGACGGCGGACTCGATAAACTTGCCTTTCAGATTAAAACCCTGGAAGAAGCGGGAGTGGATCTGATTGAAATCGGTATTCCTTTCAGCGATCCGGCAGCAGACGGCCCGGTCATTCAGCGTGCCGGTATACGCGCACTTGAACACGATGTCAGTCTTAGGGATATACTGCAAAAGCTTACAGAAATTAAGGATCAGATAAATGTACCTTACGTCTTAATGACTTATTACAATCCGGTCTTTAATTACGGTCTCGGTCAATTTGCGAAAGACGCGGCGGCTGCAAACGTCAGCGGAATTATTGTGCCGGACGTGCCGCTTGAAGAGGAGACTGAACTTAAAACAGCATTAAACGATACTGAAATTGCAATTATCCGACTCGCAACTTTAACGACGTCAGATGACAGACTGACAGAGCTTTTAGATGATGCTGAAGGGTTTATCTATGCAGTAACTGTTAACGGTGTGACCGGCAAACAAGCAGGCTACAGCCAGGAAGTATTTGATAATCTCAGCCGCATTAAAACCAAAAGCAAAGTACCGGTATGTGCAGGATTTGGAATTAACTCAAGAGACGCTGCAGCAGCACTTGGTGAGCACTGTGACGGTGTGATTGTCGGTTCTGCAATCGTCGAAATGTTTAACAGCAATGAGGAAGAAGATATTAAAAAGCTGATTCCTAAAAAGAATGCCGCGTATGCTAAATAGCGATAAATCGTCATTAATCATGCTATAATAAATGAAAATAATTTGATAATCTATACTAAAAGACTATATTACAAATATAGTCTTTTAGTATTTTTACAGTGAGGGAAAACACTTGAACGAATTAATCGAACTTTTGACGACTGAACAGGGGATAGAAACGCTATTTCAAAAATTTGAAGATTTAGGTTTTATCGTAGGATTTCTGCTCGTATTTATCGAAGCGTTCCTGCCGTTTTTACCGCTTGTCGTAATTGTTATTTTAAATATTAACTCATACGGTATTATTGTCGGTTTCCTCGTGAGTTACACCGCCAGTGTGGCGGGCAGCTATTTAGTGTTTTTAATTGTCCGCAATTTATTCAGGCATCCGGCACAAAGATATATAGAAAAGCACGACAAGCTTAACAAAATGCTGAAGTTTATCGATGAACGGGGATTTACATTTTTATTCATATTACTGTCACTGCCGTTTACACCGTCATCAGTCGTAAATGTTATCACAGCTTTATCTAATATAAGAAGGCATGTATACTTATATATATTATTAGCGTCAAAATTTATTATGATATTATCGATGACACTTGTCGGTTATGACATAACTTCATTTTTTGACTCACCGTTAAAACTCATACTCTCGCTGGTATTTTTAGTACTGTTATATCTGCTTTCAAAATGGTATCAGAAATATCTGGAAAGAAAAATGAATAAATAAGAGGTGTCATAATTGGCAAAAGAAATTCGCGAATGGGCTGTAGCAATATTAATTGCAATCATAGTAATTGCTGTCATACGAATATTTCTCTTCGTCTCATTTTCAGTCGATGGGCTGAGCATGGATCCGACATTGGAAGATGGCGACAGAGTAGTAGTAAATAAATTTATATATGATCTGACTGATATTGAACAGGACGATGTAATCGTCTTTAATTCAAATAAAGACTCAGCTTACGTTAAACGTGTAATCGGAGTCCCCGGTGATAATGTAGAGATGGTAGACCGTACTGTATATTTAAACGGTGAACCGCTGCAGGAAGATTATGTCACCCACCAAGGGGAATCTTATATGGATAATTTCACCTTGAGCGATTTGGGTGTGGAAGACGGAGTAATTCCGGAAGGTCACTATCTGGTGCTCGGTGATAACCGTCCAATCAGCAGGGACTCAAGAGACTTTGGTTTAATCGCCGAGGATTCTATTATCGGCGAAGTCCAGCTCAGATTCTGGCCGCTGAATGAAATAGCAATTGATTTTTAATTATAAATATTACTAAAAGGAGATATTAGGGAATCTAATATCTCCTTTATTCAAGTCAGGAGGCACATTGTATGGGAATCACATTATGGACCGGCACGAGCGGTACCGGTAAAACAAGCACTATGTTTAATGAAATTGAAGCACTGACGAAGGATTCACCGCTCGGTTCGAATATATATATCGTTACACCGACGCAAAATACACTGAGTTATGAACAGCTTATTACCCAGCCAAAAAATGGTTTCGTTACCGGGAGTATGCGGACGAGCGTGTTCAGTTTTACCAGACTGATGTGGCACGTTTACAATGAACTCGGCCAGCCCGAAAAAGAGTCACTGTCAGAAGCGGGACACGTCATGTTCATGCATAAATTGATGAATGATATGAAAGAAGTTTTAAATTATTATCATACATCCGGCGGCTACATAAAATTTTCTGAGAAAGTGCTGGAGCAGATTACAGAATTCAGAGCATATAACGTCCAGCCTGAACAGCTTTTTGATATGCAGTTTGAGAGAGGCAGAACGACAGAAAAATATGAAGATTTAAATAAAATATATTCTATGTGGTCAGAACGGATTGCGGAATATAATATTGAAGATTTAAATATGATTCAAAATTTTATAGATGACATAAACCGTAAAAAGAACATTCGTACATTAAAAAATGCAGTAATTTATATCGACGGTTTTCACAACTTCACTGAAAGTGAATTCGATTTAATTTATGCTCTTGAAGGCAAGGTAAAAGAAGTTAATTTGCTCTTAACTCACAGCAAGTCTGAAGGCAGCGAACAGGCGCAAAGAGATATACTGCTGTTCAGAAAAACTGAAGCGGTAGTTACAAGACTGCAGGAACTGTTCGGTGAGCATTACGTAGAATTCCGTCACTTTGATGATGAATTTCTCCGTGCAAAACGTACCGGCCTCTCGCAGCTTGAAAAATTCATTACAACAGGTAAAAAAATGACAAACTACGATGGCATCACGATTACAGAATCGCCGTCGGTGCAGGAAGAAGTAATTGAGGTTGCCCGTAATATTGAGACGCTTGTCCGCGAAAAAGGTGCGAAATATTCCGATATCGGTATTTTATACCGTGATTCGAGCTATGAGGAACATATAAAAACGACATTTAAGCGGTTCAATATTTCCTATCATATGGATGCTGAGCACTCTATGGACTGCAACCCGTTCACACAGCTCATTATTGCACTCCTTGAATGTTATAAGAGCCGTTTTCAGAGTTCATCATTTTTAAATGTTCTTAAAACCGGATACTTAAATAACGGGAACGATGATCAGCTGCTCGCTCACCTTGAAAATATTATTATCGAGCGCGGACTGACAGGATATGAATTGTTCGATGATGAGCGCTTTTCAATTGAATACCGTTTGGATGCAGAAGGTACGATTGACCGGATTGATAATACGGAATCGCTGAGTGAGATGATTGATTATAAAAACAATAAACTCGGACAGCTGAAAACATTTTTCAATGCATTAAAAGAAGGCAGCACGGTTAAAGATTACGTATCAGCCATTTATAACTTTATCGTCGATAATGGAATTTTAATTAAACTGGAAGATGAAATTCATGAGCTGGAAGAAACAGATGTGAGACTCAGAAACGAAACTGAACAGTCATATAATTTATTTATCCGTCTCTTAGACGACAGCTATACTGTTTTTAAAAATGAAGAAACCGACTTTTCACTATTCTATGAAACGTTTATTGACGGCTTAAAATCAGCGACTTTTAATACAAGACCTGCAACAATTGATCAGGTGATAATCGGACTGATGGATCTCGCTAAAGTGGAAAATAAAAAGTATATATTTATAGTGGGTATGAACTACAATGTGATGCCCCAGGAATCCCGCAGCACAACGATAGTGACCGATGAAGAGAAACTTATTTTGAGCAATCGGGGAATCACGTTATCACCGAGCGCGCGAACGCTCGCCCAGGATGAGCGCTTCGTCTTTTACCTCGGTGTGACACGTCCGACAGATGAGCTGTTCATCAGCTGGTCATCAACGTTGCAAAATAAAGAAGCGACAAAAATCAGTCCGTTCGTTGCGGAATTTTTACCAGGAGAAACGGAAAATGTGCTGAATTACACCTACCGAAAAACTGCGCATTATGATGTGAAGAACTCAATCCGGCTGATTTCAAGCATACGCAGCATGGAGGCACTGGAGCACTTTAAACTCCGCCAGCTGATGTCGACTGATAAAGCCTATCTGGAAGATTTAAGCAGCGTGCCTCAGTACAGCCACTTCCTGTCTGTCTATCAGTTATTAAAAACTGCTGACAGACAGGCAGTTATTAAACGACTGAGACGCAATCTGACTTATGATAATAAAGCACGTAAAATTAACAGTGAAACGGCAGAACAGTTATACGGCGGAGAAATGAAAGCGAGTGTGTCGCGTTTCCAGTCGTACTTCAATTGTAATTTCCAGCATTTTTCAAATTACGGCTTAAAACTGAATGTCAGACAGAATTATACGGTAAGGCCGCTTGAAATCGGTAACCTGTACCATAATGCACTGGAGAAAGTCGCTCACGATTTAAATATGACGCTCGAACATGATGATGACAAAATCAAGAGTACGGTAAAAAATGCGGTAGAAATGGTTCTAAGAACAATCAGTTACGGTATTTTTGAACGCTCTGAATATTACTTATCACTGAAGGAAAAAGCAGTGCAGGCAATTACGACGACACTGCTCTTTATGAAAGATATCGAAACACTCGGCAACTATAAGATGACCCTGATTGAAACGGTATTCGGTAAAAAAAATGATGAACTCGGCGAGCTTGTTCTGGCAAGCCCGAACGGTAAAAAAATCATTCTGCGCGGTAAAATTGACAGGGTGGATACCTATAAAAACGACGGCAAAGTTTACGTAAATATTATCGACTACAAGTCGAGCGCAAGAGATTTAAGAAAGTCAGATGTGCTTAACGGTGTCGAATTGCAGATTATTACGTATATGTACGTGCTGATGAAGAAAGCAGAAGGATTGCTGGACGGAGAAATTATACCGAACTCGATGCTGTTTTATCATGTTAACGAACCGAAGGTTAAAGCCGAAGACGAAACTCAGGCACAGAAAGAACGCCAAAGTGCGCTGAAACCAAAAGGGCTGTTCGTGGCAGATGATAATACGTTAAATATCGACGGCAACAGAGGGCTGGAGAATTTAATTACAGATACTGAATATATTAATGAATATTTCCCGCTGCAGGAGAAAAAAGACGGCACTTTTAACAGCAATTCGAAAAAACGTGTACTGTCGTCAGAAATGTTCAAGCATTATTCCGACTATGTGATGGAGAAATTTAAAACAGCAACAGATGAAATTTACGATGGCAATACGCTTGCTAATCCGATTGATACGAATGGCGGTCTGCCATGCCAATTCTGTGATTTTAAGGCGGCATGCCATATCGATAAATTAATAAATGCAGAAGATTACCGGACGAACCGTATTTCGGACGAAGATATAGAGGCATTTGAAAGTGAGGTGCACGATGGTTAAATTTACTGCTGCCCAGCAAGAAGCAATCAAAACAAAAGGTTCGGATGTATTAGTATCCGCAGCTGCCGGTTCCGGCAAAACAGCCGTGCTCGTAGAACGTATTAAGCAGAATATAATCGATGGAAATTATTCTATCGATGAAGTATTCGTATCGACGTTTACGAATAAGAGTGCAAAAGATATGAAAGATAAAATTGAACGTGCACTCCGTGAGACTTATAATACTACGCCGGACCCCCGTTTGAATGAAGAGATTATTAAACTGAACGATGCGCATATATCCACACTGCACAGTTTTTGTCTCTATTTGATTCAGACACATTATAATGCGGTTGGTCTGCCGCCGGACATGCGCACACTCGGCCAGGTCGAGGCTGAAATCCGTCTGCAGAATATTATCAGCAATGTATTGGAACAATTTTACGTTAAGGCCGATGACGACTTTTTAAAACTCGATCAGTTTGTGACGAGTAATAAGGATAACAGCGAGCTTCACAAACTTGTGACACAGCTGTATCACGTCGCTATAGCAACAAAGGATCCGGGCGGATTTTTAAATAATATAATCGATCAGTATATTTCTGAAGATAAACTCACAGCTATACTGAACGGATATAAAGCGGTTATAGAACGGAAATTAAAGAAACTGGACCAGGATTTGTATACGCTTAGAGCGGAATACGATAGTGCAGAACGCGATGAAGAATTAAAAGAGAAACCGATTGATGATGCATATGAAAAACTTGCTGTCATGCACAAATACGTACTGCATGCGCTCGAGAGCTTCAACAATGAAGGGTATTTCAAATTGCCGCCGGCAAAACTGGTTACAGGGGCAAATGCTTTTATTAAAAGTGCTGCAGCATACGGCAATGAATTAAACGAACGCTTCAATAAGCCGGCGAACGCTCTGTATCAGGAGCTCAGCAATTTAAAACAGTATACACCGGATGATGTAAAAGCAGAACTTGCACCGCTGAACGGCATGAACAATCAATTAATCAGCATTGTCTCAGAAGTGATTGAAGCGTACAGAAAAGATAAACAGTCATCTAATGAGATGGATTTCAATGACTACGAACATTACGCGCTTGGGATTTTAACTGCCAACGAATCTGAAATTGCGAACCGTTATAAAGAACAATTTAAAGAAATTATGATTGATGAGTATCAGGATGTAAACCGCGTCCAGGAAGCAATTATCCAGCTGCTGAAATCCGGCGGGGAAGACGATGGCAACTTGTTTATGGTAGGTGACGTGAAGCAGTCAATTTACCGCTTCAGACAGGCAGCACCTGATTTGTTTATCGATAAAAGTGAACGGTTTAATGAGCCTGACAGCGGCACGCTGATACAGCTTAACCGCAACTTCCGTTCGCGCTCTGAAATACTCGACGCAACAAACTTAATTTTTGAAAATATTATGGATAAAGAACTTGGTGAAATTGATTACACAGATGAAGAAAAGCTAATTAAAGGCATCGAGACGGCAGAGCCGGAATCGACAGTAGAAGTGCTGCCGGTAATTTATGATAAGACTTTAAAGTCGGCACAGGCGGATGAGCTGGAAATTAAACAGATAGTTAAACTCGTGCAGGAACTTTACAAAAAAGGTGCAGAATATCAGGATATCGTTATTTTAAACAGAAACCGTTTCGCACCTGATGTTATGCGCCATGAATTCCAGAAAGCGGATATTCCAATCAGCATTGACGTCAACAAAGGATACTTTGAAACTTTTGAGATTTTAACGATGCGGAGTATTTTATCGCTGATAGATAATCCGCTGCAGGATGACCATTTAGCCGGAGTGATGCGTCTGCCGATGTTCGGTTTCAGTGAAGAAGAAATCTCGCGGATCCGGATTGCTTCAGAAGAAAAATATTTATATGAAGCACTGACAGAATATAACGATGATGAATTTATATTAAGAAAAATAGAAGAGTTTACAGGGACCTTTAAAGAGCTGAAGCTGCATGCAAAATACTTAAGTGTGCCGGAACTTATCTCTGAAATATATTTTGAACTTAATATTCTCGAGTTTTTCAGCGGATTACCGGGCGGTTCTGCCAGAAGAGCAAATCTGAATGGACTGATTGACCGGGCCCTGGAATTTCAGTCGATGAACAATACGAGTCTGTATCAGTTTATCAGCTACATTGATTTCTTAATTTCTGAAGGCAAAGATTTCGGAGAAGAGGGGTCGCTTGAAAATGCAGATGATGCAGTACGTGTGATGACAATCCACAGTTCAAAAGGGCTGGAGTTCAAACATGTAATATATGCGGACCTGAAACAGAATTATACGCTGACGAAAGTGACACGTGTATATGTACATCCGAAACTTGGTATAGTGTTTAATAATTTTAATGATGAGTTAAATTATCACTATGAGAGTATTCACGGCTTTACCGCAAATGATTTTCTGAATATAGAACAGCTCAGTGAAGAATTGCGTTTGATATACGTTGCCTTAACACGGGCGGAAGAGAAATTATATCTGCCGCTGATGTTTAAAGGTGAAGCGGAATACAAATACGATTTCAGCCGGAAGGAGAAGCCTTCTTTTGAAACACGTGCAGAACTGCGCTCGGCAATGGACTTTTTGGCTCCGGTATTAATGCAGTCAGATGTACCGTATATCGAAGTGAAGGAAGCGGAATTGTCAGCTGCTGCCGAAAATGAACGAATAGAGTATACGAGTCTCGAAGATATCGATGCACTGAACGCGGATATTATACCTGAAGTTCGTGAGAGGTTATTTTACACATATCCGAATACTGGTGATACTGAAGTAACGACGAAGGAATCGGTCACGTCCATTAAACGGAGGAATGAAACAATTCCTGACGGTGCGGAATTTATTAACCATACGAGTGAAGTGAATTTACGGGAACCGAATTTCCTGGCGGATTCTCTTGAAGCACCGATTTTCGGGACGATTATGCACGAAATGATGATGCATATTATGCATCAGTGGCAGACGCTCAGCCTGATGGATGACAATGCGAAAACTGCATATATAGAAACACTCATCGATAATTACAGTGAGAACTACGAGCTGTTAAGCACAGTGCATATTAAGAAAATGAAAGAAAATGCTGCACGGTTCTTTAACGACAGCAAGATGAATGAGCTCTTGAATGAACAGCGGGGTATTTATACAGAATTGCCGTTTATAATGAGCCAGGAGGCAATCGGTTATGCAGAACACCCTGAACAGATTGTCCAGGGGATTATCGACTGTCTGTTAGAGTATGATGATCACTATACTATTATTGACTACAAGACAGACCGTGTAGCGGGAACGAATTTAACAGGTGAACAGCTGGCTGACAGATACAGCACGCAGATGGACATATATACAAAATCAGCGCAGGTCTCACTTGGCAAGCCGGTCACTGCCGTGCTTTACTTTTTTGATTATGGGGCGATTCCAGTTGAATGATTCAAACAGACATATTTATTTTATCGGCGGTGTATCGCTGATACTGCTATTTATATACAGCGGTTTATATTTTATGATGCCGCTTAATGAACTTAACCCATTCGAATATTTATTCGGCCGGGACCTGAACGTATTTAATATTACAAATATCATTACCGGAGGTTCAGTTATACCGCTGATTAGTATAATTATCGGCTATATGCTGAGCCAGTACGGTTATACCGGTAAAAAGCATCTGGCTAAAGTACTCGGGATTGCATTCGTAATACTGCTGTTAAATGCGGTTTTAATATTCGGATTTGATGCGCTGCCGTTTGTTATTCTTATGGCGTTTATCGGCCTGATTTTTGTCGGACGCCATTGGATAATAACGCTCGCAGCATCACTGGTTTTATTCGCACTTCATTTAATGTTTAACGTTGTGCTGGAAATTATTACAGGATTGAATTCTAATATTCAGCATATGTATTCAGGTATTCAGCGAGTCAATGAATTTATCAGTACGTACAGAAGTACAGACTACCTTGCGATTATCAATATGAATATCGATACAATAACCAACAATAGTCTCGATTCGCTGTACGGTGCAATCTTTATTATTTTACCGTCGATATTACTCGGTATTGCATTAAGAGAATTAAATTTTTCCAAATTCATTAAAGACAGCCCGTTTATCAGCGGGGGAATTATTATGGCGCTGCTGGCCGGAGGTATTGCAACAAAGCTCCTGCAGGTGCTTTCTCTCGGTACAACTGCAGGAGAGACACTCGGAGAAGGATTCGGCGGTCCGGTAACAGCAATCGGCTACTTTATGATTCTGGCATATATTGCTGACAGCATTCCAAAACCGGTATTTAAGCTGTTCTCTAATTTGGGAAGATACGGATTAACTTCATATATAGTATTTAATATTCTGATGATGTTTATATTTTACGGTTTCGGCATGGCGATGTACGGGCAGATTTCTGTACAGATGCTGCTCCTTATTGTCACAGCGCTTTATATTCTGCTGCTTTTTGCATCGAATGTGATGGCTAAATATAATATTTCCGCATTAGAACAGACTTTTCTGATAAATAAGAAAATGAAACAAGAATAATTAAATAATGTTTGTTATACTGTATGAAAGAAAACAAAGGAGATTGTCCAATGAAATTTTTAACTTTTGAATTTGAAGAAAAGAATTATTATGGTGTCAAAGTAAAACGTGAAGATAGTGCATGGATTATTCCGCTCTTATTCCAGGATTTCAGTGATGTTAAGGATTATCCGAGAACATTACTGGAAGGCATTACTGAGTACCACACATTGGATTTTCAGGAACTTGTCAGAAAGCTTGTTGAAAGTGCAGAAGCATCTGATAATGCTGATAAGTACAAAGCACCATTTGAAAATATTAATATTTTAGCGCCGGTTAAACCGCCGAATAATACAATCGGCTTTGGCCGCAACTTCAAAGCTCATACTGAAGAAATGAAGAGTGAAGTTGAGCTGTATGTTTTCACAAAAGCAAATTCAAGCCTGGTCGGAGATGAAGATACAATATCTTCATTCACAGATCTGACTGAACAGCTGGACTATGAAGGGGAACTCGGTGTTGTTATCGGGAAAGAAGCAAAAAACATAGACAGTTCAATGGCTTATGATTATATTTACGGCTACACAATCGTTAATGACATTTCAGCGAGAGAATTACAAAAATCACACAAACAGGCCTTCTTATCGAAAAGTCTGGCAACACCGATGGGACCTTATATCGTAACCAAGGATGAAATTCCAAATCCGCAGGATACAACGATTGTTACTAAAGTTAATGATGAAATCCGTCAGGACGGCAGCACATCATTAATGGTAAGAAAAATTGATGAACTGGTTGCGGAACTTTCTAAATATATGACACTTCAGCCGGGAGATGTTATCGCAACAGGTACACCAGCCGGTGTCGGTGCCGGAATGAATCCGACAGGATTCTTAAAATCAGGCGACACAGTACGTGTCTCAATCGATGGAATTGGAACATTAACGACACACATAGAGTAAACATTCCATGATATACTACTACAGGAATCATTAATGTAGAGGGGGAATCAGACTATGTTACATTTACACTTAACGGCAATTATTGTTTCGTTCATTTTGTTTATCGCTGTTTACTTTATGTACAAAAAGAACAACACTGCTGAAAACAAACCGGCATTTATTATGCATATGGTGTTAAGAGTGTTCTATCTGCTTGTATTATTCAGCGGATTTATGGTTTACGTGGGCAATATGGAAGGTATCAGCAATGCAGGATCACATATGCAGTACGGCATAAAAGCACTGCTTGGTATTCTTTCAATCGGATTTATGGAAATGGCTATCGTAAGACTTAAGAAAAATTCTGCAAAAGCGACGGTGCTTTTAGTTATTTGTCTTGTAGCTATCGTTGCCACAGTAATTATGGGAGCAATGCTGCCGCTTGGTATGCTTAGCTTCTAAATTGAATGATTAATTAAAATACCGGTCTGTTAAAATTTAACGGACCGGTATTTTTATCTTTAAGTTAATAAATTTATTCTACGTGTTAAAATAAAATTTATGAACAATTAGTGAAACCAGAAGCTATTTAACTGAAGTTTAGTATACTTATAATTATACGAATAAAAGGTAGGATAAAATTATGAAGAGAATTTTAACGCTTGTGAGCATGATTCTGGCACTGCTGTTTGTAAGCAGCAATGCAGTATCGGCTGAAGAGAATACATATGACAGAGTTTATATGATTACTGTCGACCGGTTTTTAAATAATAATTCAGGTAATGATGTCGGAGTCACTCCGGACGGCGATCCTTACTATCCTTTCGGCGGTGATTTTAACGGTATCGTTCCTTATCTTGAATATATTAAGGATATGGGATTTAATACGATTATGCTGTCTCCGGTAATGGAGCGCGCCGAAGATGATTATCTCGGCTATGATGTTACGGATTACGGCGCGCTTGCGCAATCTTACGGCAGCCCGGAAGATTTCAAAAAAGTAATCGATGAAGCACATGAACTTGATTTAAAAGTTGTTGTTGATATGCCGGCTGTTGCAACTGATGATTATACAGCATTAGAAGCGCCTGAATTTAACGAAATTCAGACAGATTACTACGCAGATATCGACAGAGAAATAATTGACCTTAACAATGCGGATAACCAGGACACATACCGTGCAATGGTTCAGAACTTTATCGATAGTTACGATGTAGACGGTATCAGCATGTTTATAAATCAGGATGGGCTTAATGCTGAAGAGTTTTTACCTGAAGATATCGATACTTACGGAATTTTATCGACAGAAGGGTTAACTGCTGAAGGCTTCGATACGATAGCAACGGAAGAATTCAGAGCAGATTTAGCACAAACCTACGGCGGAATTAATCAGGAGCTTCCTGAATTCCCTGAAGATGAACAGATGATTATGGCAGACCACTGGTTCTCTGAACGTTTTACTTACCACGCGGCAGAACAGAATATGTTCCCGGGTACAAGAGTGCAGCAGCTCGGGAACTACTTATACGCTTATCAGGGACCGAGTGCGATGACATACGGTACAGAAGTTGCATTTAACGGCAGCAGCTATCCGGAAATTCACCCGCAAATGGACTTTAGAAGTGATAAGGAAGTTATTGAGTATCTTGAGAATATCGCAGTAGTATACAGGAACCACGCGATTATGCAGGCACCTGAATCAGAAACTGAGACAATCCTGAACGAAGATGGACACTATGTCGTTAAGTACTACACAGATGACGTTGATTATATATTGAATGTAAATAATACGGCTGAAACAGAATCTATTACATTTGAGCAGTCAGCTGAAGAAGAAGGTAAAGTATACAGCGGAATGCTTATCGGGGATATGATCCGCCCTCATGATGGAGAATATATCGCTGTACTTGATAGAGAAGAAACAGAACTGTATTCAGTTATTGAAGAAGCAGGCTTTAACAATGGCTACTTATACTCAGCCTTATTAATCTTTGGACTGTTTGCGATATTTATCTGGGTTGCAGCAAGACGCAGCAGAAAATATAAAGCACAAAGAGAACAGGAAAAGAATAATAAGTAAGAAATAGAATATGAATCGCACTTCCTTTAAGGGGAGTGCGATTTTTTTGATTTGGGAGAAGTTTTTCCTCTGCCTGCAATATCTTCTCACAGGCAGAGGAAGACAATTTAGCTTGCAAGCAGCACAAAAAAAGCCGAATTCATCAGCAATGAATTCGGTCTCTTTCAACAAACTTATTTTTCTTTGGCTTTCGCAATCGCTTTGTAGCCTACCATATTAATAACGTCTTTCGGACTGGAGAAAGGTGGTGAATAGCCAACTTCAATATTGATCAGATCGTATGCTGTGCCGCCGAGTCTGGTGTGTGCCGATAATACGTCAATGCGTTTATCGACACCTCCGGTTCCGACAACTGCAGCTCTTAATATAATTCCGCTCTCTTTTGAGACGTATACGCGCACATGTATCGGTGCTGCATCGTTCATGTAGCCGGATTTATTTTTCTGTTTCTGATCGACAACAAAATGGGGAATGTCCGCCACTTCTTTTTCGGATAAACCGAATATCGCAATATGATAGTCGAAAAATTTAACGATGTTTGTGCCAAGAAATCCTTCGTGGGTAATCGACTTATCTCCGGCAATCTGGTTGGCAATAATATGTGCAAGTCTGTGTGCCGGCCATGCCAGTGCTGCCTGCATTGTCAGCTCAGGTACATGCTGGTAATGCGTGACAGTCGCGTCACCGAGAGCATATATATTATCAATATTTGTCTGGCCATTTTTATTAATAGGAATAAGTCCGTCGTTTAAAATGACGTTTGAGCTCTCTAAAAATACTGTATTCGGAGTAATACCGACGCCAGTAATAATAAGTGGTGCATCAATCGTTTCACCGTTTGTTAATACTGCTTGTTTACCTTCAATACTGTCGATTTCCGTATTTAACATCAGAGTAACACCATGTTCGGTCATTGCTTCATAGAGCACACCGTTCATATCCGCTTCGATGTTTTTATATATCTGTTCATCATGCTGCAGAATCGTCACGTGAATGCCTTTCTGAGTTAAGTTCTCGGTGACTTCTAAACCGATATATCCGGAACCTACAAGGACTGCTTCTTTAATTTTTTTATCTTCTATATAAGCCATTATATAGTCCAGATCTTCCAGCTTATGAAGCGAAAATACCTGTTCTGAGTCTTTTACAGCAGGCAGCTTTTTCGGTGAACCGCCTGGAGATAAAATAAGATAATCATATGAATCAGTAAATTCCTGCTTATTTATTTTATCAAGCACAGTGACAGTGTTATCTGCAGAATTTACGGCAGTGACTTCATGTTCCGTTTTCACAAAGATATTTTTGTCTTTGAATTTCTCAGGAGTCATGTTTACCAGGCTGTCCCATTTGTCGACTTCACCGCCGATGTAATAGGGCATGCCGCATGAGCCGTAACTGACATCGCGGTAGCGTTCATAAATGATGATTTCAATTTCCGGGTTTAAACGTCGCAGCTGGGATGCAGCAGTGGCACCGCCTGCGACACCTCCAACCACTATAACTTTAGTCATTACTACTTAACGTCTTTAAAGTAAAACAATGCGATAGTGCCATCGCCTGTATGTGAACTGATTGTCGGTCCGATGCCGGAAATATTAACCGACTCAATTGCAGTATTGTCCAGCAGCTGTTTCTTCAAGTCGTTCGCAAGTTTCTCAGCGTCAGCATGAACAATATGCGCTGTGCCGGATGCGCCTTCTTTATCTGCGAGTTCAGTCATGCGCTTAAACACTTTTTTAAGACCTCTGTGTTTTTCGAGGGGAACTAATTTCCCATCTTCAACGTGCAGCAGCGGTTTAATGTTTAACAGTCCGCCTAAGAAAGCTGAACCTTTCGATAAACGGCCGCCTTCAGCTAAATAGTTTAAGTCATTCACTGTAAACAGGTGTCTGATTTGTGAAATATCTGTTTCAACTTTTGAGATAACTGTATCTTTATCGTCATCCTGAGCTATATAGCCTGCCGCACGTTCAACGATAAGACCAAGACCGTAGCTGACCGCTGATGTGTCAATTAATGTTATATCTGCATCAGGATATTCCTCATGTACCGTATCACGGGCAATCACTGCACTCTGGTATGTTCCGGATAAAGCACTTGATAAACCGAGGTATATAATACTTTCATTCTGCTCTGCATATTTTTTGAAAATTTTAGCAAAACTCTCCGGGTTCGGCTGACTTGTCATTGGACGCTTGCCATCTTTAATCGCCTGGATAACTTCTTCACTTGTAATTTCAATCTGATCAGTGTAGCTGAGATCGTCTATCTGGATTGATAAAGGCTGAACTTCAGCATTTAATTCGCGTGCTCTTTCTAAAGAAATATCAGCACAGCTGTCGATTATAAGTTTCATTATAATTCCTCCTTATGGTTTCAGGCGCAGGTCGAAAAATTCATTTAAGAAACGACCAATACCGTCATTGTTATTGTTAGATTCAGTAACGTAATTTGAAATACCTTTAATGTCGTCGATACCATTCTTCATCGCAACACCGTGTTCAACATACTGAAGCATTTCTGTATCGTTATCTTCATCACCGAATGCGATAGTCCGGCTCTGGGGAATATTTAAGAACTCTCTGGCATAGTCGACGCCGACAGCTTTATTAATTCCTTTTTTAATAATTTCAAGGACCGGATATGGTGCGCCCCAGCGGCGCTGTTCAATGACCTCAGCAAAAAGTTCATCAAGCGTTTCACGGATTTGCGGCATTTCAGCCTCTTCAGCCTGGACGAGTATACTGGTAACATCTTCATTAATCGTGTCATATAAATTGCCGACACTGATTTTAGGATCACCCATCTTAAATGCATCGAATAATACGCTGTCATGGTAGTGTATATATATATTATCTTTAACTTCTGCAACAATATTTTTAATATTAAGTTCCGGTATTTTTCTGGCAATTGCTCTGGTTATATCAATGTCCAGCGTTTCATGTTTCATTTGGAAACTGAAGTCCGTTGGATGGTGGACAAATGCACCGTTAAAATTTACGACAGGTGTCGTCATTTTTAATTCTTTATAGTATGGAACACTTGCCCTGTAAGGGCGTCCAGTAGAGATCATCAGTTCATGCCCTTGTTGTTTAAGTGTTGTAAGCACTTCTTTTGTGTACGGCGTAATTGTCTTTTCATCCGTTAATAAAGTGCCGTCTAAATCTAAACAGATTAAATGCTTGTCCATATAAATCTCCCTTTATTTATGTTTAAATTAAAATGTTTCTACTTAATAATAGCATTTATATTTATTGAATGTATAATTTTTGTTATAGTTATGATATATACACTACAGTTAGGAGTGATTAGTTTGGATAAAGCAATGGAAGAGAGCATGTACGGTGCGTTAGAAAATGTTATTGACCCCGAACTTGGTATAGATATAGTCAACCTCGGTTTAGTTTACGGTGTGAACCTCGACGACGAGGGGAACGCAGGAGTAGAAATGACTTTAACATCGATGGGCTGTCCAATGGGGCCGCAAATCATGGGACAGGTCGAACATTCTCTGTTAGAACTGCCTGAAGTTAAAGATGTACAAATTGCAATCGTCTGGAACCCGCCATGGGATAAAGACAAAATGACACGCTATGCGAAAATTGCATTAGGCGTCAGCTAATATTATTTTTAGCATCGAAAAACCCGCGAAGAAATTTCTTCGCGGGTTTTTTATTATGCCCAGATGAACTGGTAGAGTATTGAAAATGCACCAAGTGCAAAACAGTAATAGACAAAAATAATCAAATTACCGCGTTCCATTACATTCTGCAGCCATTTAACTGCAAAGTACGTCGCAATAATTGTTACGATAAAGGCAAGAAGATATGCAAGCCATAAAGTACTCATGTTCGGATCATTAACAATATCTCCAACTGAAATCATTGCAGTACCGACAGATACCGGAATGTATAACAGGAAAGCGAAACGCAGCGCATTTTTCTGACTTAATCCGACAGCAATCGCACCGACAATTGAAGCGCCGCTGCGGCTGATGCCGGGAGTTAATGCTATACACTGCGCAATACCGACAATAATTGAATCTTTGATTGTAAGGTCACCGTCTCGTTTAACACCGCGTTTATTTTTAATGAATAAAAGAGCGAGACCGGTAACGAGAAGCATAAGACCTACAAAGCCAACGGAGATATTTTCGCCGATAACATCTTTTAATAACAAACCTGCAACACCGACCGGGATAGTAGCGATAATAAGACAGATTGTATACTTAAAATCGGTCACTGCATTGTTATCTCTGGCACCGTTAAAAACAAATCTCCATAAGTTCTGAATAATACTGATAATATCTTTTCTATAGACTATCAGAATTGCAATCAGCGAAGCTGTATTTAAAAATATTTCAAACGACAGCCCCTGAGCTTCGATGCCAAACATTTCACGAGCGATTACCAGGTGACCGCTGGATGAAACAGGAATTGGTTCAGTAACACCCTGAAGCAATCCTAAAAATACATATTTAATAATAGTAATGATATCCAACTTTAAAATTCCTCCTTAAATACCTATCAATAAATATATGACAAATTGTTCAATATTGCTATTAATTACTTGATTTAAAGAAGAAAAAGCGTATAATTAAGTTAAGGTCAAAAAAGGTCAAACATCTTTTAGACTTAATTTTACTTAACTGAGGTGAAGTAAATTGGATATTAATAAAATGACTTTAAAAGTACAGAATATTATTGAAAAGGCACAGCAGGAAGCTGTTGAGCTGAAGCTGCAGACGATCGAACTGGAGGCAGTATTAAAAGCTATGCTGACAGCGGATGAAAGCATGGCAGCCGATATACTGGCTAGAGCAAACATTAACGCTGAAGAAATCATTGAAGAATACGACAGAAAATTAAAAACTTATAATGCAGTAACCGGAGACAGTGTTGAATACGGTGTATATATGTCGAACGGTTTTTCGCGCTTATACAATAATGCAGAAAAGAAAATGACAGAGATGGAAGATACATTTATCTCTCAGGAACACATAATGCTTGCTGCGCTTGAAGAGGACAGCATATTAAAAAATGCTGTTGGCAATAAGGATGAAATTATTAAAGAAATAGTAAAGAAAATCAGAGGAGGAAATCATGTGACGACACAAAATCCTGAAAATCAATATGAAGCCCTGGAAAAATACGGGCGTGATCTGGTGGAAGAAGTACGTAAGGGAAACATGGATCCGGTCATCGGCCGCGATGAAGAAATCCGTGATACTATTCGTATTTTAAGCCGTAAACGAAAAAATAACCCGGTACTAATCGGCGAACCGGGTGTAGGTAAAACAGCGATTGTCGAAGGACTGGCACAGCGCATCGTCCGTAAGGATGTTCCTGAAAGCCTGCTCGACAAAACAGTATTCGAACTCGATTTAACATCACTGGTTGCGGGCGCAAAATACCGCGGTGAGTTTGAAGAAAGACTGAAAGCAGTATTAAAAGAAGTTAAAGAATCAGATGGCAGAATTCTGCTGTTTATCGATGAAATTCATATGCTCGTCGGTGCGGGTAAAACAGACGGCGCCATGGATGCAGGAAACATGCTGAAACCGATGCTGGCAAGAGGGGAACTCCACTGTATCGGTGCAACAACGCTTAACGAATACCGTGAGTACATTGAGAAAGATTCTGCACTTGAAAGACGTTTCCAAAAAGTTCAGGTGCCTGAGCCGGATGTTGAAGATACAATTTCAATTTTACGCGGGCTGAAAGAACGTTATGAAGTCCACCACGGTGTAAGAATTACAGACCGTGCACTCGTTGCTGCGGCAGAACTTTCGGACCGTTATATTACAGACCGTTTTTTACCGGATAAAGCAATCGATTTAATGGACCAGGCGAGTGCGACAATCCGTACTGAAATGGGTTCTAACCCGACTGAGCTTGATCAGATTAACCGCCGCGTGATGCAGCTTGAAATTGAAGAGCAGGCTTTAAAAGGTGAACAGGATACGGTATCGGCAAACCGTCTGGCAGAACTGCAAACCGAGCTCGGAGATATTAAAGAAGAGCAGAAAACACTTCAGAATAAAGTCGGCAAAGAGAAAGAACAGATTCAAAAGGTTAATGATAAACGTGCCGAAGTTGATAAAGCGCGCCAGGAATTAGAAGAAGCAGAAAATAATTATGAACTTGAACGTGCAGCGGAACTTCGCCACGGAAAATTGCCGCAGCTTGAAAAAGAGCTGGCTGAATATGAAGCGGATATGCAGGAAGCTTCAGCAGGTGAGGGACGTATTATAAGAGAAGTTGTGACTGAAGAGGAAATTGGATTTATCGTCAGCCAGTGGACGGGAGTTCCGGTAACGAAACTCGTCGAGACTGAGAAAGATAAACTGCTTAAACTCTCAGATATACTTCATGAACGTGTTGTCGGTCAGGATGAAGCGGTTGATCTTGTTGCAGATGCAGTCATTAGAGCGCGTGCGGGTATTAAAGACCCCAACAGACCGATCGGAAGCTTCCTGTTCTTAGGACCGACAGGTGTCGGGAAGACAGAACTTGCGAAAACACTCGCTGCAACGATGTTCGACTCTGAAAAAAATATGATCCGTATCGACATGAGTGAGTATATGGAAAAACATTCAGTGTCGAGATTAATCGGTGCACCGCCGGGGTATGTCGGTCACGAAGAAGGCGGCCAGTTAACAGAAGCCGTACGCCGTCAGCCTTATTCGGTTATTTTAATGGATGAAGTGGAAAAAGCGCACCCGGATGTGTTTAATATTTTACTTCAGCTGCTGGACGAAGGCCGTCTGACAGACTCTAAAGGGCGCAGCGTCAACTTTAAAAATACAATAATCATTATGACATCAAATATCGGCTCTCAGCATCTCTTAGACACTGTTGTTGCGGACGGTGAATTGAACGATGAAACAAAAGATATAGTGATGAGCGAAGTACACAAGCACTTTAAACCTGAAATCATTAACCGGATGGACGATATTGTTATGTTCAGCCCGTTAACTCAGAAAAATATGGGTGCCATTGTCGATCGTCTGATTATAGATTTAAACAGACGTCTCGACGCTCAGCATATGTCGCTTGAAGTCACAGACAATGTTAAAAATTGGGTAGCTGAAAGTGCATATGAACCGCAATTCGGCGCTCGACCGTTGAAACGGTTCATTCAAAAGCATATCGAAACACCACTCGCAAGAAAACTCATTGCGACAGACACGATAGAAGGACTGCATATTAAAGCAGACTATGTAGATGATGAATTAGTATTTGAAATAGAATAATAATGTGAAAACACGCTTGAAACTTTTGTTTCAAGCGTGTTTTTGTTTGCTATTGAATATGGGACTGGCATTACAAACTTTCATATGTACCCAGTCCAACAAGGGACAAAAGTATTCTAAACAAAACAAAGACCAACTCTCACGAATTGGCCTTTATCCAAGTTAAATAATTATTTTCTTGTATCTTCAATTGCTTCATCGAGTTCATCGGAAAATTCTTTTCTGATTTCATCATCGTAGCCGAGAGTATCCTGAAGTAATCTTTCAACGCCGTCGCGGTATTCAAACACATCTTCAATTTCAAAGTAAAGTTTACCGGAGCGGCGGACGAAAAAATCGGTCGGTTTGATAACCATTTCATGCAGTATGCCGTAAATCACTTCGGCATATAAAGGTTTTGACAAACCGTATTTTTCATTATTATCATTCGTAATACCAGCGTATTGATAAACTGCTTCAACATTACTGCCGTATTTCATTGCAAGGTGGTGTCCTTCTTCCAGACTTAGACCGTAACTCGGGGCTTTACGGCTGATATTATCGACATAGTTTTGATAGCCGACACTGCCTCCGACGTCACCGCCTGAGACCGGTTCGTTTTTAGTAGAGACTTTTTTAATATTCATCTTATGATTTTTCTTTAAGTAGTCGGAAACATCATCAACGATTTCCTCTGCCATATGACGATAGCCCGTGAGCTTGCCGCCTGCAATAGTAATGAGACCGCTCGTGCTGTGCCAGATTTCGTCTTTACGTGAAATATCCGATGCATTTTTACTGCCTGATTGAATGAGCGGACGAATGCCGGCCCATGATGATTCAATCATCGACACGTCTGCATTTAATCCTGGGAACATAAAGTTAATGGCATTAATCAGATATTTTTTATCTTCAGCATCAGCTGTCGGATTTGCTTTGTTTTCACCGTAAAACGTATCCGTTGTTCCAACGTAAGTTTTACCTGCACGCGGAATGGCAAAAATCATTCGCCCATCTTCTTTAGTATCAAAGTAGACTGCCTGTGTCAGCGGGAAATCTTCCTGTTTAAAGACGACATGAACACCTTTAGTGTGTACTAAATGTTTCTTCGTCTGTTTACCCAGCTTATCGTTTTTGCGTACTTCATCGACCCAAGGTCCGGTTGCATTAACGACGGCCTTACTTTTAATTTCATAGGATTCATTTCTAAGAACATCTTTTGCAATAATGCCGGTAACTGTACCATTGTCATATAAAAATCCATCTGCTTTAACGTAATTGATGGCATCGGCTCCATATACAGCAGCTTTTTTCATGACTTCAACAGTGAGTCTCGCATCATCCGTTTTATATTCAACATAATGACCGCCGCCCTGCAGGCCGTCGGTTTTAATATTCGGAACACGTTCAATGACTTCTTTTTTCGTAAGCATATTTCTGCGCTCATTTTTATCTACCTGGGCAAGTGAATCGTACACTTTCAGGCCGAGACTTGTAGTAAATTCACCGAATGTGCCCCCTTTATGAAATGGCAGAAGCATCCATTCAGGTGTCGTAACGTGCGGTCCATTTTCGTAAACGATGGCGCGTTCACGTCCTGTTTCCCGAACAACATTGACCTGCATTTGTTTTAAGTAGCGAAGACCGCCGTGAATTAATTTCGTACTTCTGCTGCTTGTACCCTGGGAGAAATCCTGCATTTCAACAAGCGCTACATTCAAACCGCGCATAGATGCATCGAGGGCAATCCCGGCGCCTGTAATTCCGCCGCCAATTATTAGTAAATCGTATTCAAATTTCGACATATGATCGAGCTGGTGCTTGCGTGTAAGTGCGTTTAACATAATTCTCCTCCTGTATTATAAAACTTTATCATCAATCTGGTTTGAACATCTGTGTCGCACGGACGGCACTCTGCCATCCGCTGTACAGCGACTCACGTTTATCATCGCCCATCAGCGGTGTAAATGTAGAATCTGTTTTACTGAGTTCCTGCAGTGCTTCCTGAGACTCAAAAAATCCTGTTGCAAGACCTGAAAGATAAGCAGCGCCGAGCGCAGTTGATTCCAATATTTCCGGACGCTCAACTTTTGTCTGTAAAATATCCGACTGAAACTGCATAAGGAAGTTGTTGGCAGAAGCACCGCCGTCTACCCGCAGTCTGTCGATTTTAATGTCTGCATCCAGCTGCATTGCATCGAGGACATCTTTCGTCTGATAAGCAACAGCTTCAAGAGTTGCACGGCTGATATGTGCTTTCGTTGCACCGCGGCTCAGTCCGAACATCGCACCCCGGGCTTCTGAATCCCAGTAGGGTGCTCCGAGACCAGTAAATGCGGGGACGACATAGACTCCTGCCGAAGAGTCCACTTCCAGTGCATACCGTTCGCTCGTTTTAGAATCGCTGAAAAATTCGAGACTGTCACGGAGCCATTGAATAGCACTGCCGGCAACAAAAATAGAACCTTCCAGTGCATAATTTACCTTGCCGTTAATACCGACAGCGATTGTCGTTAACAGTCCGTTACTGCTTGAAGTCGGTTCCTCACCTGTGTTCAAAAGCAAGAAACAGCCCGTCCCATACGTATTCTTTGCATCACCTTCATTGAAGCACGTCTGGCCAAACAGCGCTGCCTGCTGATCCCCGGCAATGCCGGCAATTGGAATGTTATAACCGAAAAAGTGAGACTTTGTCGTGTAGCCGTAAACTTCACTTGATGACTTCACTTCCGGCAGCATGTGAGCAGGTATATTTAATATCGATAAAAGTTCTTCATCCCATTTGAGATCATATATATTGTATAAGAGGGTGCGGCTCGCGTTTGTATAGTCCGTTACATGAGTAGCACCTTCAGTGAACTTCCATATAATCCAGCTGTCTATTGTGCCGAATAAAAGGTCCCCGCTGTCAGCTTTCTCTTTAGCGCCGTCGACATTGTCGAGAATCCATTTAATTTTAGTTCCTGAAAAATAAGGATCAATTAAAAGTCCGGTCTTTTCTCTGAAAAGTGATTCATAACCTTGTTCTTTTAAATCAAAACAAATATCCGCTGTCTGCCTGGATTGCCAGACAATCGCATTATAAATAGGCAGCCCGGTATTTTTATCCCAGACCACTGCAGTTTCCCGCTGATTTGTAATGCCGATTGAATCGATTTCTGCCGGCGTAATATTGTTTTCAATCATTACACCGGCGACGACTGACAGCACAGAACTCCATATTTCATTTGCGTTATGTTCAACCCAGCCGGAGCGGGGGAAGTACTGTGTAAATTCCCGCTGATTTGCCGCGGCAATTTTACCTTCCTTATCGATGAGGACAGCACGTGTACTCGTCGTGCCCTGATCGATGGACATGACATATTTCTTCATATAATATAACCTCCAAAAAAGGTGAAATTGAATATAAAATTAGTATACCCGTTTTATAGTAAAGTTAAAAAAACAAATAAAAAAACCGGATTTCATATGAAATCCAGTTTAGTGTTCTTCGCCTGCATTAGGATCTGCTGACATTTTAGTCAATCCATCAAGAATGAAGATTGATAATGTAATGATTACAGCTAAAACTACACCGATCCAGAAGTTTAAAGGACCGCCGCCTGCAAGACTATTAAGTATGAAGTTAACCATCTGTGTAAGCATGAATGCCCATAAAAATGTAACGAGATATCTCATTATCGAGAAGCCTCCGATTTAACGTATTTTATACACTCATTTTACATGAATAAGTATATAAAGTACAGTATGAAAAAAATAATTCATGAAAACGCTTGCAATATTGAAGGCGGTCTCATAAAATAAGGATGCAAGTGATTATGCATTAGTGTATATTAATAAATTTAATACAGAAAGTTTGTAATTTTTAGACAATTCATATTGCCTTTTTGACAGTGGCTCTATACAATAGAAAAACAAACATAAGATTTTACATAATTTGAAAAAAGAGAAAAAGTTTTGACAAAGGGAAAGTTAAGGTGATTATAAGTGGGAGAAGAGCTACTCAGCATTAAAAATTTGACGACATCCTTTAAAATCGATGGAACTTATTATCCAGCTGTTGACGGGGTATCACTGGACATCAAGCCAAATGAAGTGGTGGCGCTCGTAGGAGAGTCGGGATCAGGCAAAAGTGCGACGGCATTTTCATTAATGAAACTTCACAGAAACGCACGCATTGAAGGCCAGGTAGATTTTAATGGGAAAAATCTGCTGCAGTTTAATGAAAAAAAGATGAACAATATACGCGGCGGCGAAATGGCTATGATCTTCCAGGATCCTATGACAGCGCTGAACCCGTTAATGAAAATAAAGCTTCAGATAATAGAAACTTTGAAAATACATAAGACAAAAGCTAAAAGTGAAAGAGAAAGCTATGCAATTGAATTACTGTCAAGAGTAGGAATACCGAATCCGGAACGTGTCGGAGAAGCGTTCCCGCACGAACTGTCAGGCGGTATGCGACAGCGTGTTGTTATTGCAATTGCGATTGCGAACAGACCGCGTCTCCTGATTGCAGATGAACCAACGACAGCACTGGACGTAACGATTCAGGCACAGATTCTCGATTTAATCAGAGAATTGCAGGAAGACTTAAACTCGGGCGTACTGCTGATTACACATGATCTTGGTGTCGTAGCGGAAATGGCGGACCGGGTAGCTGTAATGTATGCCGGACAGATTGTAGAAATTGCACCGGTGAGAGAATTATTTAAAGATCCGAAACATCCGTATACACGTTCTCTGTTAAACTCACTGCCGAACGAAGCTCAAATGGGCAGCAAACTTCACGTTATTGAAGGCGTTGTACCGTCACTGAATAAAATGGACAGAGATTCATGCCGGTTTGCACCGCGCATTCCGTGGATTCCGAATGAATCACATGAACATAATCCGGAGCTTCGGGAAATCAGTCCGGGACATTTTGTCCGCTGTACTTGCTATAAAGACTTCTATTTAAAAACTGATACAGATATCGGACTTGAGCTAGAACAGCAGCAGATGGAAATTGATGCGGCAGAAGAGGTGAAAGAATGACTAACCTTCTCGAAATAAACAATTTAAAAGTGTATTACCCGATAAAAGGCGGTTTTTTCAACACTGTTAAGGACCATGTCAAAGCAGTTGACGGTGTGTCGCTGACGATACCTCAGGGAACTTCTTACGGACTTGTTGGAGAATCCGGTTCAGGTAAGACGACGACAGGCAAAGCAGTTATCGGTTTGAATCATATCACGGAAGGAGAAATCCTGTTTGACGGCAAGGCGATTAGCGGCAGCGGGAAATCTGTTGAAAACAGTAAGGAAATTCAAATGATTTTCCAGGATCCATACTCTTCATTAAATGTACGTAAGCGTGTATTTGATATCGTCAGCGAGCCGATTAGAAATTATCACAAACGTACAAAAGATGAACTGATTGCTGAAGTGCTCGGTCTGCTGCAGAAAGTCGGTTTGCCGCCGGGCTCACTGTACAAGTATCCGCATGAATTCTCAGGCGGACAAAGACAGAGAATCGGTGTAGCGCGTGCAATTGCCCTGAATCCAAAGCTGATTATTGCAGATGAACCGGTTTCAGCACTAGATGTGTCAGTACAGGCACAGGTCCTTAACTTTATGCAGGATATTCAGGAAGAATTGGATTTAACGATGCTGTTTATCGCGCATGACCTAGGCGTTGTACGGCACATGTGCCAGCATATCGGCATTATGTATCAGGGACGTCTCGTTGAAGAAGGCACAGCGGAGGACATTTTCAACAATCCTCAGCATCTGTATACGAAGCGTTTAATCGCTGCGATTCCAGATACAAATGTAGATAAAATTGATGAAAATCTGCATATTCGCCAATCGGTGAAAGAAGAATACGATCAGCATTTCCATGAATATTTAGATGAAGATGGCAGAGCATTGCCGCTGATAGACATTTCGGCGACACATAAAGCAGCACTGCCTCAGAAGGGGTGAATGGCTGAATGTTAAAATTTACTATAAGACGGTTGATTATATCGTTTCCGCAAATTATTTTATTAAGTATTTTAGTATTTTTCCTTGGATCTTTAATGCCGGGAGATGCTTTAAGCGGTCTGATTGACCCGACAGTGCCAATCGAACAGATTGAACGTCTGCGTGAGCAGATGGGCTTAAACAATCCGTGGTACATACAGTACAGAGACTGGATATTTGCAATGCTTCAGGGGGACTTCGGTACTTCATTCTTTAAACAGCAGCCGGTGCTTGATGTTATCGGGGACAGAATGCTGAACACAATATGGCTGTCGTTATTCTCAGCAGTATTAATATACTTAATCGGTATTCCATTAGGCCTTGTTTCAGGAAGATGGAACGACTCACCTCTCGACAGTCTGATTACTGGTTACACATACTTAGGGTTTGCAACACCAACATTTATTTTCGGTTTAGTTTTACTGCTGGTATTTGGCTACACGCTGGGCTGGTTCCCTACAGGCGGTTCAGTCGGGGCAGGTATTACGCCGGGTACATTTGAATATGTAGTCAGTAAGATTCAGCACCTTATACTGCCGAGTTTCGCAATAGCTCTAATCGGGCTGGTCGGTACAGTGCAGTACTTGCGGAGCGGTATTATTGAAACTAAACAAAAAGACTTCATCACTTTAGCACGTGCTAAAGGGGTAACAGAAGGTAAAGTGTATACAAGACACATTTTCAGAAACTCAATTTTACCGATTGCTGCATTCTTCGGTTATGAAATCACTGCATTATTGGGCGGATCGCTGTTTATCGAAACAATCTACGGCTATCCGGGCATGGGACGATTGTTCCTTGAATCAATATCAATCCGTGATTTCTCAGTAGCAAACGTACTTATACTTATGTACGGAATGCTCGCGATCATCGGTACATTATTGTCAGATATTATTTTAAGTATAGTGGATCCGCGTATCCGCATTAAGTAAGGAGGGGTGTATATTGGCTAACGAAAGAGAAAACAAAAACAGATTAAAAGATAATCAAAAAGACACGTACAAGTTCAATGAAGAGTCGGAAAACAGAGAACACACCCCGCCTGAAAAGGGGGATGCGTTTTCACTGCGTGATAAAGACAGCAGTGAAAGTAAAGAGCTCGATATGAGCGTTAAAGCAGATTTACCGCACGGTGCAGTGGGGCACGGTGCACTGGATATGAAAAACCTGCCGCGCTCTAAACCGGGCTGGAAAATAATATTTGAAGAATTAATTAACGATAAACTCGCATTATTCTCACTGATAATTTTAGTTATTATTACATCTTATGTATTTGGTCTAACAATGTTCCTGAATCAGGCGGCAATCGTCAAGGTCGATTTATTCGCAATTAACCAGCCGCCAAATGATGACTTTAGACTCGGAACAGACTACGGCGGACGAGATATCTTCGGACAGCTTATTATCGGAACGAGAAACTCTCTCGCTATCGGTTTCCTCGTCACGGCATTAAGTGTCGGTTTCGGAATCGTCTACGGTGTTGTTTCAGGTTATTTCGGCGGACATATTGATAACGCCATGATGCGTGTTGTTGACTTCTTCATGGTACTGCCTTTCCTGATGATCGTAGTTGTATTTGTAACAATCGTTCCTTCATATGATATCTGGACGTTTTCATTAATTATGGCAGCCTTCCTGTGGACAGGAACAGCCAGACTGATACGTTCAGTGGCAATGCAGGAAAAAGAGCTCGATTATATTAATGCATCCAGAACGCTTGGAAGCTCGCACATTAAAATAATTTTCAAGCAGCTGATGCCAAATATGGTTGGTCTGATTATAGTTAACGCGACACTGTCATTAGCGGCGAATATCGGGATTGAATCGGGACTGTCATTTATCGGTTTCGGTTTCCCGGAAAGTACACCGTCACTCGGTACACTGATGGCATATGCAATTCAGACACAGACCCTGCAGAACAGATGGTGGATTTGGGCACCTGCTGCAATACTTATTTTAATCTTAATGCTATGTGTAAGAAACATCGGAGAAGCGTTCAGACGTGCCGGGGATGCCCGTCAGCGCAATGCATAATCAAATAACAAAATTTTCTAAAAATTTATTGTAAAAATGTATAACTATGCTAATATGAATATTAAGAAAACTTAACAAACATATTATGGAAGAAATTGAACTATGGTACTAAGGTTCGGATCTCTGAACTTTGTATATATATCAAGCAATAAAAAAACGAAGGAGGAAATAAAATGACTAAAATTTCTTGGTCGAGATTTTTATTCCTTATGACGCTGGCACTTGTTTTAGCGCTGGCAGCATGCGGGGGAGATTCTTCAGAAGAAGATACATCGACAGATGAAGCTTCAACAGAAGAATCTGGAGATGAAGAATCATCAGAGGAATCTGGTGAAGAAAGCAGTGAAGAAGGGGATACTGCAACAGGAGAAGTTTACAACTATGAAGACTTCGAAAAAACGGTATCTAAAACAGGAGAACCATCAGGTGAAGGAAGTTTAAACATTGGTTATTCATCAGATACTCCATTTGAAGGTACACTTAACTGGGCATTTTACCAAGGGGCTCCAGATGCAGACATGATGGCACACTTTGATGAAGCTGTTCTTTCAATGGATGCAGATTTCCAGTATACAAACGAAGGTGCTGTACAGTATGAAATAAACGAAGACGATAATACTGTAACGTTCACTGTACAGGACGGGGTTATGTGGCATGATGGTCAGCCATTAACTATTCAGGATTACGTTTCTTCATATGAAATCATCGGACACCCGGATTACGACGGTGTACGTGGTTCTACAGACGGCTTTACATTAATCGAAGGTTACGAAGAATATAGAAGCGGCGACGCTGACTCTATTTCTGGTATCGAAATCGTCGACGAACAGACAGCTGTATTTACTTATTCTGAACTTGCTCCATCATTAACAGCAGGCGGGTTCTGGGCATATGCATTCCCGACTCATCACTATGACGGAATGGAAGTTTCAGAAATGGCTGCAGCACCTGAAACACGCGAAACTCCAATCGGTATTGGGCCATACAAAGTTGATTCAATCGTTCCAGGTGAATCAATCTCAATGTCTAAATTTGAAGACTACTGGCGCGGCGAACCTGGACTTTCAGAAGTTACAGTACGTGTAATCGCACCATCTTCAATTGCAAGTGCAGTTGAATCAGGCGACATTGATATAGCTAAGAGTTTCCCAACTGACCAGTATCCGGATGTTGCGGATATGGAAGGCGTGGAATGGTTAGCTAATATCGACGGAGCATACACTTATATCGGATTCAAACTCGGCTCATGGGATGCTGAGGAAGGTAAAGTAAATTACAACCCTGAAGAAATGAAGATGGGTGACGTAGAATTACGCCGCGCGATGTGGCATGCAATTGACAACGACGCAATTGGTGAACGTTTCTACAACGGTCTTCGCTGGAAAGCAACTTCATTAATTACGCCTTACCATGCTAACTGGCATGAAGAGGTAGAAGTTCCTGCATACGATCCGGAAGAAGCAAACAGCATTCTTGACGCAGCTGGCTACGAAGACGTAGACGGCGACGGCATGAGAGAAGACCCTGAAGGCGAACCATTAAGCATTAACTTCGCATCTATGTCAGGCGGGGACATTGCTGAACCATTAGCAAACTATTACATTCAGTCTTGGAGAGATATCGGCTTAAATGTTGAATTAACTAACGGTCGTCTTATCGAGTTTAACTCATTCTACGACATGGTTGAAAATGACGATCCTGAAATTGATATCTATCAGGGTGCATGGGGTGTAGGATCTGACGTAGACCCTTCAGGTCTTTACGGTCCGGAAGCACCATTTAACTACACTCGTTATGAAACAGAAGAAAGTACTGAATTATTAACAGCAGGTAACTCACAAGAAGCACTTGATACTGATTACAGAAAAGATATTTATAACCAGTGGTCAGAACTTATGGTTGAAGATATCCCTGTAATTCCAACTCTTTACCGTGCATTTGTTACACCAGTAAACGAAAGAGTAATCAACTACTCTGAAGATTACGAGTGGAACGAAGATCTGTTATGGTACCGCGTTGGTGTTGAAGACGCAGAATAATAAGCACTAAGTAAGAAGAAACCGGGGACTTTTGTCCCCGGTTTCTTTTCTGTTTATTTAAAATATGAGATTTGTTTTTAATTGAACAATCCTGTAAATTATGATAAATTAGTACCTAGTAATATAATGAGACTATAAGGTGTGAATAGCATGACAAATGTAGGGATTCTTGGCATTGGTTCATATACACCAGAAAAAGTATTTACGAATTTTGATTTTGAAAAAATTCTTGATACTTCTGATGAATGGATTAGAGAAATGACAGGTATAGAAGAACGACGTTTTGCTGAAGGTATGGAAACGAGCGAAATGGCTTTTTATGCGGCTGATGCGGCAATAAAAGATTCAGGCGTTGCAAAAGAAGATATTGACTTTGTTATTGTAGCTACTTCTACAGGAGACCAGAAGTTTCCGTCAGTTGCGAATATGATTCAGGAGAAACTCGGCTTGAATAATATCCCTTCTATGGATCAGCTGGCTGCCTGTACAGGTTTTATATATGGTTTATCGACAGCGGAAATGTTCGTGAAATCCGGAAATTATAAAAATGTTCTGGTTGTCGGCGCTGATAAGTTAACGGACATCACAGACTTTGAAGACCGTTCGACGGCTGTCTTATTCGGTGACGGTGCCGGTGCAGTTGTCGTTGGCGAAGTTGAGGATGGATTCGGCATCAAATCATTTGAACTCGGCAGCAAAGGCGCGGGCGGCAAATATTTATACGGAGATAAAGAAAAAGGGTACATCCGTATGAATGGACGCGAAGTCTTTAAATTTGCAGTGAGACAGATGGGCGAATCGAGTGTTAAAGTATCAGAAAAAGCAGGTATCGCTAAAGAAGATATCGATATGTTGATTCCTCATCAGGCAAATATTAGAATAATGAATGCGGCAAGAGAACGTATGGGACTGCCTTATGATAAAATGAGTGTAACTGTAGATAAATACGGAAATACTTCAGCAGCATCGATACCGCTCAGCATGGATTATGAAGTGAAAAGAAACCGCATTAAACCGGGAGACAATATTGTCTTAGTCGGATTTGGCGGCGGTTTAACATGGGGTGCAGTTTGTTTAACTTGGGGTACTAAGAAGGAGGACTCTTAATGTCTAAAAGGAGAGTTGTAATTACCGGTGCAGGGGCACTGACGCCGATTGGTAATACAGCAAAGGAAACGTGGCAGAATGCATTAGCGGGTAAGAATGGTATAGCAGAAATTACAAACATCGATACGGAACAGTTTAATGTTCATATCGGCGGAGAAGTAAAAAATCTAAATGTTGAAGATTTTATAGATAAAAAAGAAGCTCGCAGAATGGACAAATTCACGCAGTTTGCCGTGATTGCAGCTGAAGAAGCAGTGAAAGATTCAGGACTTGAAATTAACGACAGCAACGCTGAAAGAATTGGCGTGTGGATCGGCTCAGGAATCGGCGGAATTCAGTCGCTGGAAGAAGGCTTTATCGCGCTGACGACTAAAGGACCGAGACGGGTCAGCCCGTTCTTCGTCCCTATGATGATACCGGATATGGCGAGCGGTCAGGTGTCGATTCGTGAAGGTGCAAAAGGACCAAACGGCGCAACGGTAACAGCATGTGCAACGGGGACGAACTCTATTGGTGATGCCTTTAAAATTATCCAACGCGGCCAGGCAGATGCGATGATTACAGGCGGTACTGAAGCGCCAATCACTAATATGGGTGTTGCAGGATTCCAGGCGAACAGAGCATTATCAAATTCGAACGATCCTGACTACGCATCACGTCCATTCTCAGCAGACAGAGACGGATTCGTTATCGCTGAAGGCGCTGGTATCGTTGTTATAGAAGAACTTGAGCACGCGAAAGCACGCGGCGCACAGATTTATGCAGAAATTGTCGGTTACGGCTCAACAGGGGACGCACACCACATTACAGCGCCGGCACCAAACGGTGAAGGCGGCGCACGTGCAATGAAAGAAGCATTGAAAGATGCAGGAATTGAGCCTGAAGAAGTGCAGTATATTAATGCACACGGTACGAGCACGCCTTATAATGATGAATTCGAAACACTGGCAATCCGTACGGTCTTTAAAGAACACGCGGATAACCTTTTTGTGAACTCGACTAAATCAATGACGGGTCACATGCTCGGCGGTGCAGGCGGCATGGAAGCAATCATTACTGCTTACAGTCTGCGTGAAGGTAAAATCCATCCGACAATTAACTTAACAAACCAGGCACCGGAATGTGATCTTAACTACGTGCCGAACGGTGTTGAAAAGGCTGACCTTAAATACGCTGTATCAAACAGTTTAGGTTTCGGCGGACACAATGCATCGTTAGTATTTAAAAAATACGAAGACTAAAATTATATTTTGAAGCACGTTCTGCCCTGGGTGGAACGTGCTTTTTTGTTTTGTCCGGGTTTTTGGACGTTTGCTCTGCAATGAGACCCTGTCATTCCCGAGAAAAGCCGTTTGCTCCGC
>DONT01000004.1:112209-230450 GCA_003513765.1 Jeotgalicoccus sp.
AGCCGTTTGCTCCGCAATGAGACCCCGTCATTCCCGAGTAAAGGCGTTTGCTCCGCAATGAACTGCCGGCATCCTGTCAATTTAGCCAAAAACAAAAAAACTCCGGACAGAATCAAAAATTCTGTCCGGAGTACTGATTATTTTCTGCGCTTTCTGCCAAGTCCCATAGCGCGTTCCATTTTTTCAACCATTTTATCTGCTTTTCGTGCTGCTTTATCGCGGCCTGCATCAAGAATATCATCAAGCTCGTCGCTGTTGAGATAGTAATTATATTTTTCCTGGAAACCGGTCAGGAATTCTTTGACGACTTCGCCGAGGTCTTTCTTAAAGTCACCGTAACTTGAGTCTTTATATTCCTGAACCAGTTCATCGATAGTTTTATCAGTTAATGAACTGTATATAGTAAGGAGGTTTGAAATTCCCGGTTTGTTTTCTTTATCGAATTTAATTTCCGTGTCTGAGTCTGTAACTGCAGAACGGATTTTTTTCGCTGCCTGATTCGGGTCATCGAGGAGAGTAATAAATGATTTTTGATTGTCATCACTTTTACTCATCTTCTTAGTAGGCTCATTCAGACTCATAATACGTCCGCCGACTTCAGGAAGTTTAATGTCAGGCAGTGTAAAGATATTGTTATATCTCGAGTTAAAGCGTTCGGCAATATTGCGCGTAAATTCAATGTGCTGAGTCTGATCGTCACCGACCGGGACAACATCAGCGTTGTAAAGTAAAATGTCGCCCGCCATTAAAGCCGGATACGTCAGCAGTCCGACAGAGATTCCATCGCGCTGGTTTTGCTTACGTGCTTTATCTTTAAACTGTGTCATGCGTTCCAATTCACCGATATAAGAAGTACACTGCAGCATCCATGCAGCTTTAGCGTGTGCTGCGACTTCACTCTGTATAAATAATGAAATCTTGTCCGGATTAAGTCCGCTCGCAAGGTAAATTGCCGCAAGTGTGCGTGAGTTTTCACGGAGTTTTAAACGGTCCTGCTGAACAGTTATTGCATGCTGATCAACGATGCAGAAATACGCATCGTACTCGTCCTGCAATTCAACGAATTGTTTATAGGCACCAATGTAGTTTCCGATAGTTGGAATACCGCTTGGCTGTACGCCTGAGAATAATGTTTTCATTAATGTCACCTACATAGTTTTAGTTAGTCTCTTAATATTAATACTCTTTTTGCAGTTGTGCAATCAAGTGGGGAATTAAACATAAATATATGTAAAATTAAATGGTGATTATACAGTATTCATACGTTAGGTGTATATACTTTGACCAATTTTGATGTTATAATAATTATAAGGTAACTAAGTTCCAGACACTAATGTTTAATGTCAGATTAATTAATAATTTTTAAGATTATTACAATATTCTCATTTTATTTTAATGTTTGTTGCCTATAATAAGAATTGTCAACAAGAGCCAGATTTACATACTGGTGAGATGTTTAGAGGTTGCTTTAAACGGGTATAGACTCTTGTTAGAAATAAAAAATTGGAGTGTGAGTTACATGGTAGTACTATTTACTTCTCCAAGTTGTACGTCATGTCGTAAGGCAAAAGCATGGTTGCAGGAAAACGATATTCCTTATACGGAGCGCAATGTATTTTCTGAACCGTTAACTTTAGACGAAGTTAAATCTATTTTAAGAATGACAGAGTACGGGACTGAAGAAATTATCTCGACTCGCTCTAAAACTTTCCAAAAATTAAATGTTGATATTGAAAGCCTTCCTATGAATGAGCTGTATACTTTAATTATGGAGAATCCCGGATTGCTGAGACGTCCGATTATTATGGATGAAAAACGCTTACAAGTGGGCTACAACGAAGATGAAATCAGACGCTTTTTACCACGCAGCATTAGAACGTTGCATTTAATCGAAGCTAAACGCCTAGCAGAACTATAATTTAATATTAGTACGATGATTAATTTGATATATGTATGAAGTTCAGTACGCCTGCAGATGATTTGCTATCTGCGGGCGTTTTAACATATAATAAGCAGACAAATCTAAAATTTGGTATTATATTGCAATCCTTAGTATAATAGGCAAAAATGATGGTAAGGGAGTGAGCAGGATGAGAATTGAAAGAGTGAACGACTCAACCATTAAATTCTTTTTAACATACAGTGATATAGAGAGCCGCGGTTTTAATAAAGAAGATTTATGGATGAACCGTCAGCGCGGCGAAGAATTTTTCTGGACAATTATGGACGAAGTAAACAACGAGCAAACTGATGATTTTGCTATGGATGGTCCATTATGGATTCAAGTGCACGCGTTCGACAAAGGTATAGAAGTCGTTGTGTCTAAGTCCCAGAATGAGCATGATCCGTATGGCATGGAGCCTTATGCCATGAATATTGAAAACCGGGAAATCGAGTCATTTATCGATAAAGCCGTCGATGAACGTAAAACTGACAACACAAATAAATTTGATGTTCCAGTCATTAATGAGCCGCTGATGGTTCACTTTAGTGACTTTGAAAATCTTATAAAATATACTCATGAAGTTGAAGTAGATGAAACATTATATGAAGATTTACTTTATGTACTGGATGGTAAATATTACTATCAGATTTTCTTTGACTACAGAACGCATTTTGACAGTATGGAAGGCATTGAATCAAAGCTGCTGGAGTACAGTGAGCCGACTTCGATTGCCAGCGCCTTACTGGATGAATATGGAAAAATTATAATGAGTAATAACGTTCGAGCACAGGTAAGAAGATATTTTCAGGAAAATTAATTAACTTGTACGAAAAAAAAATAAAACCTCCTTTTTCCCTATATATAGGTAAAGGAGGTTTTTTTATGTATATAGCTAATGATGAACATGGCAGACAGATTTTAGCGCATGATGCAGTAAAAAGCGGCCAGTATTTTTGTCCTGTCTGCGACATGCCGGTCGTGCTGAAAGCCGGAAGCGTGAAGGTGCCGCATTTTTCACACAATCATATTTTGCAGTGCAGCAGATATTTATATAAAAGAGAGTCACTGCTTCACTTAAAGCTGAAACACGATCTTTATCTTCAGATGAACCCGTATTACAACACATCGATGGAATACTATCTGGAAAGTATTGAACAAATTCCGGATATATTAATAGAGCATCGTCTGGCACTCGAAATTCAATTATCAAGAATAAGCCCGGAATTAATACTATCGCGCACAAGAGGCTACTTTAAGCTCGGTATGCAGGTAATGTGGCTGCTCGATGAAAAGGAAGTAAAACAGGAAGGGACGCTGCTATATTTAAATCACTTCCAGCTGTCGACAATGATTTCAGGAATTATTTATACAGTGAATACGGATACGCTGCATATAACTGCCTGGCATATCGGACACACTGCTGGTTTAAACCGTTTTTGCTTTAAAAAAGAGCAGATAGAGCTGCATGAATTACTAACATATGACAAAAGGGATGCCTGGGAAGAAACTTATACACTTACGAGAGGAACTGTGAAGAAGATTATCCAGCGGGAAAAGGCTCAGAAATCAGTACTTAATCCGACTCTAACCTATATGTATCAGCTGGGTCTGACTCCGGATACGCTGCCGGAATTTCTTTATATTTCCAGTTTTGAAGAAAGATATATTATAAACTCGCCAATCGAATGGAAGTTATATATTTATTACCATCTATCGATAGGTATTTTTGATCGTGAAAAGTTTTTTCACTTTATAAAATTAAGAGATATCTCAGATATTCCCGATAAAAATACACTCGTGCAGGCACTATTAACTTTCTATTTAAAAGTTTTTCGGATTTCGAAAGATATTGCTTGAATTAAGAATAAATTATTGAGAAAATTGTGTTACTAATAAACGGAGGTTTTTTATTTATGGGGAAATTAATTACAAGAGAAGAACAGCAGCTTGAGAACACATGGGATTTAACAACAATCTTTAAAAGTGATGAAGATTTTAATACAGCGTATAAAACACTTGAAAATAAAATCGCTGATAACGAACAATTCAAAGACGGCTTTGATTCTGCAGAAAAACTGGCAGATGCGCTTGAATTGGAAAGAGCACTCGACACGGAACTTGGACAGTTATTTGTCTACGCTCATTTAAAACACGATCAGGATACTTCTAACGATACTTACAGCGCACTTGAAAGCCGTGCTAGATCTCTCGCAGTTAAATATTCGACAGCGTGGAGCTTCCTTGTTCCTGCAATTATGGCAATTCCTGAGGAGACTTTAAAGGAGTATGCATCTCATGATCGTCTTAAGGAATTTAAATTTGACCTGGAGAAATTAAACAAGCAGCGTCCGCACGTCTTAAGCGACAAAGAAGAAAACATTCTTGCACAGGCGGGCGAAGTGATGCACACACCGACTCAAGTATACGGCATGTTTAATAACGCGGATATTAATTTTAAACCTGCAGTTGATTCAGAAGGCAAAGAACACGAACTGACTCAGGGCAACTACGTTGAAATGCTGAAATCGTCGGATAGAACATTACGCGAATCTGCTTATAATAATTTATACGGCGAGTACAAGCAGTTCAAAAACACACTCAGCCAGACCCTGGCCGGTGTCGTCAGCACACACGCCTTCAGTGCAAATGTCAGAGGTTATGAGTCGAGCCGTCATCAGGCATTATCAAATAACCATATTCCTGAATCGGTGTATGACAATTTAGTCAATACAGTTAACGACAACATGCACCTGCTGCACCGTTATACGGAGCTGCGCAAGAAGTTTTTAGGTGTTGATGAGCTGAAAATGTACGATATGTACGTGCCGCTTGTTGAAGATACAGATTTCAATATGACATATGATAACGCTAAGGAATGGCTTGTTAATGCACTGCAGCCGCTAGGGGAAGAATATGTGAATATCGTTAAAGAAGGGCTTGAAAACCGCTGGGTGGATGTTTATGAAAACAAAGGGAAGCGCACAGGTGCATATTCATCGGGCACATACGGTACAAATCCATTTATACTGATGAATTGGCAGGATAACGTAAATAATCTGTTTACACTGGCGCACGAATTCGGACATTCTGTTCACAGTTATTACTCACGCAAAAACCAGCCTGCAAATACGAGCGGTTATTCTATCTTTGTCGCTGAAGTTGCAAGTACTTTTAATGAAGCACTTCTTGCAGATTATATGTTTAAGAAACTTGACGATAAAAAACAGCAGCTCTATTTGCTGAATGAACAGCTTGAAGGATTCAGAGGTACTGTATTCCGCCAGACGATGTTTGCAGAATTTGAACATGCAATTCATGTAATGAAAGAATCGGGTGAGCCGCTGACTGCAGGGAAGCTGAGCGAAGTATACGGCGAACTGAATAAGAAGTATTTCGGTGAAGCAGTAAACTACGACGATGCGATTGATGTTGAATGGGCAAGAATTCCTCACTTCTATATGAATTATTACGTTTACCAGTATGCGACAGGTTATGCTGCTGCAGCGAGTTTGTCAAAACAAGTGCTGGAAGAAGGAGAACAGACAGCACAGCGTTACATCAATGAATTCTTGAAAAAAGGTTCATCAAATTATCCTATTGAGATATTAAAAAATGCCGGAGTCGACATGACAACGAGCGCACCGATTGAAAATGCACTGGAAGTTTTTGAGGCACAGCTGACACAATTTGAAGAATTGCTTACGGATTTAGAGAAATAAGTGTGTGAATTCGTTTACATTATGACAATAATGTGAAAAACTGTTCAAAGTGTTGCTTGAGGCTTATTACCATGCTATATTTAACTCATGAAAATTTTATCACTGAAACATACCCCTTTGTTAACAGTGAGAAATTTCTCCCATCCCCTTTGTTTGAGTAGCACATTATAGAAGATGTGCTACTTTTTTTATAGTCTTTTTTAAATCATTAATAAAATTAAAAATACCGCTGAAGATCATGTGTTCTTCAGCGGTATTTCTGTTTATATTTTAGACTGCAGCGGAACTGAGGATTGTTTAAGCTGGTAAAAAGACTGATTGTTTAAACTGACTTCGTCGATTAAACGCTGCAGACGCAGCTTTTTAAGTTCGTTCAATAATAATCCGGCGCGCCACTCAAAAATAGTTTTTAATTCATCAAAACTGACAAGTTCGTGTGCTCTGATGTAGTCAATAATACTTGGCAGCTGTCTTTTTTCTATTTCTATGCCGATCAGCTCATTGATAATATAAGTGTAGATATGATAAGGATAACAGCCGTCAATTTTGACGCCTTCCGATTTCACATCGCCCGAGAAAAAGACCATGGCAGGCAGATTTTCGATATCCATTTCTCTAAAAACAGCCAGATCATACTTCAGCATCGCATCGAGTGTTGGCGAGTGCAAGTCCTCATGGAATGAATTTAAATCGATACCGGCGAGTCTTGCACTCTCATCTATCATCTCTTTAGTGCAGATTGTATTGACCGGATTGATCCGGTTAAAGATATATCTGATAAAAGCACGGGCTTTTGACTGGCCTTGGATTTCTGCGGCTTTATAAGCAAGTGCAACATTATCATCGCTTGCTGTAGACTGAGCCTGGCATTTTGTCAGGACAGACAGCGACGGTGCCAGAATTTTTTTAATAGTAATATGTCCGCGGTATTCAATCAGTAATTTATTTATTATGGGTTCCATAGCAATACAGTCATTTGAAAATGGATCAAAGAAATAAAAGATTTCGACTGTATGATCCGACTGCTCCAATAACAGCATGTCTTCACTATTATTTTTGCTCACGTATTTCACCTCTATATTTTTGTTGACGGCAGTTAATATTCACTGTTTACCATATGCTTTGCAGTGAGCGTATAGCGTGCCATCAAATACTCACGCAACTCATCTTCTAATTCGACGTCCAGTATTGCCTGATTCATATTTTCAAGCCAGGCTTCACCTGCAGCAGGTGAGATTTTAAAAGGCATATGTCTCGCCCGGAGCATCGGATGGCCATATTGTTCATTGTATAAATTGGGCCCGCCGAGGAACTGTGTTTGAAACAGCTTCTGCTTATAAGCGGTTTCGGTTAAATCATCGGGGAAAAGATGATTAATTCGGTTGTCATTTTTTACATAATCATAAAATATATCTATCATTTTGTGGAGCTTTTCCTCACCGATTTCTTTATATGCTAAAGGCATCAGTTTACCCCCTTTTTTTGTTTGAGTGCATTGTAAAATCGTGCGCTTTTAACAATTTCTTCACGTCGTACAATACCATAGTTATTAAGAATTTGCGTGAATTCTGCCTTTCCTGTGCCAACATCCGGCGCTTCGAACTCGACTTCGTAGTCGGTCATTCCAAGGTAAGTGCTCTTATCGAGAACAAGCAGTCCGCTGTGTGAAGCTTTTTCAAAACGTTCGGTAATCAATGAACCTTGAATAGAAAGGTTCATTGTGGTTATATTGCGTTTCGTTAATTGTTCCAGTATGTTTTTTGGAATATTATTTTCATCTATTATAAGGCCTTCTGTGAGATCGATATTTGTAACACCTGAATATTCGTAGACGACATGACGTTCATCGGGAATTTTAACTGTCATCAGCTGTTTTTCGTCCTGCACTCTTATTCTCAGCATTAGTAAATTTTGAATAAGCTGAAGCTCATTATTATCTATGTAGTAGTTTGTTAAATGCATCGGTTTTTCGCCGGGGAAATGATCGTTCTGTATTTTGCCGTATTCACTTTCCGTCAGTAAGTTTTTAAACTCTATTTCTTTTTCGAACATCATAACCACTCCTTAAAGTTATTATCCTTAAATTTTTAAAACCTGTAAAGCAAACAGATTCTATATATAAGATTTCACGGAATATGGTAGAATAAATTACGTCAGATGTAAAAAATATCGGCCTTTACAGTGAAGTCTGGAGGATGAATTTAATTGGAAGAATGGAGTATATTTTTAGCGCCGTACAGACAAGCGGTGGAAGAACTGAAAATTAAGCTTAAAGGGATTCGAAAAGACTATCAGATTACGAGTCAATCTTCACCGGTAGAATTTGTAACATCGAGAGTCAAACCCGTACAAAGTATAATAGAAAAGGCGAGTACAAGAAATATTCCTTATGATAATCTGCGTGCACAAATGTACGATATCGCAGGCATACGCATTATGTGCCAGTTTGTTGATGATATTAATGTAATTACAGATCACATCAGGCTGCGCGATGATATGAAAGTAATCGAAGAGCGTGATTACATTGAAAACACTAAAGAGAGCGGCTACCGGTCGTATCATATTATTATCGAGTATCCTGTTGAGAGTGTGAATGGAAAGATTAATATTCTTGCTGAAATTCAGATTCGTACGCTCGCGATGAATTTCTGGGCAACGATTGAACACACTCTGAATTATAAGTATTCAGGAGAGTATCCGCCGGAAATTAAAGACCGTCTGCAAAACGCAGCTGAAGCGGCATATTTACTTGATAAGGAAATGTCGGAAATCAGAGAAGAAGTCCAGGAAGCGCAGAAATACTTTTCCAAGAAGCGCAATATATAAACGAAATCAGGTGATGATATGAGATTTGCTATAGTTTCAAAAGGGGATACAAAATCGAATGCACTGACTGATAAGATGATGAACTACATGCTCGGGATGGATATGGTTCTCGATGAAAAGTCGCCGGAAATTGTTGTTTCTGTCGGAGGTGACGGTACATTGCTGCAGGCATTTCACCGCTATCAGCATATTGTCGGTGAAGTATCATTTGTCGGTGTGCATACAGGACATCTTGGATTTTACGCCGACTGGGGACAGGATGAAGTTGAACGCCTGATAATGGCGCTGAAAAATGATGATTTTGAAGTTGTGGAATATCCGCTTGTTGAAGTGATGATTCATTATGACCAGGTCGGTATGGAAACAAAGTATCTCGCCTTAAATGAAGCAACGCTCCGGATGACGAATGGCTCGACTCTCGTTATGGATGTGGATATTAGAAATCGGCATTTCGAAAGGTTCAGAGGCGATGGCCTGTGCATTTCTACACCTTCAGGTTCGACTGCTTATAATAAGGCGCTTGGCGGCGCAATTATACATCCGTCCATCGAAGCGGTTCAGATGACTGAAATCGCATCGATAAACAACCGTGTTTTCCGGACAGTGGGCTCACCGCTCGTACTGCCAAAACACCATTTCGTCAATGTCAGACCGGTAAACAGTGAAGAATACCAGATGACAATTGACCATGTAAACTTAGTGCATAAAGGTGTAAAATCGATTCAGTTTTCAGTAGCTGAAGAAAAAATACGTTTTGCACGCTTCAGACCGTTCCCGTTCTGGCAAAGAGTGCACGATTCATTCATTTCATAAAAGTTTTTGTTGAGAGTGGGTATGAGTATGTCAAGAGACGACAGAGAAATAGATTTTGAGGCAGTGAGACAGAGTCTGATTAAATATCTTGATGAAGAGAATCTTGATAGTTTCAGAGATATTTTTATGGACCTGCACAATTATGAGCAGGGTGAAATTTATCAGACACTGACAGATGAACAGCGTCACACTTTATATAAGTTTTTAAGTCCCGGGGAAGTGTCGGATTTTTTCGATCTGCTTGAACTTGAAGCGGATGAGTATGAAGAATTGCTGGATAAAATTGATGCCCGTTATGCGGCTCATATTATCGGCGCGATGCAGTATGATAACGCCGTGGATATTTTAAATGAAATATCACGCGAAAAAATGACGACTTACTTACCGCTGATGGACAAGGAAGATGCAGCGGAAATACGCAGCCTGATGAACTACGAAGAAGATACTGCCGGCGGTATTATGACGACGGAAATTGTCAGTATAAACAGCCAGATGACTGTGCGTGAAGCTATGCGCTATTTAAAAGAAATGGCGACGGAGTCAGAAATGATTTATTATCTGTTTGTTACCGATTCGGACAATCGTCTTGCTGGCATTATTTCACTAAGAGAACTGATTATTGCCGATGACGATGAATATATCGGTGATGTGATGACTGAACGGGTCGTGTCAGTACGTGTATCAGATGACCAGGAAGAAGTTGCTCAGATTGTGCGTGATTACGATTTCCTTGCAGTGCCGGTTGTTGATTTTCAGGATCATTTAGTCGGTATAATTACTGCCGATGATATTATGGATGTTATTCATGAAGAAGCCGGAGAAGACTACTCGAGACTTGCCGGTATGAGTGATAATGAAAGTACATCCGATACTGCAATGGAAACGGCAAAGAAACGTCTGCCATGGCTGATCGGTCTGACTTTTATGGGTATGATTACAGCATGGATGCTGTCGTTCTTTGAAGATACACTGGCAAGGGTTGTGCTGCTTAGTGCGTTTATTCCTGTAATTAGCGGAATGGCGGGGAATACTGGTACGCAGTCACTCGCTGTTGCAATACGCGGTATTTCGACAGGTGAGATTAAAGAATCCAGCAAAATAAAACTTGCAGGACGTGAACTTGGCTCCGGATTTATTACCGGTGTGGTCTGCGGTATCGTTATTTTTCTTATTATTATCGTGATGTACCAGGAGCCTGTACTCGGTGTTATCGTCAGCGGCAGCCTGATCGCATCGATGTCAGTTGCAACTATTATCGGTACGGTTGTGCCGCTGTTAATGAATAGAATGGGTATTGACCCGGCGGTTGCCAGCGGTCCGTTTATAACGACAGCAAATGATATTATCAGTCTGCTTATTTATTTTGCACTGGCAAATGTATTTATGTCGAGCTTATTATAATGATATTTCTTGCAATACGGCCTAAGAAAATGTAGATTAGTAGTAGGTACTAATACTAGGGATGAATTAGGAGGATTTCTGAATGGATTTATCAGGTAAAACATACGTAATTATGGGTGTCGCAAATAAAAGAAGTATCGCCTGGGGTGCAGCGCGTGCGCTGGATAAAATGGGTGCAAAACTTGTCTTTACAATTTTAGGTGAACGTTTCCGTAAGGAGCTGGATAAGCTTCTTGTTGAACTTGAAGGCGAGCACGATATTATCGTTGAGTGTGACGTAACAAGTGATGAAGATGTATCTAAAGCTTTTAAAGAAATCGGAGAAAAAACAAATGGTATCGACGGCGTTCTTCACGCAATCGCATTTGCAGATAAAAATGAATTAACTGGCGGATACAGCGAAACTTCACGTGACGGTTTTAAAATGGCGCTCGATATCAGTGCTTATTCATTAACGATTGTTTCTAAGTATGCAAAAGAAATTATGAATGAAAACGGCAGCATCGTAACGATGACTTACCTTGGCGGAGAACGTGCAATGCCTAACTACAACGTTATGGGTGTCGCAAAAGCAGCACTTGACGCAAGTGTACGCTACCTGGCTTACGACCTTGGCGAGCAGGGAATTCGCGTAAATGCGGTTTCTGCCGGTCCGATTCGTACGCTCAGCTCATCAGCTGTTGGTGAATTTAAGACAATTCTTAAAGAAATTGCAGAACGCGCACCGTTAAAACGCAACGTTGACCAGCTTGAAGTTGGTAACACGGTAGCATTCCTGTTAAGCGATCTGTCCAGCGGTATTACCGGCGAAGTACTTCACGTCGACAGCGGTTACCACATTATGGCATAATAAAAAAACTCCCTTTCGGGAGTTTTTTTATTGGCCTAATTTAAATGTATCTGTAACGTGCCAGATGCCGTTCTCAAGCTGCACGCATAAACTGATTTTATCAAGTGTTTCAGAATGTTCGATACCAATCATTTGTAAATGGCTGAGAGTATCTTCAAATTTTTGAGCTGTTTCTTCCTGCGCAAGAGTAAAGTGCGGCACGAACGGATGTGAAGCTTCACCGTAAAAGTCACCTTCATTAAATGCGTCATGAATTGAACTTAAAGTTTCGTTAGGTTCAACTTTAAAGTAAACAACCTGTTTTTTTGGAGCAAAACTTGAAACTTTCTTAATTTCAATTTCAGTGGGCTTATGTTTTGACGCCACGCTCTTAACAAATTCTTCAATCTGAGGTTTTTCATGTTCTTCTGCTTCAAAAGCTTCTTTTACTGTAATATGCGGTGCGATATATGAGTATCTAGCATCATAACGCTTACGATATTGGTTCACAGTATCCTGAAGTTTTTTAGATGGAAATAATGCTATTCCAAATTTCATTTAAAATGCCTCCCTAAACGATTTGTTTCAAGTATATCATTATACGAAAAAAATTGTATACGTTTTCTATCCAAAAAAATGTTCGAGGACATTTTTAAGTTCCGGTTTCCATGTTTTCCAAATATGACCGCCTTCAAGTTCACGATATGTGTATTCAAGGGGTTCATTTTCAAGCACGGCGTTCAGCTCCCGGTTAGGCGTGAGAAAGTCGGCCTGCTGTCCCATAATGGTTTTAAAATCGTCTTCTTCCAGTCCGATTGTATGGTAAATATTTAAATTAATCAGACTCATGCTGTTTTTAAAACGGTCGATAAACTGCTCGTCAACGAAAGGACTGAAAGCAAGGACCTGGCTGAATGTGTTCGGGTATGTCAATGCAACTGACAGAGCGAAGCTGCCGGCAAGACTTTCACCCATTAAAAGACGGCTGTTTGCCATTTTTAAAGTTTTAAAATTATTGTCTATAAAGCTGTTAAGTTCGCGTCCGACAAAAGTGACGAACTTTTCATGATGCTCTCCGTTCGGACTGAAGTAATGATTGCGCCATTCGACTGAAGGATAGGGGACACCGACAATGATTGCCCGTTCCAGTTCACCGTCAGCTTCCATCTTTTCAATTAATCGTTCAATCTGCCCGTATTTAAAGAAATCCTGCGAATCGAAAGTTATAATAACATTATATTTATAAAGATCAGAATACGATTTAGGCAGGTAATATTGTATTTCGAATGATTCACCGCAAACCTCCGAGCTGAGGGATGTGGTATGTACTTTTCCTGGTGTTTTATCCATATTAACTCCTCCTTACATTGTATATTACCAATTTGATGCGGGAGATAACATGTATTTCTGAATATGCTGTCTATATAGTATGAAATTACAGGCGGTAATGATACAATATGAACAAAATAACAGATTTTAGAGGTGCCACTTTATGACTAATAAACTTTGGTTTCAAAGCGGTATAGCACTTATTATTACCTTTGTTTTAATTCTTCTGGTGATGCAGGTTCAAATCGTTTTTGAACCGTTTATCACGATAATAATGACAATATTTTTCCCGGTAATAATAGGCGGCCTGCTATACTACATAACCGAACCGATTCAGCGCTTTTTAGAAAAGCGCAATGCGCACAGGCTTGTCAGTATTCTGGCAATATTTATAATTATATTAATAGTTATTGCGATTATTACACTGACAGTTGCACCGATGGTCACAGAACAGGTGCAGAACTTAGTTTCAAGACTTCCTATACTCCAAAGTGAAGTGCAGAACCTGACAAATTACTTATTAAGCCAGCGTGAAAGGCTGCCATTTGATATCGATCTGCAGTCAGTAACGGAAGATGCGCTCGATATGGGCAGTAATGTACTGAGTGGCTTTGTGTCCAATGCTATTACGATTGTAACGAGCACTGTAAGTGTACTCTTAACATTAGTATTAGGACCGTTCTTCTTCTTCTTTATGCTGAAGGATCATCAAAAATTCATTCCGTCAATGACATCGCCGTTCAGCGGAACATTTAAACAGTTTTTAGTTGAGTTATTACACGATATCGACCAGACACTCCGTTCATTTATTCAGGGTCAGATGCTGGTCTCCTTTATCCTTTGTATTATTTTATACATCGGGTATACGATTATCGGCTTGGACTATGCACTGCTCCTCGCAATATTCGCACTGTTTATGAATATCGTGCCGTTCGTCGGTCCGTGGGTTGCATTTATCCCGGCCGGGCTGCTTGCACTTATTCAGGATCCGGTAATGTTCGTATGGGTATCACTAATTACGCTGATTGCCCAGCAGATTGAAAGTAACTTAATTACCCCAAATGTTATGGGACAGTCACTCGCACTGCACCCGCTTACGGTAATTACCATCGTTCTTGCTGCAGGGAACATCGCCGGTTTCATAGGTATTCTTGTAGCAATACCAACCTATGCGGTAATTAAAACTATTATCCAGAACATCTGGAGATACCGTACAAATCTGAAAAATACAATGCTGACAGATCTAACAAAAACTATTTAAATAGTATTGATAAAACCCGTGCGGCCTCCTTAAAGGAATCCCGTACGGTTTTTTTGTCCTTTTCAAGCGTCCTTATCGATATACAGGTTAGAACGTAAAAAGGGGGAGACATATGGATCCTATAGCATATTTAGTAAGTCGCGGATTTAAAATCACATCTGATCCGGCGAGGTATAAAAGCGGCATATGGGGGCTTAGAAATTATACGGTAAATGGTTATAATTACGACAATTACTGCGGCGGCTACCACAGGGCTTACGATCTTGTTAAATACGACCGGGCTCCAATTCCTGCAGTATTTGACGGCATTATTACTGCCGGTACGAACAATTACGGTAATTTTGGAGGAACGGTTGTTATTGCCAATAAAAATTTGGGTTTCCAGGTGATCTATGGGCATTTAGCCCGTCCGCTCGCGGTGCGGCCGGGGCAGCATGTAAAAGAAGGAGATATTATCGGCTATCAGAGTAATACAAATTACCAGAACGTCAGGATGGACAGCCATCTTCATATTCAATTTCAAAGATACGGTTATATAAACGGGGAACGGGATTTTGTCTGTACAGGTATTAATCCGCTGACGATAAACGTCGATAAAAAGGGGTATACCGCGGCCTGGCTGTGGAGCGGTACTTTTACTTCCAAAAAAGTTATAAATATACGTGAATTTCCATCTTTAACTGGAACGAGAGTTGGTTTTACGAATGAGAAAATGAAATTTTATTTCGATAAGCTGTATGATAACGATGGTTACTGGTGGATCAGGAGTAAATACAAAGAGCGTACAGTATTTATCGCGTGCGGGAAAAAGATTTCCGGGGTTGTGTTTAAAGATACGAGGCTCTACGGGACAATAAGCGGACTGAATACTGCAAAGGGAAAAGAATAAAAAAATCCATGCGCACCTGATTAAGGCTGCGTATGGATTTCTTTGTCGTTAGTGATATCGTGAAGTACTTTGTTAATTTGTACCTGGTTTACTGCTTCCATTAAGAAATAAGCGATAATAGCATAAACGATAATACCGCCGATTAAGAGCAGGTTACTTTGAATAACGCCCAGTAGAACAGCGGGTAAGAATACAGCAAGAGTAAAAAGAACGAGCATAATGATTCTGTTTGAGCTGATACTGCGCTGAGCATCTTTCAGTTTGGAATCATACTTCTTATTTACTTTGTTCATATTTACATAACGGTCATCGTTGTAGACATTAGTAATATTTACTTTACCATGCAGATCATCTTCAACGAAACGCAAATCCATATGGCTGTTATTCCAAGTTAGTAAATTAAAGAATGACATAAAATTTCCACCACCTATATTAAAATTGTCAAATTTAGTATATAATTAATCATATTATATTTTAGAAGGGTGGTCAATAAGTCATACAGCACACCTGAATAATATAAGCATTTGAATGACAGGTGAACTTTTAACTGACTTCTTCTGTAATATAATGAATTTCAGCAGAACAGTTCTAACATTATACCATCATTGCTGTAATGGTATGCAGTATTATTTTTTTTAACACTAATACATTTTATAAAAACAAATATTTGTTTTTGAATTTACTGGAGGAAATTTTAAATTGGTAACAACATTAGATAAGGTAGATGTAGTCACAGTTGGGGTCGGCTGGACTGGCGGTATTATAGCAGCAGAAGCAGCAAAAGCAGGACTTAACGTAGTTGGTCTTGAGCGCGGTAAAGATTATGATACTTCAGATTATCAGCACGTGCATGATGAACTGAAGTACGCAGTGCGCTATGAATTAATGCAGGATGTTTCAAAAGATACATTAACATTCAGAAACAATAGAGATCAAACAGCACTACCAATGCGTCAGCTTGGCTCATTCCTGATGGGAGACGGTCTTGGCGGTGCAGGTAAACACTGGAATGGAATGGTTAACCGATTCCTTCCATATGACTTTGAAGTTGAAACAATGACAGAAGAAAAATACGGCGAAGAGAAACTCCGTAAAGATGAAGGGTACACTTGGCAGGACTGGGGTATTACATACGACGAATTAGAACCCTACTATACTACGATTGAAAAAACGATGGGTGTATCCGGTGAAGATAAAGGCACTAATCCTTTCTGGGGTGAGCGTTCGGAGGATTTCCCTACACCGCCGCTGTTAAAAACACCAATTTTAAAACTGTTTGAAGAAGGCGCGAAGTCACTTGATCTGCATCCTTTTATGATGCCGTCGGCAAACTTGAGCGAACAGTATGAAAACCCGGATGGAGAAACAATTAATCAGTGTCAGTACTGTGCGTTCTGTGAACGTTTCGCATGCGAGTATGATGCTAAAGCGACACCGGACGTCACTGTTATTAAAACAGCTCAGAAATCAGATAATTTCACATTGCGTCTGCATGCAAACGTTACTGAAATCATTAAAGATAAAGATGACGACTCTAAAGTAACAGGTGTTAAATTTGTTGATACAGTCACAGGTGAAGAATTCATTCAGCCGGCAGATGTTGTTGCATTAACGAGTTATGTGTTTAACAACTACAAACTTCTGGCAGTATCGGATATCGGTGAGCAGTATAATCCTGAAACAGAAAAAGGTACGCTCGGCAGAAACTACGGCTACCAGCTGCATTCAGGTGCGACAGGATTCTTTGAAGAGAAGAAGTTCAATACATTTATGGGGGCCGGGGCACTCGGTATGGCACTTGACGATTACAACGGTGACAACTTTGACCATGAAGATCTGGATTTCATTCACGGCGGTTTGATAGACGCATTGCAAATGGGTGCACGTCCTATTTTAAATAATGTTGTTAAAGATGACACGCCTTCATGGGGCGAGCAGTTTAAAGAAGAATCTATTAAATACTATACACAGTCTCTAAGCATCGGTGGAATGGCAGGAACATCACCGCACCGCGATAACTATCTTGACTTGAGTGATGAGTATAAAGATGTATACGGCAAACCTCTTGTAGAAATGACATTCAACTTCCATGAACAGGATTTAGCGAGATTTGAATATTTAAATGACCGCTGTAAAGAAATCATGACAGCAATGGGTGCCGATGAAGTGAGCGTAAAAGAAACTCCAAGCGATTACGATATCGTACCTTACCAGTTTACGCATAATGCCGGTGGAACAATTATGGGAGCTGACCCTGAAACAAGCGTTGTAAACAATTGGCTGCAGCACTGGGACCGTGATAATTTATTCGTAGTCGGTGCCGGGAACTACCCGCATATGAGTGGATATAATGCAACGCTGACTGTTGGTGCATTAGCTTACCGCTGTGCGGAAGGTATTATAGAATATGCAAAAACAGAAGAACGCTTAGAAGCATAAGAAATATTAAAAAACGTGTAAATTAACAATATACAAAATAAAAAATAAGTATACAATATATAATTAATCACTCTAATAGGGGGAGTAGAAAATGGCAAATACACCAAAAGAAAAACAGTTTTCAAGACGTGACTTCTTGAAAACGACAGGTGTGGCAACAGGTGGAATCATCGGTGGTTCTTTACTTGGAGGACTGGTCGGATTCAATCTTGACGGCTCACCTTCCGAAGAGGAAGCGGCAACTACAGAAGATACGGCTTCAGAAGAAACTTCAACAGGAAGTAAGACAGGCGGATTAACAGACAATTCACGCGTCTTCTTCTCTAACGATTTAGACTTCAATACTGTATCAGCAGCAATGGAACGCATTTTCCCGGAAAGTGAATCAGGACCGGGAGCAATCGAACTGGGCTGTGCATTTTACTTAGACGGCCAGCTTACAGGACAGTACGGTTTTAACTCTAAGGAATATATGCAGGGGCCTTTTAGAGAGCCACTGCCGACACAGGGTTACCAGTCAAACTTAAATCGCCGCGACTACTTCATGCTTGGCATTAACAAGCTCAATGAAGAAGCGAACAGCCGTCACGAAGCTAACTTCCCGGATCTTGAAGATGGTCAGATGGATGACATCCTAACTGACTTTGAATCGGGAGAGGTTGATCTAGGAGTACCGGCGCACACAGCTACAGCGAGCTACTTCTTTACGATGCTGCGTGCAGCAACAATTGAAGGTGCTTATGCAGACCCGGTATATCGCGGAAACCGCGATATGGCCGGCTGGAAAATGAAAAAATTCCCAGGGCACCAGATGTCATATATTCAGTATATTGAAGATGATGAGTTCCATGAAATTGAGCCGGAACCGGTGTTTGGTATGGCTCACTAATTTATTGTGCAATAATTCTCAGACTCCGATGAAGTTCATCGGGGTCTGGATTTGATTATACAATGGATTTGAAGCAAAAAAAGTATAGCAGGGGGTCTCGGAAAGTAGAAGTAAGATTTAAATTTTTAAGGGGGGAAAAATAATGGTAACAACGTTAGATAAAGTAGATGTAGTAACAGTAGGAGTCGGCTGGACCGGCGGTATTATCGCAGCGGAAGCAACTAAAGCAGGGTTAACAGTGATGGGACTTGAGCGCGGAAAAAAACGCGGTACTGAAGACTATCAGCATGTGCATGATGAGCTGAAATACGCAGTACGTTATGAGCTGATGCAGGATACTGCAAAAGAAACGATTACTTTCAGAAATAATAAGGATGAAAAAGCATTGCCGATGCGCCAGCAGGGTTCTTTTCTTTTAGGTGAAAATCTTGGCGGAGCAGGAACTCACTGGAACGGGCAAACGTGGAGATTTTTACCTTATGATTTTGAAATTAAATCGATGACTGAAGAGCGTTACGGCAAAGAGAAACTGCAGGAAGATGATGGCTATCAATTTGAGGACTGGGGTATTACATACGAAGAACTCGAGCCATACTTCAACACATTTGAAAAGACCGCAGGTATTTCCGGTGAAGAAAATCCGCTTGGAGGATTTCGTTCCGAATCGTATCCGACACCGCCAATGTTGAAGTCGCGCAGCTTAAGGATGTTTGAAGAAGCCGCGAATAATCTGGACCTTCATCCAATCATGATGCCGTCTGCAAACCTTAGCCAGAAATACGAAAATCCGGACGGCGAAACGATTAATGCTTGTCAGTACTGCGCTTTTTGTGAACGTTTCGCTTGTGAGTACGATGCGAAATCTACACCAGAAGTTACTGTAATTAAAACTGCACAGAAAAGCGATGACTTCAACCTTCGCACACAGGCTAACGTTGTTGAAATTATTACAGATGAAGACGATGATACGAAAGTATCGGGCGTTAAATTTGTCGATACCTTAACAGGTGAAGAATTTATTCAACCGGCTGATGTTGTAGCACTGACAAGTTACATGTTTAATAACTATAAACTGCTTGCCGTTTCGGACATCGGTGAACAGTATGACCCTGAAACAGGCGAAGGTACGCTCGGTCGCAATTATTGCTATCAGATTTCCGGGAGTGCCACAGGCTTCTTCGATACAGAATTTAACACTTTCATGGGTGCAGGGGCACTCGGAATGGCACTCGATGATTATAATGGGGATAATTTTGATCACGAAGATCTCGATTTCCTTCACGGGGGAAATATTTCCATTACACAAACAGGTGCAAGACCGATTTTGAGCAATCCGGTGCCAAGCGATACGCCTTCCTGGGGTGAAGAATTTAAAGAAGAATCTATTAAAAATTATACGCGTGTGCTGTCTGTAGCAGGGCAGGGAGCTACAAGCCCGCATAAAGAAAATTATTTAAGTATGGATACCGAGTACACAGATGCATATAATGTACCGCTTGTATGCCTGACTTATAACTTTACCAATCAGGACAGAGCAAGACATAAATACCTGGCTGAACGTTCAGCTGAAATCCTCGAAGAAATGGGAGCGAGCAGAGTAGATTTAGCAAGTGAAATTACTGATTATAATATTGTCCCTTACCAGTCGACACATAATACAGGCGGTACAACTATGGGGGCTGATCCAGAAACAAGTGTCGTTAATAATTATCTGCAGCATTGGGACCGCGATAACTTGTTTGTAGTAGGTGCCGGGAATTTCCAGCACAACAGCGGATATAATCCGACAGCTACTGTATGTGCACTTGCATACCGCTGTGCAGATGGTATTATTAAATATGCTGAAGATGGCGGACGCCTAGAAGAAGAATAAGGTGATGTAAAATGGAGCCGAAGAAAACTGAAAATCAAGGCCCTGAAAATAAAAATCTGAATAATGAAGCTGAATTCGCCTCCAAACGTAAAAGGGTAACAAAAGAGGACCCATATGCCCCGCTGACCGATCATCTTGAGGATTTAAGATTAGTCCTGATTAAGTCTGCGGTGACGATCACAATATGGTTCCTGATTATCTTTACAACTGTCGGCTGGTGGTTTCCCGTTGTGTCAAAAGGTGCGGAAATTGTCGTTCTCGGCCCGTTTGAAGTAATCCGTTTCTACTTAAGAACAGCGGGTGCAATCAGCATAGGATTTTCCATACCATTTATATGCTGGTTCCTGTGGCAGTTTATGAGACCGGGACTTGTTGACAAAGAAACACAATTCCTGAAAGGTTCACTGCCGGTTATGCTGCTGCTATTTGTAACCGGCCTGTCCTTTGGGTATTTTATCGTGCACCCGTTAAGCTACTTCTTCCTTATTGAAATGGGAGAGCAGAATTTTAATGTACTGGTAACTGCAGATGAATACATGTCTTTCTTATTAATAACGACGATACCGTTCGGACTGGTTTTCCAGCTTCCGGTCGTCGCATTATTCCTGCATCATATTGAGCTTTTAACTGTTGAAGTAATGACGACAATGCGGAAATATGCATATTTTACATTGCTCGTCATTACAGCGCTTATAGCACCTCCTGATGTGTTTACACATCTGGTCACGCTTATCCCGATGATTCTTTTATATGAACTGAGTATCATTCTGATTAAGAGAAAAGAACGGAAAGCAGCAGCAAAAGCGGCTAAAGAAGAAAAAGCCAAAGAGAAAAAAGAAAAAGAAGAACATAAATAAAATAATATTTAAACAAGCGGATTCGGCAGTATTGCCCAGTCCGCTTGTTTTTTAATGAAAAACGACATAACTCTATCTTTAAACAGGTATTTTCATGTATAATTATTTAAGTTGAAAGGTGGTAACTGAGATGAAATCAAATATGCTTCTATCTCTTTTGAAGATAAAAACCACGTACGGAAATTTTCCGGAGACTGTAAAAGATATCACAGCAGATTCCCGGGAAACGCACGACGCTGCTGTATTTATAGCAATAAAAGGACATCAGACCGACGGACTCGATTACATAGAAGATGTAATTAAACGCGGCTGCCGTTTTATTATAGCGGACAGATATGTAGAACTGTCTTCAGATATCGGCCTGCTGGTAGTGAAAGACCCGTCAAAAACTGCAGCATTATTTGCCGAATACATTTATGATTTTCCACACGAATCCCAGACGATGATCGGTGTGACCGGAACGAACGGCAAGACGACAGTTTCGATGATGATTCATAATCTGAGTATGGCACTCGGTACTAAAAGTGCTTACCTTGGAACGAATGGATTCATGATTAATGAGACGCATATGGTGTCAGCTAATACTACACCGGAAACAACACGGCTTCATAAACGCATAAAAGAAGCGCATGAAAATGATACTGAAGTTTTTACGATGGAAGTGTCATCGCACGGTTTAAAACTTGGGCGTACTTTCGGCATCAACTTTGATATTGCGATATTTACGAACTTGACGCAGGATCATCTGGATTTTCATAACAGCATGGATGAATACGGGCATATTAAAGGCCTGCTGTTTTCACAGCTTGGGCAGGATGTAAAAAAACATAAATACGTCATCTTAAATAACGATGACGCATGGTCTGAAGTATATAAAGATATGACGCCGTTTGAAACGATTTCTTACGGCATGGACAGCACAGCTGATTTCTATCCATCGGATATTCAGGCCAGCCTTGAAGGATTTAATTTTACATTGAATACACCGGAAGGCAGCTTTGAAGTGAATTCTCCTTTCGTCGGAGAATATAACATTCAAAATTTAATGTGTGCAATTATTAGTGAATGGCTGCAGGGTTATGAGATTGAACGTATTTTATCGGCAGTACCTGCAATGAAACCGGTTGAGGGCAGACTTGAAGTACTCGATCCGACATTGCCGATAGATATTATAATAGATTTTGCACATACGCCGGATGCGCTCAGTAAAGTAATCAATTCAGTGAAGCCGTTTGTAACAGGCAGATTAATTTGTCTGATTGGTATGACAGGAGAACGGGATTATTCAAAAGGCGCCGAAATGGGTGCCATCGCAACGCTTGCGGATTATGCCGTATTCACTCCTGATAACCCGGCGAATGACGATCCTGAAATGCTTGTAAAACTGCTTGAAGAAGGAGCAGTCCACGATAATTATGTATCCTATACAGACAGGGAAGAAGGAATTATCCACGCAGTGGATATTGCAGAACCCGGAGATACGATTATTCTGGCATGTAAAGGACGGGAACCATATCAGATTATGGAGAACTACGTTAAAGTGCCGCACAGAGATGATTTAATTGCTCTTGATGCAGCATACAGAAAATACCGGAGTGAAGAGTATGTTGACAACGACAGTACAATTTAACGGAACAGAATGTACAGTTTACATCGCAGAATTCGAAGGAACTTATATTATCAGCATACCGGAACTGGCATTCAGTATGCAGATGAATAATAGCCTCGGTGACGAAGAGATGGCTGATGAGCTGGTTATCCATCTCTTTACGCTGCTTGATGAAGATGACAGTGAACATGCCGCAAAAGTAATACTATCAGTAATAAGAACTGAGCAAGGAGACAATAATGGAAATAAAAGATGAAATACAAAAACGTAAGACGTTTGGGATTATATCCCACCCGGATGCAGGAAAGACGACGCTGACAGAAAAACTGCTGTTATTCGGCGGTGCTATTCGTGAAGCGGGAACGGTTAAAGGCAAGAAGAGTGGAAAATTCGCAACGAGTGACTGGATGAAAGTAGAGCAGGAACGCGGAATAAGTGTCACGAGTTCGGTGATGCAATTTGATTTTGACGGCTATAAAATAAATATTTTAGATACACCGGGACACGAGGATTTTTCGGAAGATACGTATCGTACATTAATGGCGGTTGACTCCGCAGTTATGGTTATCGATGCAGCTAAAGGCATCGAACCGCAGACTTTAAAACTCTTTAAAGTTTGTAAAATGCGCGGGATTCCCATTTTTACATTTATTAATAAATTGGACCGAGTTGGAAAAGAACCGTTCGAGCTGCTTGAGGAAATTGAATCAACACTCGAGATTGAAACTTATCCAATGACCTGGCCAATCGGTATGGGACCAAGCTTCTTTGGAATAATTAATCGCCGTGAACGGACAATTAATCCATTTAGAGAAGAAGGTAAGTTACTGCTGGATGATGATTATCAGCTGGCCGAAAGCCATAAGATTGAAGCGGATTCAGCATACAGAGATGCAATTGATGAATTTATGCTGGTAGAAGAAGCAGGAGACGATTTTGATAAAGATAAAATTGCAAGAGGCGACCTGACACCGGTATTTTTCGGTTCAGCATTATCTTCATTCGGCATTGAGGAGTTTCTCGATACTTACGTGGATTTTGCACCTGAGCCTACCGGCCGTGAAACGAAAGATGGCACGGAAGTAAGTCCGACAGACGAAGAATTTTCAGGGTTTATCTTTAAAATTCAAGCGAATATGGATCCGAGACACCGTGACCGTCTGGCCTTTATGAGAATTGTCTCCGGGAAATTTACACGCGGCATGGATGCAGTGCTTGCCCGTACTAAGAAGAAAACAAAAATCTCTCGTGCCACGATGTTTATGGCTGACGATAAAGAAACAATTGATGAGGCGTATGCGGGTGATATTATCGGCTTATACGATACTGGCAACTATCAGATCGGAGATACTTTATACAGCGGGAAGCCGCGTGATTTTGCTGCTCTGCCTCTGTTCACGCCGGAACTGTTTATGAAAGTTTCTGCTAAAAATGTTATGAAGCAGAAACATTTCTACAAGGGAATTGAACAGCTTGTGCAGGAAGGTGCGATTCAGTATTATAAATCAATGCATACGAATCAGCCTATCCTGGGTGCTGTTGGGCAACTTCAATTTGAAGTGTTCGAGCACCGTATGAAAAATGAGTATAATACGGATATCATTATGGAACCTGTCGGTAAGAAAATCGCGCGCTGGGTTGAAAATGAAGAAGATATTAAAGACTCCATGAACTCGCCGCGGGCAAACTTAGTGTACGACCGTTTTGATCAGCAGGTCTTCCTGTTTGAGAATGAATTTGCAATGCGTTGGTTCTCTGATAAGTATCCTGAAATTAAATTATACAGTCTGCTTTAAAAAACACTTTACTTTTTACATGTAATAACTTATATTTAATTAGAATTCAAAAACACATATAACAAACCTGTATTTTAAGGGGAGTAACGAATAGGAAACTATCAGTGTATCGTCATTACGGAGAAATCCCGGTACATTGAGCAATATATATTATTGTATCGTGAGACCTTAACAGACAGTGCTGCACAGATTGTGTACAGCCTGGCCTGTTAAGGTCTCTTTTTGTGTTTGATATAAAAAGGAGGAAACAAAAATGGATACAGCTGTTTTACTGGAATATGCATGGGTGTTGATTGTATTAATCGGTCTGGAAGGTTTACTTGCAGCAGATAATGCTGTCGTACTTGCGGTTATGGTACGTCATTTAGACCCTGTAAGAAGGAGAAAAGCGCTTTTCTACGGCTTGCTCGGCGCATTCGTGTTCCGTGTGATTGCAATATTATTACTCGTTTGGCTCGTACAATGGTGGTGGGTTCAAGGGTTAGGTGCATTGTACCTGTTCTACGTCTCAATATCCCACTTAGTTGCTATTAGAAAACATAAAGACAAAAGTGCTGATGATCTGATCGAAGAACAGAAAGATAAGAAACAATCCGGATTCTGGATGACTGTCTTCAAAGTTGAGCTTGCAGATATTGCTTTTGCGGTAGATTCAATTTTAGCAGCAGCAGCGATTGCACTTGCATTGCCTGCAGTCGGCGGAGATTTCTTCGGAATTAACGCAGGACAGTATACTGTAATGCTTGTCGGTGGACTTGTCGGTGTAATCATTATGAGATTCTTCGCAAACTACTTTGTAGAACTTCTTGCGAAACGTCCATCACTTGAAATTGCCGCATTCGTTATCGTCGGCTGGGTAGGGGTTAAACTTGCAGTACTGACACTGGCTCACGAAGCAGTTGGTATTATTCCTGCAGAATTCCCTCATTCAACAACATGGAAGATTATCTTCTGGGCTGTAATGGTAATCATCGTTCTTGCCGGCTGGTTCGGCGGCAGCAAAAAAAATGACACTGTAAAAGAAGCATAGTTTTAAACGTATAGTTGGCATGAATTTTTAAAAGGCCTTATAATTACTTGTAAAGTATGCAGATGGAGTGATTATTATGAGCGATGAAAGAAAACGTCCGATTGACAGAGAAAAATACAGACGGACAGCAAGAAATTTCACGGATAAAAATCAATCAGCTGAAGAAGCAGAAAATCAGTTTGAATTTACAAGATCACGTGAAGAACAGCGGGAGTTCGGAGCAGATAATGATACTTACGATAATAGAGAAGTACATGATGCCGCCGAAGACTCTGAAAAAGATTCGAATTACCGCACTGTAAAAGAACAGCAGAAAGATTCCGGCGGGGGCGGTTTTAAATCATTTTTACTGCCGCTTCTCGCAGGGGTTATCGGTGCACTTCTCGTACTCGGTGCTTATCTCTTATTTACGGGAACAGACGAAGAAGAGAGCGCAGAACAGCAAACAGGCGAAGAGACGGCATCCGAAGTGGATTCCAATCAGGATTTATCTGAAGTAAAACAACAGCTTGAAGAAGAAAACGCTGATAAGGTGATTACAGATACTACAGCAGCCGTACAAAAAGCAAAACCGGCGGTTGTATCTGTTATTAACATGCAGCGTATTCAATCAATAATACCGGGGATTAATACCACTTCCGATGAAGCAGAAGAAGCGGGCAGCGGTTCCGGTGTAATTTATAAAACAGAAGGCGATATTGCTTATGTAGTAACGAATCAGCATGTAGTCGACGGTGCTGAGGAGATTAAAATTAATCTGGAAAGCGGAGACTCAGTTGATGCAGAGCTCGTCGGTTCGGATATCTGGACAGACCTTGCGGTTCTGAGCATTCCATCAGATGTTGTAGAAACGACGATTGAATTTGGAGAAAGCAGCAATCTGCTTGTCGGTGAACCGGCAATTGCGATTGGTTCACCGCTTGGTGAAATATTCTCCGGTTCAGTCTCACAGGGAATCATTTCAGGACTTGACCGTTCTGTCCCCGTCGATCTTGACGGAGACGGCTCAATAGACTGGGAAGCGAGTGTTCTTCAGACAGATGCAGCAATTAACCCGGGTAACTCCGGCGGGGCTCTGATAGACGCTAACGGGCGTTTAATCGGTATTAACTCTATGAAGATTGGAATTGCTTCAGTCGAAGGAATCGGTTTTGCAATTCCGGTCGATGAAGTGAAAGAAGTCACGAGTCAGCTGGAGGAAAACGGTGAAGTAACAAGACCGTTCCTCGGCATAACATTGCAGGATCTGCTGAATGTTGCATCATCACCTGTGTACGATCAGCTGCAGCTGCCAGAAGAAGTTAGAGGCGGCGTAATAATCAGCGGCGTACAGGAAAACTCTCCTGCTGCACAGGCTGGACTGCAGGAACTCGATGTTATTACTCATCTTGACGGTGAACCAATCAATAATATGGTTGAACTCAGACAGCATCTTTATTATGCAAAAACAGCCGGTGAAGAAATGACAATCGACTTTTACCGTAATGGTGAACAGCAGTCGGTTACTGTAGTACTTGAATAATTAAAGAATTTTAACGGAATCCCGCTTAGTGGATTCCGTTTTTTTATTCGGCAGAGGTTATTTTATTGTATAATGTGGCTATAATCTTTTATCAACTGATTTACGGATTGGAGATAGTCTTTTTGAGAAAATTACGCCGGTGGTTTACAAACCTGAGCCCGCAAAGGGGCATACTGCTGTATTATTTTCTGGCATTAGCAGCAGCAGCTGCATTATTAAGTATTCCTGTATTTTACCAGGGAGAAGGCATTCCATTTATCGATACACTCTTTGTTGCAGCATCGGCAATTTCTGTTACCGGTTTAAGCACAGTGACAATTGTGGAGACTTTTAATATACCCGGCTATATACTGCTGATGTTCCTGATGAATCTCGGCGGCATTGGTATTATGGCAGTCGGCACGCTGCTGTGGATTTTACTCGGCCGGCGCATTGGAGTCAGAGAACGCCGTCAGATTATTGCAGATAATGCACAGTATAAAATGTCAGGGGCAGTGAAGCTTGTCCTCGATATTATTACGCTTCTTATCGCTGTCGAAATTGCCGGTGCAATAATATATATTTCATACTTTTATATGCAGTCGGGTGATTTTGCGTATGCACTGCTGCATGGTTCATTCTTGTCCGTTTCTGCTACGACGAACGGCGGTCTCGATCTTTACAGTAATTCTTTAACGCACCTTGAAGGAAATTTGTTTATAGAAATACCTGTAATGTGTCAGATTATTTTAGGTGCAATCGGTTATCCGGTGTTAATAGAGCTGAAGCATTTTCTCAGCAAACATTCACCGGGATTCCGTTTTTCATTATTTACAAAAGTTACAGCATCGACGTATGGCATACTGCTCCTGATTGGTACGGTTTTAATATTCCTCCTCGAGGCCGCAAAATACTTTGAAGGTAAAAATATTCTGTCGTCAATAATGACGAGTATGTTTTTATCAGCAAGTACAAGGAGTGGCGGTATAACAACTGTTACTGTGGAACAGCTGACGGAAACAACGCAGCTTATTATGAGTGTGCTTATGTTTATCGGTGCATCACCGTCCAGTGCCGGTGGGGGAATACGGACGACAACATTTGCTATACTGATACTGTTCCTTATATCTTTCTCAAGAGGGCGTCAGCACATTAATGTGTTTCAGAGAAGGATTGCAAAAAAAGATATTGAACGGGCATTTGCAGTATTTATTCTCGCTGTCGGTCTCGTTTTCGCTGGTATTCTGACAGTATTAATTGCAGATGGACATCAATTTACACTGACGCAGATTATTTTTGAAGTAACGTCTGCTTTCGGTACGACGGGTACCTCGACTGGGATAACTGAAGACTTGTCGACACTGAGTAAAATAGTAATCATGTTATTTATGTTTATCGGCAGAATAGGATTTGTCTCATTCCTTCTGTCGATTGCCGGAAGACAGCGTGAACTGACTTATAAATATTCTGAAGAACGCCTGATGGTAGGCTAAATCAGCAGGGAGTGAACTAAATGGTTTCTGAATTTTTTAACGTTAAATTATATATTACACAGCACATGAATGAACGTCTCGGTAAAAGAGAGGGCGTTACATTCAGTAAAATCTCCAGTGCTGTAAACAGTATGAATATGAAGGAATACGAACGGCCTATATTTTGTGATCTCGGCGGGGCAGTCGGAAATTCTGTAAATACAAAGGGACCTCAGAACCCTTATATTATGAGTATGAATCATCTGCGTTATAAATTTGCGACGCTCAATGTGAACGATCTTCGTAATATTGGCGGTACCAGTAAAGCGATGAGAACATCGTATTTTCCTTGGATCAGCACAAATATAGTACAGAAATATACGAATGAACCATTTTACGGGCAGCCGTACAGAATATTTAATATGAACAGAATGAAACTTGCAGTATTAGGCGGATATGGCGGGCCTTCAGAAGCTAAAACCGAGCAGATTTCAGCGGTGAATCTGCAAGCATCATTAAAAAAATGGCTGCGCTATATGCACAGTCTGGAAAACCCGGACTATGTTATCGTCTTTGTGTCGGACTTTACAGATGACTCAGCATGTATTGAAGAACTGAAGAACAGTCTGGAAGGAGTCGGGATTGTAATTACCGGTTCAGCTTACGAAACGAATTATAATGAACAGACCCCGGCGTTCAGTACAACACGGGTACATGGTGAGAAAGTACCTTTGTATCATCATGTGCATAACGGACATATAATGGAACTCGATATCCGTTTTAAAACGAGAGTTAATACATTTGAGTACCTCGGTCACAGCATGGCTGTAAGAGATAAAGAATTCTCCAAAGTCGCTGAGGACATTGAATACCTGGATCTTGTTTACAGATACTTGTAAAATTGACTGACCCGCGAATACGCGGGTTTTTTTGATTGGCGTGATCGGGCATCATGTGTATCCAAAACTTCCGGGACTGGCATGATCGGGACTCATGTCTATCCGAAACTCCCGGGATTGGCATGATCGGGCATCATGTGTATCCGTAGCTCCCAGACAAGTGTAAACGTAGCAAAAAAAAGCCATCTGCAGCTGCAGATGGCTTTAATATTAGAGTTATTCGATGCCGAAACCGTCACCGTACTGGTTTTGTGCGCCTTCTTCAGTGTAAGCTGGCGGATTGTCGAGTGTATAGTTCTCAAGTAAATCCGTGCTGACTTCCTGTACCGGCTGGATTTGTTCACCAAGTCTAATGCTGATTAAATCATTAGCTGTTGATGGGTCAAGTCCGAGTATATCGCGAATGGTATTGGATAATGCGAAGAGGTGTTCTTCATCCGGCCATGCGTAATATATTCCGTTGGACTGGGCTGTAAATCCTGTACCCTGCAGCTGTGATGATTCAAATGCTACCTCATTGAATAAATAATATGATGCGAGTGAGCGGATATCGCCTGTCGCAAAGTTATGGCTGGTATTGCTCGTAAAGATTTTAATCAAATCGTCGACTTGTGATAGTGTGCTGAATGACTGTGCCTGTTTAAAAACTGCTTCAATCAGATCCATCTGGCGCACACCGCGTCCTAAATCAGAGTCGATGCTGCGGTTACGAATAACTGCAAGCGCCTGTTCTCCGCTTAATTGCTGGACTCCCGGCTGAAGGCCGTTCATTTCATAAGGGACATCGAATTCAACGCCGCCGATTGCATCGACTATTTCTACCACTGCGTTCATATCAACGCGGACGAAATGGTCGACCGGGACGTTTAACAGTGATTCGACTGCGTTCATCGCGCCGACAGGCCCGTTGAATGCGTGAGCATGGTTAATCTTATCGAAGTAATTCATCGACTCGATATACGCCAGCGTATCACGTGGCACATTCACCATTTTAACGTCGTCATTATCGCGGTCAAACGTTGCTAAAATCATACTGTCCGAACGGAAATGATCTGCGTTAATTTCACCGCCCTGTGTTCTTTCAGCATCAGCATCGATACCGAGGATGAGGACAGTGAAGTTGTCGTTCGATGCATCGACATCATCGATACGGAGTTCTGAACGGTCGCGGTCAATCTCTTCATAGGAATCGGACACTCCGCTGTTAAAAGCATTAAATAAGTAAAGAATGTAGATGACTGCTGCGAGGAGCACGACACCTAAAATGATAAAGATAGTCCATAGAATTTTTTTCATACTAATACCCACTTTGGAAGATTTTCAATGTTAATGTAAATATATATTTAATTCACTGAGGTTGTCAATAAAAGGTATTAAAAAGGCAAATGGTCAGAGCCATTTGCCTTTAGTAAATATTAGTCTGTCGAATCATCAATAATTTTGTATCTTTTATGATTAACTACAGTTTTTTCGAACATTTCATGCTCGTCAAAATTATCATTAATAGTAAGATCAACAATTACAGAGTTATCATTAATCTTTTCAACTTTACCAATCATGTCATCGAATGAAACAATATTACCTACTTTAACATCTAATTCTTCTTTTTCCTTCTTCTTTGCGTCCATGTAAATTCCCCCACTACAATAGTGATAATGACTGACATTATACTATATATACAGGGAATTACAAGTGATTGCCCTTAATGCGACAAGCTTCCCTGGAGCTTATCTCTCGCACTTCTTCTTATATTTTTTGCAGTGGAGATACTGACGCCGAGTACTTCAGCAGTTTCCTTTAAAGAATATCCTGATAAAACGAGTGTAAACCAGCGGTATTCACGTGGATTCAGTACTTTGGCAGCCGTATTTTCAAGATTATAAGAATTCTCAGGAGCAGGTGTTTCAAGACTGTTATTCTCACCCGGTGTATAGCGTTCCTGATAACGTGACACCTTTCTTATCTCATCAATCAGCCGCTGGCGAATGAGCGTATAGACAAATTGTGATTCACTGCATGAAGTTTTATTCACATCAAATTTATTTATTGCTTCAAAAACTGCGATACGGCCAATCTGCATATACTCATCTTTGTCATATAAAATATTCAGGTGCTGCACAATACTGTGAATCATCGGTTCATAGGATTTTATTTTATCGTTTACTGTCATTTAAGCAGTCCTTAAATGAATCGATTCATATTCTGTATTTCCGGATGACTATAATATATGAAACATTTTGCAGATGATAAAACACCAAAAGAACTAAAATTGTGTGCTTAACGCAACTTAAAAGTTATTTTTGTTAACAATAGTTATATTTATATTAAATAAGTTAACTTAAGGTTATAATTAAGAGGCTTTATTAAATTTATAATGAGGTGAGAATATGCTGACTGTCCCTGAGCTGTCTCCGCAGGTCCTCTATATTGAACCGGTTGCAGAGCCAGGATACTTATGCCGTGCTGTTCATACTGATGGTGTAATATACTGTAGTAAGACATCGGAAAAATGGATTGATGATACACTGGTATATTTTTATTCAAGCAGTATTAAAGTGAAACGTCAGAACGTGAAACTGATACATAATGTACATCGCCTGCAGCCGATAATTATCGACGAGAAATATCAATTCGTATTTTTCCCGCTGCACAGCTGTAAATACAAAAATCCATTCTTTGTAAACTTGCGCCAGCTGATTGATTTTAAAATGGTGAATGGCAAACTCGTCATCATCTTTATAGACGGCCGGGAAGTGGAAACGGACTACGATTATAATTTTGCTAAGAAACAGTATGAGAAGACGCTTTTTATACTCGACAGATCTGTAAAAAATCAAAAAGCGCTCAGAAGGTACTTTAAAGATAGGGAGGGATAAAAATGGCGATACTCGCAGCCGGCGGTATTTATAAAAATCAAAAACAGAAGCTCACCGGCGGCGTATTTTTATCTGCCCTCGCAGCACAGCATACATACAGTGATGTGTATCTGCATACTAACTTCAGTTCAGAAGAAAATGGATTGACTGCCGAATTAAAAGAGATGCTGCGTCAAAGCGGGGTCACTCATTCAAGTGCACAGACAGTATCAGCCGCCTACGGTATCATCAGCGATGACGAGTTTACTGTTAACTCTAATGTGTACGAAACATTTAACCCGAAAGCAAAGTATTTACAGCAGCTTGATAAAATTATTTTAACGACGGATATCGGTGAACGCGACTTCAGGTATATATTAAACTTTGCGCGTAAAAGAAAGCTCGAAATAATTGTGTTCAGCTGCGGTGAATATATACCTCAAGTCAGTGATGAAGATTTAATTATTCTTGATGACAGCGGTATTCCTAATTATCATCATTATTTAAATGAAATAAAGTCAATTCTTACAGAACGCGAATTTATCAGCAGTACGCCAGCAAAAAATCGTCAAATACCTGAAACAGGTTTGCGTAAATCAGTGAAGATGTTTATCCAGCTGTTAATACTCGCGCTGGGACTCCTCTTGCTATTTGCCGGCGGTTTTAAACTGCTGGAATCAATCAGCTCAGACAGTGAGACTTTTGAAGCCGACGTCGACTGGTCACAAGAAGTAATGCATGATGACTGCAGTACAGTTGAAACATGTACGAATCTCGGCGACAGTTATTTGTCAGACCTCAGGGAATATGTCGATCTGCAGGATGAACCACATATATTTTTTGAAAACAGAACACGGACAACATTTGTTAATTACGAAATAGAAGACTTTGAAATCACCGGTAGTGATGTGAAAAATCCGCTTCCGTTCGGTGATGAAGAAACATTTAAATCAATGTGGCATGTCTTTCAGCAAGTATTCCCCAATCACTATATAGAGGACGTTAATGAATACCGTCTGTTTTCGGATGGCGAAGGAAACACCGCAGCCTATGTGACGATTAAAGATGACGGGACGGTACTCGCTATGGATGTGAGAGACAATACGCACAAAGCAACACAGTACCGCAATCTGATACATGAATTCGGACATATCTACTCACTGCCGATTGAGGACTTTGACGAGGCATGTGACAGTACAGATATATCATGTATTAAAGAAGGTACAATTATTGCTAAGCACGCGGACCGGTTCTGGTCGCAGTATGATGAATCTTGGCTTGAAAACTCCGATAAAAGCCGCTTCCAGCTCGAAGGTTTTTATAATAATAATGTAACCGACTTCTATGTTCCATATCAGGCAACCAATGTTAAAGAAGACTATGCAATTACATTTATGAAATTTATCACGGAGAAAATTCCGTCAAACAGTTCTCAACTGCGCGATGTTAAAGTACAATCAATGTATGAAGACGCTGAACTCGTCGCGTTGAGAGTGGACATCTTAAAATCATTTGTCCAGCTGGAGAAGGAGAGAGCAACTTGAAGCTAAAAGTTAAAGTGAGAGATTTTGACAGCGGCATTTCAATTATTAAAATAGATGTGCCCGCTGAATCCACAGTCGATCTGCTGCTTGGAAAACTGGTGCGGGAAGATTTGATATTTGAATCGTACTTACCCGGTATCAAAACGATGGGGTATACATATGGGGAATTTCATAAATTAAAAACATCCAGCCTGTTTCACGGCAAGGAAAAAGCGGTGCTGACATCTGACAAAGTAGAGATTACAGTAACGCAGAAAAAATCGGAAGAGGGACAAAAAGCAGGCCAGGTGCTGCTCGACTACTCGCAGCTCGTCAATGTAGTTGATAAGTTCAAAGAACTGGAGAACAGTACAAATGTAGAATACGGTACCGTATTTTTTGTCCAGCAGGAAAAACACCAGTATCTAATCAGATATGAAGAACACGGTTTTGAATTTTATCACTTTAAACTGCAGTATGACAATGCGTTTAAAGATGAAGACAGATTCCCATTCCTGATACTTGAATTAAAAACAAAACAGGAACTGACAACGAGCGAACTGAAATGGATACGGACGATTATGTTCCCGTCGAAAGAACGCAAAAATCCGATCATCCATCTGGAAGTGTCTAAGCTGAACCAGGACATCGTAGATGAGCTGGCCACTCTTGTACACAGAGTTATGGTGATTATCGGTAAATTCCAGGTGAGTAAGAAATCACTGGAATCAGATGGCAAGCTGCCGTCATACGTTCAGCTGAATGAGAAGAACTCAATAGGATTTGTGGAGCTTGAGCAGCTGAAGCGGATAGTGAAAATTTAAAAGTATAATAAACCGCTTGATAAAAATTTTACTGTTTATCAGGCGGTTTATTTTATTAAAATTAATTATAAATATCTATTTTTTAAATTATTTCAATAATTCCAATACATCTTCACGAAGAACAGGGCCCATAGTCTGAGAATAAGTATTAGTAATGTGACTTCCATCAAAATAGGCTAAAATATTTCCAATAACAGGCTCATACTCTCCATCGACCTTAAAATACTCTGTATAGTCTACAGGATAGAGCAACGGTGATTTATACTTAATTAATTCCCAAGGCATTGTCTCATCAATAGGAACCACTGAATTCATTTTTTCTTTTGTTGATTGATATCCATATTGCTCTAAGTGTTCTGGAATATTAAATCCAAAGCGCTGAGTACCTCTAATTGCTAAAACAGGGATGCCAATATCATCAGCAATTCTATTAAGTTGCTCCGCCATACCTTCAGGTGGGAGAGGAGAATCAGCTTCTCCTATATCTGAAGTGGCAATGACAAGATCTATATTATCCTCATGTTCTTCAAGGTAATTCATAACATTGTTATTCCATGTCATTGTTGAATTAGCAGTATTTAGAGATGAAAATCTACTGCCCACCTGGATGATATTTAGTATTTTAATATTTTCTTCATCTGAAAATGACTGTAATGCGCCTAACCAGTGGGCAGAATGAGAGCTTCCAACTAATGCAATTGTATATTGATTATTTTCTTTCCTACCATACTCTCCAATTTTTAATGACCCGGAATTTTTGGATTGATTAACTTTATCCTTATAAGATTCAGCAAGATCAGACATTGCCACTTCAGGAGTAGGCATATATTCTTTTTCAGGAACTTCTAAATCATAATGTATGGCTGCAGCACCTGGATATTCAGTATCATTTACAAAACTTTTTATATCCGGTGTTATTTTATTATATAAAGCAAATAAGCTTACTGCAATAATTGTATTCAAAAGAATTCCCAAACCTATATATTTTAAAGGTTTAAATGATATATTCATGTTTCTAAATGGTGCTTCAATATACTTAGACATCAGTGCTGCAAGTAGAACGGAAATTAATATAATTAATATTCCTGTTAAGAAACTTGGTGTGCTTTCTGAATAATAATTATAAAAGGACAATATGACCCAATGCCATAAATAAATACCAAAAGCTATTCCACCGAATTTAACCATAATATTAGAACCGAGAAACTTAACTATACCGCTAGTACTGGAAGTATTACCTGCTATCAAGATTGCAACAGCACATAAAGTCGGCCACAAGGCAATATAGACGGGAAACATTGTTGAAACGTCAAAGATGATTCCAGTCAGTAATAATCCAACAAATCCTGCTATACCAAGTAAGTGACCGGTGATTTTATTAACTTTGATTCTCGATAAATTAATTGCAAGTAAACCGCCGATAGAAAATTCCCATACTCTGGTAAAAGTATCGAAATATGCCCAGGGCTGGTTTAGATTAGTTAAATAAATAGAATATGTAAATGATGACAAGAACAGGACAGATAGAATAATGTTTATTAATTTCACTCCATTTAAAGTGGCTTTTCTTTTTAATAACATAAATACAAATGAAAACAAAATAAACCAAATAAGATAAAACTGACCTTGTATAGACATAGCCCAAAAATGTTCTAATGGAGTACTCATTTGCTCTTGATTTAAGTAGTCTGTATTGGAAAAAGCAAGCTGCCAATTTTGGTAATAAAAAAGAGAAGCAATAATCTCAGAAAAAGTCTTGTCCAAAATTGTTCTCGGCAGTAAAAAAATACTTAAAATAATTATTGTGAAAATCACTATAATAATCGATGGGAAAAGTCTTTTAATTAAATTAGTAATATAAGGCAAGAACTTTAATTCTCCATAACGATTAAATCGGGATACAATTGAAGTCGTTATTAAAAACCTGATATAACGAAAAACACATCAACGCCTCCGGATACTCTTCCAATCCAAATATGATAAACAGCAACTAATAAAGCAGCTATAATTCGTAAACCTTCAATTTCAGGTCTGAATTTTCTCTCTATCTCCAACGAATTATTCAATTATTACATCTCCTTAATTTAAGCTCAATATTTCTATGGTACAGAATATGCTGTTATAAATATAGAGAAGAAATAAAAAAATGATCTCAAATTGAGATCATTACAATTCTTTTTCCATATATTTATGCGGAATGCCTGCATCATCAAATTCATCAGAAGAAACGTGGTAGCCAAGTTTCTCATAGAACTTAATAGCGTGTACCTGTGCGCCGAGTTTTGCACGTGTGTAGCCGTTCTCTTCAGCATGGATATGAACGAAATTCATAAGGGCCTGTCCGAGGTGCAGCCCTCTGGCAATTTTTCTTACAGCCATGCGCTCAACCTTTATTAAACCTTCACCGACATCACGGTATCTGACCGTGCCGATAGGACGTTCATCAAGAGTAAGGAGAATATTTACCGCTTCTTTTTCAAACTCATCTATTTCCATTTCCATTGGCACGTTCTGCTCTTCGACAAAAACTTCTTTTCTGATTTCAAGACATTGATTATAGTACTTTGGATCATCAGTTATTTTAAGTTCCATTTCATCACCTACATCGCATTTTTTCTTCTTATAATCGTATACTGCCAAAACACTTTAAGCTGTTCGAGATTCCAGTAATCCATACCGAGAGACAGAGCAGGGCGGGTATTAAATTTAATGTTGCTCGCTTCTGCTGCTGCCAGTGCAATATATTGGATATGGGGCTTTAACTTTTTAAACTCATCAGATAACTTGCCGTCCTTTTGTATCCAGTCGAGAGGAAAGATATAATCGAAAATATCTACATGTTCATATATTTCAGGAATCGCAGTAATGTAACATGCTGCATCTACAGACGTATTATTCTGCGATTCTGAAAAATAACTTCTCAAGGATAAATATAATTCTTTATGCTCGTGATTCATATAAAAATATTCATTTTCGATTCTCGGCTGGTTGCTGTTTTTAATCAGTTCTTCCAGATTGTCCATCATTTCATGAATATTAGTTACTTTATCATATGACTTTCTCAAAACAGCCACCTCCACTTAATTAATAATAATAACCATTACTCAGTGAATCGTCATTGCTGCCTTCATAGTATTCATCTTGTGTTTCTGTACCGTCATCATAATAACCATCCTGTTGATTGTTTGTGCCATCATCGTAGATGCCATCATTATTATAGTTCTCTTCCTGTAACTGTTCATCAGAGTTTTCATTTTGAGGTGTTTGATTATCCTGATTGAATTCATCGTCTGTAGTGTCTTCTAAATCATCTTCACCTTCAATATCAGATTCTTCATAATCAAATTCTTCAGTTTCAAAACCGTCACCGTAAGGACTTTCGTATACTTCTTCAGCATAAAATGGAATATTTTCCGGCTGATGTTCAGTCAGCATATACTCATCCAGATATTCGTAAGGCACGAGATAATCGCCTAATCTGAGCTGCAGTAAATCAAAAGGTTCTGAAGGTTCTATTTCCAGTATATCCCGGATTGTGTTTGAGAGAACAAATAAGTGTTCATCGTCTGCTCTGTAGAAATAAGCTCCATTACCCGGATTCCAGAAGTCAGTGCCTCGTAATTGTGTAGAATCGAACGAAATATCATTAAAAGCATAATATGAAGCAAGCTGGCGTATATCTTTAGATGTAAAGTTATGTCTTGTGTTATCTGCCACAACTTTTATTAAATCATCTATTTTACTTAAACCGCCGGATGACTTAACTTTATTAAGCACTGCTTCAACCAGCTCCATTTGTCGATTTCCACGGCCTAAATCCGAATCTACACGTCTGCTTCTAACTACAGCAAGTGCTTCTTCACCGTCCAATTCCTGAACGCCGGCTTCGAGCTCAACCCGTCCTTTGTCATGCTGATTAGGCTCATTCATATCAAAAGGAACATCGAATTCAACTCCGCCTACGGAATCGACAATATCTACAACGCCTGCCATATTAATACGTACATAGTAATCCACAGGTACATTTAAAAGCTTTTCCACAGAATCCATTGAAGCTGAAGGACCGCCATACATGTGTGCATGATTTATTTTGTCAAAATACCCTTCAGTTTCTATATATGCAAGTGTATCCCTTGGAATATTCACTAATTTTACATCATCACTATTTTTATCAAAAGTTGCAAGTATCATACTGTCAGTACGGAAATCATCACCGCCTAAATTTTCTTTTTCAGCACGTGATTCGTTCTCATCAGTACCAAGAATCAGCACTGTGAAGCTGTCTTCAACGTTAGCATCTTCTTCCCGTAAATCAGATTTTTCTCTGTCTGTCGGTTCGTATGAGCTGCTGACACCTTCATCAAAAGTATTATAAAGACTGTAAATATAAATCCCGGCGCCAATCAATATTAGCAGCAGGACAATAACGATTGTCCAGATTATTTTTTTCATCAATGTTATAAGCCCATTTCTTGTTTAGATTTTAAAATACACTAACTTCTATTATAATGTTAATAAGACATAATTTAAAATAATATATTAAAATACAGAGGGTTGCAAATGAAAAAGGTAACGATGTTCGTATGGAATAATTTCATGAATGATGCAAGAGTACTGAGAGAAGCGTCTACATTGGCAGATTTGGATTACACAGTTACAATAATCGCAAAGAAAGAACTGTCTGAAATGAATCTTGCTTCCTGTGAAAAATAAGGAAAGGCGTTTTCGTTAACAGACCTTTAAAATTGGAGTTGCCTGAAAAAATTACAGATAGTATTAAATCATCAATATTAACCAAGCATATACCAAATATACTGTTAATGTTCAAAATGATTTTGCTTGGCAGGAAATACGATACAGAGTACCATGCACATGATTTAAATACTTTAATTCAGGGGATTATAAGCGCGAAGTTTCGTTTTAACAGAAAAAAATTGATTTACGACTCTCATGAAGTCCAGACAAGCCGTACGCATTAAAGCTTTGAGAAGATATATAAAATAGAAAAATTCTTACTGCACTTTACAGGTGCGGTGATTGTAGAAAATAAAACAAGAGCAGACTATCATCATGATCTTTATAAAGAACTTCCAGCTGCAGTGCATAACTATTCGGAGTTATATAATATTGATGAAGTTGAAACATTTCCATTAAGAAAAGAGTATAATATTCCGGATAATACAAAACTAGTACTGTATCAGGGCGGAATGCAGGACGGCAGAGTTTTGTTTAAACTGCTTGAAGCATTTAAAGATATCAAAGATGCAGTATTATTCATGATTGGTGACGGAAAAGAAAGACAGAATTTAATTGATTATCAGAAAGTTTTGTCGCTGGAAAACAAGGTTATATTTATAGAACGTGTACCGTATAAAGATCTGAGAAGATATACGAAGGCGGCAGATATAGGTATTCAATTTTTAGAGAACACGAATTTTAATCACTACTCAGCATCGTCAAACAAACTCTTTGAATATACTATGGCACACGTACTGGTAATAGGATCCAGATTGCCGGAAATAGAAAGAGTAATTGAAGAGGGAAAAGTGGGATTAACTACTGAGGAGGGGAATGCCAAAGATCTGAGGGAAGCGTTGATTAAACTTATTAATGATGATGAACTCAGATTGGAATTTAAAAAGAATACCATGTGGGCAGAGCAGAAGTATAATTGGGAGAATGAAAAAGATGTTCTGACAGACTTATATACGAAACTTTAATTTTCATTGGCTTGGCAACTTTGATATAATTAATAAGTATTTTAAAATGTAATCAATTAGAAAGTAAGTTAAGGTGACTTATGAAAATGTTATTAATCACACAAAAATTCTATCCGGAAATTGGTTCCGGTGCGAACAGATAAAAAAATTTATATATACAGCTGTCTAAAAAACATGATGTTGAAGTGCTGACGACTAATCCATCTTACCCGAATGCAAAGATGTATGATGAAGAAAAGTACTGGAGCACTGAACAGATTAATGATTCAAAAGATATAATGAGACTTAAAATGAGAACGGATAAGCAGAGTAAATCTATGGCATTCCGTTTATTATATTATTTAGAACTAGCTTATAAAGTGCGCATTTATGTTAAAAAGTATCAGCATTTGTATGATGCTGTATACGTGACGACACCAAACATTTTTCTTCCATGGGCTGCTTTTTTCCAAAAAAGGGAGAAAAGCGTCCAACGTATTTTGGAAGTGCGGGATTTATGGCCGGACAGTGTCCGTGATGTTGAGAAGATGAATATTGATTTATTCTTCCCGATTTTAAAATTTATGGAAAAAATGCTGTATAAACAATCGGATAAAATAGTTATAAACAATGGAGGGTTTAGAAAATACATAAACCGCATGATTAAAAATTAACCTGTTTTATTTTTACCGAATGCATTTACAGAAAAAGAAACGGGTTTTGAAAAGGCACCTGACGATTTCAGAGTAATATATACTGGTAATATCGGTTTTGCCCAGAGTTATGAAAAACTGCAGGAAATGGCTCATAAACTTGAAGATAACAAAATTAATTTTAAAATTATCGGTTATGGGATGAATGCTCATCTATTCCAGTCATATATTGAATACAATGATTTTGAATACGTAACATTCGAAGAAAAAAAACCGTGAAGAATGTTTTATTGAAATACGCAATTCAAATATTCAGCTGTCGATATTGAAAGACAGTGATGTATTCCTGAATGTGCTGCCAGGCAAAGTAATTGACGGAATCGCTTCAGGTGTTCCCGTAGTGACGAATTTAGGCGGATATACAAGCGAGCTGATTAACAAATATCACGTTGGCTATGCCAAAGAGCAAGCGACTGCTGATGAGCTTGCAGAAGCAATTTTGAAAATCAAAGAGAGCAGCGAACTGGAATCAAAACTGAAAAACAATGCCAAATAGCTGTTAAAATCACATTTCCTATGGGAAGAAAACATTGAAAAATTAGAGAGTTTTATATTCGATAAAGAGTTTAAGCGGCAATAATTCCGCTTAAACTCTTTTATTAATGTTAAGTAAAGAAATTTAATGTAAAATGAATTTACTGAGTATAAAATATAATCTTTCTTAGGGGTTTAAAAAATGAATTCTATACTAAATACATTAAAAACTATAATTCCTCGTAGTATGAGAGAGCGTTTTATCAGAAAAGTAACATTGCAGGACATTACAATTAATAAAAATTATGTAGAAATCAATCTGGCACTAAAAAACTTTTATAATTTTAATCTTAACGACAAGATGAAAATTAAACTGTCAAATGGGGAGTATACAGAGTCTCTCGGTTACACTGTTGATAAAAATATGCTGTCGATACAGCTGACAGACAGTGTATTTAAAAATACTGCAGGCAACTCTTCTATTAAAGTGTCTGTTGACGGCAAAAATATGATTATCGACTCGGATGCAGGAATTGACAGCCAAACATCGTTTTTTAAAGACGGGAAGTATTATAATATTCTCGTAAACGGCACATTGATTCTTGAACATCTGCTTGCAGAATATACTTTTAATTCATCATATATTGAGGCATCAGCAATGGATGTATCGTATGAAAGATTATCAGTGGCATTCAACAGCGGACAAAGCATGGATAATTACAGTCTGGCATTGCTGTATCCGAATAAGATTGTGGAACTGCCAAATGAAGGCAGCGGAGCTCGGATAACAGCTTCAGATTTCAGCAATGTCACTATGGGCAGAGCGACACTTTATCTGGTTAACGGTTACGAGATGACACCTGTTAAATTAAATGTTCAAGAAGTTAACTTAACGACTCAGAATCATAACCTCGAGTTTTTAAACGATGGCGGTGAACTGTACACCTTCATTGAAAATCATGAAATTGAGCTATTTTCTGCTGATGCTGAAATAACAGGAAATGAGGACAGCGTACGGATTTATATGTCTTACAGTGACAGTATTGAAATTGAATATCTCGTCGTTGCAGATACAATTTCAGGAGAAGAGGAACAGTTTTCTGTGGAAGCATACGCACCGGGTAAATTTAAGGCAGAAGTCCCTGTAAGCACACTGGTTAATAATTTTACACGAAAGAAATTCAAGCTGATTACAGCATCAGATGAACCGATTACTATGCAGCCTAATGTGAACTATCCTGCAATTTTAGGTTTTAGTGAACGGCTGGTAATCAATCATGAAAATCAGAATATTAAAATCTGGTTCTATAAGAGAAGAGATAATGCATTAGGCTTTAAAGTGACGCGGCCGAGCATGAAAAGACAAATCACATGGATTGAAAATTTTAGTCTTGAAGGTTTTATAGAAGGAAAAGAAAACTTTACAGATTGCGAAAGTTATCTGATTTTTGAAGACCGCTACAGTAAAGAGTATTTTACGCTTTTAGTTGATGAAAAATTTAATATTGATTTGACTCTTCTGGATCTAAATTCTATTAAGAGTAAAAACAAAACCATTCTGGATATATTTGTGGCAATGATTCACAGGGATGGTAAAATCATACGGAAAGAAAAAATTAAGTATAAATTTTCCGATTATAAAAAGGATAATTATTACGGCAGTTTTTCTGAATATGACACTGACGGTAATGCGCATTATCATTTAATTACAACTACACCATTCGACAACCTTAAAATTGAATCTTTCTCTATTCCGAAAGAAGTAGTTATACCGGATGAAACGAATGTCAAGGATTTTAATACCTGGCTTGTTGGTGAACGATATGATACCGCACAGGATAACGGCTATGCTTTTTATAAATACCTTAGAGAGAATACTAACGTAAATGCATATTATACAATTGAAAGCAACGCGCCTGACTACGGCAAAATAAAATCGGATCCTCACGTGCTGGCATTCGGCTCTCCTGAACATTTTGAAATATCATTTAAAGCGGGTGTACTGCTCGGAACTCATGATCTTGAGAATCTGCTGCCGTATAAACCCGCACGCGGTTTCTTCAACTATGAAGATACTGTTAAAGTATTTCTGCAGCACGGTGTACTGGGGCGAAAACGGGTGGAGTACCATAAGAAGTATTATGACCTGCCATTTGATCTGTTTATTGTCAGCAGTGAGCCGGAAAAATATGATGTAGTTATGAGAAAACTTGGATACGAGGATGAAGACGTTGCAATTACAGGTTTGGCAAGGTTTGACTCACTGCCAAGGGATAACAAAACAAAAGATATTCTGCTCATGCCTACGTGGCGTGATTGGATTAATACAGACGAAGCGTTTTTGACAAGTAAATACTTCCATAATTATAATGGTCTGATTCATAATGAGCGCCTGATTAAAATACTGGAAGATAATGATGTTCAGCTTAATTTCTATCCTCATTACAGAGCACAAATGTATTTCAACGATGAAATACTGAACCCGAGCAGCAACATTAACTTTATACAGCTTGGAACAAGGACAGTTCAGGAACTGCTTATCGACCATTCGCTGTTAATAACAGATTACTCAAGCGTGAGTTTTGACTTTACATTGATGGATAAGCCGGTTATTTACTATCATTTCGATGTCAGAAAATTCTTCAGGCAGGGTAAACTCCGACCGTTATATCAGACGTTTATCGGAGAAATTGCACGTACTGAAGATGATCTGGTTGATCTGATTGAACAGCAGATTAAATTAAATTTCCAATCGGAACAACCTGATATTTCAGGAATATTCAAGTATCAAGATCACCGTAACTCGGAACGTATATATAATAGCGTAATAGATAAAATTGACAGTACCGAAGAATAATTGAAAGACCTTCCGGCATCGCGGAAGGTCTTTTTATGTGCTGTATATATGTTTGATCAGACGGGCAGCCGAATTTCCATCGCTATACTTGTTCCATTGATTATTAAACGCTTCGATTTTCTGCATATCGAAATTGTTATTTTTAATTGTATTAATAATCTCTTCGGTACTGAACACAATCGGTCCCGGCATGTAGGACTGGTAATTGAACCATAATCCGCGGGATTTTTCGTACTCATTCAAATCATACGGAAAGAATATCATCGGTTTCTTTAAAATTGAAAATTCAAAAGGAATCGATGAATAATCTGTAATGAGAATATCAGCTGCTGCCAGCAGTGAATTAATATCAAGACCGCTTGAAACGTCAGTAACGAACTCGTCGTTTTTAAAATCTGTCAGTTTAACTGCCGGATGCAGTTTTAATAACAAATGATAATCTGATGACAGCTGTTTTTTCATAGTATCTATATCTAAATGAATATTCTTCACTTCAAACTCATCATCTCTGAAAGTCGGTGCATAGAGCAGTATTTTCTTTCCTTTGGTTTCCGGGAGTGACATCAGAGTTTCTCCGGCTGCTTCTTCCACTGCTTTTGTATTGTAGAAGAAATCAGTTCTTGGAACTCCGGTTTTAAGTATACTGCTGTTATCCGCTCCAAAGGCTTCGCCAAATATATACGCCATTTCATTTGAGCTTACGGCAATATGGTGAAAGCGGCTGTAAACTTCGCCAAAACGTTTATGAGCACTGTCAGGACGGTTTTTAATCGTCTTATCTCTGCAGCCGAAATATTTTACCGCACCGTTTGCATGCCAGACTTGAGTGCATTTAACCGGTGCCCTGAAATTGCATGCAGCCAGCACAACGTGATAATTATCGACGAATACGTATCTTGCTGTAGCGAGATGGTATATACCCTTGAGGAAGGACACAGCCTTTAGCGGAGTAAATTCTAATATACGGTCAGACGCTGTACTCTCAAAAGTTCTGCTGCATCCCGGTTCTTTTAAGATGATAATTTTGGATGACGTTTGTTTTTTTACTTCGGCAGCAGCATACTCAATATTATCTCCGAAGGATGCGAGCATTACGGTTTTCTGTTGTAAGGGCGCCAGCCTGAAAATCTTAAAGATAAATCGCAATACAGCAAGATAAAGGGAGATAGCTCCTTCTTTAATCATTTTTTTGTTTCAGCTCATCTTTAATTTTAGTTGTTGAAATTCCGCTCGTTCTTGGAAGATAAACGACTTCACAATATTCTTTGAGAAAATCGAATTCACCTTCCCAGTCATTGCCCATAACAAAAGTATCGATATCGTATTTTTTAACGTCTTCGATCTTTTGATTCCAGTCATTTTCGCCAATAACTTCATCGACATATCTAATAGCTTCCAGAATTTGTTTGCGTTCTTCAAAGGAATGATATGCCTCTTTGTGCTTTAAAGTATTGAACTCATCTGTTGATACAGCAACGATTAAATAGTCGCCGAGTGCTTTCGCGCGTCTCAGTATATTTATGTGTCCTGTATGAAGCAGGTCGAATGTGCCGTAAGTGATTACTTTTTTCATGATAATTTGCCTCCATTAAAGCATTATTATAGTGTTTTGTAGTATTATGAATTATAGCATAAGATAAATATGAAAACTTTGCAGGTGTGGTGGATATGAATAAAATTAAAAATTTAGCATTAAAATTATATAAAATAGCATTCTGGCTGTGCGGCAAGTCTTTTAACAAAGACCAATCGCTGATTGTTTTCGAGAGTTTCCTCGGTAAACAGTTCAGTGACAATCCACGCGCACTGTATGAATACATGTCGATACATTATCCTGAGTACAGATTTTTATGGAGTGTCGATAAGCGTTACGCTGATGTATTTGAACGCTACGATATTCCTTATATCAAGAGGTTTTCTCTCAGCTGGATGATTTATATGAACAAAGCGACATTATGGGTTTCCAACAGCAGACTGCCGCTCTGGATACCGAAACCGAAAGGTACGACGTATTTGCAGACATGGCACGGGACGCCGCTGAAGAAACTCGCAGTGGATATGGAAGAAGTACATATGCCCGGAACAGATACGGAACGCTATAAGAAAAACTTTACGCGTGAATCAGCAAAATGGGACTTTTTAATTTCACCTAATGAATATTCAAGTGAAATATTTAAAAGAGCATTTAAATTTGAAGATAAAATGCTGGAAACAGGATATCCGCGCAACGATTTTTTATTTACAAACAGCGATGACGAAGCAATTAAAAATCTGAAGAAAGATTTGGAGCTGCCTGAAGATAAAAAAGTTATTTTATATGCACCGACATGGCGTGATGATTCATACCACGCGAAAGGCAGCTACAAATTTAATCTTGAGTTTGATATGAAGAAAATGTACGAGACATTGTCTGATGAATACATTATTATTTTAAGACTTCATTATCTGGTGAGTGAAAATCTAGATATCAGTGAATATGAAGGGTTTATTTATGACTATTCGAAATACGAAGAAATCAGGGATTTATATGTTATTTCAGATATACTGATTACGGATTACTCATCAGTGTTCTTCGACTATGCAAACCTGGAACGTCCGATGATTTTCTACGTGTATGACATTGATAACTACCGCGACAAACTCAGAGGATTTTATTTTGACTTTGAAAAGAAAGCTCCGGGACCGCTCGTAACAACGACGGATGAACTGCTGGCGGCAATTAAAAAAACAAAAACTGAAGACTTTAACGAAATATACAATACTGCAGAATTCCGTGAAAGATTCGGTGCGCTTGAAGAAGGTAAAGCATCACAGCGTGTCGCTGATGAAGTTATTTGTTATTTAAGAAGTAAAATTGTATAATTCACTATTGATGAAAACTTAAGGTTGTGAGTAACTTATGAAATCCATGTGGAAAGTATTGCAGGAACAGATTGCCCATTTTTACTTAGTAAGGCGCCTGTCGATATATGATATAAAAAGTAAGAACCAGAACAATTATTTAGGCATAGTCTGGGAAGTCCTGACACCGGTCATCAGTATTCTTATATACTGGTTTGTATTCGGGACACTGCGTTCCCGTGCACCAATTGAAATGGATGGTATGGAAGTACCATTCTTCTTCTGGCTGTTTATAGGATTTGTCGTCTGGACATTTTTCTTTCAGGCGAGTATCGAAGCATCGAAGTCTATTTACACGAGACTGAAAATGCTGTCGAAAATGAACTTCCCGTTAAGCGTAATACCTAACATTCCAATATTTTCAAAGTTCTATACGCATGTAATTATGCTGGCTATTGCTTTTATCGTGTTTCAGTTTGCAGGTTATTATGTCAGCGTGTACTTTATTCAGATTCCGTATTTTCTTTTTGCAACGTACGTGCTGATCTATGCATTTGGACTGATTACATCAACGCTGTCGACACTGGTACGCGATGTGCATCTGGTCCTTAACTCGTTTTTACGTATGGGACTTTATTTATCAGGTGTGCTGTGGCCGCTGTCAATGCTTTCGGATTTCCCGAAGCTGATGGTGCTTATGCAGTTAAATCCTCTTGTATATTTAATTGAGGGATATCGTGCTGCCTTTTTCGGTACTGAATGGTTCCTCGTTACAGAATGGAAATATTCATTATATTTCTGGGGACTGATGCTCGTTATGTTGTTTATCGGCTCGGTGCTGCATATTAAATTCAGACGTAATTTTATCGATTACTTATAATGGGGTTTAAAAATGACAAAAGCTATTATTACTAAAAATGTCGTGAAAAAATACAGATTATATGAGAGTCAGAAAGAGCGCATGCTTGATTTGATTAGTCCAAAGGGGCACGGTGACGACTTTTATGCGCTGAACGGTGTGAACTTTGAAGCGGATAAAGGTGATGTTGTCGGCTTTATCGGCATTAACGGGTCGGGTAAATCCACGCTCTCGAATATTATTGCCGGTATAGTGCCTGAAACGAGCGGTGAAGTACAGGTTAACGGACAGCCGGCGCTGATAGCGGTTTCTGCTGGTTTGAATGATAGCTTAACAGGGCGGGAGAATATCGAGCTTAAATGTTTAATGCTCGGATTCTCAAAAGATCAAATCAGAGCGCTCGAACCGGAAATTATTGAATTCGCAGAGCTTGAAAACTTTATAGACCAGCCGGTAAAATCTTATTCGAGCGGAATGAAGTCGAGACTCGGATTTGCAATCAGTGTTAAAGTGGATCCAGATATTTTAATTATCGATGAGGCATTATCCGTTGGTGACAGAGCATTTGCAGATAAAAGTCTTAAGAAAATGCTCGAGTTTAAAGATCAGGGGAAAACGATGATTTTTGTCAGTCACTCTATCGGACAGATGAAAACATTCTGCGATAAAATACTCTGGCTTGAATTTGGAAGAGTAAAAGCTTTCGGCGAAGTAAAAGATGTACTTCCGCTGTATGAAGCATTTCTGCTGAAATGGCAAAATATGCAAAAAGATGAAAGAGATTTATACAGAACTAAAATAATGGCGAAAGATCCAAGTGAAAATAAATATAAACAGCTTGGTGATTTAATGGTGCTGGATGACGATGAAGAGCTACAAGCATCTCATACTTACTCGGTTCGGCCGGTCAGCAAACTGGTGCATTTAAAAGCCTATACAACCTATATATACAAAGCGCCGAATCTGGAAGAAGAAAAAGTCGATACACAGCATTTGAAAAATAAAGTATATTATGTAAAAAGAGAAGCGACATACCAGTTTGAAAATTATTACCTGCTGAGTACAAAACCGAGCGGTGAAGATGGTGTTATCGGATGGATCAGAGGAATAGAAACATCCGCGCATGTTCATACACTTGTGGACAATGACAAAAAAACATATTACTTAAAAGGACGCGGCTATGCATCGACCGAACCCTGGGGCGGAAAACGCCAGTATGTTCATGAATCTCTTGAACATCACAAAGGATTACTTTTTAACGTTGATGAAACGATTTTAGTCGGCAATAATATCTGGTACAGAGGTATTATCGAAGGAGATAATGAATCTGCGTGGGTGCACAGCAACAATGTTGTGAATGATACTGAAGAATTAGATGATAACCAAAATGATTAAGAGGTGCCTGGCACCTCTTAATTTGTTTAATATAAAGTTTCCAGTGATGTGAAGAATCCATCGGCGCCGAAATTTGTCAGCCGGTCAGCTTCTTTTTGACTCTTCACAGTATACGGGTAAACTTTTAAACCGTATTTGTGGCACTCTTCAATGAATACGGCATCAGCAATTTTTTTATGCGGATGTACACTGACAGCATTGAGACCTGTCATGCTTACATATTTACCGGCATTAATCATTGGATAATGTATTAGGAATCCGAGTTTAATATCCGGGTTGCACGCAGCTATGCGGAGAAGAGCCGTATGGTCAAATGATGAGACTATAATATTATCGAGATTATAATATTTGAGAGCAAGGTCTGCGACCTGTTTTTCAATACCGATATGAGGCTCAGGTGAATTTTTAATTTCAATATTAATTAAAATATCATCAGGTATAAACTGAAGCACATTTTCTAAAGAAGGTATTGTCGCACCTGCGAACTTCTCATCAAAATATTTACCGACATCTATAGACTGCAGTTCATCATAAGTATATTGATTAATTGCCAGTTTCGCATTTTTATTATAGCGCTTCAGTTTGTAGTCGTGTACGACTACAGGTACTTCGTCTTTCGTCAGCTGAACATCCAGCTCAATAGCACGTGCACCGTATTCCAGTGCTGTTTTAAATGCAATTTCAGTATTTTCAGGCGCAACAGATTCTGCACCCCGGTGCGCAAATACAGTAACCATAAAATACACTCCAATTTTAATTAAAATTTAATATTAATAGTGTAACATCTGAAAGTAAATAAATTATTAAGATTACGTAAGAAAGGAAGGATTCATGTGATGGTAAAATATAACACTGTTAAAATAATGGACATAGATTTCATCAATATTTCCAAATATTCGTTTTTGAAAAATATAGTTTACCCGTCGATTGAACAGGAAAAGAAATGTTTTATCGTCACGGCAAATCCTGAAGTCGTTATTGCAACACGGGATGATCCTGACTTTAAAGCAATCGTGAAGAGTGCGGACTATGTGCTGGCAGATGGTATAGGAGTCATCAATGCATCTAAATTAATCAACGATCCAATTAAGGAACGTTTAACCGGCGTTGATTTAATGTATGATCTGCTGCAATATGCATCCGATTATAAAAAACGCGTATTCTTTTTAGGTGCGAGCGAAGAAGTAAATATTAAAGTGATAGAAATTGTTGAGAAAGATTATCCGGGTCTCATTATTGCAGGCAGACAGAACGGTTACTTTAACAGGTATGATGATGAGATTGCTGATTATATTGCAGGAACAGAACCCGACATTATTTTTGTTGCATTGGGTGCAAAACGGCAGGAAGACTGGATTCACTGTTATATGGATAAATTTGATAAAGGAATATTTATTGGTATCGGCGGTAGTTTTGATGTGCTCAGCGGACAAGTTAAGCGTGCTCCAGAAATATGGATAAAGCTGCAACTTGAATGGCTGTATCGATTATTAAAACAACCGTACAGAACTAAACGAGTGTTAAAAGTATTTGAGTTTATGCTGCTGCACGTACCGGTCATTAAAAGAATAATGAAATGGCTCGGATTTTCGAAGTCAAAATCAAGATCATCCCGGGACGGTATACGATGATAACGAGACCAATTGTGAATTTTATACCTGGACAGGAGCATTGAAATGCATAAACGGAAACTGCTGATCGGAACTTTACTGATGCTGGTTTTATTAATGACTGCATGCGGCGAATCGGATACACCGGCTCCTCAGGGCGCTGAAGAAGCTAAAAGCATGCTGACATCAGGGAAGTACGAAAAGAAAAAAGAGAGTGAAGAAACAACAGCTGAACAGTCGATTTCGGCAGCGGAAGATATGAATATTATTTCATATACAGAAGAGAACGATGAAAAATCTGTTGCGATGTATTATCCTGAATTTCAACAGCAGAATATAGATGAACAGCTGGATGTTTTTAAAACAGCAAAGCTTAATATTTTTAATGAACTGATAAAATCAGAAGAAGTATCCAAAGATTTCGCACCTCAGCTTAACATGACATTTGAAGCAAATCTGCTTGCAGAAGATATTTATGCACTGCTATTTGTTATCGATACATATATTTCGGAAGATACGACATTTACTGCGACAGAAATTGTGATGGTGAATACCGGTACGGACTCGGTGTTAACCGGTGAATCTCTGTTTTCATATAGTCTGGACAGCCGCGAGCATTTATATAACACATTGCTCGGCCGCATGAAGTCGGACATCAGTATTGCACCTTATTTAAATGCGGAGAAACTGCGCAGCTGGGTATTTGATGAAGCGAATGATTTCAGCAATTTGCGTTTTACAGATAACATTATGGAATTTACATTTGAACAGGGTGAAATCGCTGCTGATGCTGCAGGCCGGCCGGTGATTGATATACCGGTAACTGAGCTGCTGACAGCAATGCCTGATAATATTACACAGCTTATTGTCGGAGAGTATATTAAAACGCTGGAAACATCAGAAGAAGAATTTCCAGAGGCAGAGAACAAAAACCTGCAACTTATGAAGTCAGGGAACTCGATAAAAATGATAAAATGGCTGCTCTGACATTTTGATGATGGACCGGATAATATACTGACGCCGGAAATACTGTCTCTCCTTAAGAAGTATGATGCGAAGGCAATCTTCTTTCTGCTTGGGACTAAAATGAATTTATTTCCTGGACCGTTTGGTGCGAATACAGAAGGCTAGGAACTTGTTACAGTGTGTGAAATTTTATATTACAAAGATGAAGTCAGGGCAGAGTAATCTGTCCTGCTTTTCTATAGTTAACTAATCTTTTATGGTAAAATATTTTTAAGATTCAGAACACCATGCAGCGGGGGAGATTGAATGACCGGAGAAATGATTTTTGTCGCAGTCATCATCGTATTAATGTTAATAGGTTTATCATTTGAGGTTATTCGTGCAGATTTTCTAATATTTTTAGTACTGGTTATCTTTCTAATTACCGGTGTCATAAGCAGTGAACAGGCTTTAAGCGGTTTTTCAAATGAAGGTATGCTTACAGTGCTGCTGCTGTTCATAGTAGCCGGTGCGATACAGAAACACGGAATAATTGAACTGGTTGTATACAGATTGCTCGGTAAAGGTCAGAGCGTCAAAAAAAGTATGGTTAAAGTCATGCTGCCTGTCGGTCTTGCTTCGGGTTTTCTTAATAACACACCAATAGTTGTTGCCTTGACACCAATAATAAGAGACTGGGCAATAGATAATGGCTACAGCCCGTCAAAATTTTTAATGCCTTTATCCTACATGACAATTTTGGGCGGGACAATTACTATGATTGGGACTTCCACGACGCTGGTCGTTCACGGTCTTTTACTCAGTGCTGGTCTCGAAGGATTCTCATTTTTCACCCTGGCGGTGGTGGGTCTGCCGATTACAGCAGCCGGACTGATTTACCTTCTGACAGTGGGCTATAAGCTGCTTCCGGAACATCTGGGTGCTAAAGAACAGATCAGTCAGGAAACTAAAGAATTTCTGGCAGAGGCAATTATTGAAAAGAATTTTGAGCACGAGGGGCAGAGCGTAACTAAGCTTGGCCATGACGTGCTGGATGGCATATACATCATTGAAATTATACGTAATAACAGCAGAGTATATCCCGTTACAGGTGAGACTAAAGTTCTGAACGGAGACCATATTATTTTTTCAGGCTCATTAAATACAATCGGGAAAATACAGAAATTTAAAGGTGTAACGATTAAAACTGGTACCGAGCTCACCCTTGATGATGTCAGTAATAAAGACAGTCATTTAGTTGAAACGGTCGTTTCACATAATTCAGCGCTGCTTAATAAAACATTGAAGCAGGCTAATTTTAAAACGCGTTACGATGCCGGTGTTATTGCAATTCACCGTAATAATCAGCGGATTAAAAGCAGGGTTGGAGACATCGTTTTAAAAACAGGTGATACACTTTTACTGCTTGCGGATAATGCATTTATTGATAAGCATAAATATTCTTCTGATTTTTATGTTGTCACTGACGTAGCACCGCCTGAAAACTTAAATCAGGATATGCGTAAAGGGTGGGTCAGCTTAATCGCCCTGATTTCTATGATTCTTGCGGTAACACTTGGATTATTCTCAATGCTTGAAGCAATGCTGGTTCTCGTCGTTCTGCTTATTGCTTTTAAATTCATTACACCAAATGAAATAAAGAAATTTGTTCAGTTTGACGTTATACTGCTTATTGCCAGTGCATTTGCTGTCGGTGCGGCGATGACAGAATCCGGATTGGCGCAATATATAGCAGGCGGTCTGACATCACTTGCCACGCCGCTTGGAGTACTCGGTGTCATTATAATTATTTATATAGTCACTAATATTTTCACTGAAATTATTACAAACAGTGCAGCTGCTGTGCTGATGTTTCCAATCTCGCTTGAAGTGGCTAATGTGATGGATATAAATTATATGGGTCTAATAGTCACTGTTACTATTGCTGCATCAGCGAGCTTTATGACACCAATCGGTTACCAGACGAATCTGATTGTATACGGACCTGGTGGTTATAAATTCAGTGACTATATAAAAGTCGGTGCACCGCTTTCTATGATTACCATGATCATTGCATCTCTAATTATTTACTTTGTCTGGTATTAGGTTAACGGCTGAAATTAAATATTATATTTCAACAAGATTACAACTATGTTACAATACTTTATGAACGAAATGAAAAAAGTCATTGTTTGTGAGGTCCTAACTTGAGACAAATATTATTATCAATATTTGTATTATTTCTAATCGGATGTAATCAAAACGAAAAATTTTCTAAAGCAGAAGATTTATCGGCAGTTGCTAAAACATATTTCACTGCAAGTAATTTGGTTATAACATCATCAGGAGATACTGCAAATAATTTATCGAACAGTACAGCCAATAACGGTGATTACGCTACTGAAAACTTACTTAAAAACAATATAAGTGATGCTGAACACTCAAATAGTAAAGCACTTGAAAAGCTTCTTGTACAAATTAATAAAACCCACGACGATATATTTGATGTCTGGGATAATAATTTTATTCCGCTTTATAATGCTTACCAGTTTGATGAGCTGGAAGTAGAGTATGCAGCTGATGAAATTACGAACTTAAATGAAAGTTATGTGAAGCTGCAAAAAGAAGTTGAAAATCTTTCAGTGCCTGATGATATGCCGGTAGAAGAACAGCTCCGGATTCAGGAGATAAAAGATGATCTGCTCCTTGCGATATCGAATCGCTCGCTTGCGGTAATTGAATTTAAGTCGATGCTTGGCAGTGATGAAGTTTCACACCAGGCGTTTATGGATATTCATGTTAACAACAGCAACCGCTATTTAGACGAAGTAAAAGAAGTTAATGCGGAACTAGAGTTTAAGGACGAAGAGCTCATAACTTCAAAATAGTATAAGTAAGAGAGCAGTACCGTAACCGGTGCTGTTTTTTTATGTTTAAAGTACAGTTTAAGGGGAAGACTATTGACTAGAAAGAAATTTACAGGAGGAATTAATTTATGGCAAAAAAAGTAGCTGTTATTATGACAGATTTAGTCGAAGATATCGAATATACAAGTCCCAAAGAAGTGATTGAGGGAGCAGGACATGAAACAGTTCTCATTTCGCCGGACGGTTCAGCTGTAGAAGGTAAAAAAGGCGGAACATTCGAAGCGGATAAGTCTATTGGAGAAGTCACACCAGCTGATTATGATGCTTTATTAATTCCGGGAGGATTTTCACCGGATAGTTTACGCGGAGATAAGGAAGACCGATTCTCAAAATTTGCCAAGCATTTCCTTGAGGAAGACAAGCCGGTATTTGCAATTTGCCACGGACCTCAGCTGCTGGTAGATACAGGTTTACTGAAAGATAGAAAAATCACCAGCGTTAAAAATGTTAAAAATGATTTAATTAATGCAGGCGCAAAATGGGAAGACAGCCCGCTTGCAGTATGCGGCAATCTGGCTACAAGCCGTACGCCTGACGATTTAGATCAGTTTAATGCTGAAATTAAAAGGCAATTAGGATAAAACAAAGGCTGCAGCGGAATACCGCTGCAGCCTGTTATTTAATTTCTATTCTACTGTTACTGTACGTGCGGCAGCAGCGGGGTCACCGAAACTGTCAAAGACAGCGTAAGCTATCGTATATTCACCCGGCGTTTCATTATCAACTTCTCCGGAAATATAAAGCTCATTGCTTATATCGGTACCATCCACATCTATTGCACGGACACCGTCTTTAGGGTCAAATGACTCACCCGTACTGAGCGTTAAATCTTCGACGCCGCTGAATGATACAGAATTACCGGTATCAGATGAAGAACTTGCGTCAGGTGCAGTTTCACCAAGCTGTTCTTCAGTTGGCGGTATCAGCGGTACAGGATCACTTTCTCTATCAGATACTGTAACCTGACGGACATGCTCGTAATAACCATTGCGCGAATTTTCTACACGGTAGGTCACGCTGTATGTACCGGGAGATTCTGTATTCACGCTGTTGTTTGTTACTTCTATATTATCGGTAATATTTCCATCCTGGTTATCCACTGCATAAACACCGGCCAGCGGATCGAAGTCACTGCCGGTCTGAACGTTAATATTAGTAACACCTTTTATTGCGGGTATATTGCCCGAATGGCTGTCGGCTTCTTCTTTCATCGTCGGGCCATCATAATTTTCATATGCCTGATCAGGACCCTGAGCAGGTTCTTCAATATCGTTATCTACAAAATCACTGACGATTGGTGCGACTGGAAGTGCGCCAATCATAAATTTTATAAGCGTATCTGCATTCATTTATTTACACCTCTGGATTCACAATACTTTTTTTAATTTTAGCACACTACCGTCGTAACGACCAAGAATAGTGCAGATAGGACGTGAAGGAATTTGACTTATATATTATTAATTATAGGATTCGTACTGCTGATAAAAGGTGCAGGATATTTTGTGGATGGTGCATCAGCAATTGCCGGGAAACTGCATATTTCTCCGTTGATTGTGGGATTAACTATAGTCTCGCTCGGTACGAGTGCACCGGAGGCAGTCGTTAGTATAATTGCTTCACTTGAGGACAATGGTGATATGGTTATTGGCAACATTGTCGGAAGTAACATTATAAATATTTCATTAATGCTTGGTGTTACTGTATTGGTTTCCCCTTTTGTAATTGAACGGGAAACACAAACAAGAGAAATCCCCTATTCACTGATAGCAGCAGTATTACTCCTTGTATTTATGTCGGATCAATTTTTATTTTCTGCTGATTCCAACATAGTAGGACGTATCGACGGAATTATTTTATTGGCAGGTATTGTCTTATTTTTATATTATACTTTTGTTAAAGCACGCCGCACCAGAGAAGCAACACAGGATAGTGAAGCTAAAAAAGCAGGGAATGACAGCAGCTGGTTTAAAAATATTGCCCTTTTTGTTATCGGTCTTGCAGGTATTATTTTTGGCGGTGATTTGGTTGTCGACAGTGCATCGTCAATTGCGCTGTCGCTTGGAATGAGTCAGGCACTTGTCGGTTTAACAATTGTTGCGATTGGTACATCACTGCCGGAACTTACAACGTCTGTTGCTGCTGCCAGAAAAGGCGAAGCGGAAATGGCATTTGGTAATCTGATTGGCAGTAATATATTTAATATATTTTTCGTACTGGGACTCTCTGCAGTAATCAGTCCTTTAAGTGTCGGCGGAAGTCTCTTTACAGATGCATGGATCCTCATTATTATTACTGTTGTATTAATGATTCTTGCTTTATGGAAAGGAAAACTGTCACGTACTTCAGGTGGAATACTGGCTTTATTATATGTAATTTATCTCGTTTACATTATAGTAAGGGGATAAATCATATGAGACATTAAAATGCCCCTCCGTAAATTCGGAGAGGCATTTTTTTAAGTTTATTATTTTTCGTTATGCCATTTAGCTGCTAATAACGTGTTGTTTAAGACCATTGTAATCGTTAATGGGCCAACACCGCCCGGAACCGGTGTAATGTAGCTCGCTACTTCTTTCGCACTTTCGAAATCGACATCTCCGACTAATTTCTCGTCAACAACTGTGTTGCCTACATCGATAACGATTGCGCCTTCCTTTAAGTCAGATCCTTTAATAAGACCCGGTTTACCTACAGCACTAACGACAACGTCGAAGTTTTTAAGGCTTGCAACCATGTCTTTAGTGCGTGAATGCATCAAAGTTACTGTAGCATTTTCGTTAGTTAGTAATTTTGCTACCGGCTGTCCAACAATGTGTGAACGTCCGACAACAGCAACTGTTTTACCTTCAAGTGAACCTGTGTGCTTCAGTAATTCCATAATACCAAGCGGTGTACATGGTACGAATGTGCGCTGTCCAGTGTACAGGCGGCCGATATTAACCGGGCTGAACCCGTCTACGTCTTTATGAGGAGCAATTGCTTCAAGTACTTTATTTTCATCTACCTGTGACGGCAGTGGAACCTGTACAAGAATACCATTTACTTTATCGTCGTTATTAAGTTTTTCTACTGCTGCAAGTACATCTTCTTCTGAAGTATCTTCATCTAAGTGCACGATAGAAGACTCCATTCCGATTTTTTCAGCAGCTTTGTTTTTAGAACGTACGTAGCTTAATGAAGCGCCGTCGTTACCTACAATTACCACCGTAAGATTTGGTACAATACCCTGTGATTTTAATTTTTCAACTTCGCTTTGTAATCCGGCGCGGTAATCTTTAGCGATTTCACGGCCGTTTAATAATTCTGCAGTCATAAAAAAATCCTCCCTTAAAGTTTATCTATTTCATTATCTCGAAAAATATAAGAAAAAGCTATAGATATACTTTAATAATTGTACCAAGAAATTAGTAGGAGTTCTTTATTTAAGTTATAATAATTTTAAGTTCATATTACATAAGTGTAACAGTATGAAAGGGGAATAATTATGAACGTTGCAGTAATTGGCAAGGGCGGCAGAGAACATGCTATTGTCAAGATGTTGGCAAATTCAAAAAGTGTTAATAATATTTATGCAATACCGGGAAATGCAGGCATGCGTGAAATCTGCGAGGTTATGTACCGTGTCGATGAGGATGATTTCGATGCAATTGCAGGAATATGTATTGAGAAACAGGTGGATTGGGTCGTCATAGGGGATGCGGTTCCATTATCACTTGGTTTGGCAGACTTTTTAATAGATGAATACGGACTTACTGTTTTCGGACCGCGTAAAAATGAAGCCCGGATGGAAACGAGTAAGTCATACACCAAAAAACTGCTTAAGAAATATAATATTCCAACAGCGGATTTTAAAGTATTTGTAAATTATAATGAGGCAAAAGATTATATAGAATCGGCAGTTCCGCCTTATGTGCTTAAAAAAGACGGCTTGAGCGAAGGTAAAGGTGTCGTTATCATACACAGCAGAGAAGAAGGTTTAAAAGCATTGGAAGAGCTGGCCGCAGTGTCAGATCAAGGTGATATGGAACCGCTGCTGATCGAAGAGTATTTAACGGGTGAAGAGTTTTCACTGATGGTAATGGTCAATGAAGAGTATACCCACACATTTGAAGTAATTGCACAAGATCATAAAAGTGCATTCGGCAAGGGTGATGGCCCGAATACCGGCGGTATGGGAGCTTATGCCCCTGTAACGCATATCAGCGAAACAATCAGACAGGAAACAATTAAAAAAATTATTGAACCGACAGCTATGGCGATGGTTAAAGAAGGGCTGAGTTACTTCGGCGTTTTATACCTCGGTGCAATGGTGACAGATGATGGAGTGAAAGTACTTGAATACAATGCGAGATTCGGTGATCCTGAAGCGCAGGTTCTGCTTTCTATGATAGACAGCGACTTCGCCTGCATACTGGAAAAGGTGCAGCAGAAAGAGCCGCTCAAAATTGACTGGAAGCCCGGCTACACTGTTGGGGTGATGCTCGCGACAGAAGGTTATCCGTATGAATACAAACGCGGCATTGGAATTTCATTTACCGATGAGATAATGGACCGCAGTTTTATCAGCGGCCTTGCTCAGACTGAAAATGGAGACTATATTTCCTCAGGCGGCCGGATTATGCTGGTCACAGGTACCGGTTTCACGATTGAAGAAGCACTAAAATCTGCCTACGGCAGCGTTAGAAAAATAGAATTCGATAAAAACGAAATATTTTACAGAACGGACATTGCACACCGTGCACTGTTAACAAAATAAAAAAAGAGGTTAGCTGACTGCTAACCTCTTTTGCATGAGCAAAGGGTAATAAAATGATATAATTACGCCTTATCATGCACGTAAAACCTAAGTATATTATTCGTTAATATTTGGCCTGTATCAATATTATATTTATCATCTGTTAATATGTTATATAGCCGAAATTTATAAATATAAACATAAATATGCTGAATAATGATTTTTATACTTGAATTTTATATACTAGAGAGAGTTGAGGTGACAGGATGATAAGTAAATTCAGAAATCGCAGTGAAGTGATTATAAGTTTTATACTCGGTGTGTTTTTTATTATTTTAGGTCTTTTTATATTATTTAACACCAGTCAGATTAGAAATGAAGAAGTCCCTGTTGAAGAAGATAGCATAGAAACAATATTTGATTTAATTAATGCTTTCTTCGTCGAAGTATCAAATATGCTGTCGATGATGATTGGAGGCTTTCCGATTATCGCGGGCATACTGATAATTTTATTTGGTCTGTTTATGTTTAAAGTAGGCTCATGGATTAACAGCACTACTAAATACGATGTGCCGCTGACCTTTTTCTTTATCGCTTTGTCGCTGGTTCTGTTCATTGTAACAACGATATTAATGACACAATCCTACGGGCTTTTTGCGTTGCTGTTTTTGCTCGCATTTATTATTCATCTGCTGTTCAGCGTATTTAATGAATATTTAAATCCGGAACATCGCAAAGAACATTATATGATTATACTGCTGTTTTACGGTATCGCATATTTCTTTACGCAAAACGCAGTGTATTCGAATATAGAATCAACGATAACACCGACAGACGTACTGTCTATTAATTTGTTTTTTGCATTGGTGTGGGTATCCTCCTTCATGGCTCTGTGGGTCGGAGTATTCTTGTTGAAAGCAAACAATCTGCTGAAAAAACCGGCGGAGGCAAGTCCTGAAAAACTATCCAGATTAAACAAGAAGAAGAGCGGTAAAAAACGTTTTGCGCCTGATAAATATTTAGGTTTTTCACAGAAACTATACGATTTTCGCAACAAAATTCTGGATAAGCTCAAACAGTTTTTTGAAACGGATCTGCCTTCGTGGTTCAAAGTGAACTATTTGGAAATACTCTTTGGTATTATCGTACTGATATTCGTCTTCCTGGAGTTTAATAACCGTAACGGTGTATTTGTAGAAGGTTATTTCAGACTGAATCAGATGCAGACGATTTACGAATGGGTTAATTTATTTATTACACTTGTACTGGCAGTGTTATATTTAGTGTTCACGATTATGAACCTCTTAAAAGATAAGTATTATCACAGACAGATGATTGTTATTTTTATACTTTGGCTGAATGTTACAGTCAGCTTGTATATTACGCTGTTTAAAGATGTGGAACTATCGCTGTTTATTTTACCATTCAATGTTTTTCTTGTATTATTGCTGACACCATTATTACTGATCAGCATATTTAAGGAATTTAAAGGGGACGATAAAAATGAAACAGACAGAAAAATATAGATACAGTGGACGTACAGACGACATAACAGTTCACGAAAGAATCCATCAGCTTGTTAAAGAGTATAATGGAGAAACAGGTGTACCGGTAATTACAGGGTTTAGTTCAGATGAAGGTGTAAAAAGAAATAAAGGGACGGCAGGCGCTGCAGAAGGACCTTTTAAAGTCCGTGAGAAGATGTCTTCCTATGCGTTCACAGATGAACTGTACGATGCAGGAACAGTGCTCGGTACTGAGGATTTGGAGCAGTCCCAGCAGAATTTAGGAAATGTTATTAATGAGATTTATAAAAATGACAGTTTTCCTATTATTATCGGCGGCGGACATGAAACTTTTTACGGCCATTACCTAGGAGCGAGACAGGCATTCAGCGGTAAAATCGCAATCGTCAATCTCGATGCGCATTTTGATCTTCGCGATGAAAGACCTTCCTCCGGCACGATGTTCCATCAGATTTTAACTGCTGACAGCGAAGTAGATTACTATTGTCTCGGATTACAGCCGCAGGGCAATACTAAAACGCTGTATGATACAGCAGATAAGTTCGGTGTTAAATATTATTCGATTGATGAAATGAGAAACACAGATGCTGCCGATAAAGTCGCAGCGGCTCTTCAGGGTTATGATACGGTCCTTATGACCTTGTGTATGGATTCACTGCAGCAGGCAATTGCGCCGGGTGTCAGTGCACCGAGTCCCAATGGTTATACTGCAGTTGAAATTCACGAACTCGTCAGCAAGTTTGCCCGTCTTCAAAATCTTAAAAGTTTCGATGTGTCGGAAGTATCTCCGCCGCTCGATATTAATGACCAGACAAGTGCGATAGCCGCGAGCATCATTTATAAATTTTTAACGGTCAGACAATCAATTTAAGTTCGAAAAAATAAAAAACGGGTATAACATATAATATAACTTTTAAAATAAAGGAGTATTTTACTATGACCGGACCATTAACGAATGCACAAATTGAAGAGCGGGCAGATGAAGCCCGTGACCTGGTGAAATCAAAAGCTGCTTCATCTGCATTAGCAGCAGCACTTCCTATACCGCTGCTTGATGTGGGTACAGATATGAAACTGCTTAATGAAATTACAGGTGAAATTGAAGAAATATTCGGTATCACTCATGATGAGGTAGCGAAATACAGCGATGATATGAAAACGAGAGCTGCTGTCATGATTTCCAGTGTCGGCGGAGAATTCGTTGCACGGAAAACTATCGGTTATGCTGTAAATAAAATCGGCAAGAAAAATCGCAAGGAGAAGGGAACGTTTGGAGTCATTCCAATTGTTACGCAGGGCTCTACAGCGTTAATTAGTTATTTCCTAATGAAAAAGCTTGGTAACGACCATATTGAGAAATGCGTAGACTATTTAAATTCGAAAAATATCGACGGTTCAATGCAGGAATCTTAAAAGTGGTGTAAAATAAGTGTAATCATTGAGAAATTCACACTTAAAGGAGACAACATAATGGAAACAAAGTCATTTCTAATTATAGACGAAACAGGGATTCATGCACGCCCTGCCACAATTTTAGTGCAGACAGCAACGAAATTCGACTCGGATATCGAACTCGAATATAACAGCAAAAAAGTTAACCTTAAATCAATAATGGGTGTAATGTCATTAGGAGTAGGCAAAGGTGCAGAAGTAACTATTTATGCAGACGGCAAAGACGAAGCAGAAGCGATTGAAGCAATTTCTGAAACTTTATCTAGCGAAGGACTGACTGAATAATGACAGAAATTATTACAGGTTTAAAATTGAGTGAAGGAATCGGCTTTGGAAGCATATTTATTTCCACTAGAGCAGATATCGATGTCTCGGAAAGGGAGATTGATGCTGCTCATATTAACGAAGAAATATCAGCATACAAAGAAAGTATTCAACAAGCTCATATCCAGCTCCGCATATTGAGAGAAAATGTTGGTGAACACCTCGATGAGGACAGTGCCGCAATTTTCGATGCACATATTATGATGCTGGATGATCCAGGCTTTAATGAGCAGATTATTAATAACATCAACAGTTTAAACAATGCTGAGAAAGCGATTCAGCTTGCGGGGCAAGTATATATTACTAAATTCGAATCACTTGATTCTGAATATATGAAAGCCCGTGCACTGGATGTTAAAGATATTTGTATGCGTTTAATAGCGAATGTACAAGGTACCGAGCTGACGGATTTAACGCGCGTGGACGAACCTGTAGTAGTCGTTGCGGATGAATTAACACCATCTGCTTCAGCACAATTGGACAGTAAGTATGTAAAAGGTATCATTACAGCAACAGGGGGCGTAACCAGTCATTCGGCCATTATTGCCCGCAGCTTAAATATACCTGCAATTTCAGGTGTCCCCGATATTTTATCAAAAGTGACTCACGGAGATGATATTATTGTCGATGGTTTCACCGGGGATATTGTGCTCTCGCCAACAGAAATTGAAATGGCGGCATACAGTGAAAAAAGTAAAGCGCAGGAAGAACGTGAAGAAAAATTAAAAGATTTTATCGGTAAAGAAACAACAACGCTCGACGGTATTAATATTAACCTGTATGCGAATATTAAAGGTCCGGAAGACATTAATGATGTCAACAGCAACGATGCTGAAGGTATTGGACTTTACCGCACGGAATTTCTTTATATGAACAGAATGAACCTGCCGTCAGAAGAGGAGCAGTTTGAAGCTTATAAAACTGTACTGTCTTCTATGGGCGATAAGCCGGTAATTATCCGCACACTCGATATCGGCGGAGATAAGGAATTATCTTATTTAAAACTGCCGAAGGAAAGTAATCCATTTTTAGGTGAGCGCTCAATTCGTTTCCTGTTAAAAAATGAAGAGATATTTAAGACGCAGCTCCGCGCGCTTGTCAGAGCAAGCGAGCATGGCAACTTAAAAGTAATGTTCCCGATGGTCACAACAATCGATGAGTTTAACAGAGCAAAAGCACTGCTCGTTGAAGAAAAAGAAAAATACGAAGCTGAAACTGGTAAAGAACTTGATAATATTGCTGTGGGTATTATGGTTGAAACACCATCTGCTGCGATAATCAGTGATCAGCTGGCGAAACACGTTGATTTTTTCAGCATCGGTTCAAATGATTTAATTCAATATACGATGGCCGCAGACCGTCTGAATAATCAGGTGAGTGATTTATACCAGCCTTATCACCCGAGTGTTCTTGGTCTGATTAAAAAGGTCATTGACAGCGGCCGTAATAATAATAAATGGGTTGGCATATGCGGGGAAATGGCGTGCGATTATAAATCCATCGCTCTTCTTGCCGGATTCGGCATAGATGAACTGTCTGTAAACCCGAGAAATATTCTGGCGATACGTGAACATATTTCAAAAATTAAAAAGACCGATATGGAACACTTAAGCGAACAGGTGCTGTTGTGCGACAGTGCTGAAGATGTTCTTTATTTAATTGAGGAACACTTAAACTTAACTTAATCTTAAAAATTGTATAGTAAACTGGGCATGTAGAAGTATTTCTGCATGTCTTTTTTTACAAAAAATGAAGGGAAGTTAATATATGCATAATGAGAGTCGGAAGCCTGCCGTATTATTTTTATCATTGCCTGTACTGGCATGGGCACTGTTTGATTTTGCCAATACGATATTCTCTGCTAATATAGTCACGCTGTTTTTCCCTCAATACATAACTGAAATAATTGGGACAAATGCACAGCTCGAACAAATATCATCGACAGTAATAGCATATGCCAATGCGGCGAGTGCTTTATTTCTTATTTTATTTTCCCCATTATTTGGAGTATTAATGGACAGATCAGGGAAGCGTAAGAAGTATATTATTATATTTACACTGCTGACAGTCGCGGCATCTATACTGATGGGACTGTTTGGCGGAATGAATACAGGGACAATATTCGGTATTCCAAATGGTCTTTTCTTAACGATACTGCTATTCGTATTTGCTAAATTTACTTACAGCTCAGGAAATGTTTTTTACGATGGCATGCTGTCATCACTCGGCAGTAAAAAGGAAGTACCGCTTATTTCAGGATTCGGAGTAGCGCTCGGATATTTAGGAACATTATTCGGTATATTCTCGGTCTTAATAATTATTGGAGACAGCGGTATTCATAACGCATTCTGGCTGAGCGGTATTTTATTTCTGCTGTTTGCACTGCCTTTATTTTTCATCAATAAAGACCCTGTGCAGAAAACAAAACCTAAGCAGCCGTTTTTAAAAGGGTATAAAGATGTGTACCAGACATTTAAAGAAGCGAGGAAATACCCATCAATTTTCTTTTTTATGATTGCTTACTTTTTTATCAATGATGCACTCGCAACCGCAATAGCAATGATGCAGCCGTATGCAACGACTGTGGTCGGCTTTGAAGCAAGTGCATTTTTAGTCGTCTTTATGGTGGCGACCTTGTTCAGTATTGTCGGAGCCCTTGTATTTGGATTTATTAACCAGAAATACGGTTCGAAACCGACGTTCAGCATTATCGGTCTATTGCTGGCTGCAGCGATTACAATCGCAGCACTGCCGCTGCCGATGTGGACGTTCTGGATTGCAGCAAGTTTATTCGGTGTAGCAATGGGTTCTGTATGGGTTGTTTCCAGAACAATTATTATCGAGTTGTCTCCTCCAGGAAAAGAAGGACAATTTTTCGGTTTATTCGCCTTCAGTGCTAAGATGAGCGCAATTGTAGGACCCTTTATTTACGGTACGATTACCTTAGTATTAAGCGAATTTGGTACAGTCGCATCTCGTATTGCGATAACGAGTCTGCTCGTCATGGTGATTGTCGGACTGTACTTCCACAGCAAGGTGAAAATACCGCGAAATGACACTGTGTAGAAACTGGAAAACAAAGTATGTTAATTTATTCACAAATATGTCACTAAATTTCAGCCCTAACCATTTAATAGAAGATGAAAAAACAGTTATAATGATAGGTATGAAGATGGGGTGAGTATAAATGGATGAGGTTTTAATTGGACGTGTTTTAACCGGTATGACATTAGGTTTTCATATCATTTTTGCCACTATCGGAGTCGGCGTCCCAATAGTATTTATGGTTCTTGAATTTTTAGGACTAAGGAAAAAAGATGCTCAGTACTTAACAATGGCGCGCCGTATTGCCAAAGGTTATACGGTGACCGTTGCGGTAGGTGTAGTGACCGGAACGATTATCGGTCTGCAGCTGTCCTTAATATGGCCGGACTTTATGAGGCTCGGCGGACAGATTATAGCATTACCGCTGTTTATGGAAACATTTGCGTTTTTCTTTGAAGCAATTTTCTTAGGAATATTTTTATATACTTGGGATCGATTTAAAAACCCCTGGTATCACTGGCTGTTAAATATACCAATTGTTATCGGTTCTACTTTGTCAGCGGTATTTATTACGACGGTGAACTCATTTATGAATACACCGGCAGGATTTGACTTTGAAGGCGGAGAGTTTTTAAATGTCGATCCGATTGCCGCAATGTTTAATCCTTCATCGTGGGTTAGGATATTCCACGTTGTCGTAACCGCATATATGACTGTCGCTTTCCTGATGGCAACAATCAGTGCGGTTAAGCTGCTGAGAGCATCACATAAAGAAGACAGAACATATCATAAAAAAGGCTTAAAAGTGATGATGTCTATCGGAGTGGTTATGGCCGGATTTACACTTCTTGCAGGAGACTTAACAGCTAAGTTTCTGCATGAGCATCAGCCTGAAAAACTGGCAGCTTTTGAATGGCATTTTGAAACAGAAGAACGTGCGGATTTAGTACTGTTTGGTATTTTAGATGAAGAGACACAGGAGATTAAATATGAGCTGCGTATTCCATGGGCACTCAGCTTCCTGGCTGGAAATTCATTTGATACCGAGGTAACAGGACTGAATGAAATTCCGGAAGATGAACGGCCGCCGCTGATTATTCATTACTTCTTTGACTTAATGGTATTCTTTGGAATGTACGGTTTAGGTGTGGCTGCAGTTTACTTTATCGTTAAATTTACGAAACGGTGGACGAAGATACACGAACATCATCCTGCACTCTTATATATGTATGCGCTGGCAGGACCGCTGTCATTCTTAGCGATAGAAGCAGGCTGGTTCTTAGCGGAAATGGGGCGCCAGCCATGGATTGTACGCGGTTATATGAGAGTGTCTGAAGCGGTCACACAGGCTGACGGCTTAGGTATAGCGCTGATTGCTTTTGCGCTGCTGTATGCAGTGCTAGGCGTCACATGTATTTATGTGCTGCTTAGAATGTTTAAAGGTAAATCAGCTGAGGAAGATAAACTTAACTGGTACGGAGAATCCGGAATTGCTTCTAAAGGTGAAGGAGGCCGACTGCCATGAGTCTAGATTATGAAATTATCGGTATTACGGTACTGTGGACGTTTTTATATCTGTATGTCATCATCGCATCCATTGACTTCGGTGCAGGATTCTTTAACTTCTATTCAAAATTAACGGGTGATGATAACATCATCAGCCCGATAATTGCACGGTATTTAAGTCCTGTATGGGAGACGACTAACGTATTTTTTGTCTTCTTCTTTGTCGGGATAGTCGGATTTTATCCGGATACAGCATATTATTTAGGAACAACACTGTTAATACCAGGGTCAATTGCCTTAATACTGTTATCGATACGCGGTTCATACTATGCGTTTAACTCGTATAATACAGAAAGTAAGCTGTCATGGTCAGCGCTGTACGGCGTGACTGGACTGCTGATCCCGGCGTCGTTATCAATCGCACTGGTTATTTCAGAAGGCGGTTATATCGAAGAAACTGCAACCGGCATTGATTTAAATTTTGAAGAATTAATTTTCAGCACATACGGCTGGTCGGTAGTATTTCTCGCGATTATTTCGGTCCTTTATATCTCAAGCGGATTCCTGACGTTCTACGCAGCGAAAGCAGAAGATAATAAGGCGAGTGAATTAACGAGAACATGGTTTTTAATCTGGACACTGCCAACGCTTGTTATTACACAGTTTACGTTTTTAGGACTGAGAGATCATAACTACGAACACTTCGCAGCTGCCCAGGATTACTGGTATTTATTCGGACTGAGTCTTCTTGCGATGATAATTGCAGTATTCTTAATATGGAAGCGCCGCAATTACGGTACAGCTTTCATTATGATTATGCTTCAGTACGGTTTTGCATTTTACGGCTACGGCATCAGTAAGCTGCCGTATATTCTTTATCCGTATGTAAATATTAATGACGCTGTCGTCAATGAAAATATGGCATTTGCATTGACAGTCGTCTTCGTTTTAGGTTTACTATTATTAATTCCTTCACTATTCCTGCTCGTAAGATTGTTCTTATTCGATAAGGATTATGTTAAAGGAAACAAAAAATATTAGGTACTTAAAGAATAGGTTGAGACTATGAAAAAAGAAGTAGCAGTTATCGGACTGGGAAGATTTGGCGGAAGTATCGTCATGGAATTAAGCGCAATGAATGTTGATGTGCTGGTTATTGATACGGATGAAACACGTGTTAATGAATATCAGGACTACTATTCAGAAGGTATTATCGGAGATTCAACAGATGAAACGATGCTGAAAAGCATCGGTATTAATAACTATGATAACGTCATTGTTGCTATCGGCGATAACATTCAGGCGAGTATATTAACAACGCTGATTTTAAAAGACCTGGGTGTAAAAAAAGTGACTGCAAAAGCCCAGAACTCTTATCACGGCAAGGTACTTGAGAAAATCGGCGCGGATATCGTTGTCCATCCCGAACGGGATATGGGCCGCCGGATTGCCCACAGAGTAGTTTCATCATCAGTCGTCGAATACCTGGAAGTATCAAGCAACCATTCTATTATTGAATACAGTGCTAATATAAAACTCGAAAATAAGCGTATTAACGATTTAAACTTACGAGAAAAATTCGGCATCAGTATTATTGCGATTAACAGGGATAATGACATTATCGTCAGCCCGGACCCGCAAATCAGCATACTGTCAGGCGATATACTGATTCTTATTGGCAGTGATTCAGAGCTGAATCACTTTGAGAACTTTATGGAGCGCCTTAAATAAAAAAAGCATCATCAGCCCTGAAAAAAATGGGCGATGATGCTTTTTTGTTTGTGTGTCAATGACATAGTCACTCAAAACACTTTATTTTAATTTAATATCGTAATGATTGAGAATATACTGAGGTACAAAGTAACGTGCAGTCTTTTTCGGATCAACGACCTGGTTAATTTGTGTTTGCCCCGTGAGGCTCATCAGCATCGTAAATTCTTCCATACTTAAATCAGTTTTTGGCTGGAGCATTTCTGCCATTTTGTGAACTGAGGTGTCGACAGCTGTATCGAGACTTTCATCCGAAACGTTTAAGTAAATACCCTCATCATTAAGAATTACAGGATGTTCAGTCAATAAATTCTGCGCTTTGTCAAATGTCACATTCACATTGGCACTGACTTCAAGTCCTGAAACACTAATTTCGCCGTCAGCCATCGCAGCGTGTACATCGCCAAGGCCGAACAGGGCACCGTCATGATACACAGGAAGGTATAAAGTAATACCTTCTGCCATTTTCAATGAGTCCATATTGCCGCCATGTGTGTCAGGTGTACCGTTATTTACAGCTTCATCCGGCGGAGCCACACCGATAACGCCAATCATTTTATTTACGGGAATCGATAAACCGTTAAAGTCGACTGTATCGTTCTCATTATCGACATCGTATATGCGGACGAGGGTATCATTTAGAACGTCTCCCATAACACCCAGGCCGGGGCCGGTCACCATAACTCCTGTATCGGAAATATCAATGCTGTTAATCGTTACTTTTAAAACATCGCCGGCTTTAATACCATCGATATAAATCGGTCCTGATGCAGGGTTTATTCTGTCCCAGTCAAGTCCGCCAAATGCACCTTCTTCAGATGTAATTTGTCCGGTAAAGCAGTCGTGTGTTTCAATATCTACAGTATCGCCGAGCTTTACTTTTAACTTTGCCTCGTTGTTCTTACTCATTGCATAGAAAAGATTATCTTTAGAAAGCTTGTGATGTGTCATTGCAGCTCCTCCTCAATAATATGTATTCCACTTTAATTATAGAGTAAATACAGATAAAAACAAAACAGCACCAAAGGCCCATACAATCATGGCTTCCGGTGCTGTTTTATATTATATGAATTTATTTTTCGTCATTAACTCTCATGATGATTGGAAGAATCATTGGACGGCGTTTCGTTTTGTTATAAAGGAAGCCGCTTAATTCTTCAATAATCAGCTGTTTAACATTATACCACTCAACATTTTCTTTCGATTCGAGCAGAGTTCTTACTTCGTCGCGGATTTTTTTCTCTGCGCTGCGGATCAATCCGTATGATTCTCTCATATAGACGAAGCCGCGTGAAATAATGTCCGGTCCGCTTAAAAGTTCACCAGTTTCGAAGTCAATTGTCAATACGACAATTGCAAGTCCTTCTTCTGATAAAGATTTACGGTCGCGGAGAACGATGTTGCCGATATCTCCGATGCCGTTGCCGTCGACGAATACTGTACCGGCAGTAACGCGGTGTGAGAATCTTGCACTGTCTTTCGTGAGGGCAAGGACATCGCCAATTTCAAAGACGAAGACATTATCTTCTTTAACGCCTGTTGAAATCGCTAATTTTTTATGCAGATCAAGCATACGGTATTCACCGTGAATCGGCATAAAGTACTTAGGCTGCATTAAACGAAGCATAAGCTTCTGTTCTTCCTGCGAACCGTGACCTGACGTGTGAATATTAGACAGTTTACCGTGAATAACATCAGCGCCTGCTTTATATAAAGCATTGATAGTTTTGTTGACGCTTAGCGTGTTACCCGGAATCGGTGAAGAACTGAAGACTACAGTATCATCGGGGATAATGCTGATTTGTCTGTGAGTCCCGTTAGCAATGCGTGATAGTGCTGCCATAGGCTCACCTTGTGAACCGGTACATAAAATCATAACTTTATGTTTTTCAATCTTGTTAATCATTTTAGGTTCGATAAACGTCTCGGGCGGAGCTGTGATATAACCGAGTTCCTGACCGATTTTAATGTTGTTTTCCATGCTGCGGCCGAATATACAAATTTTACGGTCGAATTTTACTGCAGCTTCAATTGCCTGCTGTACACGGTAAATGTTCGATGCAAATGTAGCGAATATAATACGTCCTGAACATTTGCGGAATATATCTTCAACATTCTGACCGACTTCTTTTTCACTGATAGTGAAGTTTGGAACGGTAGAATTCGTAGAGTCCGAAAGCAGTGCAAGCACACCTTCTTCACCAAGTTTAGCCATTTTGGCAAGGTTCGCCGGTTCACCGACAGGTGTGAAGTCAAATTTGAAGTCCCCTGTGTGAACGATATTGCCTTCTGGTGTACGTGCGATAACACCGTATGCTTCTGGGATAGAGTGAGTTGTTAAATAGAATTCAATGTCGATATGTTTGAATTTAAGAACAGTATCTTCATCGATAGGAATTAGCTCAGTCTGGTTAAGAAGCCTGTGTTCTTCAAGTTTGTTGCGAATTAACCCTAATGCAAGCGGACCTGAATAAATCGGTACTGAAATTTGTCTTAATAAGAAAGGAATACCGCCGATGTGGTCTTCGTGACCGTGTGTCACAATCAGTGCACTGATCTTATCTTCATTTTCTTTTAAGTAAGTGTAATCAGGTATTACATAATCAACGCCAAGTTCAGCATCTGTTGGAAACTTGACCCCTGCATCGATTATAATAATTTCATCTTTGTATTCGATACAATATGTGTTCTTCCCGATTTCTCCCAGTCCCCCAAGAGCAAATACACCTACTTCATTTGTTTCCAGCGTCATTACGCGATAGTCTCTACTTTAAAATCTTCGTTATTGCTTTGTTCATACTCCAGATGCGCGGGACTAAGTGCCTGGATAAATTCGATATTGTTGCGGTTCGTTTTTAAATAATTACGAACCTCTTCTTCTGTTTCTGCTTCGACATAGCGCGTCTTTGTGTCTTCTCTGATGATACGCGTGTCCATGTCTTGTTGGAAAAATACTTTAAATACTGCCATAATTTATGACTCCTTTGTTAGTTAATTATCATTATTAAAATAAATATAAAAAATAAAAATATGTGCCTAAATATTTTAAGCACATTATTTAGGGTATTATTTACCCTTCATATATTCATTGCGCAATAAACCTTTTCTGCCCAGGATGCTTTTCAACTTTCGCTTCAGTTTCTCACGTAACCTTCTCAGCATACTATCACACCCTTATATACTTAATCTCATTTTACAATATAGACTCGGGACTTGCAAAGACTTTATAATAGTATCAAGGGAGGGGAAACTGTGAAGATAGAACAGATTATGTCGAAGGTTAAGAATGAAATGATGAGAAGCGATAAAATGTTTACCGGAATTGAGTTCAACGTACGGGATGAACAGGTCGTTATGAACTATGTCTATGCTGATTACAGCAGCGGTGCGGACACCAATACAGATATGTATATGCCTCACGGAGAAGACCCTGTTTTTATTAATGAAGAAGAGATGAATATGCTGCTCGGCAAACTGCGTGAAAAAAATATCAGCTATAACATTAGAAAAGATGAATTTATTTAATCTTAAAAAGACGGTGCCTGTAATTATACAGACACCGTCTTTTCTTCTGCAGAATTAGTCGAGCGGCTGTGCATTGTCATGCGGCTCGAAAGGTTCATTTTTATCGATATGGTCGTAAAACATTACGCCGTTAAGATGATCGAGTTCATGCTGCAGTACTACAGCTAAAAAGCCTTTTGCTTTAATCTCGATTTTCTCTCCATCGATTGTTTCAGCACTGACGCGTATGCGTTTCTTACGCTGTACAATGCCTTCAATTTCTTCATCAACACTCAGACAGCCTTCGCCCCCGGGTAAATAAGTTTCATTTACTGAATGACTTATTACTTTAGGGTTAATCAGCATGTAATCATATTCGGGATTACCTTCTTCATCTTCAACATATATGGCAAGCATACGTTTATCAAGACCAATTTGAGGTGCGGCAAGTCCGACACCCGGTCTGAGTGAGTACTTTTCGCTCAGTTCAGGATCCTGTGAGTTGATCAGATATTCTCTCATACTTTTTAATTCTGCTATTGTCTGTGCATCGATTTCTGCCACTTCGCTTACTTTTTTACGCAGCATCGGATGACCGTCGCGCACAATATCGTCCATAGTCAGCACGATAAAACCTCCTTGTTTCAAACACTCGGTTTATTATACATTATATTTGCGTTAAAATGGTATTGTAAATACTGATAAAATTTTAAATAACCTGGGGGGTACGTTTCGAGTGAAGAAATTTATTTTATTATTAGGCAGTGCAGCACTGTTTTTAAGTGCGTGCAGCAACGCTGAATCTGAGCTGAATGATTTTTATGATGAATTTACCGGCAGTCTCGGTGAAGAACAGGGTCTTGCTGAATTAAACGAACAATATAATGAACTGGAAGGCACAAAGGCGGCGCTGCAGGAAGAACTGAACAATGCTGATATAGAAGAAATTAACGGCATCAGCGAAGAGCTTCAGACGAATACTGAAGAGCGCCTGGAACTGCTGGAAGAGGAACGTGCGCTGATTGTTGATTCTAATGAAGCTTTTGAAGATGCACGTGAAGCGGCAGCAGATATTTCCAACGAAGAGTACAAAAAAGAAGCAGACTCATTAGTATCGGCTATGAACGCACGTTTTGAGGCACATGAAACGATGACGGATACATATACAGAAGCCCTCGAAGCGGAACAGAAGCTGTTTGAATATTTAGGGGAAGAAGAAATTACTCAGGACGCAGTTGACGAGCATTTAAATAAAATTGCAGAATACAGCGAACCGATTAACAAAGCATCCGAGAGTTTTGCAGCTGAAACAGAAAAGATTAACCAGTTAAAAGGTGAAATAGAACAAATACTTGAAAATAACTAAGAATTTAAAGTGTTACTAGAACAGTTATAACTGTATCACCAATGAAAACGCTGACATGACAGCACTGTTCCATTCTGTTATACCTGTATATGTTTTACTGTTAGAACAGTAGTATGATAAAATGAATGTAATTACTAAACAAATTAGAAGGGATTGTGAACACACATGGCAGCAAATAATAAATTTAATCCAGTTGATGTTCTTTCAGAGATAGAAGCTAAATTTGAAATGCTTCAAATTTTGAATGAAAAAGGCGAAATCGTCAACAAAGACATGGATCCTAAATTATCTGATGAGGAACTCGTTGAACTAATGACGAGAATGGTTTGGACTAGAGTTTTAGATGAGCGTTCGACGGCACTTAACCGTCAGGGACGTTTAGGATTCTACGCTCCGACAGCTGGACAGGAAGCATCACAGATTGCAAGTCACTATGCATTATCAAAAGGGGATTATGTACTTCCGGGCTACCGCGATGTACCTCAGCTAATCTGGCACGGCCTGCCGCTGACTAAAGCATTCTTGTTCTCACGCGGACATTATAAAGGAAACCAGTTCCCTGAAGGCGTTAATGCATTAAGCCCGCAGATTATTATCGGCGCGCAGTATGTACAAAACGCAGGTGTCGCACTCGGCCTTAAAAAACGCGGTAAAGAAAACGTAGCAATTACGTATACTGGTGACGGCGGTACTTCACAAGGTGATTTCTATGAAGGAATCAACTTCGCTGGAGCTTACAATGCACCGGCAATCTTCGTTATCCAAAACAATAACTATGCAATTTCTACACCGAGAGAATTGCAGAGTAAAGCTGCAACACTCGCTCAAAAAGCTGTAGCAGCTGGTATTCCTGGTGTTCTTGTAGACGGCATGGACCCGCTTGCAGTTTATAAAGCAACTAAAGACGCACGCGACCGTGCAGTAGAAGGAGACGGCCCGACACTAATTGAAACACTATGCTACCGTTTCGGACCGCACACGATGGCGGGAGACGATCCAACAAGATACAGAACTTCTGATGAGGATACTGACTGGGAGAAAAAAGACCCGATTGTCCGTTTCCGCACTTATTTAGAAGGCAAAAAATTATGGTCTAAAGAAGAAGAAGATAAAGTAATTGAACAAGCTAAAGAAGATGTGAAAGCTGCACTTAAAGAAGCAGATGCAACTGAAAAACAATCTGTAACTGAGCTGATGGATCTTATGTACGATGTAAAACCATCTAACTTAGAAGAGCAGTATGAGTACTATAAAGGAAAGGAGTCTAAATAATTATGGCACAAATGACGATGATTCAAGCTATTACTAATGCTATGGCTACAGAACTTAAAAATGATGAGAACGTTCTTGTTTTTGGTGAAGATGTTGGTGTAAACGGCGGGGTATTCCGTGCAACAGAAGGTTTGCAGGAAGAATTCGGCGTTGACCGTGTATTTGATACTCCACTTGCAGAAAGCGGCCTCGTGTCATTAGGTTTAGGCTTAACTTTAGAAGATTACCGTCCGGTAATTGAAATTCAGTTCTTCGGTTTCCTATTTGAAGCAATGGATGGCATTGCAGGTCAGATCGCACGCCACAGAGTTCGTTCAGGTGCATCTAAATCAGCACCAATCGTTATCCGCGCGCCATTCGGCGGGGGAGTTAACACACCTGAGCTTCACGCTGACTCATTAGAAGGATTAATGGCTCAGACACCCGGTTTACGTGTAGTTATTCCGTCAAACCCTGTAGATGCTAAAGGTCTGTTAATTTCAGCGATCCGTTCAAATGATCCTGTTATCTTCCTTGAGCATATGAAATTATACCGTTCATTCCGTGAAGACGTTCCTGAAGAGGACTACGAAGTTGAAATCGGCAAAGCAAGTGTCAAGCAGGAAGGTACAGACATTACTCTTATCGCCTACGGCGCTATGGTTCAGGAAGCAATGAAAGCTGCTGAAGAACTTGCAAAAGAAGATGTAAGCGTTGAAGTAATCGACCTCCGTACAGTATCGCCTGTAGATTACGACACTTTAATCGAATCTGTTAAGAAAACTAACAGAGCAGTAATGATTCAGGAAGCGCAGCGCCAGGCTGGTGTTGCAGCTAACGTCGTATCTGAATTATCAGAGCGTGCGATTCTGCACCTTGAAGCACCAATCAAACGCGTAACGGCACCGGATACAGTTTATCCGTTCACACAGGCTGAAAGTGTCTGGTTACCGAACAAAGATGATATCATTGAACGTGCAAAAGAAGTGCTGGATTTCTAGAGTCTAATATATAGGAGGAATAATTATGGCATTTGAATTTAAACTCCCGGACATCGGTGAAGGAATTCACGAAGGGGAAATCGCTAAATGGCTAGTTGCCGAAGGCGATAAGATTAATGAAGATGATGTATTGGTAGAAATTCAAAACGATAAAGCAGTCGTAGAAATTCCATCTCCTGTAGATGGAACTATTTCTAAGATTCATATCGGAGAAGGTGAAGTCACTACTGTCGGCACGACCATCGTTACGATTGACGACGGCAGTGAAGATTCAGGATCTGCAGAAGAAACTGAAGAGCAGCCTGAAGAAAAAGCTGAAAAAACTTCAGATAAACCGGCTGACGATGCAGCGAAACCTGCTGATGAAGAACAGGCGTCTGAAGAATCTCCAAACAAAGAAAAAAAACAAGCGGATAAAGACACGTCAGACAACGATAAGATAGTTATTGCAATGCCGTCTGTACGTAAATTTGCACGCGAAAATAATGTTAATATTAAAGAAGTAACAGGCACAGGTAAAAATGGCCGTATTCTTAAAGAAGATATCGAAAACTTCGGTTCTGAATCAGCTGAACCAACAGAGACAAAAGCGTCTGCTGATGATTCAGCAGCAGCTTCTGAAACTGCACAACAAGCACCGGCTAAACAGCAGACAGGTGAACTGGAAACTCGCGAGAAGATGAGCGGTATGAGAAAAGCGATTGCGAAAGCAATGGTTAATTCTAAACACACATCTCCTCACGTTACACACATTGATGAAGTTGAAGTCGATGCACTGTGGGATCACCGCAAGAAGTTCAAAGAAATCGCAGCAGAACAGAATGTTAAATTAACATTCCTGCCTTACGTAGTTAAAGCTCTTGTATCGGCACTTAAGAAATATCCTGAATTAAACACTTCAATTGATAATGAAACATTTGAAGTCATTCAAAAACATTACTATAATGTAGGTATTGCGGCAGATACTGAAAAAGGTCTAGTAGTACCTGTTGTAAAAGATGCAGACAAACTTTCAATGTTCGAAATTTCTGATGAAATAAACGAACTGGCAACAAAAGCACGTGACGGCAAGCTTTCATCTGAAGAGATGAAAGGCGGTTCTGTAACAATTTCTAACCTTGGATCAGCAGGCGGCAAATGGTTTACACCAGTTATCAACCAGCCGGAAGTTGCTATCTTAGGAATTGGCCGAATTGAAGAACAGCCTGTTGTTAAAGACGGTGAAATTGTCGCAGCACGTGTTCTCGCACTATCACTTAGTTACGACCATAGACAAATCGATGGCGCAACAGCTCAAAATGCTTTAAATCATATTAAGCGTCTGCTTAATAATCCGGATTTATTATTAATGGAGGGGTAGTTAAAATGGTAGTTGGAGATTTTCCTATTGAAACAGATACAATTGTAATTGGTGCAGGTCCCGGCGGATATGTCGCTGCAATTCGTGCAGCACAGCTTGGCCAGAGTGTAACATTGGTAGAAAAAGGAAATGTCGGCGGTGTATGTTTAAATGTTGGGTGTATCCCATCTAAAGCGATGATTTCATCAGCACACCGTTACCAGGAAGCTCAAAATTCTGAAGACATGGGTGTTATTACTGAAGGCGTTAAATTAGACTTCTCTAAAGTTCAGGAGTTTAAAGACAGCGTAGTAAACAAACTTGTCGGCGGAGTTGACATGCTCTTAAAAGGCAACAAAGTTAATGTTGTTAAAGGTGAAGCTTACTTCGTAGACAGCAGCAAACTAAAAGTAATGGATGATAAGCAGTCGCAAACTTACGAGTTTAAAAATGCAATCATCGCTACAGGTTCACGTCCGATTGAAATCCCAGGATTTAAATTCGGCGGCCGTATTCTAGATTCTACAGGTGCGCTGGCACTTGAAGAAGCGCCTGAGAAACTTATCGTTATCGGCGGAGGATATATTGGTACTGAGCTTGGTTCAGCGTATGCGAACTTCGGTACAGAAGTGACGATTCTTGAAGGAACACCTGACATTTTAGGCGGTTTCGAAAAACAGATGACTCAGTTAGTTAAGAAAAACCTTAAATCTAAAAATGCTACAATTGTTACTAAAGCAATGGCTAAATCTGCTGAAGAGACAGAAAACGGCGTTAAAGTAACTTACGAAGCAAAAGACGAAACTCATGAAGTTGAAGCGGACTACGTACTGGTTACAGTTGGACGCAGACCGAACACTGATGAGCTTGGTCTGGAAGAATTAGGAATTAAAATGTCTGACCGCGGTTTAATCGAAGTTGATAAACAGTCGCGTTCAAGCGTTTCAAATATCTATGCTATCGGCGATATCGTTGACGGACTTCCACTTGCTCACAAAGCAAGCTACGAAGGTAAAGTTGCAGCAGAAGCAATTGCCGGCGAAAAATCAGAAGTTGATTACATCGCTATGCCTGCTGTCTGCTTCACTGAACCTGAATTGGCTACAGTCGGTTATAACGAAAAACAGGCTAAAGAAAAAGATATCGAAGTTGTTACAGGCAAGTTCCCGTTCCAGGCAAATGGACGTGCACTTGGACTTAACAAAACAGACGGTTTTGTTAAAGTTGTAGCACGTAAAGAAGACGGACTTGTTATCGGTGCTCAAATCGCAGGTAACGGCGCTTCAGATATTATTTCTGAACTTGGTCTTGCAGTTGAAACTGGTATGACGCTTGAGGATATCGCGTTAACAATTCACGCGCATCCGACATTAGGTGAAATTCCGATGGAAGCAGCGGAAGTTGCTTTAGGCCGTCCAATTCACTCAATGTAATTTTATAAATTTTAAAGGTCAGGGTTAATTACTCTGGCCTTTATTTTATTTGGAGGTAAAAACAATGAACAATGAATACTCATATCCATTGGATTATGACTGGAGCACTGAAGAAATACTGCATGTAATGTCATTTTATCAAGCTGTTGAAATCGGTTATGAAGAAGGCGTACTGGCAGGTAAATTTGAAGAAGCATATAATGACTTCAAAAAAATTGTGCCGTCAAAATCTGAAGAAAAAACACTTTTTAAAGAATATGAAAAAGTCAGCGGCAAAGTTCCTTATCTGCTGATTAAGCAGCTTAAAGATGCAGAACCGGCCGATATAATTAAGCCGTAAAAAAAGATTGTCATACTGTAATACTCTCGCATATAATAAATTGAATGATTATAAGGGAGGACAGTTATGACAGTTGTTAAGCTTCACAATATCACGCAATTATATGACGACAATAAAATACTTCATAATATAAATTACACATTTGAGAACAATAAGTTTTATACAATATTAGGGCCGTCTGGCTGCGGGAAAACAACTATATTAAAACTCATCGGCGGTTTTATTCATCCAACCGGCGGTGAGATTTTTTTCGGCAATAAAAAGATGAATCATGTCGATGCGAGTAAAAGAAAAGTAAATACAGTGTTTCAGGATTACGCACTGTTTCCGCATTTAAATGTATATGACAATATTGCTTTTGGTTTAAGAGTGAAAAAGACCGGTAAAAAACTGCTTGATGATAAGGTTCATGAAGTGTTAAAGCTGACGAATTTACTGGAGTATAAACACCGTGATATCAGTGAATTATCAGGCGGACAGCGTCAGCGTGTCGCAATTGCACGTGCCGTCGTTAATGAACCGGATATACTGCTGCTTGATGAGCCGCTTTCTGCTCTCGATCAGAAGCTGCGTGTCGATATGCAGTATGAACTGAAAGAAATGCAGAAAAGACTGGGTATTATTTTTATTTTCGTAACACATGACCAGGAGGAAGCACTGGCCTTAAGTGATGAAATTATCGTGATGCAAAAAGGCAATATTGTGCAGGCGGGTACTCCAAAAGATATTTATGATGAACCGTTAAACAGATACGTTGCTGATTTTATCGGCGAATCTAATATTGTCAGAGGAACGATGGTTAAAGATAAGAAAGTTGATATATACAATAGAACATACGACTGTATAGACGGCGGCATATTACCGGGGACACCAGTTGATGTAATGATCCGTCCGGAAGATATATATATCGTTGACCATAATCTCGGGAAACTGAATGTCACTGTAGATTCTGCCTTATTCAGAGGTGTGCACTACGAAATTTGCTGCATCGATGAAGATGGTTATGAGTGGGTACTGCATTCGACGAAAAACGCCCGGATTGGCAGCAAAGTATCTTTGAATTTTAATGCTGAAGATATCCATATTATGATTCCGGGCGAGGACGAAGATAAATTTAACGAACGTCTCGAGTCTTTCCAGGAGGAACAATAGATGAAACGGGTACTGGCTGTTCCTTATTTTATCTGGATGCTGGTGTTTGTTATAACACCGCTTATGCTGATGGCAGGCTACAGTTTTTTGGACTTGTCCGGTAATATTACTCTTAATAACTACGCAGAATTCTTTTCGGAAAATTATATAAAGATGACTGTCTCATCGTTCTGGTATGCATTTTTAATTACAATTTTCACACTGCTCGTCAGTTATCCGCTTGCACTGGCTGTAAGAATGACGTCTAACAAGACGATGTGGCTGTTGATTATAATCCTGCCGACATGGATCAATCTATTGCTGAAAACATACGCCTTCATTGGTATTTTCGGACGAAATGGTATGGTAAACGGTATTGCAGGATGGTTAAATATTGGCGAATTCCAGCTGCTGTTCAGCGACGCGGCATTTATCATCGTTAGTGTGTATATTTTTATGCCATTTATGCTGCTGCCCGTATTCAACGCGATTGACGATATCGATAATAATCTGCTGAATGCTGCGAGAGATCTCGGCGCAAGCCGGGCTGAAGTACTATTTAAAGTTATTATGCCGCTGTCCGTCGAAGGCGTGAAAACAGGTGTGCAGGTTGTGTTTATTCCTTCATTAAGCTTGTTTATGATTACACGCCTGATTACAGGTAATAAAGTAATTACTCTCGGCACTGCAATTGAACAGCAGTTTTTAACGAATGAAAATTGGGGGATGGGGTCGACGATTGGTGTATTTTTAATTTTAATGATGCTGATTGTTATGATATTCACCGGCGGCAACAGTAAAAAGCGGGTGAGTAAAATATGAAGAAGCTTGCTAATTTATACTTACTGCTTGTTATCGTACTGCTGTATTTTCCGATACTGTATTTAATGTTCTATTCGTTTAACAGTGCAGGTAATATGAGCAGTTTCGACAGCTTTACACTGGAACATTATATAAGTGTTTTTACGAACCAGAGGCTCATCGTTATTATAATTAATACGCTGGCTGTTGCACTGATTTCAAGTGCTGCTGCAGTACTCATCGGTCTCGGCGGTGCATTGTTTATATACAATGTTAAACACAGTACAAGACGTATATTGCTGAGTATCAATAATATTATGATTGTTTCACCCGATGTCATTATCGGTGCCTCACTGCTCATTTTATTTACGCACGCAGGAATTTCTCTCGGATCTGTCAGTGTGATACTGGCACATATTGCTTTTTCAGTGCCAATCGTTGTACTGATGATTCTTCCAAAGCTGTACAATATGAATCAGTCGCTGGTCGATGCTGCGAGAGACCTTGGTGCGGATTCTAAAACGATAATATTTAAAGTCATCATTCCGTTTATAAAGCCAGGTATCATTGCAGGATTTTTTATGGCACTGACTTATTCACTTGATGATTTCGCGGTAACGTTCTTTGTCACCGGCAGCGGATTTTCTGTACTGTCAGTAGAAATATATGCAATGGCAAGACGCGGCATCTCTTTAGAAATCAATGCCGTGTCGACACTGATTTTCTTATTTGTTCTCGTTCTTGTATTTACTATCTCCTCAGTACACGTAAACAGGTGAAAAAGGAGAGAGTGCTATGAAAACATTTATCAGTTTAATTGCGGTATCACTGACAGCAGGAATTATACTTCTCGTAAGTGCGGGTCTGCTGGAACAGTCAGATAATAATGCAGGCAATACACTTTATGTTTATAACTGGGGAGAATATATCGACCCCGAGCTGCTCGAGAAATTCTATGAAGAAACAGGAATACGTGTTGTCTATGAAACGTTTGATTCAAATGAAGCGATGATGGTTAAAGTTAACCAGGGCGGCACGCCGTACGATGTTATATTTCCAAGCGAATATACGGTTGAGAAAATGATTAAAGACGAGTTAATTATTCCGCTCGATTACAGCAGACTTCCAAATGCCAAAAATATAGATACTGATATTTCAGCGAGAATGCCTGAAGAAATAACGGATTACTCAGTTCCGTACTTTTTCGGTACAGTAGGAATTTTATATAATGAAGAAACTTTACCGGAGCTCGACTTTTCCACCTGGAATACTTTATGGGATGAATCGCTGGAAAATGAAATACTGATGGTGGACGGTGCAAGAGAAGTACTCGGCATGTCATTAAACAGTATAAGTGAGTCACTAAACACGACGGATGATGAAAAGCTGGAAGCGGCAACGGATAAGCTGATTCAGCTGTCACCGAATATCCGGGGAATCGTCGGTGATGAAATTGCCTCGATGATGACGGAGAACGAGGCACAGGTTGCTGTTGTGTGGAGCGGTATGGCACAGGATATAATGTGGAAAAATGAAGAACTGAATTATACTGTGCCTAAAGAAGGCTCGAATTTATGGTTTGATGCAATGGTCATTCCGAAAAACTCGAAGAATACTGACGGTGCTTATCAGTTTATCAATTTTCTCTTAGACAGTGAAACAGCGGCAGCGAACGCCGAATGGGTGGGTTATGCTACACCGAATACTGCAGCACTTGAATTGCTGGACGAAGAAGTCCGTGAAGATACGAGATTCTATCCAGAAGATGACCAGCTCGAGGCACTGGAAATGTACAGAGATCTTGGACCAGAGATGATCAGCCGTTATAATGAGCTGTTTTTACAATTTAAAATGTCACTTGATTAAAAAATTGTGACATGGGTATTAACCTATAAAGACAAATTAGGAGGATTATTATGGCTAAAGAATACACACAGACTGTAAAACCGGTCAGCCGTATTGCTGAAAGAATATTTGGCTGGCTTGGCTGGCTTATACTGCTGGCATTTACTGCAGGAATCTTGTTTTTCTCATTAGTTACTATGAATGACCCTGCTCAAATTGAGCAGATTACCAATCAGGTGGAATCTCAGATGGAGGGCATGAACACTCAGGGTGTTGATCCTCAGGCTGTCATCGATATGACAATTTCAGGGCTAAGCAGCTTTTGGATGGTAGCATTGTATCTAGTATTGCCTCTAATTATTGCAATACTGGGATTATTGAATATGCGCCGCAGAATTTTAGCAGGTATCTTGCTGCTTATTGCTGCTATCCTTGCAGCACCATTAGTATTTACTTTAATTTCATCACTATTTTTCGTAATTGCAGCAATTCTGCTGTTTGCACGTAAAGATTTAGTGGTCAAGAATGAACACCCGGTGGATGCTTATCCGCGTGAAGAACGTAATGATCGTAATACACGTGATGAGCAAAGCGACTACCGCCCGCAGCAGAATCACAGAGAGGAACAGCACCGTACAGCGACTGCTGACGATGATGTTAAAGTTCATCAGAACAGAAATTCGGAATACGGTTATAATAATAACAGGGATATTAACGATGATGACATTGAAAGCACGCGTAAATTCAGCCGCATCGATGAGGATGAAGTGAATGCTGTAGATAATAATATCGATTCTACTAATATCAATCGTCCGGTGACTGAGCGTGAATACGATCGTAACAGCGGCGTCGAACTTGAAGATTTAAATGAAATCGACAGAGAAGACCCTGCTCGTACGAGAAGAGACAACGTCGACCGAAGAAATCGCAAGTAAGCAAATATTGAACCGGAAGAGCTTTCAAGCTCTTCCGATTTTTATTTCGGGAAATTTTACACATAAATGTTAACTGCTTATGTAACCGATAACAACACGGTGATATCAATGTCTGCAAGACTTTATATAATTATTAAATTATCAGAATTTATAAAATAATCAATTATCAATATTCTAAAATGAGAATATTTCTGTTATGATACCTGTTATAACTAAATTAAAATTGAATTGGAGTGGTTCAGGTGAAGGCTTTAATCAAATTGAGTACATTTATAGGTAATACTTTTGCTGTCTGGGTCATTTTATTTGCAGCATTAGCTTTTCTTCTACCTGGAGGTTTTACGTGGATTTCTCCATACATAAATCTGCTGCTCGGAATTATTATGTTCGGTATGGGGCTGACTTTAAAATTAAAAGATTTTAAACAGGTAATAACAGCGCCTAAAGAAGTTATTACCCTTGTAGTAGCACAGTATACAATCATGCCGCTTCTTGCAGTAGGGCTGGTTTTTCTATTCCAGCTGCCGCCGGAAATTGCGATTGGTGTAATTCTGGTCGGTTGTTCTCCGGGCGGTACGTCAAGTAACGTTATGACATATCTTGCAAAAGGAAACATGGCATTGTCGGTTACAGCAACCTCGGTATCGACTTTACTTGCACCGATTATTACGCCGGCTTTGACACTTCTGTTAGCAAGTGCCTGGCTGCCGGTTTCGTTTTCAGCAATGTTTATTTCAATTATCCAGATCGTCCTTGTACCGATTGCACTTGGGGTAGCAGTACAGTATCTACTTGGAGATAAAGTTGAACAGGCTGTAGGAATCCTGCCATTAATTTCTGTAATTGGGATTATTGGTGTAATTACTGCGGTAGTATCAAACAACGTTGAAAATATACTTGCTTCGGGCTTACTTATTTTTGCAGTGGTGATACTCCATAATTTACTTGGATATTTAGTCGGTTTCCTTCTCGGTAAAGTATTCCGTTTTGATCTTAAAGATACGAAAACTTTATCGATTGAAGTCGGCATGCAGAATTCAGGGCTTGCAGCAACTCTGGCAGCAACACACTTTTCACCAATCGCAGCTGTACCGGGAGCACTATTCAGTGTCTGGCACAATATTTCCGGTTCACTTGCAGCGAATTGGCTGAGTAAACTTGGTAATGATAAAGATGTAACTAAAAAAGATACGAAAACAATAGAACAGAACAAGGAAGTTAAACAAACAGAAGTATAAAAGATTAAAAAGGCGGGGGCAACTATGACAGAGAAGAAAGATATAAGAATTCGTTCAAATGTATATGATGATATTGGATTAAAAGCTCCGAACAGGGCAATGATGAGAGCTGTCGGTTTTACCGATGACAGTTTCAAGAAACCGCAAATTGGAGTTGTCAGCAACTGGGCTGAAACGACACCGTGTAACATTCATTTAAACGACCTTGCACAATTTGCAAAAGAGGGCGTTTCTGAAGCAGGCGGTGTACCGGTTCAATTTAATACAATCACTGTAGCAGACGGTATTGCAATGGGCACACCGGGAATGCGTTTCTCATTACCGTCACGTGATATTATTGCAGATTCTATTGAGACGATGGTTCAGGGTCAAAACTTTGATTCGTTTGTTGCAATCGGCGGGTGTGATAAAAATATGCCAGGCTGCGCAATTGCTATAGCGAATACGAATATCCCGGCTGTATTTGTCTACGGCGGAACGATTGCACCGGGGCGTCATAATGGTCAGGATATCGATCTTGTTTCCGTATTCGAAGGTGTCGGTAAATGGAATAACGGAGATATTGATGATGCAGAACTTAAAAAAGTAGAATGTGCAGGATGCCCGGGGCCAGGTGCATGCGGCGGTATGTATACGGCGAACACCATGGCTGCCGCACTTGAAGCGATGGGGCTGAGTCTTCCAGGATCGGCATCCAACCCTGCAATAACAAAAGAAAAAGAACAGGATGTATATGAAGCGGGGAAAGCAGTACTTAACCTGCTGGAAAAAGAAATTTATCCGAGAGATATTTTAACAAGAGAAGCTTTTGAAAATGCAATTACTGTCGTTCTTGCACTCGGCGGTTCGACAAATGCGATTCTCCATCTGTTAGCAATTGCTCACGCAGCTGAAGTTGAACTAACAATTGATGACTTTAACGATTTCCAGGAAAAAGTACCGCATCTCGCTGACTTAAAACCTTCAGGTAAATATGTATTCCAGGACCTGTTTAAGGTTGGCGGTGTTCAGGGTGTTATGAAATATCTTCACGAAAAAGGATATATTCACGGTGACTGCCTGACAGTAACAGGGCAGACAGTTGCTGAGAATCTTGCTGAAGTTGAACATTTAACAGCCGGACAGGATGTCATTATGCCGCTTGAAAATCCAAAACGTGCTGATGGTCCGTTAATCGTACTTAAAGGTAACTTGGCGCCGGAAGGTGCGGTAGCAAAAGTATCTGGTGTTAAAGTGCGCCGTCACGTCGGTGAAGCGAAAGTGTTCGATAACGAGCAGGAAGCAATTGAAGCTGTAATGGCGAACGAGATTGTTAAAGGCGATGTAGTGCTTGTGCGCTATGTTGGCCCTAAGGGCGGACCGGGTATGCCGGAAATGCTGTCACTATCGAGCTTGATTGTGGGTAAAGGTCTCGGTGAGGATGTTGCGCTCTTAACGGATGGCCGTTTCAGCGGAGGGACTCATGGACTAGTCGTTGGCCATATCGCTCCGGAAGCACAAGACGGAGGCAACGTTGCGCTAATTCAAACAGGTGATATTGTCACGATAGACCAGGATACAAAAGAGCTGTCGTTTAATGTTTCTGATGAAGTACTAAAAGAGCGGCGTAAAGATTTAGTGCTGCCGCCGCTTCACAGTAAAGGTGTGCTCGGTAAATATGCGCATATCGTCTCGTCATCATCTAAGGGGGCGATTACAGACTTCTTTAATAGAGATGATCTGCCTGGCAGAAACTGATTAATTTAATAAAATGTGATAGAATCCGTACGTCAAATTCTCCCCGAATAGAGACGTACGGATTCTTTTGTTTTTATCTCGTTTCTTCTATTCATCTAAAAACGTGTAAAAAGAGTATAAAAACATTTATTTTATGAAAAGCGGACGTATCAATCATGTAAACGATTACATTATCAGAAATATTAGACTATTTAAAATAATTGGCTTTTTACTGTTGCTTTTAATAAAAATACGGGGTATCATACATTCATTAAGAAATTTAAATAATCAAATAATTCAAATATTAGAACTTAAAGCGTTGAAGGGAACTTCCGTACTGCAAAACATTTTCAGAGACTGAGTGCTTGGTGCGAACTCAGAATGTAGCAGTAAAGAATCTCATCCCTGAGTGCCCGGCTGAAAAGAAGTAGGCTGGGACGGGTTAAAACTCGTTATTCATTTTAACTGGTTATGCCAGTTGCAGAGGTATGCACAGAGATGTGCCTACAAATTTGGGTGGTACCGTGAAAGCTCCTTTCTCCCCATTGATCATTACTATAATGATCTTTGAGAGAATTGGGCTTTTTTATTTTAAGTTTATGCTATAAGGAGGAAATATTATGAAGGTTGAAGTTGAACACTCACAAGAAGTTATTGCGAATATAAAAACAGGTGCTGACTTATTAGTAGAAGCATTAGCGGAACATGAAGTAGATACTGTCTTCGGTTATCCGGGCGGTGCAGTACTTCCAATTTATGATGCGCTCTACCGTCATGAGAGTTCATTCAAACACATTCTTTGTAGACATGAACAGGGCTTAATCCACGCAGCGGAAGGATATGCCAGAGTGAGCAGCAAACCGGGTGTCGTTATTGCAACGAGCGGACCGGGGGCGACGAACTTAATTACAGGTATTACTGATGCGATGATGGATTCATTGCCGATTGTTGCATTCACCGGCCAGGTATCATCGAAAGTTATCGGTACAGACGCTTTCCAGGAAGCGGACATTATCGGATTAACTACACCGATTACCAAACACAATTATCAGGTAACCGATGTAAAAGATTTAAAACGGATTGTTAATGAAGCATTTCACATCGCTTCTACAGGACGTCCTGGCCCGGTTGTTGTTGATATTCCAAAAAATATCTCGGAAGCAGTCGTTGAAGAAGTAACAGATGATGCGATTCGTCTGCCGGGCTATCAGCCGACAATTAAACCGAATCCTCTGCAGATTAACCGTTTACTGGAAGCACTGCAGAACTCTGAACGTCCGGTTGTCCTGACAGGTGCAGGTGTTCAGTTTGCTAAAGCTTCTGAGGAACTGCGGGAGTTTATTAAAAGATATGACCTGCCTGTAGTATCTACGCTACTCGGTCTTGGAACATTTAACGCAGATGATAAAAACTTCTTAGGTATGGCGGGAATGCACGGTACGTATGCTGCGAATATGGCGATTCACGATGCTGACTTATTAATCAACATCGGCGCAAGATTCGATGACAGACTGACAGGCAGAATTGCTGATTTTGCACCGCACGCAAGAGTCGCTCATATCGATATCGATCCAGCGGAAATTGGTAAAAACGTAGAAACACAAATACCGGTTGTCGCAGATGCGAAAGAAGCACTCGAACTTTTAAACGCCGGACGGTGCGACATGAAAACAATCGACAGCTGGAGACATAAAACACAAACTGATAAAGAACAGAATCCGCTGTGGTACAAACGCAGTGAAGATTTAATCTCTCCTCAGTGGTTTATCGAACAAGTATATGAAGCAACTGACGGCAAAGCGATAGTAACGACAGATGTCGGACAGCATCAAATGTGGAGTGCACAGTTTTATAAATTCAGGGAACCGAATCATTTCGTTACTTCCGGCGGCCTCGGCACGATGGGCTTCGGTTTACCGGCAGCTATAGGTGCACAGCTGGCATTTCCGGATAAGACAGTTGTTGCTATTGTTGGTGACGGCGGTTTCCAGATGACAATGCAGGAACTTGCAACACTGAAACAGTACGGTCTGCCGGTAAAAGTAATTATCGTGAACAACGAAGCGCTTGGCATGGTTAGACAATGGCAGGAGAAATTTTACAACGAACGCTATTCGGAATCGCTGATGCAGACGAATCCGGATTTTGTAAAACTTGGTGAAAGCTTCGGTCTTAAATCGTTCAAATATACCAGTGAAGCTGAAGTAGCAGGAGAGCTGAAAGAAGCATTAGCTTCAGATGAACCCGTGCTGATTGATGCAAGAGTTGTAAAACTTGATCTTGTATATCCAATGGTACCGGCAGGAAGAGGAAATCACGAAATGATAGGGGTGAGAGAATGCAGCGAGTAATCACAATGACAGTACAAAATTCCAGTGGTGTGCTGAACAGAGTAACTGGAATGCTTGCCAAACGGGGCTTTAATATTGAAAGTATTACAGTTGGCGCTTCGGAAGCAGAAGGCATATCGAAGATGACAATTGTCGTCGATATCGCAAACGATAAAAGCTCGGAACAGCTGACCAAACAGCTGCATAAACAAATCGATATTCTGAAAGTAGATGATATTACCGATTCGAAAATTGTTTCGAGGGAACTCGCTCTGATTAAAGTGGGAGCGAACAGTACATCGAGAAGTGAAATCCAGAGTATTATCGAACCGTTCAGGGCAAGAGTGCTCGATGTTTCGAAAAACTCACTCATTATAGAAGTAACTGGAAAACCGGATAAGGTAGATGCATTAATTGAACTGCTGACACCTTACGGCCTAAAAGATTTATCCCGCACGGGTGTTACAGCATTCAGACGCGGACAGCAGAAAAATATACAGGATTTAAAAACACTCAGTGTTTAAAAATAATATATATATAAAAGGGAGAAATTAAATTATGGCTAAAGTTTATTATGACAAAGATATCAATACAGGAAGTTTACAAGGGAAAACAGTAGCGATTGTAGGATACGGTTCACAAGGACATGCACACGCGCAAAACTTAAGAGACTCTGGCCATAACGTAATCGTCGGTCTGCGCAAAGGTAAATCATTCGACAAAGCGAAAGAGGACGGCTTTGATGTCAGAACTGTCGGCGAGGCGGTTAAAGATGCTGATGTAACTATGGTCTTACTGCCGGATGAAGGGCAGCAGAAAGTGTACGAAGCGGAAATTAAAGATAACTTAAAAGAAAACAGTTCATTAGCTTTCGCACACGGTTTTAACGTTCACTATAACCAGATCGTACCTCCACAAAATGTTGACGTATTCTTAGTTGCACCGAAAGGGCCGGGACACTTAGTGCGCCGTACGTATCAGGAAGAAGCCGGGGTACCTGCATTATTTGGAGTATTCCAGGATGTAACAGGTAAGGCCGCAGATGTTGCTAAAGCATACGCTCAGGGAATTGGAGCTGCACGTGCAGGAGTACTTGAAACTTCATTCCAGGAAGAAACAGAAACTGATTTATTCGGAGAACAGGCAGTACTGTGCGGCGGATTGACATCGCTCGTTAAAGCAGGTTTTGAAACATTAACTGAAGCGGGCTATCAGCCGGAAGTTGCATACTTCGAATGCCTGCACGAATTAAAACTTATCGTGGACTTAATGTATGAAGGCGGTATGGAAAACATGCGCTACTCAATTTCGGATACAGCACAGTGGGGTGACTTTGTCAGCGGCCCGCGTGTGATTAACGGAGAAACAAAAGAACGCATGGGCGAAGTATTAACAGAGATCCAAAACGGCCAGTTCGCTAAAGGATGGATCTTAGAAAACCAGGCAGGACGCCCTCAGTACAATGCAATTAACAACAGCGAGTACAATCACCCGATCACGGCAGTCGGTCAGGAATTAAGAGACTTAATGCCATTTGTTCAAAATCCGATTAGATAAAATAAAAACTGAAGAGAGGAAGGTCTATATGACTGATATAACAAATATTAAAATTTTTGATACAACGCTGAGAGACGGTGAGCAGTCACCGGGAGTCAACTTAAATAAAAAAGAAAAACTGGAAATTGCAAAACAGCTCGAACGACTTGGTGTTGATGTTATAGAAGCAGGCTTTCCTGCCTCTTCAGAAGGCGACTTCCAGGCGGTGAAACTCATTGCAGATACGATTAAAAATTCTACGGTAACGGCGCTTGCAAGAACGAAAAAACACGATATTGACCGTGCATATGAGGCGCTTAGAAATACACCGAATCCGAGAATTCATATTTTCCTTGCAACGAGCCCTATTCACCGGGAGTTTAAACTGAAGATGGACAAGCAGAAAGTCATCGACACATCTGTGGAGATGGTGAAGTATTCAAAAACTAAATTTAATGAAGTGGAATGGTCAGCAGAAGATGCTTCGCGTACAGAGCTGCCGTTCCTCGCGGAAATTATCGAAGCCGTAATCGATGCGGGTGCAACAATTATTAATCTGCCTGACACAGTCGGCTACACGACGCCGAAAGAATACGGTGAGATGTTCAAGTATGTCTCGGAGAATGTGCCGAATATCAGTAAAGCAATTCTGTCGACGCACTGTCACAATGATCTTGGCATGGCAGTCGCAAACTCGGTAGCAGGTATTGAAAATGGAGCGACTCAAATAGAATGCTCTATTAATGGTATCGGCGAACGTGCAGGGAACGCAGCACTGGAAGAAATCGCAGTAGCATTACACATACGGGGAGATTTTTATCCGTATACAACGAACTTAAATTTACAGGAGATTAAACGCTCGAGTGATATTGTCGCAAAACTGACAGGCATGGCAGTGCAGCCGAACAAAGCAATTATCGGCCGCAACGCCTATGCACATGAAGCAGGAATTCACCAGGACGGCATGCTCAAAAACTCGGAAACTTATGAAATTATTTCTCCGGCACTTGTCGGTGTGTCGGCTGATCCGCTGTTCCTTGGAAAACACTCAGGGCGTCATGCATTTAAAGATAAAGTGAAATCATTTAATGTGGACCTGACTGAAGAAGAGCTGTCTCTTGCGTTTAAAAACTTTAAAGAGCTTACTGATCATAAAAAAGAAATAACCGATGATGATTTATATTCCATCATTATGGAAATTAAAACAGATGCATCGAATATTGAACGCTACGTATTGGAAAATTTCGAAGTGAATTACGAACAGGACGGTCAGACGAAAGCACATATCGATGTAGTTACTCCAACTGGCAAACAAGTCTCACATGAAGTTACAGGTTCCGGCAGTGTCGAAGCATTGTATAAAGCAATTCAGGAAATACTTGCTGAAACGACTAACCTGCTAGATTACCAGCTGAGCTCAGTCGGCGGCGGTAAAGATGCACTTGCAGAATCACGCGTTCAGCTTAATATTAACGGCCGGCAGTTTTCAGGACGCGGCACGGCTCAGGACGTGCTCGCAGCATCGGCAAATGCATATATTAATGCAGTGAACCGCTATCTGATGAGTGAACAGGCGGTAACACCTGCAGTAAGCGTAAATGCATAAAGGGGAGAAACGGCAATGAAAAAACATATAATTACACTTCCCGGCGATGGTATCGGTCCGGAAATAATGAAATCGGCTGAAGCGCTGCTTAAGGCTGTAGGAGAAAAATTTAATCACGAATTTACTGTGGACACAAAAGATATTGGCGGAGTTGCCATTGATAAATACAATAATCCGCTCCCGCAAGAAACAATCGCAGCATGTGAATCGGCTGATGCTATTTTACTGGGTGCTGTCGGCGGTCCGAAATGGGTAGATAGTAAAATCCGCCCGGAGCAGGGATTGTTAAAAATCCGCAAACACTTTAATTTATTTGCGAATCTGCGTCCGGTGACTATATTTGATTCGCTAAAAGCATCATCACCGTTAAAACAAAGCATCGTCCACGGCAGTGATTTAATGATTGTCAGGGAACTGACAGGCGGGCTCTATTTCGGTCAGCCGAGTGAACGGCGTGACGGCGGCAGAAGTGTTGTCGATACGTTAACTTATACACATGATGAAATTGAACGTATCGTCCGGACAGCATTTGATACAGCGATGACACGCCGTAAACATTTAACATCTGTCGATAAGGCAAACGTGCTGGAATCGAGCCGGATGTGGCGCGAAATAGTAAATGCAGTCAGTAAAGAATATCCTGAAGTCACGGTAGAGCATGAACTGGTAGATGCAGCAGCGATGAAACTGATTACGAATCCTGCGTATTTCGATGTGATTGTAACGGAGAACCTGTTTGGAGATATTTTAAGCGATGAAGCTTCTGTTATTACAGGGTCACTTGGTACACTGCCGTCGGCCAGTTTAAGTGAGACGGGGTTAGGGTTGTTCGAACCGATTCACGGTTCGGCGCCTGATATTGCAGGAGAGAATAAAGCTAATCCAATCGGCATGATGTTGTCGGTCGGAATGATGCTGAAATATTCATTTGATTTGCACGAGGAATCAGCCGCAATAGAACAAGCGGTAAATCAGGTGCTTTCTGAAGGGTTTAAAACGGCAGATTTAAAGATTGACGGAGCAGCGACGTTATCTACAACGGAAATGACTGAAAAAATTATTAGCTGTCTATAAAAAAGTTAAAGGAGAAGGTTAACATGGTTCAGAAAAAAACTATAATCGAAAAAATCTGGGAACGTCATGTCGTTCATCAAGAAGAAGGCAAACCGGATTTACTCTATATCGATCAGCATTTAATCCATGAAGTGACTTCACCTCAGGCTTTTGAAGGATTACGCTTAAATAATAGAAAAGTACGCCGTCCGGATTTAACGTTTGCAACGATGGATCACAACGTTCCAACGAAAAACAGAGAAGATGCACAGGATGCAATTGCTCAAAAACAGATGGATGCATTAAAGAAAAACTGTGAGGAATTTGGAATTAAACTTGCAGATATGTATCATCCGGATCAGGGTATTGTTCATGTCATTGGACCGCAGCTCGGTTTAACGCAGCCTGGGAAGACAATTGTCTGCGGTGATTCGCATACATCGACTCACGGTGCATTCGGGGCACTTGCATTTGGTATTGGAACGAGTGAAGTGGAACACGTCTTTGCAACACAGACTTTAACACAGACAAAACCGAAAACGATGAATGTAAAAGTAAATGGTGAATTAAGTGTCGGTGTGACTGCAAAAGATTTAATTTTAGCGATTATTGCGAAGTTCGGTGTCGATTTTGGTACTGGCCATGTCGTTGAATACACAGGGCAAGCTGTCAGGGATCTAACGATGGAAGGCCGTATGACAGTATGTAATATGTCTATCGAAGGCGGAGCACGTGCAGGACTGATTTCACCAGATGAAACAACTGTCGAATTCCTTCGCGGACGCCGTTACGTTCCGAGAGATGAAGCAGAATACAGAGCACTTGCTGATGAGTGGCTGAGCTTAAGTACTGACGAAGGTGCAGAATACGATTCGACACTTGAAATTAATGCTTCGGAAATTGAACCTCAGGTATCGTGGGGGACAAACCCGAGTATGGTAGTGCCAATCAGTGCGACTACACCGACAGTCAGCTGTTCAAAAGATGAAGACTCTACGAAGCGCGCTCTTGAGTACATGGGACTTGAAGAAGGAATGGCGATTACAGATATTGAAATCGATCATGTATTTATCGGTTCATGTACGAATTCACGTGTACTGGATTTACAGCGTGCAGCAGATATTATACAAGGCAGTCAGGTTAAAGAAGGTGTGAAAGCAATTGTAGTACCGGGATCATTCCTTGTTAAGCAGGAAGCGGAAGCACTTGGCATCGATAAAGTTTTCATTGACGCAGGATTTGAGTGGCGCAACGCAGGATGCAGCGCGTGCCTCGGTATGAACGAGGACACAGTACCTGCCGGCGGACGCTGTGCATCCACATCAAACCGTAACTTTGAAGGACGTCAGGGTAACGGCGCCAGAACGCATCTTGTCAGCCCGGAAATGGCTGCAGCTGCTGCAATCAACGGCCATTTCGTTGATGTTAGAAAATATCAGAGCAGAGTAACTGCCTAGGAGGGTAATTATGGAGGCAATTTCAAAACATGAAGGTAAAGTATATCCGCTGAACCGTTCCAACGTAGATACAGACCAGATTATCCCCAAGCAGTTTTTAAAACGCATCGAACGCACAGGATTCGGACAGTTCGTCTTTCATAACTGGCGCTTTAATGAAGATGGGACGAAGCGCGAAGATTTCGATATGGATGATCCGAAATTTGACGATTCTTCGGTATTGGTCGCAGGTGATAACTTCGGCTGCGGCTCCTCCCGTGAACACGCACCTTGGGCATTGCTGGACTACGGCTATAAAGTCATCATTGCCCCGGGATTTGCAGATATATTTTACTCAAATGCATTTAAAAACGGCATTATTCTAATTAAAATGCCACAAGAGCAAGTAGGCGAGTGGCAGGAACAGGCAAAAGACGGAGACTTTAATTTATCTGTAGATTTAGAACAGCAGCAAATTACAGACAGCAATGGAAAGACATTAAGTTTTGACATTCCAGCCTACCATAAAGAAAAATTAATTAACGGCTGGGATGATATAGCCTTAACATTATTAAATGAAGAAAAAATAACAGCTTTTGAGGAGCGTGGTTTTTTGGGAATTCGTTAAACAGTGATTTAGTCAGAGATGCTATGGAATATCTGCGAGGCAACGTGCACAAAACACCGGTGGTCACATCACAGACAACAAATGAAAAAACCGGTAAAAACGTTTATATGAAATTGGAAAATCATCAGAAGACCGGTGCGTTTAAATACCGGGGCGCTTCTTATAAACTGTCTAAACTAACTCCGGCACAGCTGGCAGCAGGTGTGGTAACAGCATCTGCAGGAAACCATGCACAGGGTGTAGCTCTGGCTGCCAAAAAATTGAATGTAACTGCAACTATCTTTATGCCAGAAAGTACACCTTCAGCGAAAGTGGAAGCGACAAAAGGCTACGGTGCAGCAGTTAAGCTTGTTGGGCAAAGTTTCCAAGAAGCATTTACGGCTTCCCTGGAACATAAAAAACTGACAGGAGCAACATATGTTCATCCTTTCGATGACTACGATATTATGGCAGGACAGGGCTCGATTGGTCTGGAAATGCTGGAAGAAATACCTCAGCTTGATACGATAATCGTACCGATAGGCGGGGGCGGTTTAATAAGCGGTATTGCAGTAGCAGCTAAGATGATGAAACCATCTATTAAAATAATCGGAGTGCAGGCAGCAAATGCACCATCGATGTTTAAATCATATTATACGAAAGACGACAATGTGGTGCTTAACAGCTGCAGTACAATTGCTGAAGGCATCGCTGTCAAACAGCCCGGTGAATTAACTCAGCAGATCGTGCGACAGTATGTCGATGAGATATACTGTGTATCGGAAAGCCAGATTGCCTACGCAATGGTTTACCTGCTTGAACGTACAAAATCATTAGTAGAAGGCGCCGGTGCATCAGCACTTGCAGCACTATTAGCATATAATGACAAAATTGACTCCGAGCATACAGGAGTTATCGTCAGCGGGGGCAACCTGGATCTCAGCAGAATGGGAGAAATCCAGTCACTTGCTCTGCAGTCGAATCATAAAACAATAACGAGAGAACAAATAACTGTGCTGTAAAACAATCAACCCGTACGTCAGCTTCTCCGAGAAGGAGTCTGACGTACGGGTTTTTATCTGATGGCGGGCTATAGCAGTCTGGAACAGGAGATAGCGGATAGCGCGCCACCGAGAACTGACGGTGGCACAGAACAAGCATGTACTCATAAAAAACAAAAAAACGCAAAACCCCTACGGGTTTTGCGTCAAATAATGTATTAGTCCTGATGATAGAACTGAACGAGGTTTTCCATAACCTGTTCGAGATCTTTTATAAAGACTTCGTCAGAACTTAATGCTTCGTCGCCGGGCTTATAAACTTTACCGACTAAAAATTCACCTTTTTTAACGTCACGGAGTCTAATGAGACCTTTTTCGAGCTCATCTTCAGCGAGTTCGTTAAGCGGTGTTTTTGCTGGTTTCATATGATCGAGTGAAATTTGATAGTCTTCAGGAAGATTATCGAATTTCTCCATATTATCAAGCCAGTTTTCTGCAAGACGTTTTTTATCTTTTGATTCGTAAATAATACCGTACATGCAAAATGCATGATTGTTATATAAACCAATCTGGAAGTGCGGCATCATTTTGTAGCCGCGGGGATTAGTACTGAATGCCACCCACGTGTCATCAGGAGGATTCGTTGTACGGCGTGCGTGTTTTGCAACATGTGCATATGTCTCGTCCCCGGTCATTTCAGTTATGTATGCACTGAAGTGTTCACCAAGCTGTTCGAGTTTCGGACGTGTGTTTTCAATAAGTGCTGCCATTCTGTTTTCCAGGCCGTCGATATTAAAGACATCGAAGTCTGTTTGTGTAAATGTATACTTCATAAAGGTTGAGCTCCTTTCAAAAGGTCTCTCTTATGATAAAATAAAGTTGAGTAGCAATCAAATGATTGAGGTGTATTCATGGAGATATATAACTTTGGCAAAGAATTAATCGTTGAAGCAGGGAAATTTATCGAAACGCGCATGACTCAGGAGTTTAAAGTGGACAGCAAATCAAATCCGAATGATCTTGTCACTGATGTAGATAAAGAAACTGAGCAATTTTTATACACTAAAATTCTGGAGCGTTTTCCGGAGCACCGTATTATCGGAGAAGAAGGACACGGTGAAAATATAAATGAAACAAAAGGGGTCATCTGGATTGTCGATCCGATTGACGGCACTTTAAATTTTGTGCATCAGGGAGAGAATTTCGCAATATCGATTGGTGTATTCATCGACGGGGAACCATATTGCGGCTTAATCTACGATTGTATGAAGCAGGATCTTTATCACGCTAAGTACGGTAATGGCGCTTTTTTAAATGACCAGGCACTTGCTCCTGCAGAAGATGTGCCTTTAAATCAGTCTCTAATCGCTATCAGTCCAAAAAGAATACTCGCGGAAGCGACTCGCACTTCATTTTTTGAAATTATGGCTAAATCCCGCAGTGTGCGTTCATACGGCTCGGCAGCGCTTGAGTTTGCTATGCTTGCCAGAGGACAGATTTCAGCCCTGCTGTTTTTCAAACTGTATCCATGGGATTACACCGGAGGGGCAATTATTACCGGTGAACTTGGCTATAAGACGACTGATATATACGGAGAGCAATTGCCGCTCTTAAGCTCGACTAGTGTAATAAGCGGCAATCCCAAGATTCATTCAGAAATTCTGGAACACTTTACCGACGATAAAAGATTGCATGACTTCCATGATAAATTTCATGATTTATAATAATACTGCTGGGCATGCTTCGATGTTTTCGTAAAAATTTTACCGATATACTTTAAGAGGGCATAGTTGCTGAGCGGGATGCCTATATGATTTTTAATCTGCTTTTTAGTGTACGGCTCTGATACATTAAGCAGGCCCAGCATATCGAAATAATCTGTAAACATATCTTCTATATTATGAATCGTGTTGCAGGATTCACACATTATTAATTTACTGCTTAAGAGCTGAAGGTTAAACTCCATGCATGCTGGACATTTAAAACCGTACGAAAAATCATTTGTTGCTGCGTTCGAGAATTTCGCACGGTTTTTTAACTTGGCAATCCCGGACGCGGCTGCTTTTTTCTGATTACAGCACTGTGTTCAATAGCTCTTAAGTAATAGGGTAAACTTTTAAGCGATAAAAACTGATCAGAGGGACGCTTTCGCAACTTGAAAGTTTCGTTCATTACGACGTGCTTGATTATTATTGGGCGCTGGAAATTACCATCATCAATCAGCGTTTCCTTAAATTTTTCGTAAACTTTTGATGTTCGGTTTAAATCGTAAACTGCTTCGTAGCTGCTGTCGATTAAAATATTAAAAGGATTAATAAAATGTTCACCGGCGTAATCGTGCAGAATGAACAGGTAATAGCAGTATTCCGTTGCGATCAGTACATTAATCAGTTCATGATCAGTACCTACAATGACTTCGCAGTGCCAGAACAGCTCCATGTTAGATGTATTAATTTTCTTTAAATACAAATCGAAATGCTCTTCCAGCAAGTCCATACGCTGCATTGCTTCATATTCCTCAGATTCGTCATCGCTAAAAGGCAACCGGTTATACAGAAACTCATAAACTTTTAATTTTTCATTTTTTTGTCTCACAGCAAAGCTCCTTTAATAATGATAGATTCATTATTGACCGGTCTTAAATTACCGTCAAAAGACAGTAATTAAAAAAATGACAAAAAAATATAACAGATCTCCCTATTTTTCCAATACAAATAGGGAAATCTGTTATAATAAATAAGCAGTTAAATAAAAACTGAAGTTACAGCCAGCCATTTTCACGATACTTTTTCTTGAGTGTGAAACCAATACCAAAGATGGCAATAAACACGATAACTGAAAGCACTGCAAGTATTATCATTTCTTCAGCGATGAAGACTGAAAATGCAACCATCATTAACACTGCCAAGACAGCAAGTATGAAAAATACAGCCTTTGATTTTTTCTTTTCCATAAGTATTCCCCTAAAAGTCATTTGTCTTATTTCGAATTATATCATAAAAAATAAATCCTTGAATGTTCAGATTGGTAAAAAATGTGGTATACTGTTACGGTTATAAAGATACTCTATATACGAAGGGAAAATCCTCTTGATGAACCTGAGAGAAAACATTAGAAACATTGCAATTATTGCACACGTAGACCATGGTAAAACGACACTTGTAGACCAGCTGTTAAAACAGTCTGGTATTTTCCGTGAAAATGAACACGTTGAAGAACGTGCCATGGACTCGAATGATATTGAACGTGAACGCGGAATCACAATTCTGGCAAAAAATACGGCGATCGACTACAAAGATACGCGTATTAATATTTTAGATACACCGGGTCACGCAGACTTCGGCGGTGAAGTAGAGCGTATTATGAAAATGGTTGACGGCGTAATTCTAGTTGTCGATGCATATGAGGGTACGATGCCTCAAACACGCTTTGTACTTAAAAAAGCATTAGAGCAAAACTTAAAACCTGTAGTAGTAGTTAACAAAATTGACAAACCGAGCGCACGTCCTGAAGAAGTAGTGGATGATGTACTTGAACTCTTTATCGAACTTGATGCAAATGACGAGCAGCTGGAATTCCCGGTTGTGTATGCATCTGCAATGAATGGTACAGCAAGTCTTGAACCAGGTGAGCAGGACGAAAACATGCAGGCTATCTACGATACAATTTTAGACTATGTACCTGCACCTGTTGATAACAGTGATGAGCCGCTACAGTTCCAGGTTTCGCTCCTGGACTATAACGATTATGTTGGCCGTATCGGAATCGGACGCGTATTCCGCGGAACGATTAAAGTCGGTGAAACTGTATCATTAATTAAAATTGACGGTTCGGTTAAAAACTTCCGTGTATCGAAAATTTTCGGTTTTCTCGGACTTACACGCGTGGAAATTGAGTCTGCAAGTGCAGGAGAACTGATTGCAATAAGCGGTATGGAAGATATTAACGTTGGTGAAACTATTACGCCGACTGATGCTCAGGAGGCACTGCCTGTGCTTCATATCGATGAACCGACTCTGCAAATGACATTTGCAGTAAACAACTCCCCATTCGCAGGACGAGAAGGGAAGCACGTTACAGCCAGAAAAATTGAAGAACGCTTAATGCTTCAATTAGAGACGGATGTATCATTGCGTGTAGATCCTACAGATCAGCCGGATGCATGGAGAGTTTCAGGACGCGGTGAGCTTCATCTGTCTATTCTTATCGAGAACTTACGCCGTGAAGGCTTTGAGCTTCAGGTATCAAAACCGGAAGTTATCATACGTGAAATCGACGGTGTTAAATGTGAGCCGTTCGAACGTGTACAAATCGATGTGCACGAAGAAAACACAGGAAGCATTATCGAATCAATGGGTACACGTAAAGGTGAAATGCTCGACATGGTAACAACAGGCAATGGCCAGACTCGTCTGACATTCCTTATTCCTGCACGCGGACTTATCGGATACCGCACGGAGTTCATGTCTATGACACGCGGTTACGGTATCATTAACCATACTTTCGAAGAATACCGTCCATTAGTTAAAGGACGTATCGGCGGAAGAAGAAACGGTGTTCTTGTATCGATTGATAAAGGTGCTGCAAGCACGTACTCAATCCTTGCACTTGAAGGACGCGGAACGAACTTTATGGAACCTGGTACTGAAGTATACGAGGGTATGATCGTTGGAGAAAACTCACGCGAAAATGACCTTGCGGTTAACATTACTAAAGTTAAAGCTGCCAATAACATTCGTTCAGCTAATAAAGAGCAGACAACTACGATGAAAAAACCTAGATCACTGACTCTTGAAGAAGCATTGGAATATATTAATGAAGATGAACTTGTGGAGATTACTCCGGAAACAGTTCGTATGCGTAAGAAAATTCTAGAGAAAAACGCTCGTGAAAAAGCGTATAAAAAAGGTAATTAATAATAGCGGAGTGGAGTGAGGCAGTTGTTTAACCCTCTTATTCTCCTGAATACCCAAAGTGGGCCGGGTTTACAAGAGCGCCTCACTTTCTTCGGGAGATTATATGGCCTGGATACGAATCCTGAAGCCGGTATGTGGTATTTATTCATTACGATTTTCGTGCTGTGTGCTATCGTGTATCAATTAGGGTTCGCCCGCAAAGTTAAGCTGTGGCAAACAGTTGTTATTTATATAATGATGTTTATCGGCGTAATATTTCTGACATTTTTCGGCGCGTTTTACCCTGTTGCCGAGTGTTTAATTGTTATTGCAATTATACTCGCAGGTTACAGATACAGATTGCATAAAGAAAGAAAAGAAGGCAATATTGCACAGCCGAAAGGGCCGCCGGCTCAATAAAAGAAAAACCGCGAACTTTAAGTTCGCGGTTTTTTATTTGAATTCTATTTTAGTAACGTAAACGAGGCGCTGCTTTTCAATCCCGTCTTCACCGACAATCAATAAATCGAAAAGTCCATCTTCATGGAGACGTTTGCCTTTATTTGAGAAGTGAGCGTAAAAAGTTTCGCGGTCCTTATATAAAAGTTCCGTTTCACCATCGTTATGTACAAAAACAATCTTTGCATTTTCATCCTCAAATGCCTCGGCATATTCAAGGAAAGGTGCAAGATTGATTACAAATGAACTTTCAAGCAGTTCACTTTTCTTATGTTTTTTTTCAGATTTAAGCGTAGGCGGTTTTGTTTCCCCTTCGATAATCTGGCGGTTCCATTCAGTTTCATCATTGAATGTGATTTCTTCACTGTCCGCTGTCTGAGCGAGTAAATCTTCTATTTTGATTTTACGATCATCGAATATCCACGTCGATGGATCCAGAGTAATTTGGTAGCGTACATTTCCAGTAAGTTGTATTATCATTAATATCTCTCCCTTTGCTTAGAAATTATAGCAAAGTTTACGATAAAATTATACAATAGATGATGAAACGTTAACTATTCTGTCTCGGGATGTCACTTGCTTTTTTATGATTGTTGAGATAAAATTTTATGAAGAGTAAATGAGGGGGGAACCGCGTGTCTGCTGAGAAACAAATGAGTAAAATTGCTTATGACCAATTAGACAAAGACGCCGATAGAATTCTCCAACTAATCGAAGTTCAAATGGAAAATTTAACGATGCCCCAGTGTCCTGTGTTTGAAGAAGTACTGGATACACAAATGTTCGGCTTATCGAAAGAAATAAATTTTGCAGTGAGACTTGGCTTAGTTGACGCACAAGACGGCCGTGCTATTCTGGATCATCTTGAAGTTGAAGTGTCCAAAGTACACGAAGCATATATGGAAAAAGAAAAGAATCGAGTCTAAAGAATATTTCTTTAGACTTTTTTAAATGAGGGAACAGGCGTGCAATTTATAAAAAATTTCTTCAACTATGTAAAATCGTATTCCAAATACGTGGATTTTTTAATACTAATCGCCTATGTTGCACTGTCACTTATAGGTCTTGTCATGGTTTACAGTGCAAGTATGGTGCCGGCACAGATGAACGAAGGAAACTCTGAACATTACTACATCAGACACCTGATGTTTATAGCTCTGGGATTCAGCATCGTCTTCTTTATGACATATTTTATGAGCGGCAACTTTTTTAAAATGAAAGGCGTACAGCTTTTAATGCTGGTCGGCATAGTAATACTGCTCTTAATTACTATGTTCTTTGGAACCGAGGTAAATGGACAGCGTAACTGGATCAGTTTTGGTGCTTTCGGGCTGCAATCATCGGAGTTCTTTAAAGTCGTTGCGATTTTATATCTGGCCTACATATATTCAAGGCGGGAAAAACGAATTAGCAACGATGACTATTCGAGTATCTTCCCGCTTGTTTTCATTCTTGTTATATCAGGTCTGGTGCTGATAAATGATATGGGGACATGGCTTGTAATTGCAGCAATTATACTCAGTATGTTTTTATATGTCAGAATTCCATTCAAGATACTGGGCTGGTCTGCATTATTCGGAACACTTGCAATGGGTATGGTAGCTGGAATTACATATCTTGTTAAGGGCTCTGTGCTGTCCGCTTATCAGATGCACCGTATTGAAACGTTCTTCCATCCGTTTAACGACCCGATGGGTACTGGATATCAGCTGACGAATTCGCTTATTGCGATTTCACACGGCGGACTGTTTGGTACGGGAATTGGTAATGGTATTATCAAACTCGGTTATCTGCCCGAGCCGCATACCGACTTTATAATGGCAGTAATCGCAGAAGAACTCGGTCTGATAGGTGTGCTGTTTATCGTAGTATTGTACTTAATTATTATCGTTAAGGCGTTAACTTATGCCCATCGTTCTACAGATACATTTTATAGAATTGTATGTATTGGTGTGGCAATGTATATAACGATGCAGGTATTTATAAATGTTGGAGGAATATCAAAGATTATTCCTCTGACAGGTGTGCCTCTGCCGCTCTTAAGCTACGGCGGATCATCGTTCCTCAGTGTATCGATTGCAATCGGTCTTCTTATAATTGCAGCGAAACATGTTAAGCAGAAAGAAATTGAACTTAAAAGTAAATAAGAATAATAAACCCATCTGACATTAAAACTCATTTTAATGTCAGATGGGTTTATTTTTAAATTTATTACTTTTTACCTGTTGTATTATCGAGCTGAACTTGCGTTTCGGGCCATGAACGGCGGCCATCATCGACTTCAACATAGAGATTGCGACCTTCTTTTCGAATATATATTTCATGAATACATATCCTAAAGCAAATAATTATGAAAAATACCCCGCCAATTCGAAGATTGACGGGGAATCAGTTCTAGTCTTTATTTCTCGATAACAGCATAATGAAGTAGCAGAGCAGTCCGAACAAGAGTGTGATAAACAATGCGTGGAATAAGGCAATGAAAATGTTTACCTTAGTAATTACTGAGAGCATACCTGTTAAAACCTGTGCCATCAGCAGAATAAATGCAATAATCCATCCTTTTCTAATAATCGGAGAATTACTGTAGTTTTTCAGCACATGAATGAGAATTAAGAGCATCCATATTGCTAATATGCCGACGAGGAATCTATGCCCCATCTGTACGGCCTGATAAAAGTTGCCCGGCAGTATTTCTCCCGGCATACAGTGAGGCCATTCAGTACATGCAAGTGAAGAGTCAGTGTGCCTGACCAACGCTCCGCTGTAGATAACAAAATATATGTAAATGGTAAGTAATATCGTGTTATATCTTAAAAATGTACTGACATAAATTTTACGTTCATGAACGCCGTGTGAGACTTCAAAAATAAGCACTGTCAGCAGAAATACTGCTGCAAAACATATTAATGAAATACCAAAATGGGCTGCAAGTACGAAGTCGCCTTCCCAAATACCAATTACAGCCGCTGCACCAATCAGTGACTGGATCAGGATAAAGCTGAGTGATAGACAGATAAGGAATTTAGCTTCGCGGACATGTCCAATTTGTTTCCATGCCATATATCCTAATATTAATAGGAAGATAATAGCAATACCTGAAACTCCACGGTGCGCGAGTTCGATAATTGTGTCGAGCGGCCAGTCCTTAGGAATAAGCTGTCCGTGACAAAGCGGCCATGTTTCTCCGCAGCCGTCTTCAGAACCTGTTTTTGTAACAAGTGCGCCACCGATCTGTACAAAGACCATAATCAGTGTCGTAATAATTGCTACAATCTTTAAATTTCTATACAAAATGCAACACCTCAAACAATCACGTTTCTGTTTGCTATACAAATAATAAATATATATTAGAACAACATTCTTTGCAATGTGCAAAGTTTTGAATAGCTCTTAACAATTTATAAAACTATGGTAAAATTAACTAGTGTAGAGATTTATACCATACTCTTACGAGTATAAAGCAGAACCCGTATCATAATGAGGCATATTGATGAATAATTAATGAACAATGCAAAAAGTAACAATTTTATTTCAAATATGTATAGAAAATGTGACCGGGATAATCTATTATTAAAGGTAAATGTGTTTGTTTATGAAAGGGGGCGTATAGATGCACAGTGATGTATACCAGCAAGAGGTACATCAAACGGCACGCAGTAAAAAACTGAAAGCAATTAAAACACTCATCAAGGATGGCATAATTAAAGCGAACTTAATACCTGCATTCGCATCTGGTTTTCTTGCTGTTATGTATTATAACATTTCATTTTTCGAAGCAATTCCTGTCATGCTGTTGATGCTTCTAGGTACGACACTAGTCATCGGAGGAGTTTGTGCCCTTAATAATTTCTATGACAGAGATATTGACCGGCTGATGAAGTCGAAACAGGAAAGACCGAGTATTGACGGAACATTTTCAGGCAAAGAGATTCTTACAATCGGATTTTCGATGTTCGGAATCGGCCTGGCAATGTTATTTTTAATCAACACGACTGTTGGAGTTCTTGGGTTAACGGCAGCGTTTGGTTATGCAGTTGTATATTCGATTTTTGCAAAAAGACATCTTGTCTCAAACACAATTATAGGAGCAATTCCCGGAGCAATGCCTCCGCTAATAGGCTGGGCAGTATTTGAGCCAAATCTACATATGTTAGCGTGGTCAATGTTTATCGTAATGTTCGTATGGCAAATGCCTCATTTCTATGCACTTGCCATTAGACGCAGCGATGAATATAAAGAGGCTGGTATTCCGATGCTTCCTGCTGTGAAGGGAAATGTTCGCACTAGAAACTCCATTATTTTTTGGGTGGCACTTCTTTTGTTCACACCACTTATGATGTTTGAACTTGGTATGTGGTTTGTTGCACTGACAACCGTGCTTAACGTTATCTGGTTTTATTTAAGTGTTAACCGGTTCAAACGGATTACAGACTATAATCGCTATGCCGGGCGAATATTTGTCTTTTCACTCAACTACGTCGTCATATTTTTCGTTATGATAATCGTAGCCGGCTTACTTGTGAATATTTAAAAAGTAAATGAATGAAAGAGGGGTCTAACAATGAATTTAAGTTTTCTTAAAGGTAAGGCACTATTATTAGTTTCTGCACTTACTCTTTTCCTTGCCGGTTGTGGTACTAATGAATTAAGTACCCTAAGACCTGCGGGTGAAGTCGGACAAGAACAGTTCAACTTAATGATATTATCAATCATTATTATGCTGCTTGTTATTGCAGTGGTTACTGTATTGTTCACTATCGCAGTATTGAAGAGCCGCAGAAGTAAAAAAGGTGAGGATTTCGAACCGGAAGATGTTTCTGGAAACCACACTCTTGAAGTTATCTGGACATCAATTCCGATTCTTCTGCTTATCGTTTTAGCTATTCCAACAGTTTATTACGTATTTAAGCAGGCAGATACTGAAGCAATGACGGATGCTGAAGGCAATGTAAACGCTGAAGAAACAGTAATCAATGTCAGAGCATATCAGTACTGGTGGGAATTCGAATATCCTAACGAAGAAGTTGTTACAGCTCAGGAACTTGTAGTTCCTACTGATAAAAAAGTTTACTTCAACCTGCAGGGCGCAGATGTGAAACACTCATTCTGGGTACCGGCAGCCGGTGGTAAAATGGATACTAACATCGATGGAATTAACAGTTTCTACTTAGTATTCGACGATGACGCATCTCAGGAAGCAGACCGATTATTCTATGGTAAATGTGCTGAGCTTTGCGGACCGTCACACGCATTAATGGATTTCAAAGTTAAAGCATTACCTGAAGAAGAGTATGATCAGTGGCTTGCAGATATGAAAGCAGTTGAAGAACCTGTACAGGCTTCATCTGAAGATGCACAGCGCGGAGAAGAAATCTTCAATAACTCATGCATGGGATGTCACGCAGCTACACCGACAAGCCCGGGTGCTATGGGTCCTAACTTAACTAACTTCGGTGACCGTGACTTAATCGCTGGATTCTTAGAACATGATCAGGAAAACCTTGAAGCATGGATTAAAGATCCTGAGTCATTCAAACCGGACAACAAAATGGCAGGCACTTACGAATTAACTGACGATGAAATTCAAGCAGTAGCATCATACTTAATGGAACTTAAAGTTGAAGAGGGTTCCGGCGATGTATCGCAATTAAGAGAACCAGCTGCAGATGAAGAATCAGAAGAGGGAGGTAACTAGCAATGTCCGAAGCAACAGCGAAGAAAAATGGTGTTTGGGCAACGATTTGGGATTATATGACAACCGTTGACCATAAGAAAATTGCAATACTGTATTTAATTGCTGGTGGATTCTTCTTCGTACTCGGCGGTATCGAAGCAATGCTGATTCGTATTCAGCTTGCAGTGCCGAATAACGACTTCCTTTCAGCAGGACTGTTTAACGAAGTAATTACAATGCACGGAACAACGATGATATTCCTGGCAGCGATGCCGCTGTTATTCGCGTTTATGAACGCTACTGTACCTCTTCAGATTGGTGCACGTGACGTAGCATTCCCATTCTTAAACGCATTGGGTGTCTGGTTATTTATCTTCGGTGGTATTTTCCTTAACCTTTCATGGTTCTTAGGCGGAGCACCGGATGCAGGCTGGACAAGCTACGCATCACTGTCAATTGCATCACCCGGACACGGTATTGATTTCTACGCACTTGGACTTCAGGTTTCAGGGGCAGGTACTTTAATATCAGGTATTAACTTCGTAACAACAATTATTACGATGAGAGCACCTGGTATGACGTATATGAGAATGCCGCTTATGACATGGACTACACTTGTTGCAGGTGTACTGATTGTCTTCGCATTCCCACCATTAACAGTAGGTCTTTTCCTGTTAATCTTTGACCGTATGTTCGGGTCCAACTTCTTTATAGTAGAAGCTGGAGGAAACACGATTATCTGGGAACACTTATTCTGGATCTTCGGTCACCCGGAAGTTTATATTTTAATCCTTCCGGCATTCGGAATATTCTCTGAAATATTCTCGACATTTGCTCGTAAACGTTTATTCGGTTACTCAGCAATGGTATTCGCAACAGTGCTTATCGGTTTCTTCGGATTCATGGTATGGGCACACCACATGTTTACAGTTGGTCTTGGACCGACAGCCAACGCAATTTTCGCATTGGCAACAATGGCAATCGCAGTACCGACAGGTATTAAAATATTTAACTGGATCTTTACAATCTGGGGCGGAAGTATAGAATTTACTACACCTATGCTGTACGCACTTGCATTTATCCCGTCATTCGTTATGGGTGGGGTAACTGGTATTATGCAGGCAGTAGCTCCAGCTGACTACCAGTATCATGACTCATACTTTATCGTAGCTCACTTCCACTATGTAATTGTTGGTGGTGTGGTGTTCGCATTACTTGCAGGACTTCACTACTACTGGCCGTTAATGTTCGCTACGATGCTGAGTGAAAAATTAGGAAAAATAACATTCTGGTTATTCTTCTTCGGTTTCCACCTGACATTCCTTATCCAGCACTTCTTAGGATTATGGGGAATGCCGCGCCGAGTATTCACTTACTTGGACGGACAAGGTTACAACGCAGCAAATATGATTTCAACAGCCGGGGCATTCTTAATGGCATTGGCAGTTATCATTCTCGTAATCAATATTATTATGACAATAGCGAAAAACGAAAGAGTTGGACGTGACCCTTGGGGCGACGGACGTACACTTGAGTGGTCATTACCACTTCCAGTACCATATTATAACTTTGCACAGATTCCATTAGTTCGCGGACTAGATGCATTCTGGATTGAGAAAAAAGAAGGTAACGGAGAAATGCTTCCGGCGGAATCACTTGATGATTTCCACATGCCTAATAATTCAATCATTCCATTTGTAATGTCATTAGGACTATTCATTGCTTCATTTGGTGCACTGTACTTTGCTTCAGGCAAAGAGTGGGCAATCGATGCAGTAGCAGACTTACCTGTAAGACCTTGGGCATTCTGGGTACTTGTAATTGGACTTGCAATTACATTTATCTCAATGATTGTACGCTCATTCAAAGATGATCTTGGTTACTATGTAACTAAGGAAGAAGTATTGAGAGATCTTGAAGAACTTGAAAGGGGTGCTAAATAATGGCTGAAATGAAATATAATGTCCCTAATGAACAGTGGCCTGAGCACCCGGAGACAGCAACACTCGAAGGTAAAAATAAATTCGTCGGTTTCTGGACATTCTTAGGCGGAGAGACAGTACTATTTGCATCATTATTTGCGACTTACCTCGCATTAAAAGACAGCGTGCCAAGCTCTGATCACATGCTTGCAGCTGATCTGTTCCACCTTGAACTTGCTTTTGTCATGACGATGTTACTTCTTACATCGTCACTGACGAGTGTTTACGCTGTATATCACATGCGTAATAATAATTTCAGCAAGATGCAGTTATGGTTAGCAATTACAGTATTACTTGGCGCGGGCTTCCTTGCCTTGGAAATTTACGAGTTCTATGAATACGTACATCTTGGACATACATTCAGATCCAGCGCATTCGGTAGTGCATTCTACATTCTGATTGGTACGCACGGTTTCCACGTAATTATCGGTCTGATTTGGATTACGGGTCTGATTATCCGTAACGCAACGCGCGGTTTATCAGTTTATACAGCAGCTAAAGTTAACACTGCAGCACTGTACTGGCACTTCATTGACGTTGTGTGGGTATTCATCTTCACAATCGTTTACCTGTTAGGAGTGATATAAATGGCTGAATTAGAAGCGAGATCAATGACAGAAACTCAATTAAGAAATCTTCGACGTCAGAGAACTAAAGAAATGCGTCTGCAGCTTACAGGATTTTCATTTATGATTTTCTTAACATTTATGGCATTCGGTATGGTTGCACTGGATTTTAATGCGACATTTATAATGGGAATTGTAATGCTGTTTGCATTCATCCAGGTTGTTCTTCAGTTCTACTATTTCATGCACATGAAAGATAAAGGGCATGAGTTTGCTAAACTGTTTATGATTGTAGGAATGTACTTCGCAATTGCATTCTGTGTAACATTCATTTATATCGTATGGATTGGACAGCCAATCTAATACAAAAAAGATGATCTCTTTGGAGGTCATCTTTTTTTTGGTCAACAGTTTGTCACTTTGTGTGTTTTTATCGTCTTGAGTTATAATGACAATAATTTTATACTAGAAGTAATAAGGTCAAATTTAAGGTGGTACCGATGGAAAATATAACTTCAATTAAAATATTTGGTTTCATGGCAAACTGGAGTCCATTTTTCCTGACTTTCGTCATTCTCGTTACAGCAGTATTTTTTCTGATAACGACGAGATGGTACAGGGAATTTGAAGGCGGGCGTCCGCTGACTCAAAAAGAAGGCGCGTTATTCGTTGTAAATATGATTTTACTGTATGCAATGTACGGAGCACCTGTAGATTTATTAAGTCATATATTATTTACATTCCACATGGTGCAAATGGCGTTTGTGCTGTTTTTAATTGCACCGCTCGTTTATTTCAGTGTGCCGGATTATCTTCAGAAATATATTGTGAAGCTGCCGGTAATTGGTCCAGTGCTCCGTCTCGGGGCTAAAAAACCGCTGGTAACGCTGATGCTGCTTATTGCTGCGTTTTCGATTTACCATCTGCCGGTCGTTATGGACAACTTAAAAATGAGTGCAACACTTCATACGCTGGTACTTGCGTTAATGTTCCTGACAGCTGTCATGGCATTCTATCCGATATTTAATAAAGTGGAGCCTGAAGAAGAACAGCTGGGCGGGTTATTTAAACTGCTTTATATTTTTGGTATTGGTGCGTTTGTAACACCGGCCTGTGCGCTTATTATCTTTGCGAGCTCGCCGATGTATTCAACATTCACCGAAGGGGAAGCCTGGCTGAACGCTATGGCATTATGTGTTCCGGCAGGGATCCTTGACAGTATTGCCGGTGCCGGTATGATATCAGGACCTGAGTATTTCACAAATACAACGCCGCTTGTGGATCAGCAGACAGGCGGAATTATTATGAAAGTACTTCAGGAAGTATTTTTTGGTGTAATGCTTGCTCATATATTCTTTAAATGGTTTAACGAAGAACGTAGAAATGAAGATCAGATTACTGAACGTGCTTTAGAAAAAGCACAGGCTCAAAAAGAAATGAATAATCGCTTTAGAATATAGGAGGAAACATCTTGGACATATATTTTATCCTGCCCACGATTAGTACGTCATTTATCGTTTTAAGCGCGATATTTATGGCAATCGGGGTTTATCATATTAAAAAAGGCAATGTAGTGACGCATGAGAAATTTATGACATTCGCTGCGATTGCTGCGTTATCATTTTTCGTTATCTACATATCGAAAACAATATTCCTCGGGAATACACAGTTCGGAGGACCGGAATCGCTTGAAATTTACTATGTAATATTTCTTGTGAGCCATATTATTCTCGCGACAACGGGAGGTATTTTTGGAGGAATTCAAGTATTTACCGGCAAGAAGAACAAACTGCGCTATCACAGAAAATTTGGTATGACAGCTGCGACAATCTGGTTCTTTACAGCGATTACCGGCATTATGGTTTATATTATTCTTTATATTCTTTATCCGGGCGGGGAAACAACCGGCTTATGGGATGCGATATTCCACCAGAACTAAGGAAAACCTCTTACAGATTAACTCTGTAAGAGGTTTTTTATGTAGCAGCTATTATGAATTAAAGCTTGCAACTTCAGTTAGTTCTTTGCTGATTGCTCTAATTTTGCCGATCGCATGTTCAACGATGCGTTCAGGGAATACTTCGTCGCTGCCGTATTCGATACCAGTCGGATAATAATGTTTACCCATGTACGGGTCCATTAACTGCATTGTTGCATCATTTGCACCAACGTCTCCATCTACTGCATATCCAGGAAAACGTAAGTAATAAATACCTTCAGGAATTTCGTATTTATAATCGAAAGTCATACGTTCGTAATCCCAACTGCCGCCAAGAACACAACCATTGTGGTTCATAATATCCTGCAGTGAGCCTTGTGGAATGACTACATTTTCAATACCTGAGTTTTCAAAAACCATCATTTTGCCCCCTATCATTTTTCCATTACCCTAATTTTAATCTATTACAATACAGGTTGCAAATGGTATTTATCATATAGTAACAAATGTATCAATATGATAAAATGATTGGGGAGAGGTGATTATATGATAACAAGTATAGATTTTGAAATTATGGATTCACTAGACTCTCTAAACGATATGGTTACTGAGACAGAAGAATATAAAAACTACTGTAATTATAAAGCGCTCTTGGACACAGACGCTGAAGTCAAAGGAATGATTAAGCATTTTGCCCGTTTAAAAGAAGATTTTATCGACGTTGAACGCTTTGGCAAATATCATCCTGATTTCAGTACGAAGAGAAAAGAGATTAATCAGTATAAAAAAGCATTGGACATGCATCCGATAATTATGGAATACAGAAGAGCGGAATTTCAGCTGCAGTCGCTGCTGGATGAAATACTCTTTATTATAGGCCAGTCGGTCAGTCCTCATGCAAATATCGTCAGCAGTAATCCATTTTTCTCAAACAGTTCAAACAGCGGCTGTGCAACAGGCGGAAGCTGCAGCTGTGCAGGTTAATATATATTTAAAACACGTTCCCATTTGGGAGCGTGTTTTTTTATTGGATTAAAAGGGGGAGTGGCGTCTCGGATACGCATGAACTCGTGTCACGTCAAGCCCTCCGCATAAATAAAAACAGGACCCGCACATTCGCGAATCCTGCCTAATTAATTATAAAATTAATATCTTTCTTTTAAAAGGTGATAGCTGATATCCGGATAATCGGTCACTATAGTGTGTGCACCTTTTTGGATGAGCTCATCCATTTTATCCATCTTATTAATATTCCAGTATCCTACTGCAATGTTCAGGCTCGTTAAGTACTCGATAAAACGAGTTGTGTCTAAACGGATGCCGTTGTATTCCGTTGGAATCTGGAATGTATCTGCCTGCGGATCATACATATGACCGAATCCTGCACGGTGCATGAAGTAAGCACGGCTGACCTGATCGACACCGGCACCAAGTGCAACAGTACCTTCAGCATACAGATTGAACTGATTAATTTGAATATCGTGGAAACTTGTTACGAGTACACGGTCTTCAGCTCCGAGTTCAGTTATCAGACGGTAAAGAAGACTCGGGACGAGGCTGCCTGCATAAGTGTCCGGATCATCTTTAATATCGATATTGATTAGTTTGCCCGGATATTCCTCAATCAGCTCACGCAGCGTAACAATTTTAGCTTTGTCATGTCCGCGGTAAGGATGATTTCCTTCAACATCGGTAAAGTGGTAGCCGAAATCTAATTCTTTAAGATCGTCCAGTGTCAGGTTGCTGACTTTCCCGGCACCGTTCGATGTTCTGTCGACATATGCATCGTGGAAGACGACAATTTCTTCATCTTTCGTTAAGCGGATATCGATTTCAAATCCTTCTACATTGAACTCCGATGCTTTATCAAATGCAATGCGTGTATGTTCGGGAGCGAGACCCATACCGCCACGGTGTGCAAATACATATGGTGAACGCTGTTTGAAGTACGGTTTAATATCGCGCACTTTCGTTTCTTTCATTAATTTCGTACCAGCCCAAAGCCCAAGTGTCAGACCTGTTGCGACGCCAACTGCTGTAACCATTCTTTTAAAACATTTTGCCATGTTGGAAACCTCCATGAGATATTCATTTAAAAAACATATAAGATATATGTTATTATGATTCTAAAGATTTAGATAGGTGGTCAGTCAATGTTAGTCAACCGACTTGGTATATATGTTTATTTTAAACAAAATAAATTCATTCGACAATTGAAACGGCACGGACATTTAATTTATGTGAATAAAACTAAGAAATATGTCCTTTTGTACATCGATGAAAACGACTTGGATAAAACACTCGCAGACCTTGGTAAATTAAAATTCGTTACTGATATTGTAATGAGTGAATACCCAAATATAAAACGCGAATATCATACTGAAGATAAAGAAAAAGAAGATTATCGCGTCATGTAAATCAGGTCATCGGGATAACCAGATGATTTAAGCGTAAAATCCCGGTTAAATACTGGTAGAACTGTTCACGTTCGTAAAAGTCTTCCGGTGATTTTGTTGAAAATTCAACGATGCTGAGATTTTTATCTTCACACCATGATTTTATCAGCTGATATTTTTTACCCTGGCCTTCGTTATAGACGATGCCGTTAAAAATAGTATAGATTGCCTGAACATTTTGTTCAACAGGCTGCATAACCAGTAAAAATGTAGCAGGCGATTTATCATTGTATAAAAATATCGCATGCTTAACACGTTCATGATTATATTCAATCAGCGCCTGTAATTCAAATATTTCGTGATAGCCTTCACCCATAGTGATGAATTTTTGCATGTAATCAACTCCTATAAATTATAATATATGACTATAGAGCCAAATGAAAGGGCAAGACTTATGAGAATTATCAGCGGGAAATATAAAGCAAAGAAATTACATACGTTAAAATCAAACGATACACGGCCTACAAGCGATAAAGTGCGTGAAAGTGTATTCAGCATGCTTGGCGACGTCGAAGGCGGCGTACTGGACCTTTTTGGAGGTACAGGAGGTCTTGCAATTGAAGCCTTGAGCCGCGGATCAGACAGCGCAATGATTATCGACGGTGCAGGTGATGCGATTAAAATTATTAAAGAAAATACTAAAGATCTCGATGAACCGGTGGAGATTTTTCGCAACGACTACCGCCGGGCGTTAAAGGCTATGGGCAAACGTGATAAATCATTTGACCTGATATTTTTGGATCCGCCTTATAATAAGAAACTAATCGATAAAAGTCTCGAGCTGATTTCAGAATATAATCTTTTGGCGGACGGCGGCAGAATTGTTGCTGAAGCGGGTAAAAATGAAAGCTTTGACCATACGGGCTTTGAAGTCATCAGAGAAAATGAGTACGGCTCGATTAAAGTATGGCTGCTGATTAAAGAGGGAAAGTAGGGGAGCATTTTGACTAAAAGTAAAATAGCTGTAGTACCGGGCAGTTTTGATCCGATTACATATGGACACTTGGATATTATAGAACGTGCCTGTAAAATTTTCGATAAAGTATACGTGTCAGTGTTAAGAAATTCTTCAAAACAGGGTTTATTTTCACCGGATGAGCGTATCGATTTAATTTCAGGTGTGACGGGTCATCTCGACAATGTGGAAGTGGTGCAGTTCGACGGCCTGCTTATCGATTTCTGCCAGCAGGTCAAAGCGGATGCAATTATTAGAGGATTGCGTGCGGTCAGCGACTTTGAATACGAAATGCAGCTGACGAGCATGAATAGAAAGCTCGACAGCCAGATTGAAACGATGTATATAATGACGAATAACAATTATTCATTTATTTCATCATCGATCGTTAAAGAAGTTGCAAAATACGGCGGTAAGATTGAAGACATCGTCCCGCCGCTGATTGAAGACGCATTAAAAGAAAAATTTAAGGAACAATAATCACCGGGGTATTGAAATCATTCTTTTGTCCGCCGGTAAAAGTATTATATACTTCCGTGGCCGTCACTTCGTGTGATACAAGGTCACGGTTTTTCTTATTTACATTCGTAATGATATTTACAGAATCGAGGTTTTTTAAATACTGCTGCCCGTTTTTCGTCATGCCGAGAATACGCACGCTGTTACCGAGTTTATGCTGCTGCATCACGTCATTGGTAATGTTTAAGAGAATCGCAATCATCAGTCTGCTGAGCCGTGTCCATGTGTAGCGTTTGGTTTTCACTGCTGATAAAAATGCATCATAGCTGCCGGCGCTGCGGATTTTATCTTTCAGACGGTGTTCGAGCCCCTCGGTCATCATATAAATATTTTTAAGCTCTGCTGCTGAACGGGTTAAAATGACTGCTTTTAACGTCTTGTAAAAATCTTCATTAGAAGCTAAGTGACCGTCCATCATTTCGGCGATAAGACTTTCCGGCATAAATTTTTTAGCCTGTTCAGTATCGCCCTGAAACAGTGCAGCACGCAGACTTGTCGCGCTGGAAAATTCAGCACTGGATAAGGTAGCGTCGCCGTACTTGTTGCCGATACGCTTTATCGTTCCGGGTCTGATTGATGAATCTAATTTTTTAAGTGCATTAATATAAGCGATGCCGAGCGTATCGTTCGGAGATGACAGGAGAGAACTGTCAGCCAGAGCGCTTATTGCGCGCGGGTAGCTGTACCCTTGTTTTAAAAGAGCATGGAACTCCGGTGAATCTTCTAAGAGGGCGGATTCGTCGGCTGCATTAATCAGTGCATCGATACTGCCGGACTCGCTGCCGAAGACCAAATCAGTCGCCTGGAGTTTATTTGCAATATGCACACCGCCCTCGGCGAAATCATCCGCGTAGCTTACAGCGTTTAATAAGGGGAGCTCGGCGACGAGATCGACATGTTTAAGCGCCGCTCTTGTTCGTGTGAACTTATCCGTAATTGCGATTTCACCGCGCTGGGTAAAGTTTCCTGACATAATTGCAATAGTGACATCGGGCTCTGTCTGAGCCTTGGCTTCTTCTATATGATAAATGTGCCCATTATGGAATGGGTTGTACTCTGTAATTAATGCTAAAATTTTCATACATAAACCCCCGATAAATGTTATACTAAGTGTATCAAAATATTAGACAGATTGAAGTTATTTGTTAAGAAAAAAACTTGACACTTTTTCTTTATAATTGTACAATATCTGTTGTGCTCATAAGAGGTGGAATTGTATGAAATGGTCGCTTTCACAAATAAGAAAGTATGCCAGTGAGAAATTCACTTTTAATGAAACTGTTCAGTTAGACACATTGTTTGATCGTGCGGACATACTTGCTGTAGAAGATATAAATATATATGGTGATATGTTTTTCGGACATCATCGAGTAGATGTTGACTTGCATATATCGGCGGTTGTTAAGATGATCGACAGCCGGAGCGGTGATGCCGTTAGTCTGCCTCTCGAAATACAATCTGTCGAGGTGTTTGATGAAACACTTGAAGAAGACGAGGAAACAGATGATGACAACTTGCATCCGCTGGTCCATACACTGGACTTGGAACCTGTAGTCAGAGAACTGCTTATCGTTAACTTACCGACAGTTTATACTGAGAGTGACGAGCTACCCGGGTCATCAGGAGCAAGTGGTTGGACAGTAATGGATGAATCGGAAGCCAGCGGTAAAAAACCGGCTGTGGATCCGAGATTACAAAAACTAGAAGCTTTAAAGCTAAGCGATGAGGAGGAATAACAATGGCAGTACCTAAAAGAAGAACATCAAAAACACGTAAAAATAAACGTCGTTCACACATGAGACTTTCATTACCAGGAATGGTAGAATGCTCAAACTGCGGTGAAACTAAATTAGCTCACCGTGTATGTAAAGAGTGCGGAAGCTACAAAGGCGAAGAAGTCGTAGCAAGTGCTAACTAATTGCCTTAATAAGAAAACGGTCTGAAAATCTTATTACTAAGATTTTTTGGCCGTTTTTTTTGTGGTGAGGATTATGATGTTGTGAAGTTGGGGGAGCGGATTTCATTGGGCTGGAAGGTTTGAACGTCTATGATTAACTTTCATAGGTC
>DONT01000004.1:230531-298226 GCA_003513765.1 Jeotgalicoccus sp.
CGTGTCGTTCAGGAATTCTATGACTGACTCTCATAGGTCTTCGCAGCGTTTAGGAATTCTATGAATAACTTTCATAGACATCCGCAGCGTTCAGGAATTCTATGACTGACTCTCATAGACATCCGGCACAATAAAATCCATCGATTCCAAGCAAAATCCAAACCAAAAAGCCGGGACTAAATTACCAGCCCGGCTTTACACATCATATAAGTATTATTTTGGATACCACATTAGTGATTCGTCTGCCAGATCGCGGTCGATATCATATTCGTGGGCGTCGAAACCATGTTTTTCAAAAAAGTTGCGGGAGTTCTGGAAGCGGCTGATGGCTTTAATTGGAATGTTAAATGATTTGGCGTACTCAATCAGTTCACTGCCGAATCCTCTGCCCTGATATTTTTCCAGCACTTCAAGTTTCCATATAACTAAATAATCAGCTGTGTCAGTATCAATCGGATGTTCTGTGTCTTGCTGGCGGTACAGGCACATTCGTGCTGCCAGGTCATCGCCCTGGTAAATACCGTAAAAAGGTGAATCGATATTTGCATCGATTACATTGGCTTCGAGTTCATCAATCATGTGAAGTTCCTGGGAACCGTACTCACGGAATTTTTTAAATTCTTCTGCTGTTTTGTAGTTAATCGCTAAATTTTTTACTTTTGACATTTGGCAACGCTCCTTTTTATACAGTATATTCATAATTGCTAAGCCGTTCAATTGTTTTATAGCTAAATAACTTTTATACTTTGAATAACCATTAATTGAGGAGAAAGATTTATGCATTTTGAGACTATTGATTTTTCTAAAAACATACATAATAAAACTGACATTAAACAATTCTACGGCGGTTTATCGTACGATGAAAAAAGCATTAAAGAAGTGCTTCAGCGTCCGGTACACAATCATACTTCAGAGCTTGGCAGCATTATCGAAGCGGATATGTCACAGTACGGCATGTCACAAGCGCAGCAGCATAATATTGAACTGCTGAAAAAAGGGCATAAGGTCGTTATTGCCGGCCAGCAGGCAGGGCTATTTATGAGCCCGTCGTATATTATTCATAAAATTATATCAATTTTAGTCGTGACTAAGGAATTGAAAGAAAATCAAGGCTACGATGCAGTACCGGTATTTTGGATTGCGGGTGAGGATCACGATTTTGAAGAAGTAAATCACACATATCTTTATGATACTTATCACCGCAGACGGATTAAAGTAAGTTATAAACCGAATTTAACAGTGCCGATGAGTGTTGGTTTTTATAATTACGATAAAATAGCGATGACTGAAACGCTTGATAAAGTATTGGCTTATATCGGTGACTCTGATTATGCAGCAGAGTTAAAGAAGAAAGTATCTGAATCTATTGAACGATGTACGTCTTGGACGGACTTATTTCACAGTCTGGTCCACGAGACATTTAAAGATGATGGTCTGGTAATTTTTAATTCACATCTTGAATCGGTACGTGAGCTTGAAGTGCCGCTGATGCAGGAGATGTTTAAGAAACATAAAGAAATCGACGATGCTTTTAAATCCGGACAAAATAAATTTTTAAAGTCGATTAATAAAGCACCGGTCATTCAAACAGAGACGAATGTTCACCTGTTTGCAAATGCGACGACGGCCCGTTCGCTGCTGACTGAAGCCAAAGATGGCTCCGGCTACATTCTTGGTGAAGAAAACCTGAGTCATGATGAAGTATTAAAGAAAATTGAAGAGTCGCCGGCGGAGTTTTCCAATAACGTCGTTACAAGACCGCTGATGCAGGAAATGCTGTTTAACACTGCGGTATTTTTAGGCGGCGGTGCCGAGGTATCGTATTGGGGAGAACTGCATAAAGTATTCAGTGCAATGAATGTCGCTATGCCGATCGTCATGAAGCGGATGGAATTTATGCACATGGATGACAGAATCGACAAACTGCTTAAAAGATATGAGCTGAAGCTGGATAACAGTATCGCCGAACAGATAGAAGAGCAGAAAAAGACGCTTATTAAAACTCATACGAATGATGATGTTATAAATGAAATCGAACGCGTAAAAATGACTATTGAAGATGCATTCAAGCCGCTGTATGAACAGGCGGATCAATATTTTAAGAGCGGGATAATCGACGGCAATAAAAAACGCCATATGAATGAACTGGATTATTTGAAAAAACGATATTCAGTAGATGTAAAACGCAGTTTAAGACAGGAGCTCAACAATCTGGACGAATTAAGCGAAAAATTGATGCCAAATGGGGGGCTGCAGGAAAGACTCTACCACCCGTGGCAGTTTGCGGTTCGTAATTGGGATTATTCACCACTCAGCTACACAGAAAAATTAACGGTCATAAAAAGTTAATAATTAGCGTATACCATGCGATTTCTTCATTTGAAGAAATCGTTTTTTTAATTTAATAAAATATTTGGCAATCTTTTTTATAATTTGTGGAGGAAAGTGGGGAGATGTGGTAAATTAAATAGATAGCGGGGTGAGAATATGTTCATGGGTGAGTACAAACATAATTTGGATACGAAAGGCCGCATAATTGTGCCGAGTAAATTCAGAGAATTACTCGATGAACAATTCGTTATTACACGCGGGCTCGACCGCTGTTTATTTGCTTATACAGCTGATGAATGGAGCCGTATTGAAGAAAAACTTAAAGCGCTTCCCTTGACGAGGAAAGATGCCCGTAAATTTACGAGATTATTTTTCTCAGGCGCAACGAACGTGGAAATTGATAAACAGGGACGTATCAATATCCCGCAAAATCTGCGTGAATACGCAGGATTATTAAAAGATTGCACGGTTATCGGTGTGTCCAGCAGAATCGAAATTTGGGATTCGCAAGCTTGGGAAGATTTTTACACAGACTCAGAAGATAACTTTGAAGATATAGCAGAAGATTTAATCGATTTTGACCTTTAGGATGTGACAAATTGTTCAACCACACTTCAGTTTTATTAAAAGAAACAGTCGATGGTTTAAATATTAAACCGGACGGCATATATGTCGATGCAACACTCGGCGGCGGCGGACATACATCATATTTATTGTCACAGCTTGATACAGGGCATGTCTATGCATTTGATCAGGACATGACAGCGATAAATAACGCCCGTGAAAAATTTAAAGAAAACGATAACATAACTTTAATTCATACAAACTTTGAAAATATAACAACAGCACTTAACGAATTAGGTGTGACAAGTGTCGACGGTATACTTTACGACCTCGGCGTTTCAAGTCCGCAGCTCGACGTTACAGAACGCGGCTTCAGTCACTCAAAAACAGCACGGCTCGACATGAGAATGGATCAGACGCAATCGCTCGATGCTTACGAAATTGTTAATGATTATCCGTACGAAGCTTTAGTCGGTATCTTTTTCAGATACGGTGAAGAGAAGTTTTCGAAAAAAATTGCAAGAGAGATCGAACGTTTAAGACAAATCGAACCAATTGAAACAACGACCGAACTGGCGGAAATTATTAAATCACAAATTCCCCAGAAGTTCAGAAGAACCGGCGGGCATCCTGCGAAACGTATTTTCCAGGCACTCCGTATTGCTGTTAACGATGAGCTTGGTGTATTTGAGCGCTCATTGGAACAGGCAATTGAACTGCTGAACAAAGACGGCCGTGTATCAGTAATCACATTCCACTCTTTAGAAGACAGAATTTGCAAGCAGATGTTCGTTGAATACGAAAAAGGGCCGGAGCTGCCAAAAAACATGCCGATTATTCCTGAGGGATATGAACCGGTACTAAAAAGGGTAAACCGAAAACCGATTATCGCCGAAGGCGATGATCTCGAGTCTAACCCGCGCGCGCGCAGTGCGAAGCTTCGAATTGCTGAGAAACAAGTATAGGAAGTGTTGACATGGTAGTAGAAAGATATACTGAAGTAAAGCCTGCAAAAAAAGTATACAGAGAACCTGACAGTCAGCAGAAAATCCTGAAAAAAGAAAAACTTGTCGGGATAAAACGGATGGAAATGGCTATTTACATAACGCTGGCGGTTCTGATTGCGGCGGTTTCCATATATGTGCTATCTTTAAAAATGGAAGCATACAACTATCAAAGTGAGAAGTCATCTATAGAACAGACAATTGCAGTAAAAAATGGTGAGATCAGTGAGCTGAATACTGAAGTCACATACCTTGCCTCCTACGATCGCATATATGAAAAAGCTCAGGAACTGGGCTTAGATTTGAATAATAGCAATGTAAAGGTTGTAGAAAAGTATGGCGAAGATTAGACGGAAACTCAGTCTTAAAAATAGCAAGGTAACAATTGGCGCACTCCTGATATATTTCGGTATAGGAGTGCTTTTTCTTTTGATTATCGGACAATTCACGAAATTGATGATATTTCAGACGATAGATGATGAAGATTTAATCGCAAGAGGGCAGGATAAGTATGCCGTCAGCGCGATAAACGAACCAGAACGCGGAGAAATCGTCGACCGTGAAGGCAATATCCTGGCAGCTGATATGGAAGCGTACCGGATTGCGATAATTACTGATGAAAATTATCCGAACCATGTAAGCAATCCAGAAGAAACGGCAGGGTTACTGGCTGAGGTTGTCGATATGGATAAAGCAGAAATACAAAAACAAATTGAAGAAAACATTGAAAAAGGTCAGTTTCAGATGGAACTTGGGCAGGCTGGACGTAATATTTCATACAATGATAAGAAATTTCTGGAAGAATCAGAAGCTACAGGGATAGTTTTTGAACCAGAAACGAGACGTTTTTATCCGAACGGGCAATTTGCTTCTCATTTAATCGGCTTTGCAGAATTAAATGATGAAATTGGCACCCTCGATGGGCAGCTTGGTTTTGAGCGTATTTATAATGACCTGCTGCAAGGTGAACCGGGCAGTGTGGATTACTCACAGGACGTCTGGGGGTATATTGTGCCGAATTCCGATAATGTTAAACCGCCGGTCAACGGGCATGATATTAAACTGACTATTGATCCGAATATTCAGCTGTATCTGGAAGATACATTAACGGATATGGATAAACATTTTGAGCCGGAAGAATTAATTGCGGTTGTCGCTGATGCGGACACAGGTGAGATTCTGGCAAGCGGTCAGCGCCCGTCATTTAACCCTGAAACACGTGAAGGTTTCGGTAACAGCTGGCTGAACATGCTTTATGAATATTCATTTGAACCGGGTTCAACATTTAAAGTGTTCGGGCTGGCAGCAGCTATAGAAGAAGGTGTCTACGACCCTGATACTGTTTATACTTCAGGTTCGATGGACGTAATGGGTTCAACGATTTACGACTGGGAAACTGAAGGCTGGGGCGACATTACTTATAATGAAGGGATGCAGTATTCTTCAAACGTACTGATGATGATTTTGCAGGATAAAGTCGGTGCAGATAAAATGCTTCAATATTATAAAGACTTTGGTTTCGGTGAAACAACAGGTTCTGAATTCCCGACAGAAGTTACAGGACAGATGGCCTGGGATAATGAACTGCAGCAGAAGACAACATCTTTCGGCCAGACATCGACAGTAACGCCGATTCAGCTGATTCAGGGTATGACTGCGCTGTTGAATGAAGGAGAAATGAAGAAGCCTTATGTGGTTGACGAAATTAGAGATGATTCCGGTGAAGTCGTATATGACGGTAAGGAAGAAACGGTCAGACAGGTTATTTCTCCGGAAGCAGCAGAGAAGACAGTGTCTGAAATGAATACGCTGATTGACGGTTCACTGGATCATAACCCTCAGTACAAATCTGACGAGTATGAAGTTACGGGGAAATCCGGTACTGCTCAGATTTATGATCCGGAAACAGGCGGATATATGGATGGAGATTATCAGTTCTTCACTTCATTTTTAGGTTATGCACCAAAAGACGATCCTGAAGTGATTGTCTATTACGGTATTAAACTTGCCAGTGAGAACAAAAGTGAAACATGGGATAACGGTGTCGCACGCGGCTTTAATCCTCTGATGGAACGGACGCTGAAATATTTAGAAGTATCTGAAGCGGACGTATCAGGTGATCATAACGTCGTTGACATCGGAGACTACAGAGGGCAGGAATTAGACGCCTTAACTGACGAATTAAATGATACAATTGATGTAAAAATAGTCGGGAACGGTACAGAGATTACCGAGCATTTCCCGCAGGATGATACGCTGCTGCCATACGATTCGCTATTTGTAAAAACAGATGGTGAACCGACGCTGCCGGACTTCAAAGGACTTTCGAAACGGGAAGCATTGATGCTGGCTGACTTTATAGGTATAAAGATTACAGTCGAAGGTGAAGGTTACGTAAACAGCCAGTCACAAAATGCGGGCACAGCAATCACAGAAGAAACTGCTGTGGAAATCACTTTATCGTCTAATGACCCGAACGATTAGGAGGAACTATGAATTATATATTTTTCGCAGCTGCACTTGTGCTGACTGCCATACTGATACCGATTTTAATCCCTTTATTGAAACGCATGAAATTTGGTCAGACTATCCGGGAAGAAGGGCCCGAGAGTCATCTGATTAAAACAGGAACACCGACGATGGGAGGATTGTCATTTATATTAGTGACCATCGTCCTGTCCGTTATCGGATTGTTCTTCGTTGATGATATTTATAAACTGCTCGTGTTAATTATCGTGACAATCGGTTTTGCACTAATCGGTTTTATCGATGACTATATTATCGTCGTTAAAAAAGATAATGCAGGACTGTCATCAAAACAAAAGTTTCTTGCACAAATAGCAGTTGCAGTCATTATTTTTATTATAATGACTAACTGGATTCCGGATATCGATGCCGGCATTCAGATTCCCGGAACAGATTTATTTATCCCGCTCGGCATATTCTTTGTTGTCTGGATTGTGTTCTGGCTCGTTGGATTTTCTAACGCTGTAAACTTAACAGATGGACTTGACGGACTGTCAACAGGAACTTCGATTATTGCATTCGGTTCATTCCTTGTTATCAGCCTTATAACAGGTGAGATGGAAATTGCACTGTTTCTGTTTATTTTAATTGGTTCACTGTTTGGATTTTTAATATTTAATAAATATCCGGCAAAACTGTTCATGGGCGACACAGGCTCACTCGCACTCGGCGGTATTATAGCAACGGTGTCGATTCTTCTGAACAGCAGTCTGCTGCTCCTCTTAATTGGTCTGGTTTTCGTTATTGAGACGGCCAGTGTAATGATGCAGGTAGCATCGTATAAGACAACCGGCAAGAGAATATTTAAAATGACGCCGATTCATCACCATTTTGAACTGTCAGGATGGAATGAATGGAAAATCGTTATTGTTTTCTGGACAGTCGGTCTGCTGGCGGGTGCGCTCGGTGTAATATTAGGAGTGATGTAAGATGAAACCATTCAGCGGATACGAGAATAAAAATGTCATCGTACTCGGTTATGGCAGAAGCGGAAAAAGTGCTGTAAATGCGCTTGTCAGTTTAGGAGCAAACGTTACACTGACGACGAATGAAGTATTCTCTGATGAAGAAACAGAACAGAAATATAATGCGTGGGGTGTCGAAATAGTCGATGGACACCATCCGGCTAATCTTTTAAATCGAGCAGATTTAATCGTCAAAAACCCGGGTATCCCATACAGTATTCCGTTTTTAAAAGAAGCAGAAGAGAGAAAAATTCCAATTGTTACAGAAGTTGAGCTCGCGCATCATCTAAGTGAAGCGCCGATTTATGCGCTGACCGGCACAAACGGTAAAACCACGTGCACACACCTCTTAGGTGAGATGCTTGAAAATAACGGGAGCACTCCTATTTTATGCGGTAATATAGGCTATCCTGCAACAGACGCTGCAATGGAAGCAGCAGCTGATGATACATTGCTGATGGAACTGTCATCCTTTCAGCTGATGGGTATTAAAGAATTCAGACCGAATATTGCGCTCATTACGAATATCTATGAAGCGCATTTGGATTATCACGGCTCGGTTGAAGAATACATTCACGCCAAGCTTGAAATATTTAAAAATATGACAGCAGATGATTTGCTGATTTTCAATAAAAAACAGGCGTCTATGCTGAAAGGGCTTGATATTAAGTGCCGCATCCAGTATTTTGACGCTGACAGTGAAGCTGATGCATATACAGCTGACGGTAATTTAATTGTGCATGGTGAAGTCATCATGCCGGTTAAAGATGTTGTATTAAAAGGCGAGCATAACATCGAAAATATTCTCGCAACACTGCTTGCTGCCTCAGCGCACGGTGTAAGCCTTGATGCAATGAAACAGACACTGACTACTTTCAGCGGTATATCACACAGACTTGAGCGCCTCGGTGCAATCGATGAAGTAATCTATTACAACGATTCCAAAGCGACAAATAATCTCGCAACATCATTTGCACTTAAGAGTTTTGATACACCGGTTATCTGGCTTGCAGGCGGACTGGACCGCGGGCAGTCGCTCGACGAGTTAATGCAGTATGCAGGACACGTGAAGCGGCTTGTCTCATTCGGGGAAACAGCCCCTAAATTTAAAGAACTTGCAGAGAAGCTGAATATTCCTTACAACGTGACCGATAACCCGTATACAGGAATAGAACTGGCACACCGCCATGCAGTCCGGGGAGATACAGTATTATTTTCCCCGGCATGTGCAAGCTGGGATCAGTATAAGGATTATGAGCGCCGCGGTGACCACTTCAAGGAAGGTTTCGCAAAACTCAGCTAAAAATTAAGGAGGTATAGCCGATGAGTAACGAGGATAATAATATCGATGACATCAAAGAAAAATTAAAAAAGAAACGTCAGGATACTGAGTATATCGGCTATACTGCTAAAAAATCTGATAATAAAAATGAATCTGAAAAAGAGGCGGAAAACAAAGAGTTTCCAAAAAAAGAAAAATCAAAAGATGCGGACTTATCATTAACCATTGAGCACTATAAAGATTTTGAAGATAAAGAAGCCGCTGCTGAAAATACCAAAGATAAAAATACTGAAGGTAAACAGAAAAATAAAAACGGTAAAGATAAAAAAGCCGGCAGTAAAAAGTCAGCAGCAAATAAAAGAAAAGATAAACCGAAGAAAACAAAGAAACCGAAAAAAAAGTTTCAGTTTAAACGGGTACATATATATATCGGGATTATAATCTTCTTAGTACTGCTGCTTGGAGCGCTCTTATGGTATGTATTTTCAAGCGCCAGTGATGTTAAAGAAATAAATTTTGAAGGCAACAGTCTGGTGACAGAAGCAGAGCTTGAAGAACGTATCGGCTTCACTACCGGGGATAAGATGTTCAGTATCTCTGCCGGCAAAGCTGAGGATAACGTTGAATTGCTGCCGGTTATTGAAGAAGTTTCTGTCGAGCGTGACTGGCCGAATAATGTTACAGTTAACGTTAATGAGTATAAAGCTATTGCTTACATTAATAGTGAAGATCTTTATTTTCCGGTGCTCGAAAACAGCAGAATACAGCGCGGCTATCCAAGTGCTCCCCGCAATGCGCCGATTATTTACAATTTCGAAGGTGAAGAATTCGACGCGCTTGTTGCAGCGCTGAACGAAATTGAAGTCGATATTCTGGAAAGTATTTCAGAAATATATTTCCGCCCGACAGATAATTCAATGCGCCGTATTCACGTATTCATGAATGACGGTCAGGAAATAGTTGCAGACTATGAAACGTTTAGCGATAAAATGAATTACTATATCGGTATCCGTCAGGAAATCGGTGATGAGACCGGCGGAATCATAGATATGGAAGTCGGTACAAGTTATCTGCCGTACGACAGCGCCGATGCACGTGAAATTAAAGATAATATTTATAATGAGCCATCACAGGCAGGTTATATCGAAGATATAAACGAAGCACTGGAGGGTGTAAGATCAGCACTTGGTGAAATAGACAGTGCTGCTGAAGAATAAAATAAAACAAATCTTTTGAAATAGTTCACATTAATCAGAGTATAATGTAAACTAGAAATAGTATTATGAAAATGGCTGTGTAGGAGGCAATAAGGTGAAGGAACATTATTATGTTGCCCTTGATATCGGCTCGTCTAGTGTCAAAGTAGTGGTCGGGGAAAAATTTCACAACGGTGTGAATGTTATTGGTACCGGCCAAACCTTCACTGATGGGGTTTCTAAAGGGATGATCAACGATTTTGATCAGGCTAAAAATGCAATTACAGATACAATTAAAAAAGCGAAAATCGCTTCAGGTGTAGATATTGAAGAGGTGTTTGTGAAAATCCCAATCGCGGATACTCATATTCAGTTCACAGAGGATGCAATACGTTTCGGCGGAGAAGCGACAGAGATTACCGGCGAACATATTGAAGAACTGCTGGAAAATGTAAGAATACAGGATATGGCGGGCCAGAACGAAGTGGTCAGCGTGTATCCGGTATCATTCCTGGTCGATGGACTGCATGAAGTAAATGATCCGAAAGAAATGATCGCAGAAGAGAGTCTGGCAGTTAAAGCAGGCGTAGTCTCTGCAAATCGCACACTGCTTATAAATATCGTTAAATGTGTTGAAGCAGCAGGTTTAACTATTTTGGATGTTTATTCAGATGCGGTAAACTATCAGCACGTACTGACAGATGCTGAGATTGAACTTGGCGCTGTCGTTATTGATATGGGTCTCGATTTAACTCAGTTTGCTTATTATGAGCGAGGTTCTTTAAAATATGCTAATAGTATAGGTATTGCCGGCCGTGATATTACGCTGGATTTAGTCGATGAGTTTAATACTACATACGATGAAGCAGATCAGGCAAAAGAACAGTATGGACACGCATTTTTTGATCTTGCAAGTGACGATGAAAAAATGTTGCTTCAGCAAAATGACTCGGGTGAACCGGTGGAAGTGACTTCAAAAGACTTGGCTGATGTTATCGAGCTCGTTGTTGAGGACACATTCATGAGTGTATTTGAAGATTTGGCTAAGAACGGTATTAACAATGTACAGGGCGGTTTTGTTCTGACAGGCGGTACTGCAAATATCCGGGGCGTCAAAGAATTGATGCAGGATTTAGTTGCTGAAAAAGTACGAGTTCATATACCGAATCAAATGGGTGCGAGAAAACCCGAGTTCTCAAGTGCAATCTCTGTCTTATCAAGCGGAATAATGTTTGATGAGTTACTGGAATATGTTACAATTGATAATTATGATGACTATCCAGAAACAGATTCACAAAATGCAGTGAATGATGAACAGGAAGCACAGCCTGCAAACTTCTTTACAGGACTGTTTGCAAAACGTAAAGAAGAGAATGAGCTTCAGGTCAATCGGGATGAAGATCATGATAACGGTTCAAACGAAGATGATTATAATTATCCTGAAGAAGACAGTATTGAAGAATCACAGGCTGATAATGAAGCTGCCGATGACGAATACGAGGATTACACTTATGATGATGCCGGAACTGACTCTGAACGGATAGATAAAGAACCGAAAGAGCAGGGCGATTTTGGCAGTAAAGTTAAAAAAATATTTAAAAATCTATTTGAGTAGAAGTACATTTGGGAGGAAAGATTAATGTTAGAATTTGAACAAGGTTTCAATCACATGGCGACGTTAAAAGTTATCGGTGTTGGCGGCGGCGGTAATAATGCCGTTAACCGTATGATCGAGGATGGAATGTCCAATGTTGAATTTATCGCAATCAACACTGATGGACAGGCTTTAAACTTATCTAAAGCTGAGTCAAGAATCCAGATCGGCGAAAAGTTAACACGCGGCTTAGGCGCCGGAGCTAATCCGGATATCGGTAAAAAAGCTGCAGAAGAGTCACGCGAACAAATCGAAGATGCAATCCAGGGTGCGGATATGGTATTCGTAACAGCTGGTATGGGCGGCGGTACAGGTACTGGTGCAGCACCTGTCGTTGCTAAAATTGCTAAAGAAATGGGCGCACTTACTGTAGGTGTTGTTACACGCCCATTCGGTTTTGAAGGAAGAAAGAGACAAACGCAGGCTGCTGCAGGTGTTGAGCAGATGAAAGCAGCAGTTGATACTCTGATTATTATCCCAAATGATCGCTTATTAGATATCGTAGATAAATCTACACCGATGATGGAAGCATTTAAAGAAGCTGACAATGTATTACGTCAGGGTGTTCAAGGTATTTCGGACCTTATCGCTGTAAGCGGTGAAGTTAACCTTGACTTTGCAGACGTTAAAACTATTATGCAAAACCAGGGTTCTGCATTAATGGGTATCGGTATTTCAGCTGGAGAAAACCGTGCGGTTGAAGCAGCTAAGAAAGCAATTTCTAGTCCATTACTCGAAACATCAATCGTTGGCGCTCAGGGTGTTCTTATGAACATCACAGGCGGAGAGTCACTGTCACTGTTCGAAGCTCAGGAAGCAGCGGATATCGTTCAGGATGCAGCGGATGAAGACGTTAATATGATCTTCGGTACTGTTATTAACCCTGAACTTGAAGATGAAATTGTGATTACTGTAATCGCTACAGGCTTTAATGAAAAAACGCTTCAGCGTTCTTCAGACAGACCTGCTGAGCAGCCTGAACAAAAACAGTCACGCGGCGGTGGCAGCAACTTTAACCAGCCTCCGGCATACAATTCAAGAGACATTGCTGAAGATGACGGATTCACACGTGAGCCGGACAGATTCGACAGCAGACCTCAGGAAGAGCCGGATGTTCCGACTTTCCTTAAAGGAAACAGCTCGAGAAGAGAAAGACGCAGAAGATAAATTTTGTGCATTGTATATATAACGGAGATATTGGCGACCCAATATCTCCTTTATTTTATAGGTGGGAGATAATTTGAATAATAATAACTCATTTGAATTACATAAGCATTACGCGGGCAGCACTACAGAATCGCTGACGTTTGGCTATACCCTCAGACAAGGCGGACAGAGCCCTTATCCAAACCAGAGTTTTAATATGGCACTCTATATTGGTGATGATATTAATAATGTCCATGCTCATCAAAAAATACTGGCAGAGGAAATTAACTTTCCTCGAGAGTCATGGGTACTGCCGATACAAAAACACGGCGGCAATATTAAAGAAGTGACGTCAGCAGATGGCGGCACGAATATTAAGACACTCAGTGATCAGCTTTATGATGTAGACGGCTTGTATACGTACGATACCGGTGTGCTCTTAACAATGAATTATGCTGACTGTATTCCTGTATACGTTTACAGTGCAGTCGATAATTTTACCGGACTTGCACATGCAGGCTGGAGAGGAACAGCTGAACACATTACAGAGAAACTGATTAACTGCTACAAAGGCAGTAAAGATGATTTGCGGGTAATAATCGGTATCGGTATTAACAAGGAGTATTATGAAGTGGATAATACTGTCATCGATGCACTCGATGCAATTCCTGACAGTTCATATGAAAAGACAGACACCGGATGGCAGCTCGATTTAAAAGACGTTAATAAACACCAGGCAATCCAGGCGGGAATTAAAAAAGAGCATATCAGCGTAACGAGTATTGGTACAGAGGCAGATGAGTTCTTCTCGTTTCGTTTGGAGCAGGGTAACACCGGACGGGCACTGGCTTTTATAGGGAGGCATAATAATGATTAAAGAAAACTACGAACAGATAAAAAACGAAGTCGGCGATGATGTTAACATTATTGCCGTAACTAAGTATCATACAGTCGAAGAAACACTCGAGGCGTATGAAGCAGGGGTCAGACATTTCGGCGAAAACCGCATTGAAGGATTTATTGAAAAGCGTAAAGCACTGCCTGAAGATGCAGAAGTGCACTTTATCGGTACAATGCAGTCGAGAAAAGTAAAAGAAGTTATTGACGACCTCCATTACCTTCATTCACTTGAGCGTGAAAGTGTAGCGAAAAAAATTGAACAGGCGGGGCAACATGTTGTAAACTGTTTTATACAGGTGAATGTTTCTGATGAAGATTCTAAGCATGGTCTTCAGCCGGAGGAAGTAGAAGATTTCCTTTTGAAACTAAAAGATTACAAATATGTTAAAGTCATCGGTTTAATGACTATGGCACCTCACACAGAAGATAGTTCAGTTATTGAGAACACTTTTACCGGACTAAAAAATCTGCAGGAAAAAGTTGAAAAAAATTATCCTGATGTAACTGAACTCAGCATGGGGATGAGCAATGATTACCCGAGTGCAGTGAAAAACGGTGCAACATACATACGTATTGGCAGTAAAATTATGGGGAGTTAGGTGAGAAATATGGCTATTACTAAGTTTATAAAAAATTTATTTGTCGTCGAAGAGGAAGTCCCTGTTAATAATATTAAGACAGAGCAGACTAAAACACCGGCGAAAGTGACAAATCTGAATACGAATAAACAACCGAATAGCCGTCAAAAAGAGGCGGTACCTAAAAAGACAGCACAAAACCAGAAAAAAGTGACCGGTTCAAAACAAGGGGTTTCGAAACCGGCAGCACCAAAAGCAAAAGCGCAAAAAGTACAGCATGAACAGAGAAATAATAATCAATCCAGCAGGGAGAATCGGACAATGCCTGTAAATGATCAGAATACAAAAGTATGTTTATTTGAACCAAGAGTATTTGCGGAAACGCAGGATATTGCCGATGAGCTGAAAAGCAACCGTGCGGCACTGGTAAATCTGACGAAAATTGATTCGGTTCCAAAAAAGCGCATCGTGGACTTTTTAAGCGGAACAGTTTATGCTTTAGAAGGCGATATTCAAAAAGTAGGTGCGGATATTTTTCTTTGCACACCAAATAGCTTTGGTGTTGAGGGTGAAATCTCTGACAAAGAAGAGTTTTTCGATGAAATGTAAGGAGCGTTATTTTGGATAATTCATTAATAGTAACAGTTTTAATTTACATCTATCAGTTTTTTAACTTTGCATGGCCGATATTTACATGGGGCTTAATTATTTACATTCTGTCTTCTTGGCTGCCGGCCTTGCGTGAATCGGCTTTCGGCGATTTTCTAGGCAAGGTTTACGAGCCGCTATTAGAACCGTTCAGACGCATGATACCGCCATTAGGCGGAGTTCTGGATTTATCACCGATAATTTTAATTATCATCTTTAACCTGTTCCAGTATGGTTTGAATGAAATATTGAGAGTCCTTATTTTATGGGCTTCATAAACGGAGATATTGGTTCAGCCAATATCTCCATTCTTTATTAAGGTGTGATTTTTATGAAAGGTATTTACCAGCATTTCAGACCCGAAGAACGGGAAATGCTGACTTTATTGAATAGTAAATTTGAGCAGGCATCAAATAATTTTTATGCCGTGCTGACGGATTTCTTAAATCCGCGAGAGCAGAAGATGATTGAAAGTTTAAGCGGGAATTATCCGGATATTACGGTACATTATTACGGCGGGGGCAAGAACGAGGAACGTGAGCGTCTCCGGGCAATGCTGCTGCCGGAATACTTCGAGTTTTCACAGGATGATTTTCTGGTTACTGTGTTTGAAGTGTCCTATCCCGATAAGTTTGTGACATTATCCCACCGTAATCTTCTCGGTGCAATTATGAGTATCGGTGTCGACCGGTCGATTATTGGAGATATAGTGAACGGTGATAAAATTCAATTCGCTGTAACTGAGCCTTTTAAAGAACTGTTTAAAACAGAGCTGACAAAAATTAAAAATGCACCGCTGAAATTAACGGAAATACCTCACCAGGAATTTATCGACGCAAACGTGACGATGAAGCCTGCTGCTATACTCAGTTCATCTTACCGTCTCGACTCAATCGTTTCACTCGTCTTAAAAGAGGGAAGAGCAAAGTCGAAGGAACGCGTTGAAAAAGAAAAAGTTAAAGTGAATCATTCGATAGTCGATGAGCCTTCGTTTATAATAGAAACTGGAGATATAATCTCAGTACGCGGATTTGGCCGTTTTATCGTAACGGAACAAATTGCAGAAACGAAAAAAGGGAAATACAGACTGGAAGTAATGATAGTAACTGATAATTGAGGTGAACGGATTGAAAAGAGAAGAAATAACAAATAAAAAGTTTTCAACAGTCTACCGAGGTCTTGATGAACAGGCCGTAAGACAGCATTTAACAGAAGTTGCAGACGAACTTGAGAAGAAAGACGCAAGAATTTCACAGCTTGAAGAAATGCTGAACGAACGTGAGGAAAATCTGAACAGCTTCAAGAGTGTAGAATCATCTATCCAGGAAGCTATTTTAAGTGCAGCCAAAGCTGGCGACGATATTAAACAGCGCGCACAGAATTACGGGGACAGTATTATTCAAAAAGCTGAAACAGAAGGCGAACAAATCGTCAGCCGTGCCAGACAGAAAGAAAATCACATGATGCAGCATAACGAGGATTTAAAACGCCAGGCGAAAATCTTCAGAGCGCGTTATAAAATGCTGGTTCAGGCTCAGCTCGATCTGCTGGAAACTGAAGACTGGGAAAGATTACTTGAATTTGACGGTACCGAATCCCAAAAATAGCAAATTTACATTGACGAATTGCAAGATATTTAGCATAATTAATATGTATTATTAGACACGCAAACTTTCATTGGAATGCAGCGATCGGAGGATGGTGAGAGCTCCGGCAAAGATGAACGCTTTGAAATCACTAATGATTTATAAAAATATAAGTAAACAAAGTGGACTCTAAGCAGTCAAGAAGGGTGGTACCGCGGTCATTCGCCCCTTAACATGCTTAGAGTCTTTTTATTATAAAAAAGGAGAATCATTATGGACTATAAAGACACTTTATTAATGCCGAAAACAGCATTTAAAATGCGCGGCGGTTTAGTTAACAAAGAACCAAAAATGCAGCAGCACTGGGAAGACATCGATCTTTACAATAAGAAATTAAAATTAAACGAAGGTAATACACCGTTCGTTCTGCACGACGGACCGCCGTATGCCAACGGTAACCTGCACATGGGCCACGCTTTGAACAAAATCATTAAAGATATGATTATCCGCAACAAACAGATGCAGGGCTTCTACGCACCATATGTACCTGGCTGGGATACACATGGTCTGCCGATTGAACAGGCATTGACAAACAAAGGTGTCGACCGTAAATCGATGTCTATTGAAGAATTCAGAAACAAATGTATTGAATTTGCGAACTCGCAAATCGATATCCAGCGCGATGGTTTTAAACGCATGGGTATCGATGGTGAATGGGATAATCCTTACCTGACTTATAAACCTGAATTTGAAGCATCACAAGTCCGTGTCTTAAAAGATATGGTAGCAAAAGATTTAATTTACAAAGGTAAAAAACCAATTTACTGGTCTCCGACAAGTGAATCTTCACTCGCTGAAGCTGAACTCGAATACCAGGATAAAGTATCACCATCAATTTACGTATCATTTAAAGTAAAAGACGGTAAAGAGGTTGTAGACAAAGGTGTTAAATTTGTCATCTGGACAACAACGCCGTGGACAATTCCATCAAACCTTGCACTTGCTGTGCACAAAAACTTAAACTACGTCCAGTTTAACTATGAAGGTGAAGAGTTTATCGTAGCAGAAGATTTGCTTGATCAATTTGCCGGTGAAGTTGAGTTCGACAAAGAAAAAATTACACGCACGAAAGAATTTAAAGGTTCGGAGCTTGAATATATTACAGCAGAGCATCCGTTATTCGACCGTGAAAGCTTAGTGATTTTAGGTGACCACGTAACGATTGAAGCCGGTACCGGCGTTGTTCATACTGCTCCAGGTCATGGTGACGATGACTTTAAAGTTGGTCAGCAGTATGGTCTTGACGTGTTAAGCCCTGTTGATGACAAAGGTGTTTTCACTGAAGAGGCTGGGAAATATGAAGGACTGTTTTACGATGATGCGAACAAAGTAATTTCAGATGATTTGAAAGAAGCCGGCGCATTATTAAAACTGTCATTTTACACTCACTCGTATCCGCATGACTGGCGTACGAAGAAACCTGTAATCTTCCGTGCAACACCGCAATGGTTTGCATCGATTGAAGGCGTTCGTGAAGATATTTTAAATGCGTTAATGGATACGAAGTTCCAGGTTGAATGGAACCGTAAACGCATGTACAACATGATCAAAAATCGCGGAGACTGGGTCATTTCACGCCAGCGTGTATGGGGTGTGCCGTTACCATTTTTCTACGGCGAAAACGGTGAGGAGATCATCGATGCTGATGTGCTTGAACATGTCGCGTCACTGTTTGAAGAGCACGGTTCAAACATTTGGTTTGAGTGGGATGCTAAAGACTTATTACCGGAAGGTTTCACGCATGAAAGTGCACCTAACGGAGAGTTTACGAAAGAAACCGATATTATGGATGTTTGGTTTGACTCAGGTTCAACACACCGCGGTGTGCTGGATTACAGAGAGAACTTAACGTATCCTGCTGACCTTTACTTTGAAGGTTCGGACCAGTACCGCGGTTGGTTCAACTCATCACTGATTACAAGTGTTGCAACTAGAGGCCACTCGCCGTATAAAGAATTGTTATCTCACGGTTTCGTAATGGACGGAAAAGGCAAAAAAATGTCTAAATCTCTAGGCAACGTCATTCTGCCGACAAAAGTAATGCAGCAGATGGGTGCCGATATTATCCGCCTGTGGGTAATGTCATCAGACTTCCAGGAAGATGTTCGTGTATCTGACGATATTTTAAAACAAGTATCGGAAGTGTACCGCAAGATCCGTAACACATTCAGATTCCTGCTTGGTAACGTCAACGACTTTAACCCGGCAGAAAATAATGTGGCATACGAAGATTTATATGAAGTTGATAAATATATGTACAACCGCTTTAACGAGCTGAAAACATTTATGCTTGATGCATACGAGCGTTATGACTATGTAACGATGTATCAGACTGTACAAAACTTTATCAACGTTGATCTGTCGAACTTCTATCTCGATTACGGTAAGGATATTCTTTATATCGAATCAGAAGATGCACCAATCAGACGCAGTCTGCAGACAGTATTGTACAAAATTCTTAAAGAATTAAATCTGATTCTTGCGCCGGTATTAGTACACACTGCTGAAGAAATTTACGAGCATACACCGCACACTGACAAGGAAAGTGTTCACCTTGAGCACTATCCCGAACGTGAAGATACGGATGCTGAACTTGTAGAGAAGTGGCAGAAATTCATGACTGTCCGCGATGACGTTTACAAAGCACTTGAACACGCCCGTAATGAGAAAGTTATCGGTAAATCACTCGATGCAAAAGTAACGCTGACACAGCCGGCAGACTTTAATCTGGACGATATCCGCGGCAATCTTGAGCAGTTCTTTATCGTATCGCAGGTTGAAGTGGCAGAAACAGTTGCTGACGGTACAGCATACGACGTTGTTACTGTCAAAGTTGAACATGCCGAGGGCGAACGCTGTAATCGCTGCTGGAACTACTCAACCGCTGAAACATTAGTTAACGGTGAAGATGACATTTGTCCACGCTGCCGAGAAGTTGTGGATGCAGAGTAAGTGATGAAACAATACAGAATATATCCGATGGCAATCATTGGAATAATTGTACTGGCAATCGATCAGCTGACAAAGTATTTAGTGGCGACAAGAATGGAACTCGGGGAATCGATTCCTGTCTTAGGGGAGTTTTTTAAAATTACTTCCCACCGCAACAGCGGTGCTGCATGGGGAATGTTTGAAGGACGAATGACATTTTTCTACATCATCACAGTCGCTGTGCTTATATTTTTAATATACTTTTATAAGACTGAAGCAAAAAATAATCTGTTAATGCAGGTCGGTATTACACTGCTGATGGCAGGTGCGCTTGGTAACTTTATCGACCGCCTGATATTCCAGGAAGTTGTGGATTTTGCCGATGTGCTGATTTTTACGTATGATTTCCCTATTTTTAACGTGGCAGACAGTGCCCTAACAATCGGCGTGATTATATTGTTAATCGAAGTTTTTATAACGGGAAGAGGTAAAGAAGAAAAATGAATGTAATTATAACTGAAGAAAATGCAGGCGAAAGACTGGATACAGTACTCGCAGGTATCGTTCCCGATACATCCCGTACAGACATACAAAATCGCGTAAAGTCGGGTCACATTACAGTAAACGGCAAAACGGTAAAACCGAATTATAAAGTAAAAGAGGGAGACAATATTGAACTGCTTGAACGTGAAAACGTTGAAGCGGATATTGTTCCTGAAAATTTAAATCTTGATATCGTCTATGAAGACGATGATGTTGCAGTCGTTAACAAAGACCGCGGCATGGTCGTTCACCCGGCAGCAGGACATGCGTCGGGCACACTGGTTAACGGACTGATGGGCCAGCTCGACAACCTGTCAGGCATTAACGGCGAATTGCGTCCGGGTATCGTTCACCGTATCGATAAAGACACGTCAGGACTTCTTATGGTCGCTAAACACGATGTAGCACATCGTCATTTAGTGGACCAGCTCGTTGAAAAATCAGTGACGAGAAAATATACTGCCCTTGTACACGGCGTAATTCCGCATAATCTCGGGACGATAGAAGCGCCGATCGGCCGTAACCCGAAAGAACGTCAGGATATGGCAGTTGTCGATGACGGCAAAGATGCAGTCACGCACTTTAACGTCATTGAACGTTTTGAAAACTTTACTCTTATTGAATGTATTCTTGAAACGGGGCGTACGCACCAGATCAGAGTGCATATGAAATATATCGGCTATCCGCTTGCCGGTGATCCAAAATACGGACCGAGAAAAACACTTGAAGTCGGCGGTCAGCTGCTGCATGCGGGTGTTTTAGGTTTCACTCATCCAAAAACTGAGGAATATATGGAGTTTAAAAAAGAACTTCCTGCATATTTCACAGACGTACTCGATGAAATTCGGCTGACTGAAAAATAAATTACAGCTTGACTTCAATTAATCCTATTGGTATGATAAATCCAATCAATTGAATACGAAGTCTTTAAATTTTAGTCCTGTGAGGCTAAGAAGACGTGAACTGCACAATGATGAGTGATCTGGGCCGGAATGGGCAGATTATGTAAAAATCACTGTGTGAAAATATAGGATAACTATATACTCATGTCTTCTGACATGAGTATTTTTTTATGCAAAAATTTTGGAGGAATGAACAATGACAGCAAAAACAATTATGGACAGTGCACAGATTAAACGGGCGGTTACCCGCATGTCGCATGAAATACTGGAAAAACATAAAGGCAGCGACAACATCGTGCTGCTCGGTATTAAAACACGCGGAGAGCACCTCGCCCTCCGCATTCAGGAACGCATCGAAGAAATAGAAGGTGTTAAACTGCCGACCGGCACGATCGATATCAGCGGCTTCAGAGATGACCGCCCGGAAGATGTCAAAGCGGACAAGGCGGTGGATGTGGATACAGACTTTACGAATATGAGCGTGGTCATCGTCGATGATGTACTTGAAACAGGACGGACTATAAGAGCAGCGATTGATGCAATACTCAATACGGCAAGACCGACAACAATATCACTTGCAATACTGGTTGACAGAGGTCACAGAGAACTGCCGATCAGACCGGATTACGTCGGTAAAAACATACCGACATCGAAAACAGAAAAAGTATCAGTAAAAGTAGAAGAAGTCGATCAGGAAACAAGTGTTACTATACTTTAAATAAAAAGGGGCCCGGAAGATGGCAAAGTTTGAAGATGAGATTTACGAACGCTCAGTAGAGCCTGAACTCGATGTACATGAAAGACCGAAATTTTTTCAAGGATTACTGCTAAGCTCACAGCATTTGTTTGCAATGTTCGGAGCAACTGTCTTAGTACCGTTTCTGACAGGCCTGCCTGTAAGTGCGGCACTGATTGCAAGCGGGATCGGAACACTGCTTTACATTTTAATTACCAAGGGCCAGATTCCTGCCTACCTTGGTTCAAGTTTTGCCTTTATTCTTCCAATCACTATTGCACTTGGAGCGAATACGCTCGGGGAAGTACTGACTGCGCTGTTCTTCAGCGGTGTGCTGTATGTCCTGATCGGGCTGGTTATCCGGCTCGCCGGTACAGGTTGGATTATCAGGCTCCTGCCGCCAATAGTTGTCGGACCGGTGATCATGGTAATTGGCCTTGGGCTGGCCCCAGTCGCTGTAGATATGGCAATGTACACGGACTCAGGCAATCAGGAAGGTTACAGCATGACCTACATTACAGTTGCACTGATCACACTCACGATTACAATACTGGCTTCAATTTTCCTTAAAGGCGTGCTCGGTTTAATTCCGATTTTAATCGGTATCGTCGGAGGCTACGTGACAGCACTGCTGTTTGGCATAGTAGACCTTGAACTAATTAAAACTACGGGCTGGTTTGTGCTGCCGGATCTGTACATTCCTTATCAGGATTATACACCGGCAATGAACCTTGGACTCTTCATGGTAATGCTGCCAATCGTCTTTGTCACAATATCAGAGCATATCGGACACCAGATGGTTATCAATAAAATAGTCGGGCGCGACTTCTTTAAGAAACCAGGACTTCACCGCTCGATTATCGGTGACGGTGTCGCAACGATGTTTGCCAGTACAATAGGCGGACCGCCGACAACCACTTACGGTGAAAACATCGGGGTGCTTGCCATCACGAGAATCTTCAGTGTCTGGGTAATCGGCGGGGCAGCGGTGCTCGCAGTGATACTCGGTTTCGTAGGCAAGTTTACGGCAGTTGTTCAGAGCATTCCGTCACCGGTTATGGGAGGGGTATCCATACTCCTGTTCGGTATTATCGCAGCAAGCGGACTCCGGATGCTGATCGACGCTAGAATTGATTTTGACAACAAACGCAACCTGGTTATCGCCTCTGTGATTTTAGTCATCGGGATCGGTAAAGCACATTTAGACTTCACGATAGGCAATATTCCTTTCAATCTGGAAGGCATGGCGCTCGCTGCAGTAGCAGGAATTATTCTAAATCTAATTTTACCTAAGAGGGAGACGAAATAAATGAAAAACTTATTATCTATGGAACATGTCACTCCACAAGAAATCGAAGCGCTAATTACGAGAGCAATCGACATTAAAAACGGCCGACCGGTTATGAAGTTAAACGATAAAACAGTCGTCAACCTGTTTTATGAAAACTCGACACGCACAAAACTCAGTTTTGAAATGGCCGAGAAAAAACTTAACGTTGAACGCCTGCCCTTCGATGTATCGACAAGTTCGGTATCTAAAGGGGAATCACTTTACGACACATGCAAAACACTGGAAGCAATCGGTGCAGATGCATTAGTAGTGAGACATCCGGATAATAAGTATTACGAAGAACTCGAACACCTCAACATTCCGATTATAAACGGCGGTGACGGCAGCGGTTCTCATCCCACGCAGTCACTTCTCGATATGATGACAATTTATGAAAATCTAGGTCAGATATGCGGCCTTAAAATAGCAATTGTCGGCGACATTAAACACTCGCGTGTTGCAAAATCGAATGCAGAAGCGCTGACTAAAATGGGGGCGGAAGTATACTTCTCGGGACCGGTTGAATTACAGGATAACACGCTGAACATACCGTATATCGGAATCGATGAAGCGGTGGAATTCTCAGATGTAATCATGCTGCTCCGCGTTCAGCATGAACGTCATGAATCATATGCACAAATGCCTAAGGCAGAATACAACGCGCTGTACGGCATGAACAAAGAACGTATGGATAATATGAAGCCGCATGCATTGATCATGCACCCTGCACCGATAAACCGCAATGTTGAAATTACGGACGAAGTGGTTGAAGGAGAAAAGAGTGTCATATTTGAACAGATGACAAACGGCGTGTTTATGCGCATGAGTATATTAGAATCAGTACTTGACGGGGAAGGGAGCAACAACAATGCTTTTGAAAAACGCTACGCTGTTACTCAATAACATAGAAGAAACTAGAGATGTTTATATTAAAGACGGTAAAATTGCTGAAGTTGGACAGAATCTTAATGCTGACACGAACATTATCGACTGCACCGGTCTCTTATTAACACCAGGGCTCGTCGATGTACACGTTCACTTAAGAGAACCGGGTTTTGAACATAAAGAAACAATCAAGTCAGGAACGCATGCTGCAGCCCGCGGCGGCTTTACAACGATTTGCCCGATGCCGAATACAAATCCAATTATTGATACACCTGAAATACTCCAGGATTTAAATAATAAAATTAAAGAAGATGCAGTGATCAAAGTGCTGCCGTATGTATCGATTACGACCGGCTTAAAAGGCGAGGAACTCGTTGATTTTCAAGCTCTAAAAGCTGAAGGCGCATTTGCTTTTACCGATGACGGAGTTGGTGTACAGAGTGCTGATATGATGTACCGTGCAATGCAGGCTGCTGCAAAAATTGATATGGCAATCGTTGCGCATACTGAAGAAAACACATTAATTTACGGCGGAGCAATCCACGAAGGAAAGACGAGTGAAAAGCTCGGTATAAAAGGCATTCCGGCAATTACAGAATCGACTCAGATCGCAAGAGACGTGCTGCTTGCTGAAGCGGCAGACTGCCACTATCATGTGTGTCATGTGTCGACAAAAGAAAGTGTCCGGGTCATCCGCGATGCTAAGCGTGCGGGCATTAAAGTAACAGCAGAAGTAACACCGCATCATTTAGTACTGGATGAAAATGATATAACCGAGAAAGACCCGAACTTCAAAATGAATCCGCCGCTGCGCGGTGAAGATGACAGAGAAGCGCTGATTGAAGGACTGTTAGACGGCACTCTGGACTTTATCGCAACGGACCACGCGCCGCATCATGAAGATGAAAAAGCTGTGGGGATCGACACGGCGCCGTTCGGTATCGTCGGCATAGAAAATGCCTTCCAGCTCGTCTATACGAAACTCGTTAAAACAGGTGTGTTTACGCTGCAGCAGGTAATCGACTGGATGACGATTAAGCCGAGTGAAGTATTTAAACTGGACAGCGGAAAAATAGAAGCAGGCAGTGCGGCTGATCTGACATTGATTGATCTAAACCGTGAATATACGCTCGATAAGAATGACTTTTTATCGAAATCAAAAAATACACCGTTCCATGGGGAACAGTTAACGAGTGATATCGTTATGACAATTGCTGACGGTAAAATTGTGTACGACAATAAGTAAAATCGAGGGGTGCTGACATGCTGCAACTTGCAACTGCAATATCCAAATCAGAAATTGCCGATAATATTTATGAACTTGTGCTGAAGACGGAGCTCGAAAAATATACGCTCCGTCCGGGACAGTTCGTGCACGTCCGAGTGTCTGAGTCGACTGAACACGTCTTAAGGCGTCCGATATCGATTTCAAATATTTATGCTGAAAAAAATGAAATTACGATTACGTTTCGTGCAGAAGGTCCCGGCACTAAAAAGCTTGCGGAAATTAAGCCAGGAGCAGCTGTCGATGTGCTGATGCCTCTCGGGAACGGTTACGATATCAACACTGCTGAAGCCGGTGATCATGTGCTGATTGTCGGCGGCGGTATCGGGGTGCCTCCGTTATATGAACTCACAAAACAGCTTAATAAGCGAGGCGTCAAAACAACACATGTACTCGGCTTTAATAGTAAAAAAGATGTATTTTATGAAGAGGCATTTAAAACGTTTGGCGAGACACATGTTGCAACGGCAGACGGGACCTACGGCGTAAAAGGGTTTGTGACAGATGTCATCCAGCAAATTGGTACTGATTTTGATAAGTTTTATGCATGCGGTCCGAAAGTGATGTTAAAAGTACTGGATAACACCATGCCGATGGACGGATTTATTTCTCTGGAAGAAAGAATGGGCTGCGGTTTCGGCGTATGTTACGCATGTGTATGCGAAACAACAGCCGGTGAGCAAGTTAAAATATGTACAGACGGGCCTGTATTTGAAAAAGGAGCGGTTGTGCTATGACGGATAAATTACATATATCGCTGCCGGGACTGGAGTTAAAGAACCCGATTATGCCTGCGTCCGGATGTTTTAGTTTCGGTGAAGAGTTTTCCAAGCTGTACGATTTATCAGAGCTCGGCGCAATTATGATTAAAGCTGCAACAGAAGAGCTTCGAATGGGCAATAAAACACCAAGAGTTGCTGAAACATCGAGCGGTATGCTGAATGCCATAGGCCTGCAGAATCCGGGTGTGGATCATATTATTGAACATGAATTAAAGTATCTTGAGCAGTTTGATGTGCCGATTATTGCGAATGTTGCAGGGACTAAAATTGAAGATTATGTTGAGGTGGCAAGAAAGATTTCCAAGGCGCCGAATGTCAGTGCACTTGAATTAAATATCTCATGTCCTAATGTTAAAGAGGGCGGTATTCAGTTTGGTACAGATCCAGAGACGGCAAGGAAGTTAACAGAAGCGGTTAAAGAAGTAAGTGCAAAACCGATTTATGTTAAACTGTCGCCGAACGTCACTAATATAGTTGATATGGCGAAAAGTGTGTCAGCAGCAGACGGTATTACGATGATCAATACGCTTGTCGGTATGCGGCTTGACAATAACGGCAGACCGATACTGGCAAATACGACAGGCGGCTTAAGCGGACCGGCAATTAAACCCGTCGCTTTAAACATGGTATATCAAGTAAGACAGGCATTGCCCGATATTCCGATTATCGGTATGGGTGGTATTGCAACTGTTGAAGATGTACTTGATTTTATAAGTGTCGGTGCTGATGCGGTCGCAATCGGTACGATGAACTTTACGAATCCGTATATATGCAAGGAATTAATTGAAGATTTGCATGTAAAAGTGAGAGACATGAATTTATCGCATATTCACGATATTAAAGGACGTTCGTTTAACATAACAGGAGGAAAATAAGATGACAGCGAAACCAATTATTGCTTTAGATTTCAGTACATACGAAATGGCGAAAGAATTTCTCGCCGGCTTCGATGAGAAGCTGTACGTTAAAATTGGCATGGAGTTATATATGCAAAGCGGACCTGCAATTATTGACGTCATAAAAGCATATGGCCACGATGTCTTTCTGGACTTAAAATTACATGACATTCCTACAACTGTGGAGCGAACGATGTCGGTACTCGGCAAGCTTAATGTGGATATGGTCAATGTGCATGCAGCAGGCGGTTTTGATATGATGCAACGCGCAGCAGCAGCATTCAGAAAAGAAAATGCAGCGGGTAAAATTATAGCAGTTACACAGCTGACGAGCGTCGATGAACAGACGATGCAGCGTGAACAGCAAACGCCGCTGTCATTAACTGACAGCGTGCTGCATTATGCGGAGCTGGCATATAAAGCAGGACTCGACGGCGTTGTATCATCGCCGCTTGAAAGCCGTATGATACATAATGAAATCTCACCGGACTTTTTAACCGTAACACCGGGCATCCGCTTGTCGGAAAGTAAGCAGGATGATCAGGTCCGTGTTGTCACACCAAAAAGGGCAAGAATGCTCGGTTCGGATTATATCGTCGTCGGCCGGCCGATAACAGAGAGTGATCAACCTGTTTCAGCGTATCATGAAATTAAACGATTATGGGAGGGCGAGTAATATGTATCCATCAGTTGCACATACACTGCTCGATATCGATGCGGTTAAATTATCGCCAAAAGAGCCATTCATATGGGCGAGCGGGATAAAATCTCCGATATATTGTGATAACAGACAAATACTCGGTGATGTTAAAGCACACCGTAAAGTGATACAGCTGCTTATAGAAGCGCTTGGTGAATTCCAGGAAGCTGATGTTATCGTAGGCACGGCGACTGCCGGGATTCCTCATGCAACACTGATTGCAGACCGCTTAGAGAAGCCGTCAGCATACGTGCGCGGAAGCAAGAAAGCACACGGGACGGCGCGCCAAATCGAGGGCGCTGCAGTTAAAGGAAAACGTGTTGTAGTCATCGAAGACTTAATCTCTACAGGCGGCTCAAGCTTGAATGCAGTAGAAGCACTGCGCGCGGAAGGCGCTGAAGTATTAGGCGTCGTTGCAATATTTTCCTACGGCATAAAAGGCGCCGTTCAGAAATTTGCAGCAGCGGACTGCCTTTATTCGGTACTGTGCGATTTAGATACACTGCTTGAAGTCGCAGAAGAACGCGGCGTGCTGGACTCAGCCGGCGCTGCTGATGTGCGTGAGTTTAGAAATGGTTTATAATATTATTAAGGTGCGGCCGGCAAATCATTGGGATTTGCCTTTTTTAATTGTGTGGATTTTACCGCTTGTTGGGGTGAAAACTGTTAATCGTCCCAATGTGGAACGCATTTCAGGACACATGCAGCTGCAAACTAAAAAAACAAAAAAAGCGCCGAATCACCGGCGCTCTTCATTAATCTTTCTTCATCTCTTTAACTTTCTCAGCATCCGGATCAACGAGTACTGTCGATTGTTCACTGTACGTAACAAATCCGGGTTTAGTTCCCGGTATATTTTTAACGTGCTTAATTTCTGTATAGTCGACGGGTACGCCTGCTGATTGGCCGGCTTTAGAATGGAAGGCTGCCAGCATTGCCGCTTCAAGAATATCATCCTCGGTTATATCGGCAGCATTGTGCGCAATGACAACGTGTGATCCCGGTATGTCTTTCGTATGGAACCACAGATGATTGTTCTGTGCTTTACGGTTTGTCAAATAATCGTTCTGTTTGTTGTTTTTACCGACGAATACAGGCAGTCCAGCCGACGTTTCAAATTCATGCAGCTGAATTTTATTCACTTTCTTTTTCTTCTTGCCTCTATTGCGTTCTTTAATAATTTTCTGTTCGATTAATTCCTGACGGACTTCTTCAACTTCGTCTGCTGTTGTAATGTTCTCCATCTGATGCAGCAGATTGCTGAAGTATTCAACATCCATATGTGCCAGGCGCAGCTGTTCCTGTGCAACTTTTTCACGGTTTTTCAACTTGTTGTACATATTGTAATAGCGCTGTGCATTAGCGGCAGGCGAGAGCTGTTTATCGAGAGGAATTTCTATATTTTCATTTGTATAGTAATCCATCACGACTGCTGATTCCTGATAGTTTTCAATGTTATGCATATACGCTGTAATAAGCTCACCGTATTTCTGATACGTATCTTTTTCCGCAGCTTCTTTTAAATCTGCTTTTAGATTCGCAATTTTGCGGACCGTTTTATCGTGTTCACGCTCAATTACCTGCAGATAATCCGACGATTTCTGGCGGATTGCACTGATCTGGTAACGGCGGTGGTAATAGTCGTCCAGCAGCTGGCTCAGATTACTGTATACTTTATCCGGTTCACCTAAATGAGTGAGCGGGGTAAAGTAAAATACCGGCTTTTTCAAGTCGTAATAGACTGCTTGAATATTTTCGCTGTCTTTAAGCGTGTCTTTAATTGCAGGAACGATATTATCGGGCTTGAAGTATTTAACACGGGATTCCACTTCATCGATAAACACCGGACTGAATCCTTCGATGTTCATTAAAATCTGCTTCTTCAGCCTGCCTGAATTAAAATCGACAAATTTCGGCAGTTCTTCGAGTGCTTCAGTTCTTGGATTTAATTTTTTTTCTGTCGGCGGTCCTTCATAAGTATAGCCCGGCATTATCGTACGCACGTTATTATTCGGTGTTAAATGTTTAATGCCGTCGATAATTTTATACTCTTTATCTGTTAAAATAATATTCGAGTGGCGTCCCATAATTTCAAGTATCAGTATGCGTTCAACATCGTCTCCAATATCGTTAATAGCACGTATATGAATATGCACCTGGCGGTCATTGCCAAGCTGTTTAATTTCAGTAATAAACCCGCCTTCGATATGTTTTCTTAAAATACGTGAAAACATCGGCGGATCAAATGGGAATTCATATTTATGTTCTGTTAAATGGAAGCGGGCATACATCGGGTGGCTGCTTAAGAGCAGCTGATGATTTTTACCGCCTGCGCGCATTTTTAAAAGAAGAGATGAATTATCCATCTGCTGAATTTTATTTATTTTACCGCGCACTAAAAATTGCAGTTCATCTACGAGTGCGTGCGTAAAATTTCCGTCAAAAGCCATGGCGTATCCTCCTCAAAATGATTACATATTATTTTATCATGAATGGATATTTAATGTCCGCTTTAAGGATGAAATTTTATGCAATCTATGTTACATTAAGAAGTAATCAAAATTAGAAAGGTTACATTCTATGGTATCTGATAAAGGATTGCTCATCGTTCTCTCGGGCCCTTCGGGAGTTGGGAAAGGCACTGTTCGTAAAGCCGTTTTCGACCACAGAGAGACGAATTTTAAATACTCAATTTCTATGACAACTAGACAGAAAAGAGAAGGCGAACGTGATGGCATAGATTACTTTTTCAAGTCGCACGAAGAATTTGAAAGGTTAATTGAACAGGATAAATTCATCGAGTATGCTGAATACGTAGGAAATTACTATGGCACACCAGTAGATTACGTGAAAGACACAATTGCAGATGGACACGATGTATTTCTGGAAATTGAAGTCGAAGGCGCAAAGCAGGTCAGAGAAAAATTTCCGGACGCTTTGTTCATCTTCCTGGCTCCGCCGACACTGGCACAGCTTGAAGAACGTTTAATCGGCCGCGGTACGGATTCACAAGAAGTGATTAATTACCGTATTAAAGAAGCGAGACGTGAACTCAGCTTAATGAACTTATATGACTATGTCGTAATTAATGACGATGTTGATACAGCGCGTCAGAAAATACAATGCATCGTTGAGGCAAGTCATTTAGAACGCTCACGTGTGGAAAATAAGTTAAGAAAACTTTTACTGGAGGCAAATAATTAATGTTATACCCAGCTGGTCATGAACTTAAAAAAAATGTCGATTCAAAGTATCTTGTTGTTACTATGGCGGCAAAACGCGCAAGACAATTGCAGGAAAAACCTGAAGATCTGTTATTAGATTCATATGTATCTAAAACTAACGTCGGCTATTCTTTAGAAGAAATAGCAGCCGGTAAAGTTACTGTACACAAATAAAAGAGAAATAATGATGCTGACAAGAAATTGTCAGCTTTTTTTGAAGAGGTGATTAATTTGGCAAATATTGTCCTCGGTGTTACGGGGGGAATCGCAAGTTATAAAGCGATTGATTTAACGAGTAAACTCATTCAATCCGGCCACGAAGTGCGCGTTGTATTAACAGACAACACGCTGGAGTTCGTGACACCGCTCGCCTTTCAGGCAATCAGCAGAAACCACGTCTATACAAATACTTTTCTGGAAGAAGACCCTGGTAATATTGCACATATTAATATCGGAGAGTGGGCTGACATTATCGCAGTCGTTCCGGTAACAGCGAATACGATTGGTAAGTTTGCGAACGGAATATACGATAATATGCTCTTAAATGTTCTCGCTGCTAATACCAAACCAGTCTTAATGGCGCCGGCCATGAATGTGCATATGCTGCATCAGCCGTCAGTTCAGGATAATATCGACAAACTGAGAAGACAGGGTGTGGAGTTTATCGATTCGGAAACTGGTTTTCTTGCGTGCGGCTATAATGCAAAAGGGCGTCTTGCATCAGTCCCCGATATTATGGAAAAAATTAACGGTATGCTGAACGACAACAAGACGCTCAGCGGCAAGCGGGTTTTAGTTACTGCAGGTCCGACACGGGAAAGGCTTGACCCGATTCGCTACCTTTCTAATTTTTCGAGCGGAAAAATGGGCTACAGTATCGCAGACAGTTTTAAAAGGCGCGGAGCTGAAGTAATCTTAGTCAGCGGACCGACGAATCTACCGGTACCTGACGGTGTAACACGTATTGACGTTGAATCGACAGCTGAAATGTTCGAGGCGGTTAAAGAGCATATGGCTGCTGACATCGGTGTTTTTACCGCAGCAGTGTCCGACTTTACCGTTAAAGAACAGAGCGGACAAAAAATAAAAAAACAAAAGGACAGTGTGCCTTCGATAGAACTTGTTGAAACACAGGATATATTAAAGTATGTCGGTCATAATAATGAAGATATGTACGTCGTCGGTTTTGCTGCAGAGACACAAAATGTTGAAGCGTATGCACTCCAAAAACTGGAGTCCAAAAAAGCCGATGCGATTATAATGAACGATGTATCGGATACTTCTATCGGCATGAACAGCAATGATAATGAAGTTACAATTATGTTTAAGGACGGCAGTAAAGTACCGCTGCCTAAAATGGCTAAGACACTTCTCGCAGAAAAAATAGCAGATGCACTCACAGAACAGGTGATGCGCTGATGTACGCTGCAGTTATCGTCGGTGTCAACAGTAAGGATGTCAACCGGCTGTTCGATTATAAAATACCTGCCCGCCTGTCTGATGTCATTAAAGTCGGCCACCGTGTATTCGTGCCGTTTGGTCCGAGACATGTCCAGGCTTACGTGATGAGCATTCACGATGATACTGATGTACCGGAAGGTAAGGTTAAGGAAATCGTTAAAGTGATGGATCTTGAACCGGTATTAACAGCTGAACTGGTGGAGCTGTCCAAACAGCTGGCAAATTATTATATCGAGCCGTATATTTCAGTCATTGAAACAATACTGCCGGTGGCACTGAAAACAAAATCGAAAAAAGTGCTGATGCTTGATGAAGGTGCGTCAAGTGAAGCTAAATTTATATATGAAAGCTATGCTGTAAACGGTGAACTCGAAACGAAAAGTTTACCTGCGAAAGATCTTGCAGCATTGATGCCTTATATCGAGGCTGGAGAAATTTATGAAGATATTCAGATTAAACAGCATACAAGGAAGAAAGTTCAAAAAGGTGTACAGTCGCTGTATTTAAATAAAGCGCCGCTTGAACGGGCACCAAAACAGTTTGAAGCACTGCAGGTCATTGAAGATTACAATGAACCGGTACTGCTTAAAATGCTGAAAGAACAAGGCTACTCTGAAGCAATTGTCCGTGAACTTGAGAAAAAAGGCTACGTAAAAAAACTGGATATGGTCGTCGAACGCGATCCGTACGAATCGAGAATATTTGAAGCGGATTATGAAAGAGAATTAACTGATGAGCAGGCTGCTGCTTTTAACAATATTAATAATGCCGTATTAAATAAGGACAATGAAACGTTTCTTTTGCATGGTATTACCGGCAGCGGAAAAACCGAAGTGTATTTACAGTTAATACAGACAGCGCTTGATAATAACCAGGAGGCAATTATGCTTGTACCGGAAATCGCACTGACACCGCAAATGGTCAACAGATTTAAAGCGCGTTTCGGAGACGATGTTGCCGTACTGCATTCTGCATTGTCACACGGCGAGAAGTACGATGAATGGCGTAAAATCCAAAGCGGCCGCGCACGAGTATCAGTCGGCGCACGCTCATCTATTTTTGCACCGTTTAAAGATATTGGCATTATTATTATCGATGAAGAGCATGAAACGACTTATAAACAATCAGAACGCCCGATGTATCATGCAGTTGAAGCGGCAAAATTACGCGCGGACTTTCATAACTGTCCTGTCGTTTTAGGGTCTGCAACACCGTCGCTTGAATCATATGCACGGAGCTCGAAAGAAGTATATACACGTTTTGAGCTGACACATCGTCCGGGCATGCAGCCTTTGCCTAAAGCAGAGATTGTTAATATGAGTGACGAACATAAAGAAGGCAACTCAGGAATTTTATCGAGAAAACTTGAAGCTGCGATATACGACCGGCTGGAAAAAGGGGAACAGACAGTACTGCTGTTAAACCGCAGAGGCTTCGCCAATTTCCAGATTTGCCAAAACTGCGGCCATGTCCCAAACTGTCCCAATTGTGACATTTCACTCACGTATCATAAAAACAACAGCAGCCTTTTATGCCATTACTGCAGCTACGAAGAGCAGGTAACGAGGAAATGTGCAGACTGCGGTTCCAATGATGTTACGTTTAGAGGAACGGGCACTCAGAAAGTTGAAGAGATTTTAAGAGATAAATTTAACGTTGATATTGTTAGAATGGATGTCGATACAACGCAGAGAAAAGGTGCACACGAACAGCTGCTGAGCCGTTTTGAGAATGACAAGGTACCGATACTTCTCGGAACGCAGATGATCGCAAAAGGTCTAGACTATCCGAATGTTACGCTGGTAGGGGTACTGAACGCGGATACGATGTTAAATCTGCCGGATTTCAGAGCGAATGAACGGACGTTCCAGCTCTTAACACAAGTGGCCGGCCGCGCCGGCCGGCATGAACTTCCAGGGGAAGTTCTATTTCAGACGTATAATCCCGAGCACTACGCGATTACATTGGCCATGGATAATAATTACTCCGAGTTCTATGAAAAAGAAATGCAGTTTAGGAAGTTTGCACGGTATTCACCGTACTATTTCCATATATTGTTTACAGTTTCATCTGAGCGGGTTAAGGATTGTCTTGATGCGACGACAGATATTCATAATACACTGGTTAAAAACGTCAGTGACAGCTGTATTATTATCGGTCCGTCACCAAGTCCAATCGAAAGAATTAAAAATAAAAACAGATTTCAGATTCTGCTTAAATATAAACGGGAGCCGGCATTAAAAGATGTACTGGATGCTCTCGATCAAAAATATACACAGCTATATAAGAAGACAGGATTGTCTTTAAAAATTGATGTCGATCCACAATATATTATGTAGGAGATTTAATATGACAAAAATTATCTTTATGGGTACACCGGATTTTTCTGTACCGATATTAAAAGAACTTCATAAGAAATACGGTGTCGATCTGGTCATTTCACAGCCTGCAAGACCTGTCGGCCGAAAAAAAGTAATGACAGATCCGCCGGTTGCCGTTGCAGCAAAACTGCTCGGCATTGAGCTGTATCAGCCTGAAACGATGAACAGTGAAGAAGCGCTTAAAATCGTAGCGGATATTGAACCGGACCTGATTATTACAGCTGCATTCGGCCAGCTGCTGCCGGAAAATGTTTTAAATGTCCCGGCTAAAGGAGCGCTTAATGTTCACGCATCACTGCTGCCTAAACACCGCGGCGGCGCGCCGATTCACCGTGCGCTTATTAACGGCGATCAGGAAACGGGCGTAACGATAATGTATATGGCGAAAAAACTCGATGCAGGAGATATTATTGCCGCAGAGAGTATCCAAATCGAAGACAATGACAACACAGGCACATTATTCGATAAGCTCAGCAGAGTCGGAGCATCTCTTCTGATGAAAACATTGCCGGATGTTATCGAAGGCACGAACAAACGCACGCCTCAGGAAGACAGTGAAGCAACTTTCAGTCCGAACATTTTAAAAACGGATGAAGTTATCAGCTTTAATCAGCCTGCACGTGATGTCTTTAACCGTATACGCGGGCTCGCACCGTGGCCTGTCGGACATACGATGCAGGGTGACAAACGCCTGAAGATATTTGCAGCAGAACTGACAGCTGACAAAACAGATGCAGCACCGGGGACGATTACTAAAAAAAGTGACAACGGCTTTTTAGTCGCGGCAGCGGACAATCTCGTGAATATTACAGAAGTTCAGCTTGCCGGCAAGAAAAAAAATAATGCGCTTGATTTTATTAACAATAACAGTGATTTAATCGGCACGAAACTGGGTGAAGACGAATGACAGTGAGAGCACTGGCACTGGAATTATATGAAGATGTAATCGACAATAAAGCATACAGCAACATCGTTTTGAATGAAGCGCTCCGTTTTGAAGATTTAAATTCGCAGGATAAAGGTCTGTTGACTGAAATTCTATACGGCACGCTGCAGCATAAGCTGACACTTGAATATTATGTAAGGCCATTTGTAAAAACAAAATTACGCCGCTGGCAGCGATATCTGCTGTTAATCTCAATTTATCAGCTGGAATATCTCGACCGTGTACCTGATTTTGCCGTGATTAATGAAGCGGTAGAAATCGCCAAAGAACGCGGCGGACTGCAGGCTGGTAAACAGATTAACGGTATATTGCGTGCTTATTTAAGAGGCGAAAGACCAAATATCGATGACATTAAAAATGATGCGGCACGTTTATCTTTAAAATACAGCATGCCAAAGTGGCTGGTGAAGCATTGGTTTAAACATTACAGTACTGAGGAAACAGAGCGTATTATTTCATCGCTGAATGAAAAACCGCAAATGTACCTCCGGGTAAATAAAAAGCTGATCGACAGAGATAATTTAATTGAAATACTTTTAAATGAAGGCTATGACGTGAGAGAATCCAATCTGCACCCGGATGCTCTTGAATTTAACGGACAGAACATTACGCACAGTCAGTCTTATAAAGACGGCTTTTTTGCGATTCAGGATGTCTCTTCAATGTTTGTTAATCTGGCACTGGATCCGGATGATGATGACGATATACTGGATGTCTGCAGTGCACCGGGCGGCAAGGGTCTGCATGCGCTTGAATCAATGGACAGCGGCTCGGTAACTCTCGGGGACGTGCATGAACATAAAATTACATTAATCGATAATGAGGCTGCACGTTTGCAGCATACAAACTACGAAGCATTCGTTGCGGATGCTAAAACACATGATTACGGCCAGCAATTTGACCGTATTATCGTCGATGCACCATGTTCCGGTCTCGGTGTTGTTAAACGCAAGCCTGAAATTAAATACGAACGAAAAGAAGAAAGTATTAATGAATTAGTTGAATTACAGCTCGATATTTTAGATAATGTTAAGAAATATCTGAAACCGGGTGGCATATTAATTTATTCAACTTGTACCATCCATCAGCTGGAAAATGAAAATGTCGCCTATACATTTAAGAAAAATCACGATGACATTGAATTTGATGATTTTAGCATTCCGGCATTTAACTTTACGGGACCATACAGACAAATCCTTCCGTATGAACATCACACTGACGGTTTCTTCATTGCGAGATTTAAAAAGTCTGACAGCTAATGCCACGGACAGGGGGATTAATCTTGAAAGTAATAGAAAAAAGTATTTGCGGTAATTACAGAGATATCAATGAAGATTTAACAGGACATTTTTACAACCGTACGGGCCAGCCGCTGCTTTTAATTGCAGACGGTATGGGCGGTCATCAGTACGGAGAAGTTGCGAGCAGGTTCGTTTACGATAAAGTGAAAAGTGCCTGGGAAGACAATAACCTGTTTAATATAGATGAAGCGGAACGTTTTCTCCGTGAACTCGTCATTAAGACGAATCATGAATTATATGACTATCAGGATGAACACCCTGAATACAGAGGCATGGGTACAACACTTGTGCTGGTGGCAATTATCGAGTCATCGATTCTCGTATTGAACGTTGGGGATTCACGTGCATACGTAATGAACAATCGTAAAATAGAACAGGTCACTGAAGATCATACTTTTGTGAATGTGCTCGTAGCAAGTGGTGAAATTACCGCGGAAGAAGCACTGACGCATCCGCGCCGCAATTTAATTACGAAAGCGATGGGAACTGAAAAAGTGATTCAGGCTGATGTATTTCGCCTTCGGGGGCGCCAGTATGACTACGTGGTGCTGGCAACCGACGGTCTGACAGATGCTGTCAGACCTGACGAGATTCATCATCTGATGTACAGCTCAAAATTGACGCTGGAACAAAAATCAGCAGAACTGACAAAAACAGCAGAAAATAATAAGTCACGCGACAATATCAGTGTCGTTCTAGCCGACCTGAAAGCAGGTGGAAGCGAGTGATTGGTAACGTAGTATCGGAACGTTATAAAATCTTGAAATATCTTGGCGGCGGTATGAGCTCCGTTTATCTGGCGACAGATATTATTTTAAATCGTGAAGTTGTCGTGAAGATGATAAAAGCAGATCCGGTAGATAAAGAAAAATCTGTGCGCCGCTTCCAGCGTGAAGTTGAAAGTACTATTCAGCTGTCTCATCCAAATATCGTCAGCGTGCTCGATGTGGATGAAACTGAAGAGTATCATATACTCGTTACGGAAGTCGTACATGGTCCTAATTTAAAAGAACATATTTTAAATAACAGTCCGCTCGACATTGATGAAGTAATCAGTATTGCGATGATGACTCTCAGGGGAATAGAACATGCACATGACCGCGGTATTATTCACAGGGATATTAAGCCGCAGAATATTCTTCTCGATACGAACGGCAGAGTGAAAATTACCGATTTCGGTATTGCGAAAGCACTGAGCGAAACACGTATGACGGAAACGAATCAGGTCATCGGCTCTGTGCAGTATATTTCTCCTGAACAGGCAAAAGGACACAATACAGATGAACGCACCGATATTTACTCCTTTGGGGTAATGCTGTTTGAACTTCTGACAGGGCATTTACCCTACGAAGCAGAAACTGCTGTATCAGTCGCACTGAAACATATATCAGAACCGTTTCCGAATATTTCAGACTACCGTGATATTCCAGTCGGCTTAAAAAATATCGTGATGAAGTGTACAGAAAAAGAGCCGCTGAACAGATACAGACACGCGGATGATGTACTTTCTGCACTTGTTTACTATAAAGATGTTTCTGAACCGTATGTTCCGGTTAAAAAAGAAGAGCATGAAAAAACAGTGGTCACTGCAGTACCGGCTAAAGAAACATCGAAAGCTGAACATAAAGTGAAAGCTGCACCGCTGCCGGTACAGGAACAAAAGAAAACACAGGATGCTGCAGAGGAACCGAAGAAAAAACGCCGTAAATGGCCGTGGATACTATTTATTCTGTTTTTCCTTCTTGCTGCAGCTGCAGTAATTGTCTATTTGCTGTGGCCAAGACAGTCGCCGACGGTCAGTATTGAAAACCTGCAGAATATGACAGTTGAAGAAGCCGAGGAATATCTGCTGGCAGAAGATCTGGTTACCGGTAATATTACTGAAACCTACCATGATAATTTTGAGGAAGGTATGATTATTGAAACGTCACCGGTATCCGGGGCTGAAGTCGAACGCGGCGGTGCTGTGGATATGCTTGTCAGTCTTGGTGAAGAGCCGTATACGATGACTGATTATACCGGTGAGATGTATGAAGAGGTTGAGGCGGAACTTGAAGCGGCCGGGTTTACAAATATTGATTCAGAAGGACAGTACAGCGATCAGGCGCCAGGGACAATTCTCGACCAGGACGTTGCTGCAGGTGAAGAGTTATACCCTGACGGCTCGCCGATTACCTTTACGGTGTCGGACGGAGTTGAACCGATTCCGATTACGAACTATGCCGGAACACCTCTCGAAACGGCAAGAGCAGAACTTGAGAGTCAGGGCTTTATCGTTATTGTCACAAATGAAATCTACAGTGATGAAGTGCCGGAAGGTGCAGTCGTTTCGCAGTCTCCGAACTACGGCGACTTTCTGCCGGGTTCTACAATTGAGTTAATCGTCTCGCTCGGTGAAGAACCGGCAAGTGAAACGACGTATCAGATTTCGCTGAATATCCCTTATCCTGAAGAAGAGAAAAGCAGTTCTTCTGCCGGAGATAAAGGCGACAAAGATCCCGAACCGGTTGAAGCGGAAATCTTTATCGAAGACAAGGATAACGATATTAAAGATGTTTCTGAAACGATTGAAATCACCGAAGATACCAATCATACGATTTCACTGATCCTCGTAGAAGGCGAGTCCGGACAATACCGCGTAGAGGTTGACGGAGAAGAAGTAATAAGCGAAACTGTAGATAATGAGTAAATATTGGCATTGGCTTTACTGTTTATATATAATGGTGAAGTACATTCGAATTGGAGGAATGAATTATGGCATCACTTAAGAGGGATAAAGGCCTGGACAACACTTTGAAATTAATGAAACAAGGATACCTTTATACGACGAACCAGCGTAACCGTTTAAACACTACGGTGTTTGAAACGAAAGTATTAGGCGGTAAGCCTTTCGCTGTAGTTACAGGTAAAGAAGGCGCAGAAATGTTTTACAACAACGATATCGTGCAGCGTGAAGGTATGCTTCCGAAACGTATCGTCAACACGCTTTTCGGTAAAGGTGCAATCCATACTATCGACGGGAAGAAACACATCGACAGAAAAGCATTATTCATGAGTTTAATGACTGAAGGAAACCTGAACTACGTGCGTGAACTGACACGTACTTTATGGCAGGCGAACACTCAGCGTATGGAAAGCATGGATCAGGTAAACATTTACCGCGAATCCATCGTTCTTCTTACTAAAGTGGGTACTCGCTGGGCTGGCGTTCAGGCTCCGCCTGAAGACATTGAAAGAATTGCAACAGACATGGATATTATGATCGACTCATTCAAAGGACTCGGAGGCGTGTTTAAAGGATATAAAGAATCCAAAGCTGCCCGCCGCCGTGTAGAAGACTGGCTTGAGGAGCAGATTCTTGAGACGCGTAAAGGCAACATTCACCCGCCTGAGGGAACTGCACTTTACGAATTCGCTCATTGGGAAGACTATCTTGGAAACCCGATGGATTCAAGAAACTGTGCAATCGACTTAATGAACACATTCCGTCCATTAATCGCAATCAACAGATTCGTATCATTTGGTTTACTTGCAATGCACGATAATCCGATTACTCGTGAAAAAATTAAGAGCGAGCCGGACTATGCTTACAAGTTTGCACAAGAAGTTCGCCGCTTCTACCCGTTCGTACCATTCTTACCTGGTAAAGCTAAAGTAGATATCGACTTCCAGGGTGTTACAATTCCGGCTGGTCACGGTCTTGCAATAGACGTATACGGAACAATGCACGACGAAACACTGTGGGAAAACCCGAATGAATTCCGTCCTGAAAGATTCGAAGACTGGGACGGTTCACCGTTTGACCTTATTCCGCAAGGCGGCGGGGACTACTGGACTAACCACCGTTGTGCCGGTGAGTGGATTACAGTAATCATCATGGAAGAAACGATGAAATACTTCGCAGAGAAAGTTACTTATGATGTACCGGAACAAGACTTAACAGTCGACCTTAACAGTATCCCTGGATATGTTAAGAGCGGATTCATCATCAGCAATGTTCAAGAAGTAGTAGACAGAAAATAAGATCGAATATATAGAACGCGCAGTCCCGGTTAACGGGCTGCGCGTTCGTTTTGTGTAAAAATTAAACAGATAATCATTTAAAACTGCTACTGCAGACGGTCTCTCGGTCCTGTGTATTCCATCATGCCGCCTTCAACATTATATGCAGTATAACCGTGAGCGTTCATATAGTCCTGCACGCGTTTAGAGCGTCCGCCTGCTTTGCAGACGATGTAATAATTTTTATCTTTATCAAGATTGGCATCATCCAGATTAAATGCGCTCATCGGATAATGTTCGGCACCGGGTAAGTAGCCCGTTAATTCAAGTTCATCGGTTTCCCGAACATCGATTACAACGTTGTTCTTATCATTTTTAACTGTATCAATTTGTGAAATGTTTATATCCATTTTCATGTCCTCCCGCTTCTATTTTACAAATTCAATTTTATCACAGTTAAATTGTTGTTATAATAAAAGAGTATTTAAATAATCCCGAGGTGTTATATGCAGACAGGAAAAATTATTAAAGCGCTAAGCGGCTTTTATTATGTAGAATCGAATAATGAAGTGTACGAGACACGTGCACGCGGCCGCTTCAGAAAAACTGAAGAAAGCCCGCTTGTCGGTGACTACGTTGAATTCCAAATAGAAAACGTTGATGAAGGCTATATTACAGCAATCCTGCCGCGTAAAAACTCACTCATCAGACCGCCGGTCGCAAATATTGACCAGCTGCTGTTAACGACGAGTTTAAAATCTCCCGATTTCAGTTTTTATCTGCTGGATCGTTTTATTGCTTACAGTGAAGCAAATGATATTAACCCGGTCATTATCGTCACGAAAAATGATCTGAGTGACGATCAGGCACTTATAGAAAAAATTAAATTCACATATGAATCGACTTACGAAGTGCATTTTACTGATAAAGAACATATTAACGAAGATTTAAAAGACGTATTTAATGGCAAGCTCAGTGTCCTTGCCGGACAGTCCGGTGCAGGGAAGTCTACACTGTTAAACACCCTGCTGCCGCATCTGAATTTAAAAACAGATGAGATTTCAAATGCGCTGAACCGAGGAAAACATACGACGCGCCACGTTGAATTAATTAGCATCGACGGCGGTTTTATCGCTGATACTCCAGGCTTTGCAACGATTGATTTTCTAAATATCGATAAGTACAATATTAAATTCTGTTTTATTGATTTTAATCAGTACAGCTGCAAATTCAGAGAATGTCTGCATATTAACGAACCGAAGTGCGGTGTGAAAGAAGCAGTTGAATCCGGCGAGCTTGCAGAGTCGAGATACGACAGCTATGTAAAAATTTATAATGAAATTGATAACAGAAAAGAGAGGTATTAATTATGGCTAAAGTACTACCATCATTACTTGCAGGTGATTTTTCAAAACTTGGTGCCGATATTAAAGAAATGGAAGCAGCGGGTGCCGATATTTTTCATTTGGATATAATGGACGGCCAGTTCGTACCGAATATCTCCTACGGTATTCCTGTATGTGAAGCGATTGCTAAAGAAGCATCGATTCCTCTTGATGTTCATTTAATGACCTACGATCCGACGCAGTTTGTCGATGACTTTAAAAATATGGGTGTCGATATGCTGTCGTTTCATATTGAAGCAACGCCGCATGCACACCGTGCTGTTCAGCTGATTAAAAGTAAAGGCATGAAGGCTGGTATCGCGCTGAATCCTCAAACATCAGTTGAAGCAGTCCGTCATCTTTTAGAAGACGTTGACTTCGTGTTAATTATGACGGTGAACCCGGGCTTCGGGGGACAGAGTTTTATCGACTCATGTGTGGGTAAACTGGATGAACTTGTTAAAATCAGAGAGCATTTAACGAATAAATTTGATATTGAAGTCGACGGGGGTATTAATGATAAGACAGCTGAAATCGTTAAAGCACATGGTGCGAATTTACTGGTCAGCGGCTCCTACTTATTTAAAGCAGACGATAAAGCAGCTGTTATCAGCGCTTTAAAGGAATGATTGTATGAAACGTATTAACGTGCTGCTCCGGAATGTTCCGTTCACAGTGGAGAATGATGCACCGTGGGCGGGGGTCGATGCAGGGGTCAAAGGACTGCTTGAGGCAGATATTCCTATTCTGAAGGCCTACGGTGACTTTGACAGTGTAACCGAAGATGATTTAAAATTATTTAAAAAAAGCTTAGCACTCGATATTGTTCCGAGTGCTAAAAATTTTACCGACAGTGAACTTGCACTATTGTCATTGGCTGAACTCGGCTACACAGCGATTGATGTTTACGGTGCTTTGGACGGCAGAAAAGATCATGAACTGATGAATATTCAGCTGCTCGCGCATGAAAAACTGCGTCATATTGATATCCGGCTGTTAAATGAGACAAATGAAATTATGCTGCTGACAGAAGGTGAGTATATATTTCAGGCAGATTATAACAAAAAGTATGTATCCTTTATTCCGCTATACGATGAGACGCTCTTAACGCTCGAAGGTTTCAAATATGATATAGAGGATACATACGTAAGTATCGGAAGAACATTAACTGTAAGTAATGAATATAAAGAAAAAAATGTTGTAATTAATACTGATAAAGATATATTAATGATTAAATCAACAGATTAGAGGTGAGTGAATGATATTTGCAGGTGCTCTCGCTAACTCGTTAGCGATTATTATCGGCGGCGCGCTTGGAATGGTATTTACTTTTATTCCGGAGCATATTAAAGATGCGATTATGAAAATACAGGGGCTATTTATTATTACGATGGGGATTCAGATGGTCGTCGGAGCAACCGATATTCTAACGACGCTTATATCACTCATCATCGGGGTAGTCATCGGGGAAGTCGTTAAACTCGAAGAACTGCTCAACCGTTTTGGACACTTAATGGAAGTCCGTCTCGGTGATAAACACGGCGGTAATATCTCCCAGGGACTGATTTCCGGGATGCTGATCTTTATCGTCGGGGCAATGGGGATAGTCGGCGGTCTGGACGCCGGACTGCAGGGTAACAACGATGTACTGTACACGAAAGCGACGATGGACTTCTTCATCGCACTCGTAATGACAACCGCTTACGGGCGAGGTGTTATACTGTCCAGTATTCCGACATTCTTCTACATTGCAGCAATTATTATCAGTGCAAGACAGATTGCGAACTTTATACCTGGAGATATACTTGATATGATGGTCGACCAGGTCAGTGCGACAGGCGGGGTAATCCTACTTGCTATCGGACTGAACATGCTGAACGTTACACATATGCGTGTCGGTAATATGATACCCGCAATATTTATCGGGATGTTTATCGTCTGGCTGCTGTCGTTTTTTTAGCTTAAAAAACCCGCCTGAAATTATTTCAGGCGGGTTTTGTGGTGTGCTGGGACAGGGAAATCCAAACCGTTGTCTGGATACATATGAGCAGATTTCATGCCGGTCCCGCACCGCAAGGAGCGAAAACAATATAAAAAAACTGGTACCACTTGTGTAAGTGATACCAGTTTTTAAATTGAAGTATTAAACACGTTCAACTTTACCTGATTTTAGCGCGCGAGCAGAAACCCAAACTTTTTTAGGTTTGCCGTCAACCAAGATTCTAACTTTTTGAAGGTTAGCTCCAAAAGTTCTTTTGCTTGAGTTAAGCGCGTGAGAACGGTTGTTACCAGATCTAGATCTGCGTCCTGTTACATAACATTCTTTCACCTTAATCCCACTCCTTTAATTTAATTTACATAATCATGTTCATCTGTTCTTTATGCATACTCTAATATGATACATTAATTCACTATTATTGTCTATATATTTCGCACAAAATCGCTGGTTTTCAAAAGCGCTAAATTGAAGTTTTACAGCAGGATATGAATTTTTTAATAAATACTATTTGAGTATCCGCTGGATTAATACTTTAAAAAAGTTGTTTACGCTGTAATTCTACATGGTACGATAGTCTGGTGAGAAAAATGCGCAGGTAACTCAAAATTTATTTTAAAAATAAGAATATAAAAGGAGGAAGGGTAAATGTTTAAATTACTGCTGTTTGCAGGAATTATGATCGCTATTTTAATTATCGCACTCGCTTATATATTCCGGCATGAGCTGGCAACTCTCGGACATAAGTACGGTGAATATGATGATATAAAAAAGCTTAAGCATGAAATTAAACGCAAAAACATTACGTATGATGCGCATATGAAAAAGTTTGGTCATACTGTAGAAGCAGAAATGCTGGAAAAAGAAATAAAAGAACTCGAACAACTTAAGATGGAAATGGAGCAGAAAAAATGAAAAAAATGTATACAGCAATAGGTGTCGGTATTTTAGTTATTGCAGGTTTAATCGCCGGCTTGATTTTAATGGTATCGAAAGTGGAAAACGGACACGTAGGTGTTATTTACAGCATTAACGGCGGGGTTCAGGATGAAGTGCTCGGTCAGGGATGGCATCTTGTTTATCCGACGGAGCGCGTGATTGAATATCCGGTCCGTACACAGAATAAGAACTATGAATCACTTGCAGTCGCAACGATTGACGGTAAAACAATCAATATGCCGGTAGCGCTGAACTATCATGTCGACAGTGAAAAAGCATCGGCAGTCTATAAAAAATTCGGTAACATTACTATAGAAGATTTAGAAGAAGGTTACATAAAAACACGTATTAATGATGCGCTTCGTCAAACGGTTTCCGATTACACTGTAATCGAAGCATTCGGTGAACGCATCGGCGATATTAAACTGGAAACGATTGAAATTGCGAAAGCTGATCTTGAAAAAGACGGTATTATTATTGAGGATATTATGCTGAGTGCACCTCAGCCGGATGCTGAAACTCAAAAAGCGATAGATGACCGTGTGAAAGCCACTCAGGAGCTTGAACGTAAGAAAACAGATAAGCTGATTGCAACTGAAGAAGCAGAACGTAAACGTATTGAAGCAGAAGGTGAAGCTGAAGCCAACAGAGTGGTACAGGAATCACTAAGCGAAGAAGTACTCATGCAGCAGTTAATTGAGAAATGGAATGGTACACAGCCGATCTCAATCGGCGGCGACGGTGTTATTGTAGACCTGCCGCAGGCCGAGCCGGAAGCAGAGGAAGAATAAAAATTATACGATAAAACACGCACTGCTCCTCCGGGACTGAGCGTGTTTTTATTTGAGAATACATTTATCGTCAGCAGAATTAATCGGATTCATATTATGTGTGTTTAAGCAAAATACAGTATGATATAATATTATCGATAACAAACAAGTGAAAAGTTAACTTTGCAGCCCGGTAAATACTATAATAACACTTGTATTTGACCTGGGAATTTGCTTATAATTAAATGATGTATTAGGAGGCGAAATAAATGGCGCTGGAAATTGAAAATGAATTAGGCAAAATTGAAATTTCTACAGACGTAATAGCAAACATTGCTGGCGGTACCGTCGTCGAATCATACGGCGTAGTCGGTATGGCTTCTAAAAACCAGGTCCGTGACGGATTTGCGGAATTGCTTGGTAAAGAAAATTATTCACGCGGTGTAATTGTCGATCACAATGAAGGCAAACTGACGATTGAATTATATATTATCGTCGGATACGGAGTGAAAATTTCAGAAGTGGCAGCAAACGTACAATCAACAGTAAAATATAAACTTGAAAAAACATTAGGCTTAAGTATTGAAGCTGTAAATATACACGTACAAGGTGTACGCATTATCGGCGGAGACGAATAGTTGGGGAGGATTTACAATACAATGGATAAGATAGATGGCTTGATGTTCCGCCGGATGATTTTGAGCGGGGCGCGTAACCTGAAAAAAAATGCTGATTATGTAGATTCATTAAACGTTTTCCCCGTCCCTGACGGTGATACGGGTACAAATATGAATCTTTCGATGTCTTCAGGCGCAGCTGAAGTTGAGCCGCTTGACGACGCTCATATAGGAAACGTAGGGAAACATTTCTCTAAAGGACTTCTTATGGGTGCACGCGGCAACTCAGGTGTTATTCTTTCGCAATTATTTAGAGGATTCTCTAAAGCGATCGAAACAAAGGAAGAAATTGATGCAGATGACTTTATCGAAGCGTTAAAACAAGGTGTAAATACTGCATATAAAGCGGTAATGAAGCCAGTTGAAGGTACAATTTTAACTGTCGCAAAAGATGCAGGGAAAAAAGCGGAAGAGTTTAATGGAACTGACGTATCTATAGTCGAGCTTATCACTTCGACGCTTGAAGAAGCTAAAGCTTCACTTAAACGCACACCAGATCTGCTCCCTGTACTGAAAGAAGTCGGCGTTGTCGATTCAGGCGGCCAGGGACTTGTCTATGTATACGAAGGTTTCTTAAGTGCACTTACAGGCGAAGAAATTCCTGAGAATGCTGTACAGGCGAGTGAGTCATTTGCTGACGACGGGCATGACCACGATAATGATTTTAACGACTTTATGAGCGTGGACGACATTGAACACGGTTACTGTACTGAGTTCATGGTGCGTTTTGCAGATGATAAACGCACGTTTAACGAAGATGAATTCCGTAATGAAATGAGTGAATTCGGTGACTCGCTGCTCGTAATAAATGACGATGAAATTGTCAAAGTACACGTGCACACCGAGAGACCTGGAGAAGCATTTACTTATGCTGCAACTTACGGTGAACTCATTAAGATGAAAGTCGAAAACATGCGCGAACAATTTAGAACTGTTCACGGTGAGAAAAATAATGCTGCTGAAAAGCAGTCTTACGATACGGCAATTATTACTGTTTCTTCAGGAGACGGCATCAATGAACTGTTCAAGAGCATCGGTGTTACACACGTTATTAACGGCGGCCAGACGATGAATCCGGCAACGGAAGATATTGTTAACGTTATTAAAGACGAAGATGTTAAACAGGTCATTATTCTGCCGAACAATAAAAATATAATCATGGCAGCTGAACAAGCGGTGGAAGTACTTGAAATTCCGGCGATTGTCGTTGCTTCAACATCGATTCCTGAAGGACTTGCAAGTATGCTCAGCTTTAATCCGGAAGCTTCGCTTGAAGATAACAAAGCTGCAATGAGCGAGTCACTTGAACATGTTCAAACAGGACAGGTGACTTATTCAGTCCGAGATACTAAAATAGATGGTGTGGACATTAAGAAAGACCAGCATATGGGTATTGCCGAAGGTAAAATTATTACTGCCAACGACTCTAAAAAGGACACGCTTCATACGCTTATCAGTAAAATGATTAACGAAGATACTGAAATCATTACAATACTGATTGGTGAAGACGGTACTGAAGAAGAAGTTGAATCAGTGATTGAAGATATTGAAGGCACGCATGAAGATGTTGAATTTGAAATTCATAATGGTGCACAGCCAGTCTACAGCTATTTAATATCTGTAGAATAGCAATATCAGCCACATCGGTTATTCCGATGTGGCTTTTTGCACTTTAGGAGGGGGATATATATGAAGTTTAAAAGCGTTTTTGATATAATCGGTCCAGTAATGGTCGGACCGTCATCATCACATACAGCAGGAGCAGCACGAATTGGACTCCTCGCAAGAAGTCTGTTTGGCGGTCAGCCGGACAAGGTGGACATCTATCTGTACGGCTCGTTCCGCGATACCTATCAGGGACACGCGACAGACGTTGCACTTCTCGGCGGGATTCTCGGCTATGATACCGACGACGAAAGAATTATCAACGCCAAAAAAGAAGCGGAAAACAATAACTTAACGTATAATTTTATCGAAATGAATGAAGAACGCTCACATCCGAATACAGCGGTGCTGCATTTATATAAAGGTGAAGAAGAGCTCGTCATCGAAGGCGTATCAATCGGCGGCGGTAAGATAGAGCTCGTGAGTATTAACGGCTACAACATAAATATTTCAGGCAACTATCATGCGCTGCTCGTCTTCCATAAAGATGAATTCGGAACGATTGCACGCGTAACGACAAAACTCGGCGATGAAAAGCTGAATATTTCACAGATGAGTGTGTCCCGTAAAGAAAAGGGGCAGGTTGCTTTAATGACGGTAGAACTCGATGATACAATTTTACCGGGAGCATTAGAGGAAATAAGAGCGGTTAAAGGCGTTGACCGCGTAATTGAAATGACAGGAGGATAATTCATGTTTAACAGTATAAATCAATTAACAGAACGTGCACTGTCAGAAGGTATTTCTCTGTCTGAAGTAATGATCAGACAGGAAATGGAAGCGACGGGACAAAGTTACCTCGATATATATAATTTAATGAAAACCAACTTAATGACGATGGAAGGTGCTGTCACAGAAGGCCTTGCAGGTGTAAATTCAACGACAGGTCTGACAGGGATGGACGCAGTCAAAATGCAAAAGTACATCGAGTCGGGCAAAGGGCTGAGCGGTGATCTTAACCTGATGGCGATTGCGTATGCAGTCAGTACGAACGAAGTAAACGCAGCAATGGGTAAAATCTGTGCGACACCGACAGCAGGCTCTGCGGGCGTTGTGCCGGGTGTATTATTTGCGATGGTTAAAAAAGATCCATCGATTACAGAAGAACAGAAAATACGTTTCCTGTTTACTTCGGGTGCCTTCGGTTTTGTTGTAGCAAATAACGCAAGCATCTCAGGTGCTGCAGGCGGCTGCCAGGCGGAAATCGGCAGTGCCAGCGCAATGGCAGCAGCCGCCCTCGTTGAACTCGCAGGCGGTACGCCTGACATGAGTGCTCATGCATTCGCGATTGCAATGAAAAATATGCTGGGGCTCGTGTGTGATCCTGTGGCAGGTCTCGTTGAAGTGCCATGTGTTAAACGTAACGCAGCAGGCGCAACGAACGCACTGACTGCAGCGGATATGGCTTTAGCTGGTATTGAATCACGAATTCCTGCTGACGAAGTGATCGAAGCAATGTACAAGATTGGTTTAACAATGCCATCGGCATTACGTGAAACAGGACGCGGCGGACTTGCTGCAACTCCGACGGGAGAACGCTTGAAAGCTGAACTTTTCGGTGCGAAATAATGAGCGGCATTCACGTCGTTCAAAGTCCCGATAGAAGTATTAAAGAATTAAAAGGCGTCGGCGACAAGGTGGCAGAGAAATTGTTTGCTTTAGAAATTACGGGCATGAACGATGTGCTCTTCTGCCTGCCGGCGGGCTACATAGATCACAGCGTCGTCAATTTAAATGAAGCAGAAGATGGTGCAAATCTGACAGTTGAAGGTACGGTAAAAACAGAACCGCAGATCGCTTTTTTCCGTAAAGGTAAAAGCCGCCTGACATTCTTTATGGATGTCGACGGTATTTACGTCAAAGTGACATTTTTTAATCAGCCGTATTTAAAGAGTAAAATCATCAATGGTGAATTTGCACGGCTCTACGGTAAATTTAACCGCAATAAGCTTGAAATTAACGGCACGAAATTAATTTTTGAAGCCGGCGGCGGCTACCAGGTGAAATACCCGCTCGGCGGTGTCATGCAGGCAAAAACTTTCCAGAAAATTGTCCGTTCGGCTTTTGAGACCGCAACGTTTAATGTCGATCTGCCGGAGGATTTAAAGCGGAAGTACAAACTGATGCCGGTGCGTGATGCGCTGTATGCACTGCACTTCCCGGACAGCCACGCAATGGTCGATGCTGCCAGGCGGACGATTAAATTTTATGAGCTGTACCACTATCAGCTTAAAATTATGGAGCGCCGTCAAAAAGAACGGGTCAGAAACGAAAGATTTATAGTCGACTATAAAATCGATGAGCTGAGAGAATTTATCGACACGCTGCCGTTTGAATTAACAGGTGACCAGAAAAAAAGTGTCAATGATATATGCCGTGACTTTAAGCAGAATATATCGATGCACCGGCTCCTCCAGGGGGATGTGGGGAGTGGTAAAACGATAGTCGCCGGAATTTGTGTCTACGCAGTAAAAACAATCGGCGAGCAGAGTGCCGTGATGGTGCCGACAGAAGTGCTGGCGAATCAGCACTATGAAAGCTTTAAAGATACGTACGGAGATAAATTGACGATTGCTAAACTTACGGGGACGACGAAACCAGCCGAGAAACGAGAAATACTTTCCAGGCTGGCTGCAGGTGAAATCGATCTTTTAGTCGGGACGCATTCGCTGATAGAGGACGACGTTGTATTCGACCGCCTGTCATTTATAATTACCGATGAGCAGCACCGGTTTGGTGTGAATCAGCGGGAAAAACTGAATAACAAGGCTTACCGAAAAAACGTGCTGTACATGACCGCAACACCGATTCCGAGAACTTTATCGATTACATCTTACGGCGATATGGACGTTTCCGTAATTCGCGAAATGCCGAAGGGCCGTATTCCCATCGACACAGAATGGCGCGGCTTTAAAGAAATCGACTACGTGCTGGAGTTCGTTAAATCCGAAATCGATAAAGGGCACAGCGCTTATATCGTTGCGCCTTTAATCGAAGAGTCGGAGACGCTCGATTTGAAAAACGTCTATGAAATTTACGAAATTTTTGAAGAATACTTTAGTCCGGAAGATGTCGTTTTAGTCCACGGACGGATGAAAGCTGAAGAGAAAAATGAAGCAATGCGTTCGTTTGAAGCGCTGGAAAAACCGCTGCTTGTCTCGACGACGGTAATCGAAGTCGGTATTAACGTGCCGAACGCGACTGCGATTGTCATATTTAATGCTGAACGTTTCGGACTGTCTACGCTGCACCAGCTGCGCGGGCGGGTCGGGAGAAGCAGTAAAAAGAGTTACTGTATTTTAGTCAGCGATCCGGCAACGGAAAATGCGAAACAACGTATGGATATTATGACGAGCACGACGGACGGTTTCGTCTTAAGTGAACGCGACCTTGAAATGAGGGGGCCCGGAGATTACTTCGGCGTGCGCCAAAGCGGACTGCCTCAGTTTAAAGTAGCGGATATTACTGAAGACTACAGAATACTTGAAGTCGCGCGTGAAGAAGCGGTTAAAGTATATGAAAGTAATCATTTATAAAATGCGCAGATGACTGGAGGGAACCCATGAGAGTATTAGTAAGAACCGCTGGTGTATTAATGATTCTAGCTGCAATCGTGCTGTTTTTCTGGCAGGATATACGCGAATATTTTACCGATCAGGTCAACGACCGTTTAATAACCGCCTACCAGGACGGTGAAGATGATGTTAAGTTAAACCCGATTGAAACATTCGTCACCGGTGTCCAGCAGGACACTGAAGTTAATATCGGTGACGATATGGCGGGGGTTCTTGAGATTGCCAGTGCTGATATACTTGAACCGGTGTACAGGGGACCTCTGTCAGAAGAGAAATTGCGCAATGGTGTGAGCTTTTTAGAAGACACGGACAATCTTGAGATGCAGAACATTCCAATAGCAGGCCACCGGGTCGAAGGTGCCGGCATCCGCTTCAACTATATTGACCGCGCGAGCATCGGCGACGAGATAAACTTTATTACCCGTGATGAAACCCGGGTCTATGAAATTACTGAAATGTTCGAAGTCGATCCGTCAGAAGTCGGCGTCCTCGATCAGACCCCAGGCGATCCGCAGGAACTCACACTGATTACATGTGAGGAATACAATCCGGAAACGCTGCTGTTTGAGAAGCGGCTGATAGTGAAAGCGGAAATTGTTGAGAGCTAAGTCTATTGATCGGTGAGCGCTGGTAAATTTTAAATTATATAAACTATTAAGCATCTGAATCCCTTTATCGAGTGGATTTAGGTGCTTTTTATATTGGGCTGTGACGAGAATAACCCCATAACACTCGACAGAGTTTTCAGCGTGTTTCCCGGGCGACAGTGTCTGACAAACCCATTTATCGGACAGTGTCGTTTCTACAGTGTCTGACAAACCCATTTATCGGACAGTGTCGTTTCCGACATTCAACGGTAAACTTTAAAAACTCGATCAGATTCCACGGCGAAATTTAAAATACTTTCCCAAATTAATTGAAATCAGTGACGAGGTTTTATATACTGATTCTAGTGTTATATATAGATATTAATACCAACTACTAAAAAGAGGAATCAGAATGGTGAAGCTAAGAAAACAGGAGCGTCAATCGAGTTTAGAGTCTCATATTTCCGAGGATCCGTTTTTAACGGATGAGCAGCTGGCGAATATTTTCGGTGTGTCGATTCAAACGATACGTCTTGACCGGCTGGAACTGAACATTCCTGAGCTGCGTGCACGCATTAAAAATGTAGCGCGTGAGGGTGTGGATAAGATCCGCTCACTTTCTATCCAGGAAGTAGTCGGAGAGATTATCGATATTGAACTTAATAAGAGCGCGCTGTCGCTTTTTATCGTTGAAGAGAGTCATGTGTTTGAAAAGAATCATATTGCACGGGGACATTTTCTGTTCGCGCAGGCGAACTCGCTCTGTGTCGCTTTGATCGACGAACCGCTGGCGTTAACGCAGCATGCGGCGGTGGATTTTAAGCGTCCGGCGAAATTAAACGATAAAGTCGTTGCGAAAGCGAAAGTTACAGCGATGGACAATAATAAAGCGCACATCGAAGTGAAATCAAAAGTCGATGGCAAAGTAATTTTTACTGGTAAATTTGAAATGTATTATAAAGATGAAGGTGAATAAACGATGGCTAAAATTGCTGTAGATTTAATGGGCGGAGACAAGGCTCCGAAAGCGATAGAAGAAGGTATACTCCAGGCGGTGGAAATTTTTGAAGATGTAGAGATTCTGGCATACGGCATGGCGGGCAGCTACAGCGGGAACCATCCGCGTGTAACGTTCATCGAAGTGACTGAGAAAATTGAATCGGAAGATGATCCGGTGAAATCTGTCAGACGTAAAAAAGACAGTTCGCTCGTTAGGGCAGTGAAGGCTGTAGCCGACGGCCAAGCGGATGCGATTGTATCAGCGGGTAATACCGGAGCTATTATGAGTGCCGGACTGTTTGGCGTTAAACGCATTAAAGGAATTGAACGTCCTGCAATTACGACCATGCTGCCGACAACTTCCGGCAAAGGTATGCTGATGCTTGATATGGGTGCGAACTCTGAAAACAAACCAAACCATTTACTGCAGTTTGCACAGATGGCAAGCGTGTATATGGAAAATATTGAAGGACGTAAAAATCCGTCAATCGGTTTAATTAACAACGGCAGTGAAGAAATTAAAGGAACTGAACTGACGAAAGAAACATACCAGCTGTTAAAACACAGCGGTCTGAACTTCAAAGGATTCTTTGAAACACGCGATATTTTAACAGGTGATGTCGATATTGCTGTGACTGACGGCTTTACCGGCAACGTCGTGTTAAAAACAATCGAAGGTACTTCATCAAGCCTGCTTGGCGAAGTGAAAAAAATCATGATGAAAAATCCGGTGAACAAACTTGCGGCACTGGCAATGAAGAATGATTTCCAGGAACTTAAAAACATGCTCGACTACAGACAATTCGGCGGCGCGCCATTGATGGGACTGCAGGGCAATGTTATTAAAGCTCATGGTTCATCGGACGCGACTGCAATCGTCAACGCCGTTAAACAGGCGAAGATTATGGCGGACTCAGGCACAATCGACAAAATAAAAGACTTAATAGGTGAAACAAATGAGTAAATTAATAATTTTTCCGGGACAAGGTGCCCAGTACGGAGGTATGGCAAAAGATTTATACGAACAAAACGATAAATCCCGCGCTGTGCTCGACGAAATTTTTTCATATGTTGATTTCGATTTAAAAGAAATTATGTTCAGTGAAGAAGACGCACGTTTAAACGATACTAAATATACGCAGCCGGCATTATTCGCACATAGTCTTGCGGTGCTTGCGGCGACAGGTCTTAAAGGCGACTACCTACTCGGACACTCACTTGGTGAACTTCCGGCACTTGTACACGCTGGTGTAGTAACGCTTCGTGACGGAGTGAAACTCGTCACAACACGCGGTGAATTAATGAGCCGGGCAGACAGCGGGGCAATGGCAGCGGTTATCGGCATGGGCTTTAAGGACCTTGAAGAAGCATGCATCAGCGTGTCGGATGACAGCTCAAAAGTTGCGCCGGCAAACATTAACGCACCGGACCAGGTCGTTGTATCAGGAGATACGGATGCAGTTGAGCGTTTTAAAGAGCTTGCGAAAGAACGCGGTGCACGCCGCATTATTCCATTAAAAGTATCGGGTGCTTTTCACTCGCACTTAATGGAACCTGCACGTAAAGAGTTTAAATCATTTGTCGATACGATTGACTTTAACGATGCACAAATTCCGGTTATTCAAAACGTCAGCGCACAGGCTGAAACGGATGCAGCAGCGATTAAACATCAGTTTGTTGAGCAAATTACACATCCGGTACGTTTTGTGGAATGTGTTGAGACTGCTGCGGAACTTGGTGTAACAGAAGCAGTTGAAGTCGGACCGAAGAAAGTTCAGTCCGGACTGGTGCGTAAAATCACGAAAGAAATATCTACTTCAAATATCGATACATTCGAACAGGCAGAGGTGTTTTTAAATGAGTAAAATAGCATTGGTTACAGGTGCATCACGCGGAATCGGCCGCGAAATCGCGCTGACGCTGGCTGAAGACGGCCATACGGTTATCGTGAACTATTCAGGTTCAAAAGATAAAGCGGACGCTGTTGTTAATGAAATCGAATCAAACGGCGGCACTGCTGAAAGTTATCAGTGTCACGTCCAGAACGCAGATGACGTGAAGGCAATGATTAAACATATTACAGATACGTACGGTTCAATCGATATCGTTGTCAACAACGCTGGAATTACCCGCGACAATCTTCTGATGCGCATGAAAGAGGAAGAGTTCGACGACGTTGTAGATGTCAATTTGAAAGGTGTCTTTAACGTTATTAAGAGCGTGTCACGTCCGATGATCCGTCAGAAATCCGGCAGCATTGTAAACATCTCAAGCATCGTCGGGTCACTCGGCAATGCGGGACAGACGAACTACGTTGCAACAAAAGCGGCAATCGACGGCATGACGAAATCAGTGGCACGTGAACTGGCATCAAAAAATATTACTGTTAACGGTGTGGCACCCGGTTTTATTAAAAGTGATATGACAGATGTACTTGGAGACGACATTAAAGACGGCATGCTGCAGCAGATTCCACTGAAACATTTCGGTGACACAAAAGATATTGCGAATGCTGTCAGTTTCTTAACGAGCGACAAAGCATCTTATATCACAGGACAGGTAATACACGTCAACGGCGGTATGTACATGGGTTAAAAGCTGTGATATTATTTAAGGGAGGTGAAGAAACAATGGCTAATATTGACAAAATTAAAGACATCATCGTTGACAAACTTGGAATCGATGAAGAAAAAGTAACACCGGAAGCATCTTTCAAAGATGATCTTGGTGCTGACTCACTTGATATCGCTGAACTAGTGATGGAACTTGAAGATGAGTTTGATATGGAAATTCCTGATGAGGAAGCTGAAAAAATCAACACAGTAGGCGACGCATTGAATTTCATTGACAAAATAGAAAAAGAACAATAAAACACTTGAAAAATCCACTTATGATGAAGTGGATTTTTCTTTGTGAATAAATGCAGAAAATAGTAAAATGAATGAGGTGGATATATGGACTTCCAAATAGTGCTGGACAAAGTTAAAACGGATTCGGCAGCACAAATGAAACTGGAAAAATTTAATGTGAAATTTAAAGAATTTGCGGACAAAGTTAATATTAAAGTCGACAGAATCGGTCTTTATCAGCAGGCATTTATGCACAGTTCTTATATTAATGATTTAGGACTCGATAAAAGGTATAACAATGAGCGGCTCGAATTTCTCGGCGATGCAGTACTAGAATTGATGGTATCAGATCATATTTTTAACAAATACGAAGAATTGCCTGAGGGCAGACTGACAAAACTTCGTGCGAATATCGTGTGTGAACCTTCACTTGTAGTATTTGCCTCGAAACTCGATATGCCGGTATTAATCCTGCTCGGACGCGGCGAAGAAAAAACAGGCGGCAGAAGCCGTCCGTCGATAGTGAGCGATGCGTTTGAAGCATTTTTAGGTGCACTGTATTTAGATCAGGGGAACGAAGGCGCATGGCAATTTTTAAGCGACTTCGTCTTCCCGCATATTTCATCTGAGGACTATAATGCAGTCATCGACTATAAAACGATGCTGCAGGAATATTCTCATCAGGCGTTTTCAGAAAGCGTCACATACGAACTCGTCAGCTCGACGGGGCCGAGCCACCACCGCCAGTTTGAAACAGAAGTTTCAATTGGTGATAAAGTGCACGGCACCGGTGCGGGTTTATCGAAAAAAGAATCAGAACAACAAGCAGCTAAAAGTGCATTGAAAGCACTTGGCCAAGAGGTGTAGGGACATATGGTATTTTTAAGGCAGATCGATGCACATGGTTTTAAATCATTTGCAGATAAGGTCAATATAAAATTTGACAGCGGCGTGACTGCTGTCGTCGGTCCTAACGGGAGCGGCAAAAGTAATATTACCGACGCCATCAGATGGGTGCTCGGTGAACAGTCGGCTCGCGTGATGCGCGGTGCGAAAATGGAAGACATCATTTTTGACGGTACAGAAAATCGCAGTCCGATGAACTATGCATCGGTCAGTCTGATTTTAAACAATGACGATTATACACTGGGTAAAGATAAGGAGGTCGTGATTTCAAGAAAACTGTACCGGAGCGGTGACAGTGAGTATTTTATCAACAGTGAAAAATCAAAACTGAAAGATATTACAGAACTGTTTCTGGACTCAGGCTTAGGTAAAAATGCGTATAATATTATCAGCCAGGGCCAGGTCGATGAAATACTAAAAGCGAAACCAATCGAACGCCGCAAAATTATCGAAGAAGCTGCCGGCGTGATGAAATATAAAAACCGCAAGCATGAGTCTGAAAAACGTCTCGATGAAACAAAAGCGAACTTATCACGCGTCCACGATATTATTGAAGAAATCAGTTCACGGGTCACTAGACTGGAGCGTGAAAGTGCGATTGCAGAAGAGTATCTTGCCTTAAAGGAAGAAATGACACAGAGCGATATCGAAGTAAATGTCTACGATACGATGCAGCTGCTGACAGAACTGGATGATATTACGGCACGTATTCAAAAAGAAGAGTCAGGACTGGAAGCTGCACGTGAGACCTTAAAAGAAGTGCTCACGGCACTCGATACACTTGAAAAAGAACGGGAAACACTGCAGCAAAAAGAGCGTACAGAGAACCAGGAGCTTCTCAGAACGACGCGCGAGCTTGAAAAAATCGAAGGACGCATTGCTTTATATGCAGAGCGTGAAACGAACAAAGAAACGCTGAAAGAGGATTTAGAGACGCGCCAGGAGCAGTACGAAGCACAACTGAAAGAATTAACCGCATCACTGGAGAGTGAACAGGCTAAGAAAACTGCCTTAACAAAACAGAGTGCAGCACAGAAAAAGTCGGCTGGAGATAAAAGACGGGAACTTGCTGTTGTACAGTCGACAGATGACAGCAACATTGAAAAGCTGAAAGATGAATATTACGAGCTGATGGTCAAAAAGACGACGCTCGAAAACGATAAACGCCGCAGCCGCGATGAACAGTCAAAACTGGCAGACAGTATTCAGTACAAAAAAGAACGTCTGGAAACGCTGAATGCTGAAGTTGCAAAACTCGAACAGACTTTAACTGAGAAAAAACAGGCACTCAGTGAAGCTGCTGAGCAGTTAACGGCCGCGCGTACTGATTACAAAAATGTCCGGGAAAAGTTGAATGACCTGAACGGGCAGTATGATAAATTTAAAAATGATTACAACCGTGCAGCGAACTTTATACAGAATCAGCAGTCGAAACTCGATATGCTGAAAAATATGGAAGAAAACTATCAGGGCTATTACCCGGGAGTCCGTGCAGTACTGAAAAATAAAGACAGTATTCCGGGTGTAATTGGTGCAGTAGGTGAGCTGATATCAGCACCCACAGAGTATATGACGGCACTCGATACAGCACTTGGCCAGGCGAGCCAAAATATCGTTATGGATGTTGAGCATAATGCGCGCACGGCAATTTCATTTTTAAAACAGAAAAACTTCGGTTTTGCGACATTTCTGCCGCTGGATACAATCCGTGAACGCCATCTGTCAGTCGACGTTGAAAAATCACTTGAAGCGTCGAATATTGATTACCAGGTATTATCGGAAGTTGCGGATATTAAACGCGAATACCGTAAAGTAATTCTGCACTTGTTAAACACGACAGTCGTCGTTAAAAACATGAGTGATGCTTCAGCGCTTGCAAGAGCAACGAATCAGCGTGTCCGCATAATTACGATGGACGGCGAAACGATTATGCCGGGCGGAGCGATGAGCGGCGGTTCAAGAAATCGTAAAGGCTCAATTATGGAGTCGAAGAAAGAGATTGCGGAAATTACCGCAAAAATTGAAGAATACACATCGCAGACAGTATCATTGAAAAAAGCGGTTGACGATGCCGGGGAGCAGATTGCTGAACATACGGTGCAGCTTAAACAGCTTGAGGAAAGAGGGGCGGCTTTCGGTGAGACCCATGATACCCTCCAGCAGGAAGTCACACAGCTCGGCTTTACACTGTCGAATAAAACAGATGCAGCAGCCGACCTGAAACGTGAAGTTGCAGGCCTGTCACCTGACGAAGAGACGGGTGATTATGATGAGCAGATTGAAAACTATGCTCATCAAATGACCGATATCAATACACGTATCGATATGATGAGCCGCTCACAAAGTGAAAAAGAGACGCAAATTTCACAGCTTCAGAGTGAACTGCAGCAGCTGAACAATGATAAAATAACATTGGAAGGCGAAATGCGTTTTACTGATGCAGCAATCGAACGCATCTCCTTCGACATAGAGAATGTGAAGCACAACATCGATAACACGAAGTCGGAAGCAGAGATGATTAATGATGACCTCTCAGCGCTGAATATTTCAGAACTTGAAGAGAACAAAAAGCAATTATCTGAAGTACTCAGTCAGGTAAATGCTAAACTGCAGTCTATTACTGCTAAGCTGCAGTCCATTAAAGAGGATCATAAAAAGAACACCGAAGCTGAAAGCGAACTGCGTAAAGCGGCAGACACGAGCCAGCAGCAGTTAAGAATTGACTCCGGTACACGTGAAAGTCTCGGTACGCAGATTGAAAATAAGATGACTTACTTAAGCGACAATTACAAAATGACTTATGAACTGGCACGTGAGCAATTTGAGACATTTGATAATATTGAAGCGAAACGTCAAAAAATCACACTGAATAAGAAGAGTATTGAAGAACTTGGACCGGTAAACATCGGTGCGATTGAAGAGTTCAGTGTCGTTAATGAACGGTTTACGTTCTTAAAAGAACAGGAAGCAGATTTAATCGATGCACGCCAGACGCTCTTAGACGTAATCAGTGAAATGGATGAGGCAGTAGCGGAACGTTTCAAAGAGACATTCTATCAGGTGAACCATTACTTCCAGGAAGTCTTTACCGATATGTTCGGCGGAGGCCGTGCGGAGCTTAGACTGCTTGACGAAGGTAATTATCTGGATTCAGGCATAGAGATATTTGCTGAGCCGCCAGGTAAAAAGCTGTCTTCACTGTCATTGCTGTCAGGCGGCGAACGTGCACTGACTGCAATCAGTCTGTTATTCAGTGTGCTGCGTGTGAAAGTCAGCCCCTTTATTATTCTCGATGAAGTTGAAGCGGCATTGGACGAAGCAAACGTAACGAGATACGCGAAGTATTTGAAGAAGCTGTCAGCTGACACGCAGTTTATCGTTATTACACACCGTAAAGGAACGATGGAAGAAGCAGACCGTCTGTTCGGCGTCACGATGCAGGAAAAAGGTGTAACGAAACTGATCAGCGTTGATTTAAAAAATTATGAAGAACCGCTAAGAGAGGAAGGGAATTAATGGGTATTTTTGACCGTTTTAAACGTAAAAAGAAAAGCCAGGAAGAAAAACCTGCGTCGCTCGAAGTACAGACAGATAAGCTGGACGACGGCCTGATATCAATTGATGAGTTTGAGGAATGGGAACAGGATCAGCTCAGCTATAAATTTGAAATGGGTCTTAAAAAGAGCCGTGACAAATTCCAGCAGGATATCAATGCTTTAATGTCCCGCTACCGTACTGTCGATGAAGATTTCTTCGAAGCACTTGAAGAAGTATTAATTTCAGCCGATGTCGGTTTTAATACAGTAATGGAATTAACTGAAGAACTGCGCAGGGAAGCGCAGCTTAAAAACATTACTGAAACATCAGAACTGCGTGAGACAATCGTTGAAAAAATGGTTGAAATCTATGAGCGTAACGGTGATATTTCAGATGAGATGACGATTAACGAAGACGGTCTGACTGTTGTTTTAATGGTCGGTGTTAACGGTGTCGGTAAAACAACATCAATCGGCAAGCTCGCCCACAAGTATACTAATGAGGGCAAGAAAGTTATGCTCGCTGCGGGAGATACGTTCCGTGCAGGTGCAATTAACCAGCTGCAGGTATGGGGCGACCGTGTCGGCGTCGATGTTATTAAACAGGCGGAAGGATCTGATCCGGCGGCAGTAATGTACGACGCGGTCAACGCTGCGAAAAAACGCGGTGCTGATATTCTCTTCTGTGATACTGCAGGGCGTCTGCAAAACAAAGGCAACTTAATGAATGAACTGTCTAAAATTAAAAAAGTTATTCAAAAAGTCGTGCCGGAAGCACCGCATGAAGTGCTGCTTGTACTCGATGCAACGACAGGACAAAACGCACTCAGCCAGGCGAAAGCTTTCAAAGAAGTGACTGATGTTTCCGGTATTATTTTATCGAAACTGGACGGTACGGCTAAAGGCGGAATCGTTCTGGCGATTAAAAATGAACTGGGTATTCCAGTTAAGTTTGTGGGACTTGGCGAACAGCTCGATGATCTGCAGCCGTTCGATGCGGAAAACTATGTGTACGGCTTATTTGCTGATATGATTCAAGAGAGCGATACACTGGAAGAAAAATTAGAGGAAGATAAAGATGACAAATGATTTAGAACGCACGATGCGGGTGAATTATCTGTATGATTTTTATCAGTCTCTGTTAACTGACAAACAGCAGAAATACATTGAACTGTATTATCTGGAAGACTTTCAGTTCAGTGAAATAGCAGAAGAGATGAACGTGACACGGCAGGCTGTGTATGATAATCTTAAACGCTCGCGCGATATGCTGGAGCAATATGAAGAAACACTTGGTATGTATAAAAACTTTAACAAACGTCTCGAGTTGTATGCGGAGCTTAAAAACAAGCTCGGCAACAATATAACCGGAGATGTTAAAACAATAATTGAAAGATTAGAGAAATTGGATTAAGGAGGACGGCACTATGGCTTTTGAAGGTCTTGGAGAACGACTGCAGTCCACGATGGACCGCATAAAAGGTAAAGGTAAAGTGACTGAATCTGACGTTAAATTAATGATGCGCGAAGTACGTCTGGCACTGCTTGAAGCCGACGTTAACTTTAAAGTTGTGAAGCAGTTCGTCAACGACGTTAAAGAACGCGCTTTAGGTTCGGATGTCATGACAAGTTTAACACCCGGTCAGCAGGTCATTAAAATCGTGCAGGAAGAGTTAACATCACTGATGGGCGGAGAAAATCAGAAGATTAATCTGTCTCAGAAACCGCCGACAGTCATCATGATGGTCGGTTTGCAAGGTGCAGGTAAAACAACGACAGCAGGGAAACTTGCACTGCACCTGCGTAAAAAACACAATAAGCGTCCACTCTTAGTAGCGGGAGATATTTATCGTCCGGCAGCAATCGATCAGCTCGAGACAGTCGGCAAGCAGATTGATATACCGGTATTCTCGCTCGGTGATCAGGTTAAACCTGAAGAAATAGCGACGAAAGCACTGGCACATGCAAAAGAAGAACACCTGGATACCGTAATTATCGATACGGCAGGACGTCTGCACATCGATGAAGCGCTGATGAACGAACTGAAAAATGTCAAAGACATTGCTAATCCTGATGAAATTATGCTTGTTGTCGACTCGATGACAGGTCAGGATGCGGTTAACGTCGCAGAAAGCTTTAATGAGCTGCTTAATATTACCGGAGTGACACTGACTAAGCTCGATGGTGATACACGAGGCGGGGCAGCACTGTCAATCCGTTCCGTGACACAGAAACCGATTAAATTTATCGGGGTTTCAGAGAAGATGGACGGACTGGAAGCATTCCATCCGGAACGCATGGCTTCACGCATACTCGGTATGGGTGACGTGCTTTCTATTATTGAAAAAGCACAGGACAATGTGAACGAAGACGAGCAGAAAGCACTCGAGAAAAAACTTAAGGACTCAAGCTTTACGCTGGATGACTTCCTAAGCCAGATGGACCAGGTGAAAACATTGGGACCGCTTGATGATCTCTTAAAAATGATGCCGGGCGCCAACAAAATTAAAGGACTCGATAAAATGCAGTTCTCGGGCAAGGAAATTGACCACGTCCAGGCGATTATCCGTTCGATGACTCTCGATGAGCGCGAGCATCCGGAAAAACTGAACGCCAGCCGTAAAAAGCGTATTGCAAAAGGTTCCGGCCGTTCACTGCAGGAAATCAACCGCCTGCTGAAACAATTTAACGATATGAAGAAAATGATGAAACAGATGACCAGCGGTAAAAAGAAAGGCAAGAATCCGTTTGGCGGCATGGGTCTTCCATTTTAAAATAAAAAACACACATGTAAAGAATAAACTCTTTACATGTGTGTTGTCGTTTGGTATGATAAATAAGTCGAAAAGAAGTATAGAGAGGAGTTTTCACACATGGCAGTAAAAATTAGATTAACTCGTATGGGTTCTAAAAGAAATCCTTTCTACCGTATCGTAGTTGCGGATGCACGCAGCCCGAGAGATGGTAGAATCATCGAACAAATCGGTTCATATAACCCGGTTTCAAAATCTGAAGATAACGTTGTATTAGACAACGAAAAAGCGTTAGAGTGGTTACAGCAAGGTGCTAAACCAAGCGACACTGTACGTAATATTTTCAGTGACAAAGGCATCATGGAACAGTTCCACAATGCTAAATTCGGGAAATAATTCCGATGGACAAATTACTTCAAACAATTCTTGAACCGATGCTGGATTATCCGGAAGCACTCATCATTAACCGTGATGAGACGCCGCATAAAGTTTCGTATAAAATAAGCGTACATGAATCCGATGTCGGACGAATAATCGGCCGCGGCGGCCGTTTTATTAAAGCGCTCCGCATTGTAGTTTCAAACGCTGACAGAGACGCGTCAAAGAAAGTGTTTGTTGATTTGCACTAAGACACACTTTAAGAGTGTGTCTTTTTATTCTTTATAAGAGGTGTTCATCTTGCGAATTAAAATTGGTAAACTGGTAAATTTCCACGGTGTGCGCGGCGAAGTTAAACTTTTAAGCGATTCGGATTTTTTAAAAGAACGCTTCAAGGCTGGTAATAAAGTTGAAATCGGCAGCGATGAGCTGACGATTGAATCTTACCGCACGCACAAAAACTTTCATATGCTGAAGTTTGAAGGTGTGTCTAACATGAATGACATTATCCACCTTAAAGGCAAAGATGTTTTTATCGAAGATCATTCCGAAGAATTAGCACTCGATGACAATGAATATCACGTCCGTGATATTGTCGGTTTAACCGTTATTAATCTGGACGATAATACAGAACTTGGTAAAATTTCAGATGTCATGTTCACCGGTGCCAATGACGTCTGGGTGATTGACGGTGAGCGGGAATATTTAATTCCCTATATTGAACAGGTTGTTAAAACTGTCGATTTTGAACGGGGCGTAGTTGAAATAACACCACTCGAAGGATTGTTGGATTAATGAATATATATTATTTAACACTGTTCCCTGACATGTATGAAGGCATACTCGGTGCATCTATTTTAAAACGTGCTAAAGACAAGGGTATCGTTGATTATCACATGATTAATTTCCGTGATTTTTCAAACGATAAACATAACAAAGTCGATGATTATCCATACGGCGGCGGAGCAGGTATGGTTTTAAAACCGGAACCTGTATTCAACGCAATGGAAAGTCTTGACATCAAAGGTCAGAAGCGCGTTATTTTAATGTGTCCGCAGGGAAGACCATTTGATCAGAAACTGGCTGAGGAACTGGCTGAAGAAGACAATATTGTCTTCATTAACGGTCACTACGAAGGTTACGACGAGCGTATCCGTACGCTTGTAACCGACGAAGTATCTATAGGGGATTACGTCTTAACCGGCGGCGAACTGGCGTCGCTGACAATGACTGATGCGATTGTCCGTTTAATCCCCGATGTGCTGAGCAACGAAGCCAGTCACCAGGAAGACTCATTCTCAACGGGCATGCTTGAGCATCCGCACTATACCCGTCCGAGAGAGTACCGCGGCATGAAAGTGCCGGACGTTCTATTGTCGGGTAATCATAAGCTGATTGATGAATGGCGTCACGAACAAAGCTTGAAAAGAACCAGAGAACGCCGTCCGGATTTACTCGACGAATAAAGCTTAACTTTATTCGTAAAAGTGATTGAAGGACCGGAGTTTGTATGGTAATATTGTACGAGTGTAAATACACGTAAATATCACAGTCATCCGCTGCTTAGAAATTGGGCAAGATAATTGGAAGAAGGAGAAGATATATTATGTCACAAGAATTATTAAATTCTATCGTTAAAGACCAGTTAAAATCTGATCTTCCTGAATTCAAATCAGGAGATACAGTTAAAGTACACGTTCGTATTGTAGAGGGAGACCGCGAAAGAATCCAGCTTTTCGAAGGTGTTGTAATCAAACGCCGCGGAGGCGGAATTTCTGAAACTTTCACTGTACGTAAGATTTCTTACGGTGTCGGTGTTGAGCGTACATTCCCAGTTCACACGCCTAAAATCGAGAAAATCGATGTTGTTCGCCGTGGACGCGTACGTCGTGCTAAACTTTACTACCTGCGTAACCTGCGCGGTAAAGCTGCTCGTATCAGAGAAATCCGATAAGACCGCTTTTAAAACACCCGGACCTATAGAGGTCCGGGTGTTTTTTTATCTTTTTTCATCTCTGAACTGCTGGGCTTCTGACAGGAAAGCCTCCAGAATTTTCTTCGAGGGCTCATCAAATTTATACGAATCCTCCGGATGAAACTGGAGGCCCATTATAAACGTATCGCCCGTACTTTCCAGTGCTTCAATTACACCATCCGGTGCACGGCCACAGACGATAAAATCCTTGTTATCAACGTCTTTGTTCGCTTGATGGTGGTGACTGTTAACCCGGATTGTATCCGTCCCGACGATTTTGTGCAGCCGGGAACCTTCTTCAATCAGCACACTGTGCTGCAGATAATCTCTGTCTGACTCCTGTTTATGCTGAATTAAATCTTCACCTTCATACTGAGCTTCCAGATCCTGATACATCGTACCGTCGGTTAAGCTGTTTAACAGCTGGCTGCCGCGGCAAATACCCAGAATCGGAATTCCTCTTTTAAAAGCATGTTTGATCACTTCAATTTCATACTCATCACGGCCATGCTCAACTTTTTCAAGTTTTGGATGCGGCTCTTCATTGTAAGTACTCGGATTAATATCATTGCCGCCCGTTAAATATAAACCGTCCAGTACTTCAATCTGTTCTTTAATCGACTGCTCATCATCATTTTTCGCAAGCAGCAGCGGCACACCGCCGAGATCTGTCACAGCTTCGATGTAGTGCGGTCTTAAACTCATATTATTTTCTTCGATTGCCGTTGTAATTCCTATAATAGGTCTGCCCATAATCTGTCTCCTTTTGTTGTTTGTTATTTTATACCCGAAAATGAGTGAAGTTATTCGAGGGTTTTTAGATGGTTATTCCTCTTTTTGTTAACTTTTGTTTTATTAATGTTAATTTTTAGTGTATAAATATGTTAACTGAATTGACAGGAGAGGTCAGATTATGTTTATAACAGCTCGAAAATTACCTGAGGAGCTGCTCCATTATTACGCTCTGCAGCGTCGTTCAGCACTAGGAGCTAAAAATCACGATAAACTGCGCAGACTGGAACGGGGAGTCGAGGGGGAACGTGTATATGATTTGATTTTAGCTGAGGCAGGGCACGGCAATCTGTATATATTCCGCGATTTATATTTGATGATTGAAGGTTCCGTTACGCAGTACGATACGCTGATTGTCAGTGAATCCGGAATTATCGTTAATGAAATTAAAAACTTTACCGGAGACTATCAAGTGGAAGGTTCAATGTGGACAGGGAGCAGGGGAACTCCGCTGCCGGACGATCCGTTGAGTCAGCTCAGGCGCGCTGTCGGAAAACTGATGAATATGCAGAGGGCCGCGGGATTTAATTTTGAAGTTTCGGGTAAATTGATTTTCCCAAATGAATCATTCCGGCTGTTCGCGAAAGACGACCAGGTGTGGAATCAAGTAGTACTCCGTGCTGATCTCAGAAGATACTTTAACGGATTTTATAACGAATACAGCGGAGAAGGAGCGTCTGAGCTTGCCAATATAATCGAGCGGCACATCGTGCCGAACCCGTACTTTAAACACCGAGTCGAATTCGATTCAGTCAGGCACGGACTATACTGCGGCGGGTGCGGGAGTTTTCAGCTGGAAAAACAGCAATTTCATTTGCTGTGCATGACCTGCGGTTCACGTGAAAGCAATGAGACGCATCTCGTCCGGGCAATGAGCGATTTTAAATATCTGTTTGGAGATTTAGCCATGACAAGCAGGCGGCTGATGGAGTTTACGGGAAATGCCGTGAATGTTCGCACTCTTCAGCGAGTACTGAATAAGTATTGTTATGTCAAAGGAGTCTATAAAACTAGTAATTATATATTTAAGTATTTTGATTTCGATGAAGCCATGAGAAAAGAGCAGCAAACCCGTAAATATAAGGACTATCTCAGCTAATTCGATATTATCTAATACTTTTGGTTCTACACTGTCCGATAAACATATTTGTCAGACACTGTAGAATCG
>DONT01000004.1:298376-395876 GCA_003513765.1 Jeotgalicoccus sp.
TAGAACCGACACTGTCCGATAAATGGATTTGTCAGACACTATAGAATCGACACTGTCCGATAAACATATATCAGTAAATAACTATCTCTGCAAGCCAATCATCCTCACATCGCACGCCAAAATCATGATAAAATGTAAGAGTGATAAACAAAAACGAAAATAGAACGAAACAATATAGAAAGGGGCAACCTAATATGTCAATTAACTGGTTCCCGGGACATATGGCGAAGGCTCGCCGCCAAATTGAAGAGAGTCTGAAGAAAGTAGATGTGGTTATCGAGATACTGGATGCGCGTATTCCGTACGCTTCCAAAAATCCGATGCTGGATCACGTTATCGGTGACAAGCCGAGAGTTGTTGTACTAAATAAGAAAGATATGGCCAGCAATAAAGAAACGGATCGCTGGATTAGACGGCTGAAAGCTGACGGCGTTTATCCTATAGCGCTGAACGGCAAGGAGCCGAATGTGCTGAAGAAGATTGAAAACACAGTGGTCGAAGCGACCAAGGAAATCTTTGAACGCATGGAGCGTAAGGGCATAAATCCGCGCGCGATCAGAGCGATGATTGTCGGAATTCCGAACGTCGGGAAGTCGACCATTATTAACAATATAGCCAAACGCAAAGTTGCGAAAACGGGCAACACACCAGGTGTAACTAAAGCGCAGCAATGGATTAAAGCAGGAACGAAAATGGAACTGCTCGATACGCCGGGAGTACTATGGCCTAAATTTGAAGATGAGTCGATTGGACGTAAACTATCTCTGACAGGTGCGATTAAAGATAACGTGGTGAACCTTGATGATATCGCGATATTTGCACTCAAATTCATGCAGGAACATCACCTTGATGCAATTAATAAATTTTATAACATTAATATCGATGAAAATTCTGAAATCGTGGAAATTTTTGACGCAATCGGGCAGTCGCGGGGCTTTAAAATGAGCGGTAATGAAATCGACTACGAACGCGTTACTGAAAAAGTGATTTACGATACTCGCGATGCAAAAATCGGTCAGTTTACATTCGACCTGTCTGAGGATGCTGAATAATAATATGAAGATAAGCGATATTAAACTGGAGATTAACAAGATAAAAACCATGGGCGATTTAAAGTCCTCGGCCTATAACGAAGACGAGCGCAAAGGTGTACAGGGCGCGCTTAAATCACGGGCGCGCATACTCCAAAAAGAATTGGCACTCGTCGAACATTTCGAGAGGATGATGATGCATGAAAACAAACACCCGGATATCATTATTGCAGGTATCGATGAAGCAGGTCGCGGTCCGCTGGCAGGAGACGTCGTGGCAGCGGCTGTTATTCTGCCGCAGGATCATAAGATAATCGGGCTCGATGATTCAAAAAAAGTTCCGCTCCAAAGAAGAATCGCACTGCGTGAAGAAATTATGAAACATGCTGATTACGGTGTCGGTATTGCAACAGCTGAAGAAATCGACACGCATAATATTTACAACGCAACTAAAATTGCAATGCAGCGTGCGCTTGATAATTTATCGGGTCAGCCTGAACATCTGCTGATCGATGCGATGACGCTCGACAACGGTGTGCCGCAGACGTCTATCATTAAAGGCGATGCAGTGTCCAATTCTATCGCCGCAGCTTCAATAATTGCAAAAACGACACGTGATTTAATGATGGAAGAATACGCTGAAGAATATCCGGAATACGGATTTTCAAATCATAAAGGCTATGGCACAAAAGCACATCTTGAAGCATTGGAAAAATACGGTGCCACACCGATTCACAGAAAAACATTTGAACCAGTCAAAAGTATGTTCGGCGGCCAGTTCTAAGTGTTTTAATTCACAATCTTAATCCGCATAAAAGCCCGAAATCTCAATAATAATGCGGATTCGAACTATATTCTTTGTATCTTGTGAAATATTTTTCAAACTTTCTCAAAATAACAATAATTTGTTTGATTAGTTACCACTTACACGTTTACATTCGACTAAGTGTTTCCTATAATTGAGTATGTAAGCTTTATTAAAAAGTCTTAGGAGGAAAATCATGAATATCCATGAGTATCAAGGAAAAGAAATTTTTCGCTCAATGGGTGTAAACGTACCTAAAGGTGACGTTGCTCTTACACCAGAAGAAGCAGTTGAAGTAGCAAAAACACTTGATTCAGATGTCTACGTTGTCAAAGCTCAAATCCACGCAGGTGGCCGTGGTAAAGCAGGCGGCGTTAAGATAGCAAAATCTGTCGATGAGGTTAAGGAATATGCTGAAGAATTATTAGGCAAAGTCTTAGTCACTCATCAGAACGGTCCGGACGGGACTGAAATCAAACGTCTTCTTGTTGAAGAAGGCTGCGATATCGACAGCGAATACTACTTAGGCTTCGTAATTGACCGCGCGACGAACCGCGTTACATTAATGGGTTCTGAAGAAGGCGGAACAGAAATCGAAGAAGTGGCAGAAGCAACTCCTGAAAAGATTTTTAAAGAAGTTATTGACCCTGCAGTAGGTCTTCTGCCATTCCAGGCTAAAAGACTTGCATTCAATATTAATATTCCAACAGCATCAGTAAACAAAGCAGCTAAATTAATGCTTTCTTTATATGATGTATTTATTGAAAAAGATGCAGCAATTATGGAAATCAACCCGCTTGTCACTACAGGTGACGGCGAAGTTATCGCACTTGATGCAAAAGTTAACTTCGATGCCAACGCTCTTTACAGAAACAAAGACGTTGTTGAATTACGCGACTTTGATGAAGAAGATGAAAAAGAAATCGAAGCATCTAAACACGATTTAGCATACATCGCTTTAGAAGGAAATATCGGCTGTATGGTTAACGGTGCCGGACTTGCAATGGCAACGATGGATACGATTAACCACTTCGGCGGAAAACCTGCCAACTTCCTTGACGTAGGGGGCGGCGCGACTGCTGAGAAAGTTACTGAAGCATTCAAGCTTATCCTTAGTGATAAAGCTGTGGAAGGTATCTTTGTAAACATTTTCGGCGGAATTATGAAGTGTGACGTTATAGCTGAAGGTGTAGTTGAAGCTGTAAATAACGTTGGTCTTGAGATTCCTCTTGTAGTTCGTTTGGAAGGTACAAACGTTGCAGAAGGTAAGAGAATTCTTGCAGACTCAGGTCTCGCAATTACACCGGCAAGCACAATGGCTGAAGGTGCTCAGAAGATCATCGCTGCTGTAAACGAAAATAAATAATAACGGAGGAATATATTGTGGCTGTATTTGTAGATAAGAATACTAAAGTAATTGTACAGGGTATTACCGGTTCAACAGCACTATTCCACACGAAGCAGATGCTTGAGTACGGTACTCAAATCGTTGCTGGTGTGACACCTGGTAAAGGCGGACAGGAAGTTGAAGGCGTACCTGTATTCAATACTGTAGAAGAAGCTAAAAAAGAAACTGGCGCAACTGTATCAGTAGTATACGTGCCGGCTCCATTCGCAGCAGACTCAATTATGGAAGCTGCTGACGCGGAACTTGACCTTGTAATTTGTATTACAGAACACATTCCGGTACTCGACATGGTTAAAGTAGTACGTTACTTAGAAGATAAAAAGACGCGTCTTATCGGACCGAACTGTCCTGGTGTTATTACTGCCGACGAAACTAAAATCGGTATTATGCCTGGATATATTCACAAAAAAGGACACGTTGGTGTTGTATCACGCTCTGGTACATTAACTTATGAAGCAGTTCATCAGTTAACTCAGGAAGGTGTCGGCCAGACATCTGCTGTCGGTATCGGCGGAGATCCTGTAAACGGTACGAACTTTATCGATGTGCTAAAAGAATTCAACGAAGATCCTGAAACTTACGCAGTAGTAATGATCGGGGAAATTGGCGGTACTGCTGAAGAAGAAGCTGCAGAGTGGGTTCGTGATAATATGACTAAACCTGTTGTCGGCTTCATCGGCGGACAAACTGCACCTCCAGGAAAACGTATGGGCCATGCCGGTGCGATTATTTCAGGCGGTAAAGGGACTGCTGACGAAAAAATCCGTATCATGAACGAGTGCGGAATCGAAACAGCTGCAACACCTTCAGAAATTGGTGAAACGCTGATTGAACGCATTAAGAAAGAAGACGGACTTTACGAAAAATGTCTGACTGTAAAATAATTTTAATATAACTCATACAAGTGAGTGAAAAAGACGGTAATCCACCCGGATTATCGTCTTTTTTTGTCTTTTTCTGGAAACTTTTGTCGGCAAAATGAAATCTGAATTTCGCCCGAATCTTTTATAATATAAGTATCATAATAACGGGGGAGACACATATGGATTTACTACTTATGAGCTATGCAGGCGTCACTTCAAAAGAATATTTAGCAATCGTAAATAATGGCTTTATTTCGCCTGAATTAAAGCGTAAAACTGAGTATGCAAATACACTCGACAGGAAGAGAATTATCGCAGATTTGGACAGGCTGAATATCGGCTATATTACGCATGAACACTCACTTTATCCGCCTTTACTGAAAGAGATTTATGATTTTCCCTACATATTATATTACCGCGGTAATGTGAAGCACTTAATGGAAGATATGCTCGGTGTTGTCGGCAGCAGAAAAGCGACGGATTATACGAAGAAAGCGCTGAAACTCCTCTTGCCGGCTCTTAAAAACATTGCTATCATATCAGGACTTGCGTACGGTGCTGATGAAGCGGCACACCGTATTGCAATCGGTAATAATATGAAGACAATCGGCGTGCTCGCATTCGGGCACGATACGCATTATCCGAAAACGACAGCGGATATCCGTGCTGAAATGGAGAAAAATCATTTAACAATCAGCGAATATCCGCCGGGCACTCCGATTCAGAAATGGCAGTTCGTTGCACGGAACAGAATTATTGCAGGGTGTGCCCGCGGAGTTCTCGTGACTGAAGCGGAAGAAAAAAGCGGCAGTTTAATTACGCTGGAGATGGCGCTCGATGATAACCGGAACGTCTACTGCCTGCCCGGGAACATTACATCGGCACTGTCAAAAGGGACTAACCTGCGTATAAAAGAAGGTGCATCAGCAGTCACGGATGCACAGGATATACAGTGTGATTTCGAATGAAAGCGGCAGCTGTGAATATTATAATAAGTCGATTTTGATTGACAAAGTAAAATTTGACTGTGTATCATTTGGACTTGAATAGATTAAAAGCATAAAAGAAAATTAGGAGGCAGCAGAGTGGCAGACAATTTAGTTATCGTAGAATCACCTGCGAAAGCAAAGACGATTGAAAAGTACCTCGGTAAACGTTATAAAGTAATTGCTTCCATGGGACACGTGAGAGATCTTCCGCGCAGTCAGACTGGAATTGATACAGAAAATAATTACGAACCTAAATATATTACGATACGCGGTAAAGGCCCGTTATTAAAAGAATTGAAAAAAGAAGCAAAAAAAGCAAAGAAAGTATTCTTAGCAAGTGACCCCGACAGAGAAGGGGAAGCAATTGCCTGGCATCTGAGCCACGCACTTGGACCCGATAATGATTATTACCGTGTGGTTTTCAACGAGATTACGAAAGATGCAGTTAAAGAAAGTTTTAAAACACCGTCGGAAATCGATATGCAGCTGGTGGATGCGCAGCAGGCAAGGCGTATACTTGACCGCCTTGTGGGTTACAACATCTCACCTGTATTATGGAAAAAAGTTAAAAAAGGATTATCGGCAGGGCGTGTGCAGTCGGTTGCACTGAAATTAATTATCGACCGCGAAAACGAAATCCGTAAATTCGTTCCTGAAGAATACTGGTCTATTGAAGGAACATTTAAAACTGGCCGCTCTAAATTTACAGGTAAATTTAACAAGCTTGCTTCAGATAAGCAGAAGACTAAACTTCAGAACAAAGACGATGTCGATAAAGTTATGGCCCAAATAAAAGGCTCGGACTTCAACATTGATTCTGTTGAGAAAAAAGAGAAGAAACGTAATCCGGCACAGCCGTTTACAACTTCTTCACTGCAGCAGGAAGCAGCGCGTAAGCTGAACTATAAGGCACGTAAAACAATGATGCTTGCTCAGCAGCTATATGAAGGTATCGATATTAAAAAAGAAGGCACAGTCGGTCTGATAACTTATATGAGAACGGATTCGACACGTATTTCAAATACTGCGAAAGATGAAGCCTATGATTTAATCGAGTCGACATACGGCAAAGAATTTACCGGTACTCAGAAGTCAGCGGCGAAAGCTGCAGCACAGGATGCGCACGAAGCAGTTCGTCCGACATCCGCAAAACGTACACCGGATAATATGAAGCAGTACCTGAGCCGTGATCAGCACCGTCTGTATAAACTAATCTGGGACCGTTTCATTGCAAGCCAGATGGCACCGGCAATATTAGATACTGTTAAAATAGATTTAAGCAATAATGGCGTCCTTTTCAGAAGTACCGGTCAGACGATTAAATTTAAAGGCTTTATGCAAATTTACATCGAAGGTACAGATGACACAGAAGATGATTTAAACAGTAAGCTTCCTGAAATGAATGAAGGAGAGACAGTAACATCAGAAAAAATTGAGCCGGCTCAGCACTACACACAGCCGCCGCCGAGATTTACTGAGGCACGGCTCGTTAAAACACTGGAAGAATCAGGAATCGGGCGCCCGTCAACATACGCGCCGACAATCGATACCATTCAAAAACGTAACTATGTCCGCATGGACCAGAAACGTTTTATCCCGACTGAAATCGGTGAGATCGTCAACGAGCAGGTTGTGGAATACTTCCCTGACATTATCGATATTGCCTTTACCCGTAATATGGAAGAAAGCCTCGACTCAGTAGCTGACGGTAATAAAGAATGGCGCCAAGTTATCGACGAATTCTATAAAGGCTTCAGTCCGCAGGTTGACCGGGCGGAAGCAGAAATGGAAAAAATCGAAATTAAAGATGAACCGGTTGGAGAAGACTGTGAAAAATGCGGCTCTCCAATGGTTTACAAAATGGGCCGTTACGGTAAATTCATGGCATGTTCGAATTTCCCTGACTGCCGCAATACGAAAGCAATCGTCAAAGAAATCGGCGTTAAATGTCCGACTTGTAAAGAAGGGGAAGTCGTCGAACGTAAATCGAAGAGAAACCGTATTTTCTTCGGCTGCGAAAGATATCCTGAATGCGACTTCGTATCATGGGATCGTCCAATCGGGCGGAACTGTCCGAAATGTGAGCATCACCTGGTTGAAACGAAAAAAGGCAAGAAGGCACAGGTTAAATGTACGAACTGTGAATATAAAGAAGACGCAAGCTAAGAATAAACTGTATCCGGAGAACCGGGTGCAGTTTTTTTGTTAAGCGTTCATACACGACAGTCTTACCTCTAAACCCTATCGGACAGGCAATCACAAGCGTAAAAGAAATGAAAGCGCCTTTATTGTCTTCCTTTTTGACAGAATTATAAATATTTGTACAATTGAGTGCAATTTAATTAAAAATGGTTTAATATAATTACTGTTGTTTATTTTTGGACAGGTGTTATATTGTATTACTTGGCTAAATAATTTAAATTATGATAAAATTCAGACAAAGAATGAGGTGGTTGAAATTTACGTCAATGATTTTTTACGAATGCTTAAGTATCAGCGTAATTTTTCCGATCATTCTATAAAAAGTTATGATCATGATATTCATGAATTCATAACTTTTTTGAAGACTGAAAGTTTATCGGTACAGGCATTTAAATATATTGATGCAAGAAACTACCTGGCAATGCTGTATGACCGCAACTTTAAAAAATCAACCGTATCGAGAAAAATATCGACGCTTAGAAGCTACTACAATTATTTAGCTGACAGAGACTGCGTCGATATAAATCCGTTTACGGCACTGCCTTTTCCAAAAAAGGAAGAAGTGCTTCCGGATTTTATGTACGAGAATGAAATCGAAGCGCTATTTGAAAGTCTGGATCAAAATCATAAAATGTATGAACGCGACCTCGCGATACTGGAGCTGCTTTACGCAACTGGTATGCGGGCGAGCGAACTGATTGCTTTAAGGCCGAAGGACATTGATTTCACAGTACAGATTGTCCGGGTGCTTGGGAAAGGACGCAAATGGCGGGTCGTGCCGTTTCACGACCGTGCAGCCCGTGCTTTGGAAAGTTATGCTGAAACATACAGCGAAGAGATACTTAAGAATGATGCAATGTGGGTAAATCACAGAGGAGGGCCGCTCACAGTTCGCGGACTCCGCCATATTATCGATATGACGGTGAAGCGGAGCGCGCTCCATCTGGACATTCATCCGCATACTTTCCGGCATACGTTTGCAACGCATTTACTGAACAACGGAGCAGATTTACGGGCAGTGCAGGATTTGCTCGGCCATGAGTCTTTATCAACGACACAGCGCTACACTCATGTGACGACTGATCAGCTTAAAAAGACTTATTTAAATGCACACCCGAGTAATAAGAAGAGGTGACAAAATGACGACGATATTCGCGATTAAACATCACGGCAAGATGGCGATTGCAGGTGATGGCCAGGTAACACTCGGCAATCAGGTCGTAATGAAACATACAGCAAAAAAAGTCCGCCGTTTATTTAACGATCAGGTCGTAGCAGGTTTTGCAGGCAGTGTGGCTGATGCCTTTACACTGTTTGAAAAATTTGAAGCAAATCTGCATGAGTATAACGGCAATCTGCAGCGTGCTGCAGTTGAACTGGCTAAAGAATGGCGCGGGGATAAAATGCTTCGCCAGCTGGAAGCTATGCTGATCGTAATGGATAAAAACGATTTGCTGCTGGTCTCCGGTACAGGTGAAGTGATTGAACCGGATGACGGCATTCTGGCAATTGGTTCCGGCGGCAACTACGCGCTCGCAGCAGGACGCGCTCTGAAGAAACACGGCGCAGATTTAAGTGCTGAAATGATTGCGCGTGACAGCCTGACTCTTGCAAGTGAAATCTGCGTATTTACTAACGACAATATAATAGTAGAAACAATCGATTAGAAGGAAGAGTGAGATAAATGTCAAACACCAATCTTTCTCCAAGAGAAATTACAGCCCGTCTCGATGAAAGTATTGTCGGACAGGATGAAGCAAAAAGAAAAGTCGCGATTGCAATGCGCAACCGCTACAGAAGAATGCTGCTTGACGATGAACTGAAAGAGGAAGTTATTCCTAAAAACATTCTGATGATTGGACCGACTGGTGTCGGTAAAACAGAAATCGCAAGACGCATTGCCAAAATTACAGGCAGTCCGTATACAAAAGTCGAAGCGACTAAGTATACGGAAGTCGGTTACGTCGGGCGCGATGTTGAATCTATGGTCAGAGACCTGGTCGACAGTGCCGTCCGCATGGTTAAAGAGGCTAAGAAAAATGAAGTGGCTGATGATGCGCTGGATTTAGCAAATGAACGTCTGACAGGTTTAATTGCACCTGGACGAAAGAAACAAAAACCGGCGAGCAATAACCCGTTTGAAATGCTCATGAACCAGCAGAATGAAAACGAAGAGCTGGAAGAAATAGATGATTCAATCAGGCTGAAACGCCGCGATATAAAAAATCAGCTTCTTGCCGGCAAGCTTGAAGATGAAAAAGTAACGATCGAAGTGGCTGAAAGTACAAACCAGCTTGGCATGATGATGCCGGGTATGGATAACAACGGCATGGGCGACATGCTGCAAAACTTAATGCCGAAGAAGAAAAATAAGCGCACGATGACAGTGAAAAAAGCACGTCAGTATTTAATCGATGAAGAGGCTGAAAAGCTGATCGACCTCGATAATGTTAATGACGAGGCAATTCAGCTGGCAGAAACAACAGGAATTATCTTTATCGATGAGATCGATAAGATTGCTAAAAGCAGCCAGAATTCGGGAGATGTTTCCCGAGAAGGCGTGCAGCGCGATATTTTACCAATCGTAGAAGGTTCAACAGTGCAGACTAAATACGGCTCGATTAAAACGGATTATATTTTATTTATCGGTGCAGGTGCATTCCACGTTGCCAAGCCGAGTGATTTAATCCCTGAACTGCAAGGGCGTTTCCCGCTCCGCGTCGAACTGAACAAACTGACAACAGATGATTTCGAACGCATTCTAAAAGAACCGAAGAATTCACTGCTGCAGCAGTACGAAGCCCTGCTGAAAACAGAAGATGTATCTGTGTCATTTACAGATGAAGCAATCAGAGCGCTTGCCGAAATTGCCTACAAGGTAAACTCATCGACAGATGATATCGGTGCAAGAAGACTTCATACAATATTAGAAACACTGCTGGAAGAGCTGTTGTTTGAAGCGAGCAACATGCAGGGCGCACACGTTGAGATTACGAAGCAGTACGTCGATTCAAAACTGGATCATATTTCCACAGATAAAGATTTAAGTGAATTTATTTTATAAAATAACAGGAGTGAAATATCATGGCTAGTTTATTACAAAAAACACGTGAGATTAACAATTTAATTCAAGGCAGTTCAAACATTAAAGTAGATTTCGAAGAAGTCGCAGTTAAATTAAGCCGTATTCTGGAATGTAATACATTTATCGTTTCTAAAAGAGGTAAATTACTCGGTATTGGTGTCGTACAGACTATCGAAAACGAGCGTATTGTCGATATGCTTGAAAACAGACAATTCCCTGAGTATTACGTTAATCAGATTATGCGTATTACTGAAACTCGTGAAAACATCGCATTTGAAGATGACTTAACGATCTTCCCGTCGGAAGATCCGTATCAGGATTCTGAAACGTGCATCGTGCCAATCTACGGCGGAGGCAACCGTTTAGGTACATTAGTACTCGGCCGCAGAGAAAATGAATTCTCAGAAGATGATTTAGTACTTGCTGAATATGCCGGTACAGTTGTCGGTATGGAAATCCTGCGTGAGAAAAATGAAGAAGTTGAACAGAAAGCGCGCGATAAAGCGAGCATTTCTATGGCAATCCGTTCATTATCATATTCTGAACGTGAAGCAATCGAGCACATTTTTGATGAGCTTAATGCAGACGAAGGCCTGCTTGTTGCTTCTAAAGTTGCAGACCGTGTCGGCATTACGCGTTCAGTTATCGTTAACGCACTCCGTAAACTTGAAAGTGCAGGCGTAATTGAATCACGTTCTTTAGGAATGAAAGGGACGTTTATCAAAGTTAAAAAAGAAGACTTCCTGCCTGAGCTTCGCAAAGAAAGCTAAGCTTGCAGAGAAAGAATATATATGATATAGTATTAATCGGTCAAAAGACCAAATACACACAGCAGAGTAAGGGATTAACCGGTGCCTTTAAACAGGTGGTTATTCAGCACGATGCTGGAGGTATAAACCATTAGGAGGAAACAAATCATGGCAGTAATTACTATGAAACAATTGCTTGAAGCAGGTGTACATTTCGGACACCAGACACGCCGCTGGAACCCTAAGATGAGCAGATATATCTTTACGGAACGTAACGGCATCTACATTATCGACTTACAGAAAACAGTTAAGAAAGTTGCAGAAGCTTATGACTTCGTTAAGTCAGTTTCTGAAGAAGGCGGACAAGTTCTTTTTGTCGGTACTAAAAAACAAGCTCAGGACGCTATCAAAGAAGAAGCGGAACGTGCTGGTCAGCTTTACATCAACCAACGCTGGTTAGGTGGACTCTTAACTAACTATCAAACAATCAACAAACGTATCAAGAGAATTTCTGAAATCGAAAGAATGGAAGAAAACGGTACTTTCGACGTACTTCCTAAAAAAGAAGTTGTTGAATTACGTAAAGAATATGCACGCCTGAACAAGTTCCTTGGCGGTATCCGCAACATGAAGAAAATGCCTAGCGCTATTTTCATCGTTGACCCGCGCAAAGAACGCAACGCGATTGCAGAAGCTAAAAAATTAGGAATTCCTATCGTTGCAATGGTCGACACTAACTGTGACCCGGACGAAATCGACTATGTAATCCCGGCTAACGACGACGCTATCCGCGCGGTTAGACTGATGACTAGCAAAATGGCAGACGCTGTTTTAGAAGGTCAACGTGGTATTTCTGACGCAGAAGTAGCAGCAGAACAAAATATCGACTTAAAAGAAGAAGATGCTTCAGCTGAGACTACAGAAGAAAAAGCACAATAATTAATTGAAATCTTGGTGATAAGCGTAATACTTATCACCTTTTTTACAACAATTATATGGAGGACTGAATAATGGCTATTTCAGCAAAATTAGTTAAAGAACTACGTGACAAAACTGGCGCAGGTATGATGGATTGTAAAAAAGCGCTTGTAGAAACTGATGGAGATATCGATAAAGCAATCGACTACCTCCGCGAAAACGGTATTGCGAAAGCAGCTAAAAAAGCTGACCGTATTGCTGCAGAAGGTGCTGTTTACATTGCTGCAGAAGGAAACGAAGCAGTAATTGTTGAAATCAATGCTGAGACAGACTTCGTAGCACGTAATGAAACTTTCCAGGAACTTGTTAAGAAAATTGCTTCACACATCCTTGCAACTAAACCTGCAGATGTAGAAGCTTTATCTAACTCTGAAATTGACGGCGAAACTGTGACTTCAATTATGAACAATGCAGTTGCAACAATCGGAGAAAAATTAAACATCAGACGTTTTGCAGTTGAAACTAAAACTGATAACGACGCATTCGGCCAGTACATGCATATGGGCGGGCGTATCGGTGTGTTAACAGTAGTAGAAGGTACAACTGACGAAAATATCGCAAAAGATGTTGCTATGCATGCTGCAGCATTAAATCCTAAATACGTTTCACGCGATCAGGTTGATCAGGCAGAACTTGATCACGAGCGTGAAGTACTGCGTCAGCAGGCGTTAAACGAAGGTAAACCAGAAAAAATCGTCGACAAGATGGTTGAAGGAAGAGTTCGTAAGTATTTAGAAGAAATCTGCATCGTGGATCAGCCATTTGTTAAAGATTCTGATCAGACTGTTCAGCAGTACTTAGATTCTAAAAAAGCATCTATCCGTTCATTCGTTCGTTACGAACTTGGTGAAGGTATCGAAAAACGCGAAGAAAACTTTGCTGATGAAGTATTAGGACAAGTTAAAAAATAATTTTATTAAAAAGACACTTCGGTGTCTTTTTTTCTAAGTAATAAATTCAATGAAAAGGATTGAAAAACATGGCTGAATCTTCTAAATTTACACGAATCGTGTTAAAACTCAGCGGGGAAGCACTTGCTGGCGATGATGGTTTCGGAATTAATCCGGTGATTATTAAAAATATCGCATCACAGGTTTCGGAAGCTCAGAAGTTAGGTGTTGAAATGGCGATTATCGTCGGCGGCGGCAATATTTGGCGCGGCAAAATAGGCAGTGATCTCGGTATGGACCGCGGTACAGCGGATTATATGGGGATGCTTGCAACAGTAATGAACTCCCTTGCACTGCAGGATAGTTTAGAGCAGCTCGGTCATGAGACAAGAGTGCTGACTTCAATCGAAATGAAACAGGTCGCTGAACCTTATATAAGAAGACGTGCAATCCGTCACCTTGAAAAAGGACGCATCGTTATTTTTGCAGCCGGTATCGGCAATCCGTACTTCTCAACAGATACGACAGCAGCACTCCGTGCAGCGGAAATTGAAGCAGATGTTATCCTGATGGGTAAAAACAACGTAGACGGTGTTTATTCTGCAGATCCGAAAACCGATCCGACAGCTGTTAAGTATGAAAAGCTGACTTACATTGAAATGTTACAGGAAAACCTGCAGGTGATGGATGCTACAGCATCATCGTTCTGTATGGACAACGACATCCCGCTTATGGTATTTTCAATTACAGAAGAGGGTAATATTAAGCGTGCCGTTTCAGGAGAAACAATCGGTACGACTATTACAAAGCAATAGGAGAAGATATTAATATGAGTGAATCCGTTTTGAAAACTGCCGGAGATAAAATGTCCAAATCAATCGACAGCCTGGCAAGAGAACTTGCTTCTATCCGTACAGGTGCTGCAAACTCAAGCATGCTGGACCGTGTAAACGTTGAATACTACGGTGCCCCGACACCATTAAATCAGCTTGCAAGCATCAGTATCCCTGAAGCGCGTATGCTGGTTGTTACACCTTATGACAAAAGCTCTGTTGACAGTGTTCTGAAAGCAATTCAGATGGCAGATCTTGGTGTCAACCCGACGAGTGACGGCACGCTGATTCGTATTACTGTACCTCAGCTTACAGAAGAACGACGCAAAGAATTCGTTAAAGACGCACGTAAAGAAGGCGAAAATGCCAAAGTTGCAATCCGCAACGTACGCCGTGATGCTAACGATGAGCTTAAAGCTTCAGAAAAAGCAGGCGATATTTCAGAAGATGAACTGAGAGGTCTGACTGACGACATTCAGAAATTAACAGATAAACACATCGCTGAAATCGATGCAATGTGTGACGCTAAAGAAAAAGACATTCTGGAAGTTTAATCCTAAAACAGGTAAGGGGACTTACCTGTTTTTTTATTGTATAACTATGTTAAAATAAAATAATTGAAGAAGTATATTAAAATTAATTACAGATACATATTTGGCACGGAGGATCGTCATGTTTAAAGCGACTAAAAATAAATCTCTGACTGAGAGACCTATACCGGAACATATAGCGATTATTATGGATGGCAACGGCAGATATGCGAAGATGCGCAGCATGCCGCGCATAAAAGGCCATTATGAAGGAATGCAGAATGTTAAGCGCATCGTGAGACATGCTGCAGATATAAAACTTAAGTATTTAACGCTTTATGCGTTTTCAACAGAAAACTGGTCCCGTCCAAAAAGTGAAGTAAACTATTTACTTAAACTGCCGACCGATTTTCTCAGTACGTTTTTACCCGAATTAATTGAAAAAAACGTTATTGTTAAAACGATCGGTGAATTTGAAGCGCTGCCGAAGCATACGCGCAAAGCAGTTCAGACAGCAATCGATAAAACTGCTGGAAATACCGGTCTGACACTCGTTTTTGCACTGAACTATGGTGGACGTGACGAACTGATTGGCGCGGTCAAAGAGATAATCGCTGACGTTCAGGCGGGAACACTTGATGCCGACTCCATCGACAGCAGAAAATTCGAAGATTATTTAATGACTAAAGATATGCCGGATCCTGAAATGATTATTAGAACTTCAGGTGAATACCGGCTGAGTAATTTCTTATTATGGCAGGCATCCTACAGCGAATTATTCTTTTCAAATACGCTGTGGCCGGAATTCTCGACTGATGAGCTGGATGATTTAATCGCCCAGTACCAAAAGAGAGAACGGCGTTTTGGAGGCTTAAATGAGGAGGATGTAATAGATGAAGACTAGAACGATAACTGCAGTCTTTGCACTGCTGTTATTTTTGCCGATTGTAATTCTCGGCTCATGGCCGCTGTTAATATTAGTCTACCTCATGGCAATTACGGGTCTTTACGAAATTTTAAAGATGAACCGCATCCATATATTTTCACTGCCGGGTATACTATCTTTAATTGCTCTCTGCATGGTATTAATACCGCAGGAATCATACTCTCCGACCATCGCTGATTTTCAGCTGGAGATTATCGTTGCACTCGCACTTATTATGCTGTCGACGACAGTTGTCTCAAAAAATAGATTTAACTTTGTCGATATGAGTTTTTGCGTAATGGCAGTTGCGTATATCGGCATCGGTTTTATGTACTTTTTTGAAACGCGTGAATCAGGACTTATTTATATTTTATATGCCCTCCTGATTGTCTGGCTTACAGATACGGGTGCCTACTTATTCGGTAAATCATTCGGCAAACGTAAACTATGGCCGCAGATTAGTCCGAACAAAACGATTGAAGGCTCACTCGGCGGTACGCTTGTATCGGTAATTATACCGGTTGTTTTTGTTATGACTGGTTTGATGGAAGGCTCGCTTTGGCTCTTAATTCCGTTTACGATTGTCCTCAGTATATTCGGGCAGATGGGGGACCTCGTGGAATCCGCACTAAAACGTCACTTTGACGTGAAAGATTCAGGCACATTTTTACCGGGACACGGCGGTATTCTAGACCGCTTTGACAGTTTCATCTTTGTACTGCCCCTGATGAACATCTTACCGATTATTTCATAATAACAGGTGAATTCTATGATAAAAACCATTTCTATACTCGGTGTCACGGGCTCTATCGGAACCCAGGCGCTTGATGTCATTAAAAATAATCCGGAACACTTTAAACTCGGCGCAATTTCAGCCGGACGGAATTTATCTAAACTGGATGAGATTTTAGCTGACTTTAAACCGGCGCTCGTGTCAGTACAGGATGAGCATGCCGTGAGCGGGCTGAAAGCCCGGTATCCGCAGATTGAATTTACAGCGGGAGACGAAGGTCTTATCGAAGTTGCGACATTTGACAGCAGTTTACTTTTAACAGCAATTCTTGGCAGTGTCGGTTTAAAACCGACACTTGCTGCAATCGATGCCGGTATTGATATTGCGCTTGCGAACAAAGAAACATTAGTTGCAGCAGGCGATATTGTAATGTCACGTGCGGCTCAAAAAAATGTGCAGATTATCCCTGTGGATTCAGAGCATTCAGCTTTGTTCCAATGTTTAAAGGGTGAAAATGAAAAAGAAATCAGCAATATTATTATTACGGCAAGCGGAGGTTCTTTCAGAGATTTGACGCGTAAAGACCTCAGTAATGTCACTTTGAAAGACGCCTTAAATCACCCGAACTGGTCGATGGGACAAAAGATTACAATTGATTCTGCGACGATGATGAACAAAGGTTTTGAAGTCATTGAAGCGAAGCATTTATTTGATGTCGACATTAGCCAGATTAAAACACTGCTGCATAAAGAAAGCATCATTCATTCGATGGTGGAATTTATCGATAACAGTATTATGGCACAGCTTGGCAATTCCGATATGAGAACTGCCATACAATATGCATTTACTCATCCGGAGCGGTTACATAAAAATAATCCGCTGTCCTTAAGTGAATTATCACAGCTTAACTTCAAACCAATGGATTTTGACCGCTTTAAAATGTTAAAATTCGCTTATGATGCGCTGGAAGCAGGCGGTACGCTGCCGACTGTAATGAACGCTGCTAATGAATATGCAGTTGGTGAATTTTTACAGGGCAGAATTTCATTTTTGGAAATTGAAGAAATTGTTGAATCCCGCATGCTGCAGCACGAGAATATTCAAAATCCGGATCTTGAAACGATACTGAGCCTTGACGCGCGCTATAAATCAAATATGAGGTGAAGTAAGTGACAGGAATTTTAGCATTTATAGTCGTTTTCGGACTGCTTGTTACCGTACACGAATTCGGGCATATGTTCTTCGCAAAACGCGCTGGCATTATGTGTCCGGAGTTTGCCATCGGTATGGGTCCGAAAATCTTTTCATATAAATACAATGATACGCAGTATACAGTGCGTCTTCTGCCAATCGGCGGATACGTGCGGATGGCGTCAAAAGATATGGAAGTCAATCCGCTGAATGCCGGTATGCGTATCAATATTAAGTTAAACGACAACGATGAAATTACACATATCTTATTAGATGATAAACATAATTTCCAGCACGTCGAAGAAATCGAAGTTGTGGAGAGCGACATCGCAGAAGCGATGTACATCAAAGGTTTAAAACTGAACGATAACAGCGAAGTGACGTATCACTTCAGCTCAGAGTGTTACTTCGTAGAAAACTCCGAGCTTGAACGAATTGCACCGCTGTCGGGAAGATTTGAAACGAAAAGTGTATGGGCGCGTTTCATAACGCTGTTTGCCGGTCCCTTATTCAATTTCCTGCTTGCATTCGTACTGTTTACCATTCTGTTTTATATACAAGGTAAACCGGTGGATGAACCGATTGTCGGTACGGTTGTAGAAGATACGCCGGCAGCAGATATTGACCTTGAAGCAGGCGACCGTATTCAGTCAATTGACGGAACATCAGTCGACAGCTGGGCACATATGACACAGCTGATTCAAGAAGGCGAAGGCAGCCCGCAGGAACTCGTTATTGAGTCAGGGGGAGACACTCATACAGAAACGCTTGTACCTGCTGTTGAAACAACAGAGCTGCCGGACGGCACAGAGCAGAAACGTCTGATTATCGGTGTCGGCAGAGATTTTGAAAATGGCATTATCGCACCGGTATGGTGGGGAATTCAGGAAACGGTCTCCAGTATGTCATTAATATTTGAACTCGTTGTTAATATGATCGGGACGATTTTCGCAGGCACATTCAGTTTTGATATGCTGAACGGACCGGTCGGTATTTATAAAGTGACGGAATCCGTTGCTTCACAGGGTATTTTAGTACTGATGAACTTCACTGCACTGCTCAGTGTGAATTTAGGTATAATGAACTTGCTGCCGATTCCGGCACTCGACGGAGGAAGAATTTTATTCGTTTTATACGAGGGAATCTTCAGGCGTCCATTAAACCGCAAAGTAGAATTAAACATACAATTAATCGGCGTATTATTCGTCCTGGTTATTATGGTGCTTGTCACCTGGAACGATATTAAAACATTTTTCTTATAGGAGTGAAACAGTATGAGGCAATCACAAATGTTTATCCCTACACTTAGGGAGACACCAACAGAAGCCGAAAGTTTAAGTCACCGTCTGATGCTTAAATCGGGCATGATTAAACAGCTCGCACGCGGTATTTACGCATACCTGCCAATTACACAGCTGGTACTGAACAATATCCAGAATATTGTACGCGAGGAAATGATGAATATCGGCGGTGCCGAAGTGCACCTTCCAGTTCTTCATCCGCGTGAATTATGGGAAGAATCAGGCAGATGGCAGGCTTACGGCAAAGAGCTGATGAGAGTCAGCGACCGTCACGACAGAGAGTTCGCACTTGGACCGACGCATGAGGAAGTTATTACTGCACTTGTCCGCGATGAACTGAAAAGCTATAAAAAACTGCCGTTGACCTTATTCCAGATTCAAACAAAATTCCGCGATGAGTTAAGACCGCGCTTTGGTCTTTTGCGCGGACGTGAGTTTATAATGAAAGACGCATACTCTTTCCATATCGACGAGGAATCACTCGATAAAACATACAGAGATATGTACGATGCATACAGCCGTATCTTTACGAGACTGGACCTGAATTTTAGAGCTGTTGAAGCAGACGGCGGTTCTATCGGCGGCAGCCATACACATGAATTTATGGCACTTGCTGATATCGGTGAAGATACGATCGTTTATACAGATGAAAGCAGCTATGCTGCAAACATTGAAAAAGCTGAATGTACAGCTCCCGCTGAAAACAGCATTGAAGAAATGAAAGAAACTGAAAAAATTGCAACACCTGACATTGCTACAGTTAAAGAACTTGCTGAATTCTTAAATACAGATTTAACGTTAACGACTAAAACGATGGTTGTTAAAACTGATGACGGACTGAAAATGGTTGTTATCCGAGGAGATCAGGAATTAAATGACATTAAAGTAAAAGCATACTTTAACTCAGAAATTATCGAAATGGCAGAAGATGCTGAAATCACAGCTGAATTGAATGCTTCACCAGGCTCACTTGGTCCTGTCGAGTCCTCAATTCCGGTTTATCTTGATTACCAGGTGGCGGCGATGAGAAATTATCCTGTCGGTGCCAACGAAACAGGCTATCACATTTTAAATGTGAACCACGAACGTGACTTTGAAGCAGCAGGTACCGGGGACTTCAGATTCATCAACGAAGGTGAAATGGTTGCTGACGGTTCAGGCCAGGCGAAATTTATGCGCGGCATTGAAGTTGGTCAGGTATTTAAACTGGGCACTAAATATTCAGAGTCGATGAACTTTAATGTTCTGGATCAGAATGGCCGTGCAAAACCTGTATTAATGGGCTGCTACGGTATCGGAATTTCACGTGTACTGTCGGCAATTGTCGAAAGTCACCACGATGATAAAGGTATCTTCTGGCCTAAATCAGTTACACCTTTTGATATTCACATTATTACTGCGAATACGAAAGATGAGACGATTACAAATACTGCATCGGAATTATACGATATTTTATCGAAGAAATCCCGAGTGCTCTACGATGACCGCAACGAACGTGCAGGTGTTAAATTCGCCGATTCAGAATTAATCGGACTGCCTGTAAGAATTGTCGTCGGACGCGGCGCGAAAGACGGCATTGTAGAAGTGAAAGGCCGTCTGGAAGAAGAATCAACAGAAGTACAGATTACAGACTTAACATCATATCTTGCAGACAATGACTACGCGTAAATCTTAGATTTACGCGTTTTTCTAAGGAGACCGGTGCAGGGTATGGAATTTTTAACTGGGAGTGTTTTCTAATTGGAAAGCCACGATAAATTAAAGATTTTACTTGAACAGGCAAATATTACTCAAAATAACTATTTGGAAAATGCCGAGCTGTCGCGTGTTGTTGTCGATGACAAGAACAGAATCTGGCAATTCCATCTGACTACAGACCGTATTATACCAAGTGCGCTGTATCAAATGATGAGTACTAATATAAATAAAGCATTTAAAGACATTGCTAAAACAGAACTGATTATGGCCGAGGGTAAATTTGATGAACAGCTCGTTCTGGATTATTTTATGACGGCCGTAAACAGTCTGTCGATCAATGACAATATAAAGCACCAGCTCGAACGCACTGATAAAAAGCTGAAAGAAGGCGTGCTTTATATTGCAGTTAAAAATGCGATTGAACAGTCGCATTTCAACAAGCATATCAACGGCAATCTGTTAAATGCGTATAAATACTTCGGTATCCATTTAAACGGTCTTGAAGTAATTATTGATGATGAACTGCAGTCATCGCGTTCAGAAGCTCTGGAGAAAAGTATCAGCGATGAAAGAGAAGCGCTCATTACTCAGTTTATTTCCGATAAGGAAAAAATGGACGAACAGATGGAGCGTCAGGGCAATGTACCGAAACAAATCGGCAAGCCGCAGAACTTCGATGGTGTCCGTCCGCTCGAAAATATTTTTGATGAAGAATACAGCGTAAAAATCGAAGGACACATTTTCTCTAAGGAAGTGCGTGATCTTCGAAGCGGCCGTAAAATTCTGCAGCTGAAATTAACGGATTATACTGATTCAATTATGGCAAAAATGTTTTCACGCCACGGTAAAAACGATGATGAAGTATTTGAAGTGCTGGAAGCAGGCGACTGGGTAATTATTGAAGGCCGCGTGGAATACGATGAGTTTACGAAGGATATGGTCTTAAATATCCGTAACTTAACAGCGGTCAATAAAAAACCTAAACGCGATAATGCAGACAAGAAACGTGTTGAGCTTCATCTGCATTCGGCGATGAGTCAGATGGACGGCATGACGAGTGTGACAGAATATATTAAGCGTGCGAAACAGTACGGGCATTCAGCACTCGCTATTACGGATCACAATAACGTACAGGCATTTCCGGAGGCATTTAACGCGACAAGAGGCGATGATGATTTTAAAATGATTTTCGGCATGGAAGGCCTGCTCGTCGATGACGGTGCACCAATTGCCTACCGTCCGCAGGATTATTCATTGGAAGATCATGAATTCGTCGTCTTTGACGTTGAGACGACAGGTCTGTCATCTAAATATGATTCAATTATTGAGCTCGCCGGTGTTAAAGTGAAAAACGGTGAAGTTATCGATAAATTTGAACGCTTCAGCAATCCGGGAGAGAAGCTTTCGGAACTGATTAAAGAATTGACGGGAATTACTGACGATATGCTCATCGGCGCCCCTGACATCAGTGATGTGATCAGAGATTTTAAAGAGTGGGTCGGGGATGCCATCTTTGTCGCACATAATGCGAGCTTTGATATGGGCTTTATCGATGAAGCGTATGAAAAAGAAGGCTTCGGCAAGTCGACTAACGGCGTTATCGATACGCTTGAACTGTCACGCACGATTAACACAAGCATGAAAAAGCACGGCCTGAATATTCTTGCGAAGAAGTACAATGTTGACTTAACCCAGCATCACCGCGCGATTTACGATGCTGAAGCAACTGCCTATATATTCATTAAGATGATGGCACAGCTGAAGGCGGACTACGGTATTACAAATCATAAAGACATTAATAAGAGTCTGGCAAACAGCGACTCGTACAAACGGGCGATGCCGACACACATTTCGATATTAGTGCAGAACAATACAGGTTTAAAAAACTTATTTAAAATTGTGAGTCTGTCATTGACCGACCACTTTTATAAATCTGCGCGTATTAAACGCCAGGTGCTTGAAGAACACCGGGAAGGACTGCTAATCGGCAGCGCCTGCGATAACGGTGAAGTATTTACTGCAATGATGCAGAAGTCATATGAAGAAGCGAAGAAAAAAGCGCATTTCTACGACTACCTGGAAGTCTTCCCGAAACCGCTGTACCAGCGGCTGTTAGACAGAGAAGTGGTACGCGATGAAGCAACGCTTGAGGAAATTATTGAAAATATTATTAAACTCGGCAAAGAATTGGACAAAACAGTTGTGGCAACAGGCAACGTGCATTATCTGGAAGAGTCCGATAAGCTGTCCCGTGATATTTTAGTCAGAGCGAATCCGGGGAATCCGCTGTCACGCGGCAACTTGCCGGAAGCTCATTTTCGTTCAACTGAGGAAATGCTCGAGCTGTTCGATTTTCTGGATGAGGAGACAGCATTTGAAATTGTCGTCTCGAACACGCAGAAAATTGCTAATATGATCGGGAACGTTGAAGTTATTAAAAAGGATTTATATCCGCCGGCAATTGACGGAGCAGAAGAAGAAATCAGAGAGATGAGTTACAATAACGCAAAAGCACTTTACGGTGAAGATGTGCCGCAGATTGTCGTCGACCGGCTCGAAAAAGAACTTGAGAGTATTATCGGCAACGGCTTTGCTGTAATTTACCTGATATCCCACAAGCTCGTTAAACGCTCGCTTGATGACGGCTATCTCGTAGGCTCAAGGGGTTCTGTCGGTTCAAGTCTTGTCGCAACGATGACTGAAATTACCGAAGTTAACCCGCTGCCGCCGCATTACGTCTGTCCGGAATGTAAAGAGTCAGAGTTCTTTACTGACGGTTCGGTATCGAGCGGTTACGATTTACCCGACAAAAAATGCAGTAAATGTAATGTAGATTTAATTAAAGAAGGACAGGATATCCCGTTTGAAACATTCCTCGGCTTTAAAGGGGATAAAGTACCGGATATCGATTTAAACTTCAGCGGTGTGTATCAGTCTAAAGCGCACCAGTACACGAAGGATCTGTTCGGCACGGATTACGTTTACAAAGCCGGAACAATCGGAACTGTTGCCGAGAAAACAGCATTCGGTTACGTTAAAGGTTATTTAAACGATAACGGTCTGCACAAACGGGGCGCGGAAATTGACCGTCTTGTACTTGGGTGCAGCGGTGTTAAACGTACAACAGGTCAGCATCCGGGCGGTATTATCGTTGTCCCGGACGACATGGATATATACGACTTCTCGCCGATTCAATATCCGGCGGATGATGTTGAAGCTGAATGGAAGACGACGCATTTCGACTTCCACTCAATAGACAGTAACTTATTAAAACTGGACATACTCGGTCACGATGACCCGACGATGATCCGCATGCTGCAGGATCTGTCAGGCATTGATCCGACTACAGTACCGACAGATGATAAGGAAACGATGAAATTGTTCAGCGGCCCTGAATCATTAGGAGTCACACCGGATCAGATTTTATGTAAGACAGGAACGCTCGGCATTCCTGAGTTTGGGACAGGTTTCGTGCGTCAGATGCTGGAAGATACAAGACCGTCGACCTTCAGTGAACTCGTACAGATTTCAGGACTGTCCCACGGTACAGACGTCTGGCTCGGCAACGCACAGGACTTAATCCGCAAGGGTACATGTGATCTGTCGAACGTTATCGGCTGTCGTGACGACATCATGGTAACGCTGATGTATAAGGGACTTGAACCGAGTGTTGCGTTTAACATTATGGAAAAAGTGCGTAAGGGTAAAGGTTTAACAGAAGAACACGAGCAGGCAATGAAAGATAACGGCGTTGAGAAGTGGTACATCGACTCATGTAAGAAAATTAAATACATGTTCCCGAAAGCCCATGCCGCTGCTTACGTGCTGAACTCAGTAAGAATTGCGTACTTTAAAGTGCATCACCCGCTGTTTTACTATGCGAGCTACTTTACAGTCCGTGCAACAGATTTTGATCTCTTAACGATGGTCAAAGATAAAGATACAATCCGTCACCGCGTTAACGAACTGAACCAGAACTTCCAGGAACTGTCGAAGAAAGAAAAAGATACACTCGTCGTTCTTGAACTCGTTAATGAAATGGCACAGCGCGGGTTTAAAATGCAGCCTGTCAGCATAGACAAGTCGGACGCGTTCGATTTCATTATTGAAGGCGACACGCTGATTCCGCCATTTATTTCAGTGCCGGGCCTTGGCGCCTCTGTTGCTAAACGGGTTGTGGAAACTCGTCGTGACGAGGGCTTTATCTCCAAAGAAGATTTAAATAAGAAAGCCGGCGTATCACAGAAACTGATCGACTACTTAACTGAACTTGGCAGTCTCGATCATTTACCGGACAAAGCTCAGCTGTCAATCTTTGACATTTAGCATTGTTGCACGCCCTCGGCGCCTATGGTATAATATTAGTGAATAAAAATACTCAGTCTGCAGGAGAAGAACGGGTTTGCCCCGTTCTTCTCTTAGTTTTGAAAGGGGGACTTTGACATGAATCCAACAGAACAAAAAGTATTTACTCATGTCGAGCCAATTGCCAAAGACAACGATTTAAAACTGGTTGAAGTTAACTACGTTAAAGAAGGACCGGACTTTTTCCTGCGTATTTTCCTGGATAAAAAAGGTGGTATTACACTCGACGATTGTGCAGCATTTTCAGAAATAATCAGTGCTGAACTTGACGAGTTGAATATTGTCGAAGGCGCGTACTACTTAGATGTGTCATCTCCCGGAGCAGAACGTCCGATAAAGGATGAAGAAGATCTGGAACTCACACTGAACAAAGGCATTTACGTTAAGACGTATCAGCAAATTGACGGTGAAAAAGAGTGGACAGGTGTACTGGCTGCTTACGATGAAAATTCTGTAACGATTGATTACAAAGTGAAAACCCGTAAAAAAACAATTACAGTGGAACGTGAAAAAATAGCAACAATAAGAAAAGCCGTCTTATTTTAGAATGGAGGAAAATTGAGTGAATCAGGAACTAATTAATGCAGTGGAATTTATTCATAAAGAGAAAAATATTCCGATGGAAGTGCTTGTGGACGCAATTGAAGCAGCGCTGATTACTGCATATAAGAAAAACTATACAGATCATAAAAACGTATCGATTGATTTAAATATGGAGACGGGTGCTTACCGTGTTGTTTCACGTAAAGATGTCGTGGCTGAAGTCGAAGATCCGACTGCAGAAATCGATCTGTTAACAGCACAGAACTATAACCCGGCTTATGAAATCGGCGATCCGTTTGATGAAGACGTGACACCGCAGGACTTCAACCGCGTAGGTGCGCAGGCTGCGAAGCAGGCTGTTATGCAGCGTATCCGCGATGCTGAGCGCGGTATTTTATACGATGAGTTTATCAGCAAAGAAGACGAAGTTCTGACAGGTCTTATCGACCGTGTAGATCACCGTTTTGTCTATGTTCAACTTGGTAAAACTGATGCAGTGCTTGCTGAATCGGAACGTATGCCGAATGAATCATATATTCCAAATGAACGTATTAAAGTATACGTCAACAAAGTTGAGCAGACGACTAAAGGACCTCAGATTTTCGTGTCGAGAACACATCCGAATCTTTTGAAGCGTTTATTTGAAGAAGAAGTACCTGAAATTTTTGACGGTACTGTTGAAGTAATGAGCGTTGCACGTGAAGCGGGCGAACGTTCAAAAATCAGCGTTCACGCAAAAAATACTGATGTCGACGCTGTCGGTTCATGTGTCGGCGCAAGAGGTGCACGTGTCGAAGCGATCGTTGATGAGCTGAACGGTGAAAAAATTGATATCGTCCTGTGGGATGAAGATCCGAAAGTATTCGTTAAAAACGCACTCAGCCCGTCACAGGTAGTCAGCGTTAAAGTCGATGAGGATAATAAATCCACAGTTGTTGTTGTTCCTGACCACCAGTTGTCTTTAGCAATTGGTAAAAAAGGCCAGAATGCACGTCTTGCTGCAAAACTCACTGGCTGGAAGATCGATATTAAAAGCGAAACAGATGCTGCTGAGGCTGGCATCAGTAACGACTAGAGGTGAAGAAATGGCCCGGAAAATTCCGATGCGCAAATGCATCCTGACGAATGAAATGCATCCAAAAGCAGATTTAATCCGCGTCGTTGTTACAAAAGAAGGCGAAGTGTCAGCTGATAGTACAGGCAAGAAAAATGGACGCGGCAGCTATGTCGTAAAAGATCTTGATAAAGTGAATCAGGCACGCGGCAAAAAGGTGCTGGAAAAAGTACTCGGTAAAACTGCTGAGGAACTGGACCCCGTTTACGATGAAATTATCCGTCTTATTTACAGAGAGGATATTCCAAAACGATGAATGATAAAATTTTAAATTATATCGGACTTGCAACCGGTGCAGGAAAGACTGTTACCGGCGAAGAAAAAACTCTCGAGGCAATAAAAACCGGTAAAACAAAAGTTGTGTTACTTGCGGCGAATGCGGGTAAAAGTACAGCTAAGAGAATTAAAGACAAATGTGCCACGTATGATGTCACAGTAATTGACAAGTACACAAACGAAGAGCTTTCACAGGCGACCGGCACATATAACAGGGTCGTAATGGCAATTTCCGACAAGGGATTCGCCAGAAAGATAAAAGAGCTCCTATAGAAGGGATTGGTTCAATGAGTAAAATTAGAATTCATGAGTACGCCAAAGAAACAGGATTAACAAGCAAAGAAATTATCGATTTCCTGGAATCGAAAAATATCGAGGTTAAAAGTCACATGTCATCTTTAGAAGATGATGTACTTAAAGTCCTCGATGCTCAGTTTAAAAAGAGCACTAAAAAAGCTGAGGCTAAACCGGCTGCTAAGAAACCTGCAGCTAAACAGAACAACACGAAACAGAACCAGCAAAAAAACAACAGCAGCAACAGAAAGCAAAACCAGAAAAATAAGCAAAATAATGCGAAACCTAAACAGGCTGAAGCTAAAAAACAGGAACCGAAACAAGCGGCACCTGAATCAAAACACTTCACATACGAAGAAGGTATCACTGTTGGTGAACTTGCAGAAAAAATCGGTGTAGAGTCTTCAGTTATCGTAAAAGACTTATTCATGTTAGGTATTGTGACTAACATTAACCAGTCACTTGATCAGGACTCAGTTGAAGTTGTGGCTGAAAACTACGGTTTTACTTCTGAACTTGAAGTATTTGTAGATGATACTGATTTGACAAACTTCTTTAACTTAGAAGAACAGACTCTTGACGAAGAACGTCCAAGCGTTGTGACAATTATGGGTCACGTTGACCACGGTAAAACAACATTGCTTGACTCAATCCGCAACACGAAAGTGACTGCAGCTGAAGCTGGCGGGATTACTCAGCACGTTGGTGCCTACCAGATTGAACACGGCGACAAGAAAATCACTTTCCTTGATACACCAGGACACGCAGCCTTCACGACAATGCGCGCCCGCGGTGCTCAGGTAACTGACATTACTATTCTTGTTGTTGCAGCAGATGATGGTGTAATGCCGCAGACAATCGAAGCAATTAACCACGCAAAAGCAGCTGAAGTGCCGATTATCGTTGCGGTTAACAAAACGGACAAACCAACAGCAAACGCAGACCGCGTTATGACTGAACTTGGTGAGCACGGTCTTTATCCTGAAGATTGGGGCGGCGATACTATCTTCGTTCAGCTTTCAGCATTAACAGGCGACGGTATAGACGACCTGCTTGAAATGATTACTTTAGTCGGCGAAATGGCTGAACTTAAAACGACGAGCAACATGCCTGCAGTCGGTACAGTAATCGATGCGGAACTCGACAAATCACGCGGACCTGCAGCGAGCCTGCTCGTCCAGCACGGTACGCTTAACGTCGGAGATTCCATCGTTGTCGGCTCTACATTCGGTAAAGTCCGTGCAATGGTTTCAGACACTGGCCAGCGTATTAAATCAGCAGGCCCGTCTGTACCTGTTGAAATTACGGGTATTAACGATGTGCCTGAAGCGGGCGACCGTTTCGTAGTTTTCAAAGACGATAAAAAAGCACGTCAAATCGGTGAAGCACGCCACGAAAACAAGATTATGAAAGACAGAGAAGTAAACCAGAAAGTGTCACTCGATAACTTGTTCGAACAGATGAAAGAAGGCGAGATGAAAGATCTCAACATTATCATCAAAGGTGACGCTCAAGGTTCGGTTGAGGCACTTGCTGCTTCACTGATGAAAATCGATGTCGAAGGCGTTAACGTCCGCATCATTCATACGGGTGTCGGAGCAATTAACGAATCAGATGTTACTTTAGCAAATGCTTCAAGCGCGATTATTATCGGCTTTAACGTCCGTCCGGATGTTAATGCTAAGCGTGCTGCAGAGCAAAGCCAGATCGATATGAGACTTCACCGTATTATTTATAAGGTTATCGAAGAAATTGAATTTGCTATGAAGGGTATGCTTGACCCTGAATTCGAAGAACAAGTTATCGGTAATGTTGAAGTACGCGAAATCTTCAAAGTATCTAAAGTGGGTACAATTGCAGGAGCTTACGTTACAGATGGTAAGATTACCCGTGACAGCGGCGTGCGCGTCATTCGTGACAGCATCGTTGTATTCGAAGGTGAACTCGATACGCTGAAACGTTTTAAAGACGATGCAAAAGAAGTTACAACAGGTTATGAATGTGGACTTACAATTAAGAACTTCAACGATATCAAAGAGGGCGACCAAATAGAGCCATTCATTATGGTAGAGATTGAGAGGAAATAATTATGTCAACGAGAAATGAACGCATAGCAGAAGAAATTAAAAAAGTGCTTAGCGAAGAAATCCGTACAACAGTAACAGATAAAGAACCGGACATCGGTATGGTTACAATTACCGAAGTCGAAGTAACGAAAGAAAATGAAACAGCGACGGCCTACTATACGTCTTTAAACAATAATAGAGAATTCGTGCAGGAAACGCTCGATAAGTTCAACGGCTTATTCAGAAAAGCGATTGCATCTAATATTCGTTTACGTAAAGCGCCTGAGGTTAAATTTAAATACGATACTTCAATCGACTACGGTCAAAAAATCGAATCACTGTTAAGCGACATTAAAGACCAGGGTAAATAATCTTAACAATATAAGCCGCACTCGTTTTCCCGGCCGGGAGTCGGGTGCGGTTTTATTTTTTTACATAAAATAAGCAGGTGAAGATAATGGCAAACAATAATATACACGGTGTTATTCCTGTCGATAAACCCGCAGGCATGACTTCCCACGACGTCATTTACAAAATGCGGCGCGTACTCGGTACGAAAAAAGTCGGTCATACAGGAACGCTCGACCCATCCGTTACAGGTGTGCTGCCGATTGTTATCGGAGACGCGACAAAACTGACTGAAATACTCCAGCAGCGCGACAAACGCTACAGCGCGACTGTCACACTCGGGCGCACAACAGATACTGAAGATGCGACAGGTAAAACGATGGAGACCGCTGAAGTCATTGAGGGCAGCATTACTAAAAAGGATGTTCTGTCAGCCATTGAAAAGTTCAAGGGTGACTATCATCAGATGGTGCCGCTGTACAGCTCAGTCCGTGTAAATGGACGTAAATTGTACTGGTATGCACACGAAGGTATAGAAGTTGAACGGCCGTCCCGCACAGTCCAGATTAAAAATCTGGAACTCACGTCAGACGTCCGTTACGAGGAAAAGACAATATCATTTGATATCGATGTGACATGCTCAAAAGGCACTTACATCCGCACGCTTGCAGTCGATATCGGCGCTGCACTCGGCTTTCCCGCACATATGTCTTACCTCCGCCGGACAGGTTCATGCGGGTTTTCAATTGACGAAGCGATTCGTCTGGATGATTTACGAGACGGAACAGTTAAAGCAGAGCCGATTCCAATCATCGATATGCTGGACGATATATTAAAGAGTGACATACAAAATAATGAAGATTTATTATTCCAAATCACACACGGGCAAAAAATAGTAAAAAGTGATATATTAACAATGCTGGGGTTAACTGAACTTGATACTATATTATTTACCCGCGGTGATATGCCGCTCGGAATTTATAAAACACATCCGGAAAAACCTGATCAGTTAAAACCATTTAAAATGTTTAACAACTTATGGGGGACTTATGGAAATAATTAAATTGCACTATCCAAATGATGAAAAAATTTCAAACATAGAGCCGTCAGCTGCAGCACTAGGTTTTTTTGATGGTCTCCATTTAGGTCATATCGATGTTATCGATACGATGAAGGAGATTGCAGAAGCTAACGGCTTGAAAAAAGCAGTCATGACATTCGATCCGCATCCGTCTGTCGTACTGGATCCAAAAAAACAGCGTACAACTTATTTAACGCCGTTTGATATTAAAATGAAGAAACTGGAAGAACTGGACATAGATTATGTTTTCGTGATCAACTTTTCCAGTGCATTTGCAGGACTAGATAAAGATTATTTCGTTAAGGAATATATTATCGGCAGTAAAATTAAAGAAGTTATTGCAGGATTCGATTATACTTACGGTAAAAAAGGCAGCGGTACAGTCGTTGATTTAAAACAGTATGAAGAATTCAATACGACGAAGGTCGACAAGCATGAACTGGATGACGATAAAGTATCGACGACACGCATCCGCGAATATCTCGATAACCATGATCTGGATAAGGCCAACGCTGCGTTAGGACGCGCTTACGATATCGAAGGCATCGTCGTACAAGGGGAGAAGCGCGGCCGTACAATCGGCTTCCCGACAGCAAACATCGAACCAAACTACCGCTACTTTATGCCGGCAAAAGGTTCATATGCTGTCACGATGACAATCGAAAACGACGACACTGTTTATAAAGGTGTGGCGAGTGTGGGTGTTAAACCGACATTCCATGATAATGCACGCCTGACGACAGAAGTTTACATCTTTGATTTCTCACGTGATATCTACGGAGAAAACGTGACGATTCACTGGCACCATTTCGTCCGCGACGAAGAAAAATTCGACGGAATCGAACCGCTGATCGCAGCAATCGACTCCGATGCAAAGATCGCACGCGAGATGCTGCAGGATAAATAGTCCTGACTTTTAAAGAGGTCCGGTTTTTATCGTGTAAATGAACACTTGAAAAAGGCGTGGGAAACGTATATAATATGACAAGTACCGTATCTTGGCATTGTTGAAACTCCGGCGCATGCTCGGATACAGGTGTATATAAAATATTAGGAGGAATTATAATGGCAATTTCACAAGAAAGAAAAACTGAATTAATCGAAGAGTACCGCGTACACGAAACTGATACTGGGTCACCAGAAGTTCAAATCGCTGTATTAACAGAGGACATCAACACATTAAACGAACACTTACGTACGCACAAGAAAGACCACCACTCAAGACGCGGTCTTCTTAAAATGGTAGGTCGCCGCAAACACTTACTAACTTACCTGCGTAACAAAGATGTAGTTAGATACCGCGACTTAATCGCTAAACTTGGTCTACGTCGTTAATTTATAAATTATTAATAATTTTGAACCCGTTCCTTATTGAGGAGCGGGTTTTTTGCTGTATCCAAATATTGTAAAAAATCGGTGAGTTTGTGTAATAAGTAAACCAGTTTTGCTATTTTTGTGTTTAAGTAACTTTTTTAAAAGGAAATCGCTGTTTTCCCGTATATATAGAGTAGAAGGGTCTTTTTTTAAAAGGAGGAAACAGGATGTATTTAAACGACAGAAACACGACGGCGGAACTTTTACATTACAGATCATTGAGTAAGAGGGGAGTTTTGACTGCCGAGGATAAGCGTAACCTGAAGATATACGAAAGAGGTTTTTCCGGCGAATGTTTATACGATAAAATATTCGATGAAGTCGGACATGACAATTTGTATGTTTTTCGGGATGTTTATCTTGCTGTGGCTAAATCAGGCGCGCAGTATGACAGTATTATAATTAGTAATGACGCTCTGATTGTTAATGAGATTAAGAATTACAGCGGCGAGTATCATTATAAGGACGGCAGGCTGATTAGAAATAATGAAGTCGTTCCTGATAATCCATTTACGCAGGTGGACCGGGCAGTCGGTAAGCTGTACCGAATAAGCCGCAATGCTAAAGTTACTGTAGATATTAAGGGGAAAGTGATTTTTCCAAACGATGATTTCAGATTGTATTCGGAAGATACTTCAATTTGGAAAAACCTCGTCATCCGTATGGATATGAAGAAATATTTCAGGCAGTTTAAAGACAGTTATAATACAGAAAAGGCCGATCGGCTGGTGGGGTTGATACGGAATCATGCCGCAGAGAACCCGTATTTTAATGGCAGTTCGAATGTTGGGCAGATTCGTAAAGGACTGTACTGCGGAGAATGCGGAAGTTTTGAGCTGGAGAAGGGCAGGTTCCAGTTAACATGTTTGAAGTGCGGTACAATAGAGAGTAATGAAACGCACCTGCTCCGAGCGATGAGCGATCATAAGTTTCTGTTTTACAATCATCCAATGACGAAGCGGTCCATACTGGAGCTCATAGACTTCCAACTTCATAAAATTACAGTTCTTCGTGCACTTCAGAAACATTGTGATGTAATAAGAAAAGGAAGACAAACATCATATACTTTTAAGTATTATGATTTCAATACAGCCATCACAAAAACCAAAAAAGTCCAGAGATATAAGGATAAAGTGAGTGATGTGATAAAGGAACCGAACGATTTCATCCTATAGTAACAATGAGCGAGTTTCATAGTGAGGTAGACGGATCTAAGTAACAATGAGCGAGTTTCATAGTGAGGTAGACGGATTTAAGTAACAATGAGCGAGTTTCATAGTGATGCAGACAAATCTAAGTAACAATGAACAGCTTTCATAGTAAAGAAACCGTCATTCGCCAATACCCAAATCACGCCCAAAACCCATCCTCATCCCCAATTCCTTTTTATATATATATTTTAGAACAAAAATGATATGATAATTATAAGTGCCAAAGCTAAGGAGAGAAAACAAATTATGAATGAACAGACTAAACAAGTGTTTGAAACTGAGTGGGGCGGTCGCCCGCTTATTATAGAGTACGGGGAAATGGCTAAGCAGGCGAGCGGTTCTGTACTTGTGCGTTACGGCGACACAGTAGTGCTCTCTACAGCAACAGGGTCGAAAGAACCGAAGAATATCGGTTTCTTCCCGTTAACAGTAGCATATGAAGAAAAAATGTACGCAGCAGGGAAAATTCCCGGCGGCTTTAACAAGCGTGAAGGGCGTCCAAGTGAAGATGCTACGCTGACTAGCCGTTTAATCGACAGACCAATCCGTCCGTTATTCCCGGATGGCTACCGTCACGATGTACAGGTAATGTCTATGGTTCTATCTGCAGACAATAATGCTTCTCCCGAAATGGCAGCAATGCTCGGATCTTCAATGGCGCTAAGCGTATCGGATATTCCATTTGACGGGCCGATCGCCGGTGTTACTGTAGGTTTAATCGATGGGGAGTTTATCATCAACCCGACAGTGGAACAGATGGAAAAATCCGAACTTGAACTTCAGGTTGCGGGTACTTATGATGCAGTGAACATGGTAGAAGCAGCGGCACAGGAAATTCCTGAAGATATTATGTTAAAAGCGATTCTTTTCGGTCACGACAACATTAAAGAACTTGTGCAGTTCCAAAAAGACGCGATTGCACAGATCAATCCTGTTAAACGCGAAGTGACAATCGAACAGATTGACGAAGAATTCCGCGCCGAGATCACAGCTCAGGCTGAAGCGATGGATCTTTATACTAAAATTCAGGAAAACGACAAGCAGACGCGTGAAGAAAATATTACTGCAGTCAAGCAGGATATTATCGCGAGCTTCGACGAAGATGCTGAAGATTATGAAACATTAGTTTCGGATGCTTCTACAGTATTCGACGAGCTTGTTAAAGCTGAAGTCCGCCGTCAAATCACAGACGATAAAGTCCGTCCGGACGGCCGTGAACCAGCTGAAATCCGCCCGTTAAATTCACAGGTGGGATTATTGCCGCGCACGCATGGTTCAGCTTTATTTACACGCGGACAAACTCAGGCGCTATCCGTTGCAACACTCGGCGGTCTTGGTGAACATCAGATCATCGACGGTCTTGGCGAAGCAGACAGTAAACGCTATATGCACCACTATAACTTCCCGAATTTCTCTGTCGGTGAAACAGGTCCAATCCGCGGACCGGGACGTCGCGAAATCGGTCATGGTGCATTAGGAGAACGTGCATTACTGCAGGTGCTTCCTAGTGAAACTGAATTCCCGTACACAATCCGTGTCGTGTCTGAAGTACTTGAATCAAACGGTTCATCTTCACAGGCATCAATCTGCGGTTCGACGCTTGCATTAATGGATGCAGGTGTACCGATTAAAGCCCCGGTTGCAGGTATTGCAATGGGACTGGTTAAAAAAGGTGAGAACTACACGATTCTTTCTGATATTCAAGGTATGGAAGATGCACTTGGAGATATGGACTTTAAAGTTGCCGGTACGCCTAAAGGAATTACTGCAATTCAAATGGATATTAAAATCGACGGTTTAAGTGAAGCGATTTTACAGGAAGCACTTGAGCAGGCACGCATCGGCCGTCTGCACATTTTAGAAAACATGCTTGCAACAATCAGTGAGCCGCGTGTTGAATTATCAGCGCATGCACCGAAAGTTGAAGTTATGCATATTAAACCTGCTAAAATCCGCGACGTTATCGGACCGGGCGGTAAGAAAATTAATGAAATTATCGACGAAACAGGCGTTAAGCTGGATATCGAACAGGATGGTACTGTATTCATCGCTTCAAACGACCAGGATGCAATACAGGCTGCACGTAAAATTATCGAAGATATTACACGTGAAGCGGCTGTCGGCGAAATTTATAACGGTGAAGTGCGACGCATTGAAAAATTCGGTGCATTTGTTCAGCTCTTCCCGGGCAAAGACGCTCTTGTGCACATCTCACAACTTGATACTGAACGTGTCAACAAGGTTGAAGATGTCGTTAAGATTGGCGATGAAATGCGCATAAAAGTTACTGAAATTGACAGACAGGGACGCGTTAACGGTTCCCGTAAAGTATTACTTGAAGAAGAAAAAGAGAAAAAAGAAGACTAAATATAACTGCCGGAAATTAACAAGGAGGACATCAATGTGAATAAAGAAAATAAAAAAGCACATGTGAAAATTGTTCCTCTCGGCGGCGTTGGTGAGATTGCAAAAAACATGTACGTTGTTGAAGTCGATAACGATATGTTTATCCTCGATGCAGGTCTTATGTTCCCTGAAGATGAAATGCTGGGTATCGACATTGTCATACCCGACATTTCATATGTGTTAGAAAATAAAGATCGTCTGAAAGCGATTTTTGTTACACATGGACATGAAGATTCAATTGGTGCAATTCCTTATATTATTCAAGATTTAAACGTGCCGGTATACGGCTCACGTTTAACACTTGCTTTAATTAAAGAACGTCTGAAAGAGAAGAACGTTAAAAAGAAAGTTAAGTTTTATGCAATTAACAATGAATCAGTAATGAAGTTCGGCAATACAGATGTAGAGTTTTTCGAAACATCGCACAGTATTCCGGATTCTTACGGAATCAGCATGAATACACCTTACGGGGCAGTCGTTTATACGGGCGAATTCAAATTCGACCAGAGCTTAAAAGGCAACTACGACTACAACATGTCGAAGATGTATGCACTCGCTGCTAAAAACAAAACACTCGCTTTAATCAGTGACTCAACAGAAGCTGAGAAACCGGGCTACAACGTGGCAGAAAACCTCATTGAAGGTGCAATTCTGGACGCGTTCCAAAAATCTAAAAAACGTATTATTGTATCATGTTATGCGTCAAACTTCGTACGCATCCAGCAGGTGCTGACAAATGCTGCGAAAGTGAACCGTAAAGTGTCGTTCTTAGGACGCACGCTTGAATCTTCATTTAAAGTAGCGAGAAAGCTCGGATATTTCGATATTCCGGACGGACTCCTTTTACCAAGTCATGAAATTAAAGATTATCCCGATAATGAAGTAGTTATTATTGCGACAGGATCTCAGGGTGAACCGATTGAAGCACTTGGCAAAATGTCACGCGGTCAGCACGAAGTAACGAATATTAAAGAAGGCGACGAAGTTTATATCTTAACGACGCCGTCATCAAATATGGAAGTTGTCCTATACACAACGCTTAACGAACTCGTTAAAGCAGGTGCTGTAATCAACACACCATCTAAAAATATTCACGCTTCAGGCCACGGCCTTGCTGAAGAGCTTAAAATGATGCTTAACATCTTTAATCCGGAACACTTCATTCCTGTACAGGGCGAATTTAAAAACCAGATTGCCCACGCGCGTCTGGCAACTGAAACAGGCGTTAAAGCGGAAAATATTTTCCTCCTTGAAAAAGGTGACGTTGTTCAGTTTGACGGTGAGAAAATGTACAGCACTGAAAAAGTCGAAGCCGGCAATGTATTAATTGACGGCAGCGGTGTCGGCGATGTGGGTAACATCGTTCTGCGCGACCGCAGATTGCTTTCTGAAGATGGAATCTTTATCGCAGTCGTTACAATTGACCGCGAATCGAGAGCAATTATGGCTGGACCTGAAATTCAATCACGCGGTTTTGTTTACGTGAAAGAATCAGAAGCACTTATGAAAGAAGCTGCTGATCATGTGAGAGGTATTGTCGAAGACAATATCAGTGCCGGTAAAATTGAATGGAGTGTCTTAAAACAAAATATCAGAGATGACCTCGGTAAATTCCTATACGATGAAACGAAGCGTCGTCCGATGATTATTCCAATCATTTCTGAAATATAATAGAGTAAAAACGACGGAGATATTAGGATAACCTTATATCTCCGTTGTTATAATTAAAAAGTGAAAATGAAGGTGGTAAAAGATGGCGACTAAACGAAAGCGCACTGCGAAAAAGAAAAACAATGATAAGAAAACGTATTATGCGAGTTTTGCTTTAATCATTATTATTTTACTTATCATTACAGTATTCCAGCTGGGCCTCGTTGGTGAATATGCCGATGCTGTGTTTAATTTTCTTTTTGGTACGAGCCGCTACTTTACATACCTCGTGTTATTGCTCGCGAGTTTTTATTTGGCGACACATTTAAAATTCCCGTTTACAAAACGCATGCTCGGTTATTCTATGATGCAGTTCGGTCTCTTGTTCCTGCTGCATTCGATTTTGTATTTATCCGACCGGTCGAGAACAGACAGCTATTATACATTTAACGATATGCTCGCTATGACCCGTGAACCCGGCTTTGATTTTACCGGCGGGGGAATTATCGGCCAGACGCTGTTTAACTTTTCAGCGACCAGCATCAGTTTCTTCGGGACACTCTTAATCGGTTTAATATTCATTTACTTGAGTATTATTATCGTCCGTCACAAGAGCATTGAGGAATCGCTCCGCAATGACTTTAACTTTGTTATCAGAGGTTTAACCGCTATTGGTGCAGGAATCGTGAGTCTGTTTGAAAGACTTGCAGAGTGGCTGCAAAACCGTCCGAAGAAAGAAAAAGAAAAGAAGGCTAAGAAGCCTAAACCAAAACAAAAAGCAGAGCCGATTATCGAATCACCTGCTGCGGACGAGCCTGTAGAAAAACGCGCTGACAAGAAACGTAAAGCGCGCTTCAGTAAGAAAGAAGAATCTGAAACGGATTCACTCCTGGAAGAAGCGGATGAATACGTCGAACCGGAAGTGTACGATTCGGAAATTCTGATGGAAGAATACAAAGACACACCGGCGCCTGACGATATGACTGCAGAAGAACATGCGCTTAAAATTGAAGAAGAGGTTGCGGAGAAGAAAGAACTCGAATACGATACGCCGGATGATGACGGGACGCTTGATATTCCTGAAGCCGAGTCTGCCGACAGTGAATTCGATGAGTTTGACGATAAAGAGCTCAAGCAGCTTATCGAATATAAACTGCCGTCAATTGATTTACTGAATGATGCTGAACCGACAGAAAAAGTCAGCAACAAAGAAGTCATTCAGCAGGGACGGATTCTTGAAGAAACACTTAAAAACTTCAATGTAAACGCGAAAGTATCTAAAATCCGTATCGGTCCGGCAGTAACACAGTTTGAAATTCAGCCGGATGTCGGAGTGAAAGTATCTAAAATTATTAATCTTCAAAATGATATTGCCCTTAGCCTTGCAGCTAAAGATATTCGTATCGAAGCACCGATTCCAGGTAAATCTGCCGTTGGTATTGAAGTGCCGAACTCAGTAGTCAGCATGGTTACACTGCGTGAAGTAATTAAACGTAAATCATCTGACAACCCGCTGGAAGTTGCATTGGGTAAAGATATTTCCGGTGCACCGATTATGGCTGAACTTAACAAGATGCCTCACCTGCTCGTTGCAGGTTCAACGGGAAGCGGTAAATCCGTATGTATAAACGGTATTATCGTCAGCATTCTTCTAAATGCGAAACCGCACGAAGTTAAAATGGTAATGATTGACCCTAAAATGGTTGAGCTGAATGTTTATAACGGCATTCCGCACCTATTGGCACCGGTCGTGACGAATCCGCAAAAAGCGAGCGATGCTTTAAACCGTGTCGTCAGCGAAATGGAACGCAGATACGATCTGTTCAGTGCATCGCATACGAGAAATATCGAAGCTTACAACCAGTACCTGGCCCGCCAGGCGGAAGATCCCGAGAAAGTTCAGAAGCTTCCTTATATCGTTGTTATTGTCGATGAGCTTGCAGACTTAATGATGGTCGCATCAAAAGATGTCGAAGCATCGATTACGCGTATTGCCCAGATGGCCCGTGCAGCGGGGATACATTTAATTATCGCAACTCAGCGTCCGTCTGTTGATGTTATTACAGGTATTATTAAAGCAAATATTCCGTCCAGAATTGCCTTCAGTGTAAGTTCTCAGACTGACTCCAGAACGATTATCGATTCGATGGGAGCAGAGAAACTGCTCGGACGCGGGGACATGCTGTTCCTGCCGTCAGGACGTTCGAAACCGCTCCGTGTTCAGGGTGCATTTTTAGATGATGATGAAGTAACGGATATCGTGAAGTTCATTACAGACCAAATGAAAGCAAATTATGAGAAATCAGTTATAATGAATCAGAAAGAGACAGTAAGTGCGCCGGTAGAATCGGAAGATGAATTATATCCCGATGCGAAATGGTTTGTAATCGAAGAACAGCGTGCGTCAGCCAGTCTGCTGCAGCGTCAGTTCAGAGTCGGCTACAACCGTGCAGCGCGTCTCGTTGACGATTTAGAAGCGAATGGGGTCATTGGACCTGCAAGCGGCTCTAAACCGCGCAGTGTCTTAATTGAAAACCACGAAGATTAGTTAGGAGTTTTTAAATGTCAGGTGTAGACAAAAGAGTCATTAATAATGTGCCAATCGTAAAAATATATACAGAAAAATTTAAAACAGTTGTTGTGAGCGTGTACTTTAGAGCACCGCTCACAGGTACTGATGTTACAACGCGCAGTCTCTTGAGCCGAATGATGATTAAACAGACGGACAAGCTCACTTCAAATGCAGTGCTGCTTGAATATTTAGCAGAACATTACGGTGCGCATCTAACATCGAATGTCGTTAAAAAAGGCAGCGATCATATCGTTAAATTCTCAATTGAATTCGTCAATGACAAATTCATTATGGAAGATATTGATATGCTTGGTGATATTACGGCGCTGTTAAAAGATGTACTTAAAACGCCGTTTAATTATGATGAATCGGATGAAGCGTTTTTCCAGCGCGAAAAACGTCTGATGGCAAATCGTCTGAAGAGCATGAAGGATAATCACGCACAGCGTGCATTTGAAATGCTGCTGGAGACGATGTTTGAAACAGAAGACTACAAGTATTTATCATTCGGTAATCTAGACAGCCTCGAAGAGCTAACATTAGAAGATGTGAAAGATGCGCATAAACGCATGATGTCAGACGATGATATGTCTGTGCTCGTTGCGGGTAAAGTCGAAGATAAGGTCTTCGACTATTTAGCTCAGCTTCATGAACACGACGAAGCTAAAATGTATCCGTATAAAGGCTATCCGGTGCGTCCTGCGGGCGAAGTGAAATACGAGTCCGCAACAGAGCGTATCGAACAGGCTAAAGTGAATCTCGGCTTCCGCGTGCAGTATTCTGTGCCAGGCGACGTTATGGCGCTGAACGTATTCAATCAGCTGTTCGGCGGCAGTGCGGCATCGCTCCTGTTTACGAATATCCGCGAGAAAATGAGTCTGGCATATTCAATTCATTCACAGGTCGACATAAAAAATGGTTATATGTTTGTACTGGCAGGTGTCGATAATGATAATATCCAGGTGTTTGAAGATGCGGTGAAAAGAGAACTGCAGCGTGTGATTGACGGCGACTTTGAAGAATCATTCGTCGAAGAAATTAAACGCAATATGCTCTCGAGCCGTAAAGAATCGATGGATAAGCCCCGCGGTTTAATATCATTAAATTACAATACACTCTTAAAAGAACAATCGATAAAAACACCGGTGAAAAGCTGGACAGAACAGCTCAATGCAATTACGAAAGATGATGTCATTCAAATTGCCCGGAAAATTAAACTTGATACAGTATTTACGCTGAAAGGCGGTATAGATAATGACAAATAAATTTACGACTGTCCGCTATGATCACCTGGATGAAATCGTTCATAAACAGGTGATGGACAACGGCCTTGAGGTGTTTATCATCGATAAAAAAGGCTACAATAAAAAGTTTGCAACCTACACGACAAAATACGGTTCTGCCGATAATCACTTTAGAGCACATGGTGAGGTGCACAACGTGCCGGACGGCATTGCGCACTTTTTAGAGCATAAAATGTTCGACAAAGAAGCGGGCGACGTGTTCAATAAATTTTCTGAAATGGGTGCGAGTGCAAATGCATTTACATCGATTGACAGAACGAGTTATTTATTCAGCACAACAGAGAATTTCTTTGAAAATTTGCAGCTGTTAATGGATATGGTTGAGATTCCGTATTTTACTCCGGAAAAAGTGGAGAAAGAAATCGGTATTATCAATGAAGAAATTAAAATGTACCAGGATAATCCGGGCTACCGTCTGTACCATGAAACACTGAATGCAATGTATGAACACTCACCGGTGGCTATAGATATTGCGGGGACGCTTGAATCGATTTCAGAAATTACGGCTGAGCATTTATACTTATGCCATAAAACGTTTTACGCACCGGACAATATGGTGATGATTCTGGCAGGCGACTTTAATATAGAAGAAACTTTTAATTATATAGAAAAACATCAGGATTCACGTCCTCTGTTTCTGCCGTCAAATATTGAACGCTTTACCCCGGAAGAGCCTTACGGTGTTAAAACACCGCAGAAAGTAATGGAGCTCGCGGTATCGACACCTAAAGTGATGCTCGGCTTTAAATCACTGCCGGATGACAGTGACAACGAAACGCGTGAACGCCGTGATGCGGCGATGCTGTTTGCTTTAGATATGGTCTTTGGTGAACAGTCCCCATATTACGAAGAACTGCTTGAACGCGGTATTATTGATGATTCATTTAATTTCGCTTACCAGGAAGAAGAACTGGTCAGACATACACTGATGGCAGTGGAAAGCCACGATTATGAAACATTTACTAAAGAAATAGTGCGTATTATTGACGAGGTAAAAGAAAAAGACTTCTTTACGGAGAAACGTCTGCAGAGTCAAAAACGTGAACTGATGGGCGACTATTTAACGAGTCTGAACTCGCCGGAGTATATTGCAAACCAGTATACTAAATATTATTTCGACGGCTATGATTTATATAACGTGCCTAAAGTTGTCGACAGTATTACACTGGAAGACGTTAAAAATTATTTCAACAGTTCAATCGATACGAAAAACATGGTCGAAGTAATCGTGAAGGCTTATGAGTAATGTCGTCCTAGTTGGTGCGACAGGTGATATTGGAAAGAGCATTCATGAATGTTTAAAGGATAAAAACCTGGTTACTTTCTCGAACAGAAATACACCTGACCTTAAAAGTACGCATCACTATCTTGACTTATCACAGCCTTTTAAAGAAAGTATTATTGAGGATTGTCTTAATGGTCTAAATACAGTTGATACACTGATTTTCACACCGGGTGAGGCCCTGTTCGAACTGATACAGGATACCAGTCTTGACCAGGTGGATCGGCAGTACAACGTCAGTGTCAGAGCGCTGATTACTTTTATCAAAGCGCTGCTGCCGAAACTGAGGCAGAGCGAAAGTGCGAGCATTATTGTAATTTCAAGTGTCTGGGGCACATACGGTGCGAGTATGGAAAGCATTTACAGTACATTTAAAGGGGCCCAGGAAACACTTGTGAAATCACTGGCAAAAGAACTGGCGCCGTCCAATATTACAGTTAATGCTGTAGCACCCGGCGTGGTCCGTGGTAAAATGACCTTAAAGCTAAATGAGGAAGACATTGAGATGATGCTGGAAGACCTTCCGCAGGGCCGTTTAATTGAGCCTGAGGAAGTAGCATCAGCGGTAGAATATTTAATATCTGACAATGCGCGGAGCATTACTGGAGAAGTTTTAAAAATTAACGGGGGATGGTATACGTGAATACTGAAAAGCCTAATTTTTATCCGGAACGCGACGAAGAAGTATATTTAGAATATAAAAACCTGGATGACCGTCCGGGACTGCTCGGTGATATTTTAAGTTTAATGGGGAATATCGGACTCAGTATTAAAACGATTAACGGTGTGGAATTATCCCAGCGCGCTCTGCTGGTCCGGACGGATGATTTGTGGAAACTGGAACGTTTTAAATGGATCTGCCAGCATGTTGATGAAATTGAAGTCGGCAAAATGCGGACGCCTACAATTACTGACAGACTGACGCTCCGCCACGGCAGATTTATTAAACGGGCGGAAGAAAATAAAAATATTTTCAGGTTCACCCGTGCAGAAATCAGTGTCGTCGTCGACTTCCTCGCTATTTTATTCGATATCGATGAGACGTTTTTAATCGGCGTCCGCGGCATGCCCCGTGTCGGTAAAACCGAGTCGGTTGTGGCAGGCAGTGTCTCAGCAGGCGATAAATGGCTGTTTTTGTCCTCAACAATGCTGAAACAGACGGAACGAACGAGCCTGCACAAGCAGGAATACGATAAGGGCAACGTTTATATAATAGACGGTGCGGTCACATCTAAATCAAAAAGTATGGATCATAAACGCCTGGTTAATCAGGTCATTAAATATGACGGAACGACAGTTGTCGAGCACCCGGATTTATTGATCGACGATCCTTTCTTTAAATTAACACAGGATGACTTTGATTATATTATTGAAATCCGCGAACATGAAGAGCAGGAAATCACTTATGAAAAACATAAGAAACGTCACTGGTTCGAAAGTGACAATATGGACTTTTTCTAATTGGAGCTAACAAACTATGAAACTTGGGACATATTTACAAAATAAACGTGAAAAATCAGGCATCACTTTAAAAGAAATGGAGCGCGGTTCGGGTATTAAACGGAGCGTTATTCAAATTATTGAAGCGGGCGACCTGACACAGCTGCCTGAACCTAAACACGCACGCTTTCTAATTAGAAAATATGCAGATTTTCTGAATATGGATGCCGAGCAGACAATGGAACGCTTCGAAGACGAAATTCCGGCCGCTGCATCCGGCAGTCAAAAGCGTATTCAGAAATCCAATCAGGACTTTCAGTACTTGAAAAAAGTACTCCTTGGTTTTATTACGATGATTGTTGTGCTCTTTGCCGTCTGGCTGGTGCTGCTGCAAATCGGCTCCCAGGGCGAAATTTTCGAAACGAAAAGAATTTATGAAACATCTGAAGAAGTGACTGATACGGTGGAAGAAGAGGCGCCTGAAGAAGAAGAGGCGCCTGCAGAGGAAGAAACCGCAGAAAGTGAAGGTGAAGAAACCGCTGAAACAGCGGAGAAGACGCCTGAGCCAACGGCTGAAGTGAACTTTGTTAACCGTGAAGGGAACACGCTGATTTATAATGTCACAGCACCTGAAGAACTGACACTTGAACTCTCCGGTGACGAATCATCATGGGTCAGTTTAACGGATAATCTTGAAAATAATTACCTGTATGAAGAATCGGACGGCGGCACTTTTAATATCGATCCACAGGCGACTGTTGTCAATCTTGCGCTCGGCAACTCAACATCATTTGATATTTCGTTAAACGGCGTCGGGATAGATAATTCCCAGCGCGGCAATACAGTCACAGTATATTATCAATTTAACATCACAAGGGAGTGACAATAAATGAACATACCTAACTGGCTAACCGTCTTTAGAGTCGTATTAATTCCAGTCTTTTTAGTCTTTGCACTCCTTGACTTCGGCTTCGGCACAATGACATTTTTAGGCGGCGAAGTTATTTTAGTTGAACAGTTTATCGCTGCAGTGATATTTGTTATTGCAGCGCTGACGGACTTTTTGGACGGCTATCTTGCACGCAAGTGGAATATGATTACCAATATGGGGAAATTCCTCGATCCGTTAGCTGATAAACTGCTCGTAGCCGCAGGCTTAATCGTATTAGTAGAATGGCATACGATTTCCAGCTGGATTGCAGTCGTGATTATTGCGAGAGAATTCGCAGTAACCGGCCTTCGTCTCCTGCAAATAGAGCAGGGGTTCGTTTCAGCAGCGGGACAGCTCGGGAAAATTAAGACAGTATTCCAGATGCTGGCGCTTGTATTTCTGCTGTTCGGCGATATTTTCACGACATATTTACCGATATCGCTCGGCCAGTGGTTTATGTATATCGCAGTGTTCTTTACGATACTGTCAGGAATAGAATACTTCTACAAGGGCCGCGATGTGTTTAAAGCGGATAAGAAATAAGCAAAACTGCGGTGATTTCACTGCAGTTTTTTTGTTTCAGGACTTATATAAACGGTTATTGTAATACTGTCCGCAATTATTCGAATTCTGTTTATATAAGCGAACATATATTCGCTTTTTTATTTTGTGCATGATATAATAATTTATGAGATTACGACTGGAGGTACATTATGGACGAGAGACATAAAGCGATAGATACTGTTATTAAAAACATGGAAAAGTCATTTGGTAAAGGTGCCGTTATGAAGCTTGGTGACGATGCGGGACGCAAAGTTAAAACTACTTCAACGGGCTCAGTCACACTAGATAGAGCATTAGGCGTAGGCGGATATCCGCAGGGCCGTATTATAGAAATTTATGGACCTGAATCATCAGGTAAAACAACTGTTGCCCTGCACGCAATCGCAGAAGCGCAGAAAAATGGCGGCATTTGTGCATTTATCGATGCAGAGCACGCACTGGATCCGGAATATGCAACTAAATTAGGTGTTGATATCGACAACTTATATATTTCACAGCCTGATACAGGTGAGCAGGGACTTGAGATCACAGAAGCATTCGTACGAAGCGGCGCTGTAGATATGGTTGTTGTCGATTCGGTTGCAGCACTTACACCAAGAGCTGAAATCGAAGGTGAAATGGGAGACTCTCATATGGGTCTGCAGGCACGTTTAATGTCACAGGCATTAAGAAAACTGTCAGGTGCTATTTCAAAAAGTAATACAACAGCAATCTTCATTAACCAGGTTCGTGAAAAAATCGGTGTCATGTTCGGTAACCCTGAAACAACAACAGGCGGGCGCGCACTTAAATTCTACAGTTCAGTACGCCTTGAAGTAAGACGTGCAGAAAGCCTTAAGATCGGTCAGGATATCGTCGGTAACCGTACGAAAATTAAAGTCGTTAAAAACAAAGTGGCTCCGCCATTTAAAGTTGCCGAAGTCGATATTATGTACGGAGAAGGAATTTCACGTACAGGTGAAGTAATCGACCTGAGCGTTGAAGAAGAAATCGTTGAAAAAGCCGGTGCATGGTATTCTTACAATGGTGAACGTCTAGGCCAAGGTAAAGAAAACGCCAGAAAAACATTAAAAGAAAACCCGGCATTATTTGAAGAAATCGAACGTAAATTACGTTCGGCACTTGGATTCGGTGAAGATATTCCCGAAGATGAAAACAAACAAGAAGATGAATCTTTATTGAACGAAGACGAGTCAGAAAAATAAATAAACCCTGATTAATGACAGGACGATTAGATCAAGCACCGGTATTATAAATACTCGTGCTTGATTTTCTTTATGATTATATTTAGAATTGAATTATATAATATTTTAATTAAATCTCATATTATATTTAACACACTTTAGAACCTTAGTTAGGGAGGTGTTTATTGTGGACTTTATAGACATTCTCTTAATCTTACTTGGTATTATTCTGGGTGTTGTTATCGGATATTTTATTGTCAATAATATATTGACGAACAAGCAGCGTCAGGCACGGACTTCAGCTGAACATATTATAAGTGAAGCTAAGAAGGAATCCGAAAACCTGAAGAAAGAAAAACTGCTCGAAGCGAAAGAAGAAAACCAAAATCTGAAAGAAGCTTTTGACAGCGAAATGAATACTCAGCGCAACGACTTGAAAGCGTTTGAAAACAGATTATTGCAGCGTGAAACATCGCTTGATCGTAAGAGTGAATCACTCGATAAGAAAGATGACATGCTGGAAAACAAAGAAGCTAAAATTGAAGAAAAACAGCAAATGGTTGATGCCAAGGATAACAAGATTAATGAAAAGATAAGTCAACAAGAAACAGAGTTATCCCGCATCTCCGGATTGACGCGCGATGAAGCACGTCAAGAAATGTTCTCTCAGGTAGAACAGGAACTGTCACATGATATGGCTGTAATGGTTAAAGAAAAGAAAGACAAAGCGACTCGGGAAGTAGACAAAGAAGCGCGTGAACTGCTGGCACTTACAGCGCAGCGTTACGCAGCCGAATATACTAGTGAGTCTACGGTATCAGTAGTCACATTACCGAACGATGAAATGAAAGGCCGCATTATCGGCCGTGAAGGACGAAACATCAGAACGCTTGAAACACTGACAGGTGTCGATCTTATAATCGATGACACACCTGAAGCAGTAATTCTGTCCGGATTTGATCCTATCAGACGACAAATTGCGAAAAGTGCACTCGAAGCACTTGTGCAGGACGGCCGCATTCACCCTGGACGCATTGAAGAAATGGTGGATAAAGCCCGTCGGAATATGGAAACTGAAATCCGTGATGCAGGTGAAGCTGCAGCATTCGAACTCGATATTCACAACCTTCACCCTGAGCTTGCAAAACACTTAGGTAAAATGAAGTACCGCTTAAGTTACGGGCAAAATGTACTTAAGCACTCGATTGAAGTCGGCTACCTCGCAGGAATACTTGCGAGCGAGCTTGGCGAAAATGTCGCTTTAGCCCGCCGTGCAGGATTACTGCATGACATCGGCAAAGCAATCGACCACGAAATTGAAGGCTCCCACGTAGAAATCGGAGTCGAACTCGCATCCCGTTACAAAGAACAAGATACGGTAATCAATGCGATTCAGTCACACCACGGTGATGTTGAACCGACAAGTGTCATTTCAATTCTCGTAGCAGCAGCAGATGCACTCTCTGCAGCGCGCCCAGGCGCGCGTCGTGAAACGCTGGAAAACTACGTTAAACGATTAGAGAAACTAGAGCATATTGCAGAAAGCTACGATGGCGTAGAAAAAACATTTGCAATTCAGGCCGGCCGCGAAATCCGCGTCATGGTCAGCCCTGAAGATATCGATGATTTAAAAGCACACCGTCTTGCAAGAGACATTAAAAAACGTGTAGAAGATGAACTGCAATATCCAGGACACATAAAAGTGACAGTTGTCCGCGAGATGAGGGCCATAGAATACGCAAAATAAAAAGATCAGAGACGTGAGTCTCTGGTCTTTTTTGTTTTCTCTGCGGGTTATGCGGGGATTCGATCGGTTGTGATCATCACATGCGGTCGACTGGTGAGTTTCAACCGTATGATGGGCTTACATGCGGTCGAATAGTGATTATTAACCGTATGATGGACTCTCATCAGGTTACATGACGTTTATCGACCGGATGAACAGGCTACATCAGGTTGCATAACAATTATCAACCGCATGAGAGGAGGACAATAGCGAAATATTTATCGTTTTGACTTAGTATGAAATATTTAGTTTTAAATACACTCAACATTTAATTATACCTTTAATAATATACAGATTTATAGAGTTATCGGCAAAATGTCACATACATTAAATGGGAAAACTATATAAGTTAGTGTAATAAGTAAACCAGTTCTGCTATTTTTGTATTTAAGTAACTTTTTTAAAAGGAAATCGCCATTTTCGCCTATATATAGGGTAAGAGGTACTTTTTTATATTATAGGAGGAGATAGTTTGTTTATTAATAATCGAGAAATGCCAGTTGAACTTTTATACTACAATGCGTTGTCGGCACGAACAGAATTAACAGATAATGAAAAATATCAAATGGCACTTATGAAAAAAGGGTATGAAGGAGAATGTCTGTACGATAAAATTTTCGATGAGATTGGTCACGGCAACGTATATATTTTTAGAGATGTTTATTTGAAAATAGGAAGCACAACTACACAGTATGACAGTATCGTAATTACTGATAACCGGGTAACAGTAAATGAAATTAAAAATTTTCAGGGAGATATTCATTATTCCAAAGATAACTGGTATAAAAAAGGATATCCTCTTGAAGAATATGCCTTTGCACAACTAAGAAGAGCTCAGGGCAAGCTTATGAAATTAAGTAAAAACTCTGGAGTAAATTTTGAAGTGACAGGTGCATTGATTTTTATCAACGATGATTTCAGGATAACCAGCGACAAAGATGATATTTGGGAGAAAACAATTGTACGGAGTCATTTAAGAGGTTATCTTCAAAACCTAAACAGTGTTCAAAAGTCAGACAAAGCGCAAAAAATTGCGAATATCATAAATAAATACAGAGTAAATAATATTTATTTTAATGAGAAAGCAGATATTTCAAGGCTGAAATTAGGATTCTATTGCAGCGAATGCAGAAGTTACGATTTGATAAAAAGACGATTTCATTTTACCTGCAGTAAATGCGGATCAATCGAGAGCAATGAAGCTCATTTGCTGCGTGCAATAAGTGATTATAAGTTTTTATTTTATAATCAGCCTGTTACGAAAAAGTCCCTTCTATATTTGATAGATAATCAGCTAAAAAGATCAGCAGTAGGAAGACTATTAAGAAAACACTGTGTACTTGAGAATAAAGGAAGAAGTGCTGAACATATTTTTAAGTATCACGACTTAAATGCAGCGCTAATAGCGACTAAAGACCAAAGATATAAGGATAAAATTACGAGATACTCTGAATGATTCTATTGAATAACGAGTATCGACCGTATTACAGGGACTCATGCGGCTGATTGTAGTCTCTTAACCTCATGAGGACATCACATCAAGTTGAAAGATGACGATCGACCGTACGGGAGTCTCACATCCGGTTGAATCACAATTATCAACCGCATGAAGCTTACACATACGGTCGAAAATAGATTATCAACCTCATGAGTATAAAACGCCCACCCCCATCCAAACTCCCTCTATTATCCACACCAAAATAATGTATAATTAAGCTAATAGATAGGGTGATTTGATGAGAATTTTATTCATTGGAGATGTTGTCGGAAAAATTGGCCGACGCATGATTAAAAATTATTTGCCAGGGCTGAAAAGAGAACATGGTGCACATTTTACGATTGTAAATGGTGAGAATGCGGCACACGGCAAGGGTATTACTGAAAGTACTTATAAAGAAATTTTAAATGGCGGCGCGGATTTTATCACGCTGGGTAACCACGCCTTCGCTAAACGCGATGTGTATGATTTATTCGAAAAGGATGTCAAAATGGTGCGTCCGGCGAATTTCCCGGAAGGCACGCCGGGTGACGGCAGCCGGGTGGTTAACATTAATGGAAAAAAATTATTAATCGTTAATCTGCAAGCGCGCAGTTTCCTGGAACCGATTGAAAATCCGTTCACAGTAATCGATAAAATTCTCGAGGAGAACGAATACGATGCGGCTTTCGTTGATTTCCACAGTGAAACGACGAGCGAGTCAATTGCGATGGGCTATCATTTAGACGGCCGTGTAAATGCGGTAGTCGGAACGCACACGCATGTTCAGACGAATGATGCGACGTGTCTGCCGAATGGAACAGTTTACATCACTGACGTCGGTATGACCGGTTTCAAAGATGGCATATTAGGTATCAGGAAAGACGAAGTAATCCGGAGATTCATTACAAATCTGCCTGAACGTCACGTTGTGCCGGATGAAGGCAAAGGGATAATCAGCGGTGTAATTATCGACACTGACAGCAAAACAATTAAAAACTTTAAAATCGAAGAGTAAGCATAAGAAAACGGGCGCATCCATCAAAAATGCGTCCGTTTTTGTATTTAAAAATAAATTTTGTCATTCCAGTTCAAGTTTAGTGAAAATTATGTCACTTTTATGGCATAATATAATTGATTCGGTTTTCGAAAGATTAGCGTCAGATAGTATTCACGTCACAGAAACAAAGGATGGTTTTACAATGATTACAGTTTACCGCTACGCCATGAAGTACAAATGGATGATTTTTATTGCTTTATTTTTTATGTTTGTTGAGCTGATTGTCGAACTTATTCAGCCGCTGTTTATTCAGCAGGTTATCGACAACGGAATTATGATTAACAGCATCGAGAACGTTATATTTTATCTTGTTATAATGTTTGCGATATCGATTATTGCACTCCTTGCAGGTCTTTTTAATACATACTTTACGAGTCATCTGACGAATATGTTCGGCTATGATCTCAGGATGGCGATCTTTACGCGGGTCCAGAATTTCACGCTCGCCACCTTATCGCGTTTTTCAACGTCGAGCCTGATTACGAGAATGACACAGGATGTGCTGCAGACGGAAATGCTGCTCTTTATGAGTCTCCGCATACTGTTCCGTGCACCGCTCTTAGTTATCGGTTCTTTGATTATGTCATTTATCGTCAATCCGACGCTCGGGCTGTATTTATCAATACTGACACCAGTCCTTGCTATTTTCCTGTTTTTCGCAGCGCGAAAAGGGGCGGAAATATTCCTACGGGTACAGCATTGGCTGGACAGAATTAACCGTTTTATTCAGCAGAATTTAGAAGCTGTCAGATTAATAAAAGCCAATGACTCAGGCGACTATGAAACCGGTAAATTTGCAAGGGTCGCAGCGAAACTCCGCGACGATACAATTTTTGCATTAAGACTGATGGAGTCGATTCTGCCGGTCCTTTTACTAATTATGAACGGCAGTCTGCTTTTAGTACTGTGGGTCGCATCTGATCTGCTTCAGACGAATGAAGTTGCCGTCGGGGAAATCGTTGCGGTAATAAACTACGCGCTCCGTATGCAGGGCGGATTCTCGATGTTTGCGTTTCTGATTATTGCGTCATCACGCGCTAAGGCAAGCAGTGACCGTATCAGTGAAATACTTCATGCACCGATTGCTGCAGAGGATAAAGACACGTTTGAAGCCGCTGACAGTGCAGGCACGGTTAAATTCGACAATGTGTCGTTTAAATATCCAAACACAGGACGCTACGTGCTGAAAAATATTTCATTTGAAATTCAAGATAATGAAAACTTTGTTATTATGGGCGGCACCGGGTCCGGCAAGAGTTCGCTGATCAGTCTGATTCCGAATATGTACGATGCGACTGACGGAAAAGTTATTGTTAACGATAAAAATGTGCTCGACTGGAGTACGGCGGAACTCAGACAGACAATCGGCTACGTGCCGCAGCGTGCTATATTATTCACCGGCAGCATCTACGAAAATCTGCTCTGGGGGAATTTACACGCTGAAGAAGATGATGTATTTATGTCATCTGAAAAAGCACAGATTCACGATAATATAATGAATTTCGATGAAACGTATGAGACACCGGTCGGACAAATGGGAGTGACATTGTCCGGCGGGCAGAAGCAGCGCCTGTCGATAGCACGCGCGCTCGTCAGAAAACCGTCTATTCTTATTCTGGATGATTCAACTTCTGCGCTCGATGTCAGAACTGAGAATAATTTGTGGGATGCACTTGAAGAGGAAAATGTAACACGTATCGTCATTACTCAGAAAATCTCTACTGCTGAACAGGCGGATCGGGTGCTTCTTTTAGATGACGGTGAGATTTCTGCACTCGGCACTCACGAAGAACTTTTAGCAAGGTCAGAACTGTACAGAGAAATTTACGAATCGCAGAAACAAGGGGGGCATCTCGATGACTAATTTTTTTGCACGTCCTTTTGGGCATGAACCTCTCATAACGAAAGAAGATATGGAGCGCAATAAAAAGGCGAATAAAAAAAGAGCAGATAATATGGGAGAGACGTTAAAGCGGATTTGGCAATTTATGCGCGGTGAAAGAAAACGTCTGTACCTGATAATCTCGCTCGTCGTCGTAACAAGTCTCTTAAGCATCGTCGGGCCATTCCTCGTCGGACGCATCGTCGACTTTTACTTTATCCCGCGGGAATTCGGCGGCTTGTTCAGAATCCTGATGATTCTCTTAGCGTCGTATGTGCTGCTGTCGGTGACGACATTTATTCAGGCGTATTTAATGGTCGGGCTGTCGCAGCGTACGATTTACAATTTACGCCACCATCTGTTTAAACATATGCAGGAACTGCCGGTCACTTTTTACGATAAACGCCAGCACGGCGAATTAATGAGCCGGATGACCAATGATATTGAAACGCTGTCGCAGACAATGAACTCATCCTTCATTCAGTTTACAACGAGTATTGTGACCCTGCTCGGCACGTTTTCAGTCATGCTTTACTTAAGCCCGCTCTTAACGTTCCTGACGGCCTTGATTATTCCGATACTGATAGTCAGTGTCAGATTTATTACGAAGCGTACCGGTCCGCTATTTAAAATGCGTCAGCGCAGGACAGGTGAAATGAACGGCTACATTGAAGAAATCGTGTCCGGCCAGGAAATCGTTAAAGTATTCTCCCAGGAAGAACGGGCGGTACAGAACTTTGAAGTCCGTGCTAAAAACTTAAGAGAAGTTACATTCTGGGCGAACTTGTACTCCGGTTTTATTCCGAAAATCATGAACATGCTGAACAATATTTCATTTACGATTGTTGCCGGTGCCGGGGGGATTCTCGCCCTGACGACAAACGGTGTTGTGACAGTTGGAACGATTGTTGTGTTCGCGGAATATGCGCGCCAGTTTACGCGTCCGCTCGCGGATTTATCGAACCAGTTAAACCAGGTGCTGTCAGCGATCGCCGGTGCGGAACGCGTATTCCAAATACTCGATACGCCGGCGGAATCAGACGACGGAAAAATCACTGAGAAAACAATCGAAGGGCATATTGAATTTAAAGATGTCACCTTTTCCTACAGCAAGGAGCAGCACCATCCAACGATTAAGGATCTGTCTTTTGAAGTGAAGACGGGAGAATCGGTTGCCTTAATTGGTGCCACGGGCGCCGGCAAGACGACGGTAATGCAGCTGCTCGCACGCTTCTATGAAACTGATTCAGGCCAAATCCTTGTGGACGGTGTGGATATTACAAATTATTCACGCAGCAATATCCGCTCGCAGACTGCGTTTGTACTGCAGGATCCATATCTGTTTGAAGCGACCATCCGTGAAAACATCCGCTACGGTCGAATGGACGCAACAGACGATGAAGTGGTGGAAGCTGCGAAAGTTGCCAACGCACATGACTTTATTATGACGCTCGAACAGGGCTACGACACAGTACTCGATTTAGACGAAGGCTTTATCTCGCAGGGGCAGAAACAGCTGATATCCATTGCGAGGGCATTAATCACGGACCCGGCAATACTGCTCCTCGATGAAGCCACATCCAGCATCGACACGATTACTGAATTAAAAATTCAGGAATCGCTCGAGCGCCTGATGAAAGGACGGACAAGTATTATTATCGCCCACCGTCTCAATACGATAAAAGCCGTCGACCGTATATTTGTTCTGGATCAGGGAGAAATGCTTGAAGCGGGAACGGAAGAAGAATTGCTGAAGCTTGAAGGTAAATATCATGATATGGTGAATCAGTAAGATATTTTACAAGTAATTCCTAGTAAGTTAAGATGGACTTAATTAAATATTGCACAACCACTGGAGGTGCCTTTTTGAGGCTGAGAAATACTCTTAATACCTGATCTGGATTATGCCAGCGTAGGGAAGTGGCATAGATTCGTTATGCACATCCTTATATTCGGGATGTGCATTTTTGTACTTTGACAAACGAATCAGGAGATTTACATTTAATAAATGCATGCTTTCATATATAATGAATGGTATATATCAACTAAAAGGTGGAACTACGAATGTATACTAAGAAGGAAATAATAGAAGAAGCGAAAAAGCTCGGTAAAATGATGGCAGAAACAGAACAGGTAGAATTCTTCCAAAAAGCGGAAGCTAAAATTCATGAAAATAAAGAAATCCGTGAAAAAATGGCAAGTCTTAAAAGCTTGCAGCAGCAGGCTGTAAACTTCCAAAACTACGGTAAAGAACGCGCTTACCAGATGACGGAAGAAAAACTGGCTAAAATCGAAGCGGAATTAGATGAAATGCCGCTTGTAGATCAGTTTAAAGAATCGCAGGCAGGCGTTAACGAATTACTGCAAATGGTTTCGCATGCAATCAGCTCAACAGTGACAAGCGAAATCATCGAACAAACAGGCGGAGACCTGATGCAGGGTGAAACAGGCGCTGCAGTCCGCAACAAACCGAACCGCGATCCGGACCAGTTTAAATAAGCATTGCTACATATTGAATGGCGTTGAAATCTCTGAATTATAGAGTGTTTCAGCGCCATTTTTGTATGTTTTTACAATACACCGACCGCATGAACAGGCCACATGCGGTTAAAGAATACTTTGCGACCGTATGAACGACTCACATCCGGTTAATAACAAATCTCCAACCGCATGAACGACTTACATCGGGTTAATAAAGAATCTTCGACCGTATGAGAGAACCACATACGGTCAATAACGAATTCCCGACCGAATCAGCAAACATAACTCGAACAATTATAAAATGTAATCAAAAGGAGGCACCACCATCAACAAACTTACTAGAAACATGACTTTCACCGCAGCTTTCGTCGCCTTAAACGTTATCTTGAGTTCGCTTATCACAATTCCAATCGGAATCATACGCGCGGCACCGATGCAGCATTTAATCAATGTGCTTGGTGCAGTCATCACAGGTCCCTGGGTGATCGTGCAGGCGTTTATCTCGTCTACAATCAGAATATTATTCGGTACGGGGACCGTGTTCGCCTATCCTGGCAGCATGATCGGCGCGCTCGCTGCCTGGCTCCTCTACAAATACACTAAAAAGCTGTCGCTCGCTGCAGCTGGTGAGGTCATCGGCACCGGGGTTATCGGGGCACTCAGTCTCTACCCCTTAATCATCGTGCTGGAGCTCGACCAGCAGATTTTCACCATAGTCGCCGCAGCATTTCTCGTGTCCAGTTTTATCGGTGCGGTTACTTCGTTTATCATCTTAAAACAATTGGAGAAACACGGGGTCTTACTGCGGATATAAGCGCCGGTGCGTGTTATAATAATACGACAAGATTAATTTAGGAAGTGTTAAAATGCGGGAACCAACACCGATGATGAAGCAGTATTTTTCAATTAAAGATAATCATCCGGACAGCTTACTTTTATTCAGACTGGGAGATTTTTACGAGCTGTTTTACGACGATGCAGTCACGGCTGCCAAAGTGCTCGAAATTACATTAACTTCACGCGATAAAAGTAAAGATCCGATACCGATGTGCGGCGTGCCATATCATTCTGCGCGCAACTATATAGCAAAACTGATCGAGAATGGCTTTAAAGTGGCCATCTGTGAACAGATGGAAGATCCCGCGCAGGCGAAAGGCATGGTCAGAAGAGAAGTGGTCCGTGTAATTACGCCGGGAACTTTAATCGATGATTTCGGTATGGACGACGGTGCGAGTAATTTCATTCTGGCGCTGCATGAAGAAGAGGGCAGAACAGAAGTCAGCTATGCGGATATTTCAACGGGTGAAATTTTCGCCTTTTCAACAAGCGACCAGACAGAACTGAAAAGTGAAATAGAAACACTGGGCGCCCGTGAACTGGTCACGAATGCTAAAAGTGAACATATCATTCATAGTATTTATAATGATCCGCCGCTCTATACGGTATTTGAAACGGATGAACCGGCTGATTACGACTATGAAGCGGATGTCGATGAACATCAGGCGATTAACCTGCTCTTGAACTACATCCGTAAACAGAACATGCAGGAACTGAAACATTTAAAAACGGTGGAAAAACACCGTATCAATACATTTATGAAATTAAATTATGCAGCCATTTCAAACCTTGAGCTCTTAGAAAACATTCAGACTAAAAAAGTAAAAGGGTCGCTGTTCTGGTATTTAAACCGCACGGAAACACCGATGGGAAAACGCCAGCTCAGAAAACTGATCGAGCGGCCGCTCGTCTCAAAACAGGAGATAGTTAACCGCCAGAATATCGTGACGACTTTAATCGACAATTTTACCGAACGCCAGCAGCTGTCAGGCATTTTAAATCACGTTTACGATATCGAACGGCTCGTCGGCCGCCTTGCCTTTAACAACGTGGACGTAAAAGACTTAGTCCAGCTGCGAGACTCGCTTCACGGACTGCCGGAATTAAAGGCAGTACTTGAATCACTAAAACTGACAGACAACAAAACATTCCAGAATTTCGACAGCCTGGAAGATGCGTATGAACGCCTGGTAGTTCTAACAGATACACCGCCGAAAACAATCCGCGAAGGGAAAATCTTTAAAGACGGTGTCAGCGATGAACTCGATAATTTAAGAGACATCAGCACAAATGCACGTACATGGCTGAACAATTATCTCGAGTCAGAAAAAGAACGCACTGGCATTAAAAACTTAAAAATCGGCTTTAACAAAGTGTTCGGCTATTACCTGGAAATTTCCAAAGTTCAGGCGATGAACTTCGATGCCGAAAAGTTTGAATATAACCGTAAACAGACACTCACAAATGCTGAACGGTTTATTACACCGGACTTAAAAGAAATGGAAAGTCAGATCTTAACAGCAGAAGACGACAGCATTAAACTTGAATTCAATATGTTCACTGAACTCCGGACAGCAATGATGGACTATATTACGAGACTGCAGCGTACAGCAGAGCAGATCTCGACACTCGATACACTGATATCCTTCGCCTTAGTTTCAAACGACTATCATCTGACGACGCCGGAATTCAAAACGGACAAGTCAATCGACCTGATTGATGCGCGTCACCCAATCGTTGAACGCATGCTGAACGAAAACACATATGTACCGAACGACCTCACGATGACGAAAGATAACTTTATCTATCTGATTACCGGTCCGAACATGTCCGGTAAATCGACGTACATGCGCCAGGTGGCTTTAATCATCATTATGGCCCAGATTGGTATGAGGGTGCCGGCCAAGAGCGCGAAACTGCCGATATTCGATGCGATCTATACACGTATCGGGGCGAGTGACGACTTATCGAGCGGCAAATCGACATTTATGATTGAAATGATGGAAGCGAACACTGCACTTCAGAATGCGACAAAAGACTCGCTGTTGATATTCGATGAAATCGGCAGAGGCACCAGCACATATGACGGTATGGCGCTGGCCCAGGCAATGCTTGTGTATATACATGAAGAAATCGGTGCGAAGACACTCTTTTCAACCCACTACCATGAACTGACGAACCTGGAAGACACACTGCCAGGGCTGCAGAACGTCCACGTTAAAGCGACGGAATACGACGGCAAGCTGGTCTTCCTGCATAAAGTGAAACCGGGAGCGGTCGAGAAGAGCTACGGCATTCATGTCGCGAAACTCGCTGAACTGCCGGACCGGGTGACGGAACTGGCAGCTGAATATTTAAGCTCATTTGAAAATCAGAACCATGAGCCGAAACTGAGTAAAGAGGAAGATATCTTCCAGCTGGAACTGCCGCTTGACGACAATGAAAAAGTATCTAAAGACGATAAAAAACTATTAACCGAATTAACATCGCTTGATTTAAATAATATGACGCCGATGGAGGCGCTGAACAGATTGCACGAATTAGTGAAGCAAGCACGCGGGGAGGGATAAGAACATGGGACAGATTCACGTATTGCCCGCTCATATACAAAATAAAATAGCGGCAGGCGAAGTGGTCGAGCGCCCGAGTTCAATCGTTAAGGAGATTGTTGAAAACTCGCTCGACGCGCACTCTACGGTCGTCGAAGTATTTATCGCCAACAGCGGCATGGAATCTATTAAAGTGGTCGACAACGGTCACGGCATTGATTATGAAGACCGGACGCTCTTATTCGAACGTCATGCCACGAGTAAAATTGATACGGCCTACAAACTGTTCGAAATACGCTCACTCGGTTTTCGCGGAGAGGCGCTCGCCAGTATCGGTGCTGTATCGAAAGTGACCTTGGAAAGTATGCGGGACGAATCGACACCATTCAAAATTGTTTACAGCGGCGGGAAATACGATGAGGATACCGTCTGGCACGAACGACGCGGGACAATCATTGAAATTGAAGATTTATTCTTTAATACACCTGCCCGCTTAAAATATATTAAAAACCTGCGAACTGAAGCGGGAAAGATTATCGATATTATGCAGCGGATGGCACTGAATTATCCTGAAGTCAGTTTCCGTCTGGTCTTTGACGGCAAAGACCGTTTTAAAACGACAGGCAACGGGAATTTAAAAGAAGTAATTAATATTCTTTACGGCATGCAGGTGTCCGCTAACACCCTTTCAGTGAGTGCAAAAAGCCCGGACTATAAAATCGACGGCTATATCGTGAGACCTGAAGTCACACGCAGCAACCGGAACTATATTAATTTAAGTATTAACAACCGTCATGTCCGTCACTTTAAACTGTCACAGAGTATTATTAATGCCTATCACACGCTGCAGCCGAAAGATAAATATCCGCTGGCATTTTTAAATATTACGATGGACCCGAAACTGATCGATGTAAACGTGCATCCGTCAAAAGTGGAAGTGAAACTGTCGAAAGAGACGGAATTATTAAAGCTCGCTGAAGCGGCGGTTAAAGAAGCGCTGATGGAAACAGAATTAATTCCTGAAGTAGAGCATAAAAAACCGAAAGCGCCAAAACCTGATCAGCCGGCAATGGATTTCTCTGAGCGCCATGAACAGATCAGAGAGCATATTAATACGTATGAACCGCCGGTACGACAGCAGTCGACACCGTTCAAAGAAACACCGCAGGAAAAGGCAGAAAGTTCTAGTCAAAAACAAAAGCAGCAATATATCAGCCCGTTCAAACAGAACGTACCGGCACAGCAGGCTAAACCAAAAGATATTCCGGCCTTCGTGGAACACGAACCGCTGCCGGAAAAAGAAAAGCTGCCGTATTTGGAAATTATCGGCCAGCTGCACGGTACATATATTATTATGCAGAATGAAACCGGCATGTATTTAATGGACCAGCACGCAGCTCAGGAGCGTATCAAATACGAATATATTTATGCCAACATTATTAAAGAAGACGACGGCATTCCGCTGTTAATTCCTTATACATTTGAGTTCAGCTTTGATGATGTCATTACAATCGATGAAAAACTCACTGAACTGCAGGAAATCGGTTTTGATATCGAAAAAAGCGGCATTAAGCAATACACGGTATCCCGTTATCCATCATGGATTAAAGCAAATAATCCGGAAGAGGACATCAATGATTTAATCGAGTTTATCTCACAGACAGATCACTTCGATGTAAATAAGTATCGTGAGGAAATGTCTATTATGATGAGCTGCAAGCAGTCGATCAAAGCAAATCATTATCTCGATAAAAACCAGATGGCCGCATTGCTTACAGAGCTCGGAAAATGTCATTCGCCGTACACGTGTCCGCACGGCCGTCCGGTAATTATTCATATGACGACTTATGAAATCGAACGATTGTTCAACCGAATAATGAAGTAGGGGGACTTGAATTGAAGATTTTAAACCGTACGATGAGAAACAAAGAAAGGAGTATTTCAGTGACGCATTACATGCCGGAACGCCCGAAGGCGAGCATCCAGATTCTGCACGGCATGGCTGATCATAAAGCGAGGTATAAAGAGTTTTGCATGTACCTTGCTTTAAACGATATTCACTGCGTCATTCATAATCACAGAGGGCACGGTGCTGACGAGAAACTGAGTAATCTCGGACATTTTAATTCTTTCGATGAACTGCTTGATGATGCAAAGATTGTCAGCCGGTCAATGCCTGAGGATATTCCGCATATCGGACTGGGTCATTCGATGGGGTCAATCCTCTTAAGAAGACTGCTTGAAGAGGATATTTACGAAGCTGCAGTTATCGTCGGTACCGGCAGCAAAGTAAAGTTTTCAGACACGGTGGCGAATGCTTTGATCCAGCCGCTGTCAAAACTGATTCCGGGCACAAAGTCACGTCTTATAAATAAAATGTCATTTCTCGGCTACGACGGGAACTTTAAAGGCACGGTTAAGAACCGCTGGCTGTCGGCTGATGAACAGCATACTTTAGCGTATAATACGGACCCGCATGCCGGTCAGCGCATGAGCGTCAAGGCATTTGCTGAAATACTGAAAAACATCCGCTACGTTGATTCTTCAAAGTGTCTTAAAAACTACAAAGATATTCCCTACTTATTAATCGGGGGCATGGATGATCCCTTTTCGCATTTCGGCAGGGATTATGAAATTTTGAACTGGCGGCTCGGGCGGCAGTTTAAAAATGTAAAAATGGAACTTGTACCGAACGCCCGTCATGAAGTGCTCTTTGAAGAAAACAGAGGCGCGGTTTATTCTAATATTGTCAAATGGGTGGAAACATATGTCGAAAAGTAAATTACTTATATTAGTGGGTCCGACGGCAATCGGCAAAACGTCTTTATCGATAGACATTGCCAAAAAATTTAATGCTGAAATTATCAGCGGAGATTCGATGCAGGTATACAGAAAGATGAATATCGGCACAGGAAAAATTACTGCAGCTGAAATGGAAAATGTACCGCATCATATGATTGATATTTTAAATCCGGATGAAACTTTTTCAGTGTCGGATTTTCAAAAACAGGTAGAACATCTGGTTAAAGATATTGAATCACGAGGCAAGCTTGCGATGATTGCCGGGGGAACCGGACATTATATAAAAGCACTGATTGAGGGCTACGACTTCAATGAGGAAAATCAGTCAGATATCGACCGTTTAACTGAAGAGTATGAGCAGTTAAATGATGAAGCGCTGTTTAAAAAAATGCTTAAAATTGTGCCTGACAGTGATATTCATCCGAATAACCGTAAGAAAATAATCCGTCAGCTTGTAAAGTCAAAGCTTGATATACCAGAAAAGAAAGCGTATACACAAAAGCCGAAATATGATACATTCTTAATAGGCCTTACAGCTGACAGAAGTGTGATATATGACCGGATTAATAAACGGGTGACTGAAATGTTTGAAGCGGGGCTTGTAGAAGAAGTGACCGCACTTCAACATGCCGGACTGTCAAAAACAGCCGGACAGGCAATCGGTTATAAAGAATTTCTGCCGTACTTCAAGGGGGAAGCTGCATTAACAGACGTAATGGAGCGCATTCAGGCGCATTCACGGCAGTATGCAAAACGGCAGCTGACTTTTTTCCGTAATCAGCTGGATATACATTGGTATGATATCGCACATTCAAACACAGATATAATCTTTGAAGATATATATCAATTCTTACAAACAAAAGGGGAGAATTAAATGAATTTGCAAGATTCGTTTTTAGGGGAGTACAAAGAATCAGGGAAGGAAATCACAGTGTTTTTAATGAATGGTTTCCAATTACAGGGGAAAATAAGCGACTTCGATAAGTATGTCGTTGAACTTGATTCAGAAGGTAAAGTTCAAATTATATATAAGCATGCAATCAGCACATTTATACGTGCATAAAAAAACCGGACATCTTGTCCGGTTTTTTATTTATCCTGCTAAATATTTCTTAATATCATCTTCAACATCGAGCGGTGATTTTTGCGGCGCATAGCGTTTAGCCACTTTTCCTTCACGTGTTACTAGGAACTTAGTGAAATTCCATTTAATCGAATTGTTGATTAAGCCGGATTTACCTTCAGTTAAGTATTTAAACAACGGGTGAATATTATCACCTTTAACATCTGTTTTCTCCATTACTTTGTATGATACACCATGCTGATCACTGTAGAGATCACGTGCTTCTGGAGCTGAGCATGGTTCCTGGTTCATAAAGTTGTTTGACGGGAACGCTAAAATCTCAAGACCGATATCATGATATTTACTGTATAATTTCTCAAGCTCATCCAGCTGATTATTAAAGCCGCATTCACTTGCTGTATTGACAATCAATAATACTTTTCCTTTTAAATCGTTCATATGGATATGGTCACCGTCTGCATCCTGTGCAGAGAGATCATAAAATGTCGTTTTCATCTATGAGCCTCCTTTCTGGTCACTTGGCATATTAATGGTTATTATAATATAGCCTTATTAATCTAGTTGAAACATGATATTGTAATATTAAACAAAGAAATTGGAGGTGTTTGTCATGAATATGACACATACTGGTATAATTCTTGCGACGAACACTAAACAAAATAAAGATGTAGAGTCGGAAGTGCAAGAGCTTAAAGAGCTGAGTGAATCGATAGGCATAGAGATTATCGGTACGCACATTCAGAATCGTACATCGATAGATAGAAAAAGTTATGTCGGCAGCGGATTTTTAGAAGAAGTAAAGATGCAGTATGAGGAACTTGATTATTGCATAATCAACGATGAGATACTGGCAAGTCAGAACCGCAAAATAGAAGATATACTGGATACCAGTGTAATCGACCGCACACAGGTCATCCTGGATATCTTCAGTTTAAGAGCGCAGTCTAAAGCCGGCAAGCTGCAGGTGGAATTGGCCCAGCTTGAATATTTAGTGCCCCGCTTAAAAGGCCAGGGCATTAACTTATCGAGACTCGGTGCAGGTATTGGTACGAGAGGTCCAGGTGAGACGAAGCTTGAAACGGACCGCCGCCACATCAATTCACGAATCAGTGATATTAAAAGACAGCTGAATGTCATTGAAGACCACCGCTTGAGATACCGGGATAAGCGCCGCTCAAATCAGGTGACTAAAGTGTCGATAATCGGTTATACGAACGCAGGCAAGTCAACGCTGTTTAACAAACTGACGAATGCAGATACGCTGCAGGAAGATAAGCTGTTTGCGACATTGGACCCGCTGACGCGGGAAATGGTTCTGCCGTCAGGATTTCAGTGTATAATATCGGATACGGTTGGATTTATTCAGAAACTGCCGACAACCTTAATAGAAAGTTTTAAATCAACACTGGAAGAAGCGGCGGACAGTGATTTTATCATTCATGTGATTGATAATAATGCACCGGACATTGTCAGTCAGTATGACACCGTGCTGGATTTGATCGATTCACTCAGCATGAAGGAAATACCTCAGCTGATATTATTTAATAAAACGGATTTAAACGATAAGAAACGACTCCTGCCAATGAAACCTCATAAGTTTGTAAATATGAATATGCCTGCCCAGGAGATATTAATGGATATAGAAAACTTTATGGTAAAATCTTTTGATGCATATAATACTTCTATACCATTGGCACGTCAGGATAAGCTCTACAGCTTAAAAAGACAGACGATTGTTAAGTCTGTTGATATAGATGAAGAAAAAGTTAAAATCAGCGGGTTTGAACCTGCGGGGAATTTTGTAGAACGTATAGTAGATAAGGATGACGAGCGTGAATAATGAAGAAAAGATTTTAAAGATTATGGATAAGGCTGAAGACGCACTGCAGCCGTATTTTAAAAAGAATAAAGATACTGCATATAAAAACTTTAAAAAAGTAATGGCTGCATTTACAGAACACTCAGTAACAGAGAGTGACTTCAGCGGAACGACAGGCTACGGTTATGACGATGTGGGCCGCGATAAGCTTGAAGAGATATATAGAGACGTGTTTAAAGCAGAAGACGCGCTAGTGCGCACGCAGATTATTTCAGGCACACATGCGATCAGCCTGGTGCTATTAAGCCTGCTTAAACACGGTGATGAGCTTGTTTATATTACAGGACAGCCTTACGATACGCTTGAGAAAGTAATCGGCAATACAGAAGAAGATATCGGCAGCCTGAGGGAAATGGGTGTCACTTTTAATACAGTTGATCTGAAAGATGATCAGTTTGATACAAAAGCAATATTAAACAGTATAAATGAAAAAACAAAAATGATTGGTATTCAGCGTTCCAGAGGATACTCTGCACGCAAATCGATGAATATCAATGAAATAGAAACAATCATAAAAACTATTAAAGAAAACCACCCAAATATTATTATTTTTGTCGATAACTGCTACGGTGAATTTGCCGAGACGAGAGAACCGCTTGAAGCGGGTGCGGATATTATGGCCGGCTCGTTAATTAAAAACCCGGGCGGCGGTATTGCGAAAATGGGCGGCTACGTTGCAGGGAAAGAAAAACTTATTGAACGTGTCAGCTACCGCCTGACTGTACCTGGTGTCGGCAAAGAGATGGGGGCAAGCTTAAATGCTCTGACTGATATGTACCAGGGCTTCTTTATGGCGCCGCATACTGTGATGGAGTCGATTAACGGTGCTTTAATGATGAGTTACGTCTTTGAACAGCTCAATATGAAGCCATCACCGCGATATACAGAACCGCGCACAGACTTAATTCAGAGCGTGTCGTTCAATAACGAAGAGGAAATGATTACATTTACTCAGATGATCCAGAAAGCAAGCCCGGTAAATGCAAGATTTATGCCGATACCTGATTTAATTCCGGGATATCAGAATCCCGTAATTATGGCAGCAGGCACATTTGTACAGGGCGCATCGCTGGAATTATCAGCGGATGGTCCAATTAGAGCACCGTATACGGTATATGCTCAGGGCGGACTGCATATTGAACATGTGAAATATGCGCTGGAAATGTCTTTGACGGAACTCGCTGAGAAGCAGATGATTGAACTGTAATGTTGTACTGATATTTTTACGCTGAAGGAGATAAAAACAAGAAGTGTCTAATCCACTGCTTGTTTTTTGATAGTAATTTTAAATCAAATAATTTCTTATAAAAAGATAAAACCTTTATAATAATAGTATTATAGTTAGTTTAGTGTATTCATCTTTTTTATGTTCAACAATATAAGATACACTGATTCATTCAAAAGGAGCCAATGTGATGTATTTTATTCAAAAAAACTTACTAAATGTTCTTATAGTCGCTTTGGCTTTTGGCGTTATGGGTACAGTTATTAACTTCTTTGTTCCGTCATCTAGTACTACTTACGAGGAATATTACATTTTAGATGGAGAGCTTTCTCCAAATGCAATTGCAAATTTAAATATTGAATTAAACAAGACCATCAATAATAATTCTGATACCATTAAAATTGCAAAGGCTGAGGGCCAGACGAATTCGAATATGCTTCAGCTGACAATCAATGCAGAGGCAGGAATGAGCTACAGTTCAATTCAAAAACAGGTAATGAATCTTTTGGCAGAACAAAATATTACAGTGTCTGACAGTGAAATATATAAAATATACTCCGAAAAAAATGTATTGTTAAAATTAATAATTATTTTATTGTCATTATTAACAGGTACAGTTATCGGTATATTGTCAGCTCTAAACGACAGAAACATCAGTACCGAAGAAGATGTTCAGTATTACCTTGGCGAAAAAACATTGGGTACTTTCTAGGAGTGATACATTGAATAAATATGAAGAGAAACAAACTGATTTTGACGGGGTGATCTTAAATAAATTGTACGATACAGCAATGGCAATTCGAAGCAACAATCATGATAACACAAATAACAAAAATCTATTTTCATCTATAAATCAAAAAGAAGCAGTTGTCGAAGCAGCGGTGCATATTGCTTATATATTAACTGAGCTTAAGGATAAGGTGCTGATTGTGAATCTTGACAGCAGTAGCACAGAAACTGTTGAAAAATATATTCATTCGAATGCAAAACCAAATCTGTTCACAACTTTAGAACACTCGATTTTTTTAAGCGATGCGATTAATCACACGAAGTACGAAAGACTTGATATTATACACGCAGAAGGACTCGAAAAACAGGAGTTGCTGAAGAGGTTTTCTCAACACAATCTTTTGTCAAAAGTAAGTCATTTGAAAAGCTATTACAATCATATTTTCCTGATCGGTCCGGAATTTCAGAGTATGGAAAATTACGGAGCAATTTTAGAACTTGCAGACACAGCTGTTACTGTAATAAGTGCAAATAAAAACGATAGAAGAAAATTGAAATATTATATACAAAAACTTAACCTTTTTAATGTAAAAAGTTTTGGTATACTAAGAAAAGCAGATTAAATTTATTTAAGAAAAGGTAGGGTGTTTCAGAGTGAAACTAACAACAAACGGATTAGGATATATCGGGCTGTCGACTTCAATTATGTTTGCAAAACATGGTGTTGACGTAGTTGGTGTCGATATTAAACAGGAAGCAGTAGATATGCTGAATGGAGGATAAATCCACATCGAGGAGCCTGGTTTACAGGATGCGCTGGAAGAAGTGCTTGAAACTGGTAAATTCAGAGCATCTACGACTGCTGAAGAGGCAGATGCATATATTATTGCTGTACCTATACCAAACAAAGACGATGAGTACAAGTCAGCGGACATCTCTATAGTAATGAGCGGTGTTGAGTCAATCGTTCCACTACTTAAAAAAGGTGATACGGTAATCGTTGAATCAACAATTGCTCCCCGTACTATGGACGACCATGTTGCACCTTACCTTGAAGAGCAAGGGTTTAAAATCGGGAAAGACATTTATTTAGTACATTGTCCTGAGCGTGTACTGCCGGGTCAGATTATGCACGAACTCGTTTATAACAACCGTATTGTCGGCGGGATGACACCTGCATGTGTTGAAGCGGGTAAAAAAGTGTACGGCACATTTGTACAAGGTGAAATGATCGAGACAAATGCTAAAACAGCAGAAATGTCTAAATTGATGGAAAACACGTATCGCGACGTGAACATTGAATTAGCTAACGAACTTGCAATGATTTGTAACCGTCTGGATATTAACGTGCATGAAGTAATCGAAATGGCTAACAAGCATCCGCGTGTTGACCTGCACACACCAGGACCTGGAGTTGGCGGACACTGTTTAGCAGTAGATCTTTACTTCATCATTGCTGAAGCGCCGGAAGAATCTCCGTTAATTCAGTTATCAAGATCAATCAACGTATCTATGCCTGAGTATGTGGTTGGTATTACTAAAGATATGATTGCTAAACTAAATGGTAAGAAAGTAACTGTATTTGGTTTAACTTACAAAGGTGACGTGGATGATATCCGTGAATCACCGGCTTTTGATATTTACGAATTACTTCGTAAAGAAGAAGGTCTTGAAGTGAATACTTTCGACCCTCACGTTAAGATGGATTTCGTAGAAAAAGATATGAAAACAGCGGTTAAAGATTCTTCATTAGTATTAGTGTTAAGCGATCACAGTGAGTTCAAGATTTTAACGGACAATGATTTTGAAACGATGAAAGGCAAAGTAATCTTTGATACGAAGAATGTTGTTCCGAACAAATTTGAAGAAGTTAAATACTTCAACTACGGTAATATTCAAAAATTCTAGTATAAATATAAATATAAAAACTGTAGACAAAGTTAATAGCTGACGTGTCTGCAGTTTTTTAATATCTTATTAAAGATTATAAGTTCCTTGCGAAGGATAAGCTGCTTTTCGGTAAAATCAGAAACAAAATATTATCACAGCTGATTATAAGTAATAAAAACTTTCTGAACAACTTAAAAGTAGAGTCCCATATGTTAAACTATTACTAATGACATAAAGAAAAGAATAGGGGATTACATGAAGAGCTATAAAGAAACTAAAGAAGAATTATTAAAAGCAACAGACTATAGAAGCTTCACATACCGTATGACGCGCATTCCGGGAATGATTGAAGATCAGTCCAAAAAACTGGATGATATTCTTGCTCAATTTAAAGAAGAAGGATTTAACCACTTATCAGTTGTTGAACTGTGCCGTGCTTTTATAAGAATTGATTTAATCAGACTGTCACTGATGCAGTGTACACATGGTGTGATGGCTGCAGACAAAAAAGTTCAGTATCCAACAGAGCTGGAAGTGCTGGAGAGATTCACTCTGGAAAAAATAACACAGGATTTCTATCCTTTAGATCTTCCAAAAGATCTTGAAGATAAGAACCAGGAAATCCGTGAACAGCTTGTTAAACTAACGAAAGAACTCGAACCCATCCTTAGACTTGTAGAACAGAACACAGGCGATATGAACGAGACACTTAAAGTAGTGGCTACTCAGGTTCAAAAGAACAATAACCATGTATTAAGCAAAATCTATGATGATGTATTTTATACAACTGTATTGGACTACAACATTGATAATGCTTTTGAAACTGCTTGGAAAGATAATTTAATCCAATCGCCATTAGTATCATTCTATTCAATGTTCACATTGTCATTCTATGACGATATGTTTAAAGACCAGCTGGTGTAAAGACGAAAGCCGAAGCAACCGCTTCGGCTTTTATTTATTCATTTCAACTTCTTTGCCAAGTATCAATATTTCATACAATTCATAAAGTTTCTGATTCAGTTTATCAGCATCAAAAAACTGACTGGCTATTTTATATGAAAACTCACCTAGCGGTTTAATTCTTTTTCTGTTATTAAGCAGATAATCAAGATCCGCTTCCATGCTGCCCACTTCATAGTCTGCAAATTTTAAGCCGGTGCCTCCGAAGTTGTTATACATGCCAAATTGCCAGTTATCTTCTTTAATCAGGCCGATATAATTCTTACTGCCGACAGCAATCACCGGCTTGCCTGCAGCCATACCTTCTATCGCTGAGCGGCCGGGTGCAATAATAATATCACAGTCAAGATAGGCATCCTTTAGATCTGTATCTGTCAGCCATCCTTTAAATATGAGCGAGTGGGGTGTACCTTCCAGCATATCTTCAGCTAATCTCATAAATTCTTCTTTTTGTGTTCCGTCGCCGATGATATGGATATTTATTTTGAAATCATTCTTTGTTTTAATGTGATTCGCTGCAAGCAGCAGGATATCCATAATAAATTGCTTATCTTCATCGAGCCGTGTCACAAAGCCGATATTCATCTCATCTATATTTAAATCGTAATATACAGGGGCATCAAAAAGACGGCTGTCATAGCCGTTAGGAATAACGTAGTAACGGTCGTAAAGACGTTTTAAACGGCTTTGCAGATTTAATTTGATTCCTTCAGAGACCGTAACAATAGCGCTTAATTTACCCGCGTGCTTATTTAAGTCGTCATGCCACATGCCATGATAAGTTTCTACAAGCGGAATATTATGCGCGCGTCCATATTTAATTGCCGGATACTTCGATAATCCCGGGTGAAAGTGTATTAAATCGAACTTCACATTTAACTCTTCCAGCTGCTGGATATTCTTGTCAACGGCCGGAACACCTGCACCGAATTCTGCTGTCACGGTATGTATACCTGCCGCTTCAAAACGCTCCTGAAGCGGTCCTGCTTTAAGCATGACATAGACTTCACATCCCCGTTGTTTCATATAAAGAGCACTGGAATATACATTCTCGTGCAGACCACCCATCGGCGCATGGAAATGAACGATATATAAGAGTTTCATTTTTGTCCTCCAATAAATTATGTTACTTTAATTAAACTATAAATACGGATATAGATAAAGCGATTTCATAAATGTGTATTAACAATGTTTTTGGGTATTTATCTATTAGCAAACAAATTAGTGAAAGTGAGTGATACCTTATGGTAACATGTCAAAATTGCGGTGAAGAAGTACTGGAAGGCACAAGAGTCTGCCCCACATGCGGAGAGTTTATGCGTGATGATGAGAACTTTACAGACAACAACGGACTGATTCAGGAAAGAGCGCCTGAAGAAGAATTTTTAAACGGACCGGGTAAAGATAACAAGATGGAAGATATGCCGGAAGAGAGCTATCCGGAAGATGAACTCAACAAACAGCAGAAAAAAGAGCGCAGTGATTTTGGACGCGCGGAAGATAAGTAACAATAGATGCTCCCGGTTTTTATTCGGGAGCATTTTTTATGACTATTTTTAATACGAACGGGGTATTTAAATGTAAACAAAATAAGTAATGACGAAAGAGAGATGTAAAATATGATGAATTGTCAAAATTGCGGAGAAACAATAGAAGAAAATATTGATATCTGTCCATCATGCGGAACTTTTTTATATGATGATGCAGCAGTTATTGATACGGAAATCGGTCTTGCAGCTGACGTACCGGATAAAGATATTCTAAGTGAAGCAGTAAACTATGATGAGGCGGTGGATAATCTTCCGGATGACATGTATAACGGTGACGCGCTTGAGAAAAGAGAATTAGAATTAGAGCGCCGCAGGTTCGGTAAATCCACAGAATAAGAAACTGCCCTTTTTAAGGGCGGTTTTCCTATTGAAATTACAGGTTTTCAGCCTTTAGTCCCCTTGTTTGAAATCAAAATCAAGTCGTATATAATGGGGGACATCATGCACATGCAAGAAAGGAAGATAGAGGAATGAGTGAAAGTTTAAATCTGCTGATGCTTAATAACACAGCTGCACCAGGTATTAACTGGATTATGGTCATTGCAGGTATACTGCTGCTTGGGTTAAGCCTGCTTATGTTTTTTAAGCTCAGAAAATGATTAATAATAAAGATAAATATATACTGAAATTTACATATTCATTTAAACTTTAGAACGCGCATATTCTATATGTGCGTTCTTTTAATTTGGTTAATAATAATAATTCTTATGATAAGTTATTGTTATAAGTCCAATGATTGATATAATTAAAATAAATAAGGAAATGGAGGAAAATTTATGCAATGCCTAAATTGTAATGCACAGATTTTTGAAAACGACCGCTTCTGCGGTGAGTGCGGGACCGATGTCTCAGCAATCACAGGCATGTCTGAAGTATCCGGCGGACCTCGGACAGGGGCCGCTGTTTCTAAAAGCAGTACATATTTTCCAACAGTTTTAACTTTTTTCAAAAATGCTGTTTTAAGGCCAGGCACAATGATTGGAGCAGATAAAATTTACACCCCCTCAGTCACAGCAGGAACGGTAGGTATGGCGACACTAGTTTTTAGTTTGCTCTTATTTATATTTAGCCGCTCAGTTGCAGGTCCGTACACTGAAGTGCCTTTTTCGGCGCTGCTCAATATCATCTTTAGTATGGCAGTGATTATTGCAATTTATTACGGTGTCACAATGCTCATGAATATTTTATTATTGAAAAACCGAAAGAGCTGGCAGCAGATTCTTCATGATTTTTCAATATCCACAACAATCGTATTATGCTTATTTATTATTGCAATCGCATTTTCAGCAATCACACTGGTAGAAGTTGGTGCACTATTTTGGATTGTAGGGATGCTGCTCTTTATTACAGCACCAATCTATATATTCCTGAAATATGCACAAAGTAATAATGTAAAGTTCGACAGCTACTATTCATTAATTATTTACTTTGTTATTAATGCAATTATTTACTATATCTTAGTACGTATCGCAATTGCACAATCGTTGTATTACCTGGAAGACTTATTTATGTTCTAAATTAGGAGGTACTCATGAAATTCTGTAAAAATTGTGGCCATGAATTAAGAGACAATATAAAAGTATGTTCAAACTGCGGGACAGCAGTAGTTACTGCATCGGATGATAAGAAGAAAGAGCCTTCATATGTAAGTCCGGAAACAGCTGGACAAATACCGCGTGAACCGATGGACCCGAAAAAGAAGAAAAAAATTATTATACTCGTCAGTACAATTGCAGTCATTATTATCGCTCTGTTCATTGCATATAAGGTGCTTGAAAACATGGCTTCACCTGATGCTGCACTCGATAATATCAGTGAAGCTGTCATAAATGAAGATGCCGGGGCATTTCAAAATGCTGTAACGACAGATATATCTGGAGAAGAGGCGCTTGCTTATTTTTCATATGTGGATACCGAGCTTGGAATGTCTAAGTATCAGGATATGATTAATGAACAGAAAATATATCTAGCTGATGGTATTGCAGGCAATGAAATACACGACGGCGCGCACACGCTGCTGTCGATTAAGCAGAATGGTTCTAAATATTTATTCTTTGATGATTATCAGTTTGTGATTCCAAAATCTAATGTATATGTGGAAGAAACAGGCGGACTGGATACTTTTGAATATGAATTTGCAGGAGAAACTGCTGTCTGGACTACGAGCGACAGCAAATTTAACGAACTGATTCCGGGCAACTATAATTTTGAAGGTACCGGAATTATTAATGAATCAGAAGAATACGAGGCATCAGTTCAAGTCAGCTTTGCAGATTATTACGACAGAGTAGAGGGCATGCTGCAGGCGGATCTTTATAATGTGGAACTGGTTGTCCCTGTACTTTCTTATTACGGCATGGATATTGACAGCGAAGATATTTCATTGACGCTGAACGGTGAAGCAGTTGCTGAAGATAAAGAACTTGACTCCTATCCGAAAATCGGGCCTTTTAAATACGACGAGGAATACATGATGGAAGGCTCTCTTGCATACGCTGGTGAGACATTTGAAATGGACAGTGTCACATTGAATATAAATGCTGACAGTGATGAACTTTATTCAGATTATGAAGAGTCGATTCCTTACTATACGCTTGAAGTGAAATTTGATGAAGAAGCGCTCTATGATCAGCAGGAAAAAGCATCAGAGCAGGAACAGATTGAAGAGAACCGGGAGTCATTTGAAGAAGACATGGAAGCGAATGCTGAAAACCTGGTCAGAGATTATTTAAATGCTCTGGAATTTATGTACATGTTTGATGATATTGGTGAGGTGGAACCCTTTATTGCTGAAGGTTCTGATGTACTGGATATTCTTCAGGGCAATATGGATAATGATTCATTCGGCAATATGGATATCCAGCGTGTATCATTCAGCAATTACAGTAAAGATGGCAATGACATCGTGATTGATGCTGAAACGCGCCGAATGCATGATGATATTGATGATCCGGTGACTTACTCAACACGTTACACTATCCAATACAATCCAGAGACACTTGAACTGAAAATTACTAATTTCAATGATTTATAATTCAAAACACTTGCGGAGAGCGTCTGATCTCCACAGGTGTTTTTTATTTAACTTGAGTGACAATAGAATCAGAATGAATAAATCATTTTACCAGCAGATAATTTTATAAACTTTTTAAACAAATATAAAAATCTATGGTTCAGCTTTGTAATATTTACGTTAAGAACAAACGGATGTTTTTAATTAATATGTTATTAACGTTATAATAAGGATGAAAACAGCGAATGGAGAGAGTTTAATGATAGATATTCATAATCACTTATTGATAAATGTCGATGACGGTCCAAAGTCTTCAGGCGAAACATTGAATTTACTCAGCCAGGCAATTGAAGAGGGGATAACTGATATTATTGTTACGCCTCATCATCACAGCGGAACATACATCACGCCGGCAAGTGTCGTAAAACAGAAGTTACTGCAAGTAGAAAGTATTATTGCAGATAATAATCTTCAGATAAACGTCCACGCCGGCCAGGAAATCCGTATTAATGATGTGTTAATCGATGAGCTTAGAAGCGGGGAGTCACTGACGCTCGCTGGCAGTAATTATATTCTTGTTGAATTTTCATTTACTGAACTTCGTGAAGATGTTGATGAAGTATTCACTGCTCTTCGCGAACTCGGTCTGACGCCGATTATCGCGCACCCTGAACGCTGCCGTCCGCTCGTTGAAAACGAACAGATTTTAGCGCGTCTTATTAAAAACGGGGCGCTGGCTCAAGTCACGGCAGCGTCGGTGTGCGGTGAGTTTGGCAGTGACCTGCAGGAAAATTCACTCGATCTGATAGAAAAAGGGCTAATTCATATCGTCGCAAGCGATGCACACCATGCAGAATACCGTCCATTTATGTCCAAGGAAGCCTTTGAGATTATCGGCAATGAGCTTGGGCAGTCCTATGTAGAAAAAATGAAACAGACGGCAGCTGCCGTCCTGGGTAAGCAACAGTAATTATTTCCGTTTCTTGTTACTCTGTTTGACTTTGAAATAGTCTCCGCCTTTTTTCGCCGTATCATCCGTACCCCAAGCTCTTAAATTTTTAGTATCGACGAGATGGGGGATGTGTTTTGAACAGTGAATGTAAGCTTCGTGCACCGTCACTACAACCCAGCGCTCAGCACGGTCATCAGTCACATCTGGTGCGATATTATGAATGTGTTCATTTTCTACAATTTCAGCAGCACCGTTAATATGAAGGCCGATCTGGTCGTCAAAGAAATCAATTAACAAAAGACCGATATGCGGATTCTCTAGGATGTTGCCTAACGAGGCCATGACGCCGTTGCCGCGGTATTCCGGGTACATCAGACGTTTATCATCAATGACATGAATAAAACCTTGTTCACCCGCTTTAAACGAAGAATCACAGTTGCCATTCTTATCGCTCGTTGCGATAAATAAAAATGTCTGCCGGAGTAAGTACTGCTGCATATCTTCATTTAAATAGTCGATCATCTGGTTGCTGTAAAAAGCATCTGCACGTCGCTCTGTACCATGTTTTTCTTGTAAATCACGTTCACCCTGTGACATAGAATCACTCCTTAATAAGATACATATTAACATTATTAAGTTCTTAAAAATGGGGTATAGTTTACAAAGAGGTGAAGGAAATGAAACAAATTATTACGATTCATTATATCGGCGGGTCGACTATGGAAGTCAATAAGACAGAAGCGGTAAATGAATTACTGGAGTTAATTGGCGGCAGATTTGAAACCAACCAGTTTGTGAAACTTCCGAATCGAAGCGGCGGAGAAGTTTATATTAACTTAAGTCTAATCACATCTATAGAAGTGCGGAGTATATAATTAAGAAGCGTATCTGTAAAGTCACAGATGCGCTTTTTCGCGCCTTTTTTTGGTGGGGTGTGCAGAGTGGCTGGCGTTTTCGTAGTTATGAGCGGACTTCATGTATACGTATTGCATTTTTCATAGTCATGAGCGGTTCTCATGTATACGCAACAACAAAAATAAGCCAAACCATTTTCAATAAAATTCCGAGAACGGTTTGGCTCTTTCAATGATTTAAATTTCGTTATTATCGTAAAAATCCATCATTGCGTTCAGTCCGGCTGCAGGGTCGATTTTTTCAACGCCCTGAGCCTGAAGGAAGACACCGAAGGCCGTAATAAAGTTTAAAAGATTCTGCTTCTCTGCAACGTAGCCCATCGTACCGATACGCCAAATCTGACCGGCAACTGAACCGAATGTACCGGCAATTTCAATGCCGAATCGTGAGAGCAGTTCAGCGCGGAATTCCGCGTCGTTAATACCTTCAGGTATTTTAACGCAGACAACCATCTGCATTTCATGATTTTCATCACCGAACAATTCAAGACCGAGCGCTGTCACTGCCTGTTTCATTGCTTCGTGGTGATAGCTGTGACGGCGTGCGCGCTGTTCAACACCTTCACGAATCGCGAGCTTAAGTCCTTCATACAAACCGTATACATTAACCGTCGCTTCCGTGTGGTGGTTCAGGCGGCGTTCACCCCAGTAATCCTGAAGTTGGGTAAGGTCGAGGTAGTTATTCGTAATAAAAGCTGATGTTGCTTCGTCTGATGCAGTACGTATACCTTTTTCAACACGTTTACGCTTACTGATTTCTTCACTGAAACGTTCGTTAAATGTAATCGGTGTAATTCCTGAAGGTACCGACAGACATTTCTGTGCGCCGCCGATTACTGCATCAAGCGCCCAGTCGTCAACGGGAATATCCTGACCCATATATGTAGCGACTGCGTCGACTACTGTAAATACACCGCGTTCTTTTGCAGCATGCCCGATTTTGTCGATTGGCTGCAGACGTCCTGATGATGTTTCACCGTGAATAATTGCGAGTACTTTCGGCTGTACTTCGTCGAGTTTTTTAATAATATCTTCCTGAGGTATTACTTCACCCATCGGAGCTTCGATTGTATGCACAATACCACCCGCACGTTCAACAAGCTCGGTAATAAGGTAGCCAAAACGTCCGATAATTGGAATCAGTACTTTATCACCCGGTTCAACAATACTTGCGATAACAGCTTCGATACCTGCACGGCTCGTACCGTCGATAGGGAAGGACCATTTATTTTTCGTTTTAAACGATGCACGGATTAATTCCATCGTTTCATTCATTATATTTGTGAACTCGGGATCAAATTGTCCAAGAATAGAATTGCTCATAGCCTGTGAAACTCTTGGATCAACTGCAACAGGTCCGGGTGTCATGATCAGTCTTCTGTTTATTTGTAAACTTGCCATTATACGCATCATCCTTCACATTTTTATTTTTTTGTAGTGTTAATAATATAATTATTCGCTCTATTATACAAATAATTTTTGAGGAATGGTTTTCAAGTCATTGTTTTGTGATGTTTTGCACAATGTGAAGGAAGATTTTATCTACTATAGATAAAGAATTTAAGGTGGCGATGCTGTAAAATAAAAGGTGAGAATAATACAAAATTAAATTTAAAGGAGACAGAGCAATGGATAACAAAAACATTTCCAACAATTACTGGATAAAAATTGTCATCGTTTTTACGCTCGGCTGGGTTGCAATTTATGCAACACGTACAATTTTAAACCCGATTATGACAAATATTCAGTCAGAATTCGCGATTAACGCAGCTCAATTAGGTCTGATCAGCAGTCTATTCTTCCTCGGTTATACTGCAACTCAAATACCTTCCGGATTTTTAGGAGATAAATTCGGCCGCAAGAAGATGATTATCCCGGCATTTATCGGGTTTGGTATCTTGGCAATTATTTCAGGACAGATGGTTACATTCTATATGTTCCTGATGATGTGGTTCCTGACTGGTATGTTCCAGGGAGTATTCTACGGACCGCAGTACGGACTATCATCTGAAGCAATCCCGCAGAAGCGTCTCACACTCGGAAGTGCCATTATTAACAGTGGTATGGCTATCGGTATGTCGGCTGGTTACTGGATTTCCAGTATTACCGTGCAGGAAATGGACATGTCATGGCGTACGCCGTTCTGGATTATGGGTGTTATTGTAATCGTCATCGGTATTGTGATGTGGATTATGGTTAAAGAACATCCGCCGGGTTACAAAGCGCCATCAAAAGAAAATGGTGCACCGGAAAAATTAAAAGTCTCAGAACTGTTTAAAAACAGAAACCTGATTTTAGCTTTCATTACTATATTCTGTTCGATTTACGGTTTCTTCGTAATTCTGACATGGCTTCCGTACTATCTTGAAACAGCACGCGGCATCAGCGGATCAAGCGTTGCATTCGTGTCATCATTAGTGCCATGGGCTTCAATCCCGGGTATGCTGTTCTTCGGCTGGCTGTCAGATAAATTAGGCAAGCAGCGTCCGGTACTGTTAGTCATGGTTCCATTAGCATTTATCTCTACAATTTCAATCGTCCTGTTCGAACAAATGTGGGTACTTTACGTATCGCTGATTGTTTACGGTATCGTTGGTAAATTAAGTACAAACCCTGTACTGATTGCGGTAGTAGCAAATAACGCGCCGCGTGTCGGACTTGCAACATCATTCGGTATCTATAACTTTATCGGAATGTCGGCATCAATTTTAGCGCCGTACATTACAGGATTCATCACAGATACAACAGGAAACTTAGACATGGGCTTTTATTTCGCAGGTGCACTGCTTGTAGTCGGTATCATCGCAGTATTCTTCATCGATGAGTCTGGTTATAACAAAGTAGAAAATGTTGAAAAAACAAATTAATAGATAGTATATGAAACTCCCCAAAGCTATTTTCAGCTTTGGGGAGTTTTCTGTATGTAATGGAACGGAGAGGGATTTTCATTGAAAAACGTATATATTGTGTATAATATTCTTATTATAAGCGCTTACATCTGTTCTATGATAAGTTAAACTTATGACTATCTATTAAATTTATATAGATTTATCTGAATGTTTGTGATAAATTCATATCATGTTTATTTTAAAGGAGGAGTTTTTGTGAGTGGTTCCAAAGAAAGAGGGATTGTCCAAAAAAGTTATGATAACTTGTGGAGTGAGTCGAAGCGAACCAAATCACTGCTCAAGTTTTTCAGTCAAAAAGATTTGAGAAAAGTTGCAACAGGGGTGCCGGAATCGCAAGAACATAGACCGTCATATAAACCTGCACAGCTAATCGGTTTATTTTTAGGGCCGCTGTTATTTGTTTTAGCACTGTTATTTATTAAATCAGACAGTCTGGACAGTCTGGGCGTTTTCGTTGTAGCTGCAGCCTTATGGATTGCAACATGGTGGGTAACGGAAGCTATACCAATTCCGGCAACATCATTATTACCATTGATTTTATTCCCGATGGGCGGAGTAATGTCAAACTCAGACACAGCAAGTTTTTACGGTAACGATATTATATTCTTATTCCTTGGCGGATTCCTGCTTGCTGTTGCAATGGAAAAATGGAATTTACATACGCGTATTGCTTTATCTATTATAAAAGCAATCGGAACGACTACGGCGACAATTTTACTTGGTTTTATGATTTCAACAGCACTCCTGTCGATGTTCGTATCAAACACAGCTGCTGTAATGATTATGATTCCAATCGGGCTCGCTATTATAAAAGAAGCGCATTCTTTATCGACACCGGAACTCGGACGGGATGTTAAATTGTTTGAAAAAGCACTCGTTCTCGGGATCGGTTATGCAGGAACAATCGGTGGACTCGGTACGTTAATCGGTACACCGCCATTAATTATTCTTGCTGGTCAAATGAAAGAGCTGTTTGATTATGATATGAACTTTGCACAATGGATGCTGGTCGGTGTTCCGGTAGTTATTGTGATGCTTGCTATTGCCTGGGCATACATGAACTTCTTCAGCTTTAAGCACGGTATGAAAGAATTGCCGGGCGGACGTAAAATCATTACAGACGAATTAGATAAACTCGGAAAAATGACAAGAGAAGAAAAATGGGTGCTTGCAGTATTCCTGCTTGCGGCTGCTTTGTGGATTATGCGCGGATTCTTCTTCGACCGCTTTGCATTTACAGAAATGCTCGGTGACGGTTCGATTGCGATGTTCGCTGCAGTCTTGCTGTTTATTATCCCATCCAGGAAACAAAATGGCCGCGTGCTCGACTGGGGTGTCGCAAAAGATCTGCCATGGGGAGTGCTGCTGCTATTCGGCGGAGGGCTTGCTTTAGCCGGTGCAATTGTAGCAACAGGAGTTGATAAATGGATTGGTGAAGTGCTTGCCGGTGTCGGCGGTATTCCGTTAATTCTTATGATTGCTATCGTGGCAATTTTAATTCTGTTCTTAACAGAATTCACATCCAATACAGCAACAGCAACGATGATTCTGCCAGTACTTGCAGGACTTGCGATTGCGCTTGACGTGCATCCGCTCGCTCTGATGATTCCAGCTGCAATGGCTGCAAACTGTGCATTCATGCTTCCTGTAGGTACGCCGCCAAATGCAATTGTATTCGGTACAAATAAAGTAACTATTGGCGAAATGGTTAAAACAGGGTTTGGATTGAACGTTATTGCATCAGTAATAATTATTTTAGTCGTCTATCTCTGGGTGCCGGTTGTATTTGGAATCGACCTTAATGTATTCCCATTTTAGATTAAATAAGCAAAAAGCATCTTCCAGAATTCCGGGGGATGCTTTTTTGCTTAGGAATATGCAGGGATAATATTAAAGCGAATGCAAAAAGAACAATTATACATAAAAAAACAGCAGAGCATAACGCGCTCTGCTGCCTGGTTTATATTTTTTTAGTGTGCTGCCGTTTCTTTTCCGCTTCTCAGATAAATAACAAAGAAGAAGAATACTGCTGCGGCAATCAGTAAGATTGAACCGATATAGAAAGCAAGTACTTGTGAACCGGTAACGTCACCGATGTAACCTGTTAACCAAGGTGCAACAACTGATGATGCCATACCGAAGAAGTTAAACAAGCCAAGTGCTTTAGCTGTTTTCTGTTCAGGTACTGAATCTGAGACGTACGTAATTAATACCGGGTCGATTGCAAGTTTACCCATTAAACCGTAGATAATAAGTGCAATGTAAAGTACCCATGGTGCCGGAGAATATACTGTCAGACCAATCATAACTGCTGCAACAAGAAGAAGTAACAGAATATACTTCAGACGGTCCTGCTGTCTTCTGTCGATTAAGCGTGCGAAAATTAATGCACCCGGGATACCTGCAACAGCAACTAAAGCTGATACATAACCAACGTCTGATTGTGCGAATCCTTTTTCAGCTACGAGGAATGATGGTAACCAAGTTACAATCATGTAGTAACCGTAACATACTGCGAAATACGTGAAGTATATTGTAATGTGTTTGCCTGAGAATAATGAAACATCATCCGCTGAATCTGTAACGATATCCGCTGAAGTTGCATCAGCGTTTTCTTTGTTTTCAACTTTAGGTGATTTTTTATCACTCTTAATATTCACATAGAATACGAATGTCACACCTAAGATGATTAATGCTGTACCGTAAAGCATCCAGTTCCACTCGATATTTAAACCGCCGACCAGTACTGAAGAACCAATAAGACCGATAACCATACCGACTGCAGAACCACTGTTAATGATTGCGTTGGCAAAAGTTTTCTTGTCTTTTGGCACGTGTTTAGCTGATAAGCTGTATGCTGATCCGTAGTAACTACCTGTAGCAATACCCGAGATTAAAGACCCGATGTATACTTGAGGCAGTGAACTTGCTGTACCGAGTACAACAGCACCGATAGCAAATCCGATAAACGCCGGAATTAAAACGTTTTTCTGTCCGAATTTATCAACTAATATACCCGCCGGAATTTGCATTCCCGTGTAAGCAAAGAAATATACAGAAGCAATTAACCCGATTTCTGCATTAGATACATCGCCGAGCGAGCTTTGTATTTGAGGGTAAATCGGTGTAAGAATCGTTCTGTAAATCCAAATCGCAACCCAACCAAGTACTAAAGCAACAATTATTTTTTTATAGTACTGTGAACCGTTTTGTTCTATTTGATTCATTAAAGTACGCCTCCTATAATTTTTAAGTACCCTTATTATAAAGGATAAAACGTAAATACTCATTGTGCAATGTGAACAATGAGTATTGTTATAATTATCGATAGCCCACAACTAATTATCTTGTATATGCTGGGAAATAAACAGCGCCAGGCGGATATTCAGCGAGTGCAATGGATCCATAACATTGACCTTGAGCAGTTCCTCGCATTTGTTAATGCGGTATTTAACAGTGTTTCTGTGAACGAAAATCTCATTCGATGTTTTCGTAATATCACATTGATTATCCATATAAATCTGCAGCGTTTTCTTTAATTCTTTATCTTTTGTATTCGACGGAAACGCAAGTTCCCCGAGAGTGCTGAGTACGAACGGACGGACTTTATCCGCCGGCAGGAGCTGCAGCAGTTCTTCGAAATTACGCGGACGGTATACTTCCAGGAACTCACGCTGTCCTTCACCCCGGCAAATATCAAATGTTTCCAAAGCTTCAACGAAAGAAGAGTGAATTTGTGTAAAGTCGGACACTTCATTGCCTATTCCAAAAGAAAGGGACTCCTTAAAGAATTTCTTGTATTCCTGCTGCAGATGGCGGCAGTATGCCTGGTAATATTCATGCCTGTCCTGCAGCAGAATAGCAAATTTATTTGAATCGCCGAAACCGAAAATACTGATGTTCGGATCAAGTGTGACGAGCACGCTTTTAAGCCATTCAAAGGTCAGCTGATAGCGTTCATTTACATACTCGGAGTTCTCAATGTCCCCCGCAGGATCGATACCGCATATGATGACCTTATAATATGAAGAATCTTTTAAATGATAGCGTTCAAAAAACTCGGGATTGCTTTCAAGACTTATCGGCGAACCTTCCGTTGTGTTAATGAGAGAACTGAACAGCAGGTTGACATCTTCCTGTTCAGTCGCGCGTATTCTGGAATCCTTGTATATTGCAAACGACAGTGAGTTAATTGCCTGTTCTATCGCAAGATGACTGAAAGGATAGCTGATTGTTTCGAGATTTGAGACGATTAAATAATAAGGGAAATAGCTGAAAGCAGGGACTTCAAACACTGCGATTTTACTATTGAAATCAACGTTTACACTGTCTTTATCGGGCAGATAAACGTCGTTAAAATAACGCATATTTTCTTTAAGCAGTTTCTGATCATTTTTAAAATTATTGCTTGTCACTTCCACTTTGTAAAATGGATTAACCAGCACGAGAGGCAGACGTAAAAACTGGCTCAGCTGATTGAGCATCCTTTCAACACTGAATTCTTTAATCAGCATGGAATTCATGCGCTGCTGCACTTCCAGTGCATAATAGAGTTTTTCGGTTTCATCTTTTGAAATATAAGTGGAGATGCTGTGCGTCGCCTGGCCGAGTTTCCAGTTCTCCGGTATTTCAATCAGCGGGAAGCCTAGAGAATTTGCATGATCCACGACTTCTTGATCAATTGTATGAATGAAGCGGGATAATTTAATACCGAGAGCTGCGACAGGCACACTGTCAAGCTCGCTGATAAAATTAATCAGTGCCTGCTGGTCGTCTTTAAAATTCATTGCTGTCGTCAAGAGCAGTGTATGTTCAGAAGTGTAATCCTTAACATCCGGAGTTTCTGTAATATCGACGCTGGTTACTTTGCGGGATAAATCCGCATTTTTATTGATCAGTTTAAAATTACTGAAGCGTTCCAATGATAAAATTTCTCTAATAGATACCAATTATTCATCACCTAAAATCCTATTTATAAAAATTTGTACAAAATGCACAAATTTAATAATCAGACATAATATTTTAACTATATTTATTTCTTCATATAATAGTACACTAATAATAATAAAAACGTAAATATAATTAACCAGCTGTGCGTTTTGCCGCCGTTGTTAGGGGTAAAGTATACAGACAGCTGATTGATACTTTTACGTTTTACAGAATGGTCAGGAGGAATTATAAATGGCTTTTGATTTAGTTATAAAAAATGGTCTGGTAATTTTACCGGGTGGGGAAAAAAATGTTGATATCGGTGTGACTGACGGTAAAATCGCATCAATCGGTACATCTATTGATGCCGGCGATGCCCGTGTTGTCGATGCTGAAGGTTTAATTGTATCACCAGGTATGATCGATGCTCACGTACATATCAGTGAGCCGGGCGGCAGTATCCGCGATCACTGGGAAGGTTATGATACGGGAACACGCGCATCAGCAAAAGGCGGAGTCACTTCATTTATCGAAATGCCTTTAAACCAAATACCGGCAACTGTCGATGCTGAGTCAATTCAGACTAAATTCGATGCGGGTGACGATAAACTATCCGTTGATGTTTACAGTTACGGCGGGTTGGTGCCATTCAACCTTAACGGCGGTATTCAAGAACTTGACGACAACGGAGTCGTTGCATATAAAGCATTCGTTGCCACAGCAGGAGACCGTTCAATCGAAGGTGACTTTATGAATGTTGACGATTATTCTTTATATGAAGGAATGCGTCAAATCGCTAAAACCGGCAAAATTTTATCGATCCATGCTGAAAACGGTCCGATTACAGATAAATTAGGACAGCTGGCACAAGAACGCGGTGAAACATCACTGGCAGCTTATGTAGATTCACGTCCTGTTTTCACTGAAATTGAACCAATTCAGAAGATTATTTTATTCGCTCGTGAAACCGGCTGCCGAGTGCACATTGTACACGTTGCATGTGCTGAAGGAATTGATCTAATCAACGAAGCAGCAAACGACGGTGTAGATATTACATGTGAAACTTGTACGCATTATTTATACTTCTATAAAGAAGAACTTGACGATATCGGACCGGTAGTGAAATGTTCACCGCCAATCCGTGAAAAAACACGTCTTGAAGGAATGTGGGAACGTGTGTTTGACGGTAAAGTAATGTTCGTTACAAGTGATCACTCACCATGTACACCGGATTTAAAAGATACGGACAATGCATTTGAAGCATGGGGCGGAATCTCAGGAATTCAGAATAACGTGGATATGCTGTTTGACGAAGCAGTTCAAAAACGCGGCATGTCACTTGTGCAGTTCTCTGACATTATCGCAACAAACGTAGCGGCACGCTTTGACCTTGAAGGAAAAGGCCGTATCGAAGTCGGATACGATGCTGACTTTGTACTGATAAAAGCAGATTCACCTTACACAGTAGAAAAAGAAGAGTTGGAATACCGCAATAAAATCAGTCCGTATATCGGACGTGAAATTGGCGCACAGGTTGCTTCTACAATTTTACGCGGAGAAGAAATCTATTCGCTTGAGCAAGGCGTAAGCGACGTTAAAATCGGTAAGTTTTATAAATAATTAGAGGGGGCACCGCGCAATTTTTGATTGCGTGGTGCTTTTTGCGGGGTGCGTGGACAATGTGGATTCGACAGAGTTCATGGAACCTGCTGTAAGTACAATGTGAAATCGATAAAGTCCATGGAACTACCTGCAAGTACAATGTGAAATCAACAGAGTTCATAGAACGGTGTGTAAGTACAATGTGGAATCAACAAAGTCCATAGAACCTGCTGCAAGTACAATGTGAAATCGATAAAGTCCATAGAACGACCTGCAAGTACAATGTGAAATCAACAGAGTCCATAGAACCTGAACTTTATCCAAAAAAGATACAAAAAGCACCGGCAGGGCCGGTGCTTTCAACCAAAATAATATTTACTTCGACTGTTCCGCCATAAATTCAACGGCGCGTTCGTATAAAGCGATGTTTTCGGCGCTGACTTCCTGGTCGAAGTTGTGAGTTTTCGTGTCGACTTCAACAAAATCAACGACCGGTGCATTTTTTTTCAATTTGCGGCTGAAAAATACCGGGACATCCGGGTCGCCTTTAGCGTGAGCAACAAATACCGGAGGCAGAGCAGCCAAATCGTCATCAGTCAGCCGGTATTTATCGGATTCAATATCAATTCCGAGCTGCGCATGCCAATTGCCTGCATAACGAAAATATAAATACAGCAGATATCTCGGATCCGGTGATTCGCTCACTGTCACATAATTACGGATATTAGAAGAAGCGAGCTCTTCTGTCAGCATATTTGATAAATGTTTTTGGTCGTGCGGAAGGTAATTAAAATCGCTGTGCGTAAAGTTGAAATAGCCGTAGAAGTCAATCACACCGGCGATATCAAAGTCGCGTGCAGCAATTAAACTTAAGTATCCGCCGGCTGATCTGCCCATTATATAAATGTCTTCGTGTTTCAAAGATGCCGCGAAGTGATATATGTGATGTAAGTCGGTAAAAATATCATCGATATTAGATTCCGGCGCTAATCTGTAATCTGCCGTCAGTACATTAAATTTACGTCTCAGCAATTCAATATATTCTGAAGGGAGGTCTGTTCTTTCTCCGAATACGAGTCCGCCGCCGTGTAAATAAATTAATGTACCGAGTATATCTGATTCATTTTGTGCGGTGTTTTCATACAAATCACCATAGAGAGTATAGGTGTCAGTTTCTTTTATTGTTACTGTTGTCATGGCTTGTAAAAACCTCCTTTATTTACTCGTACTATTATACAGAGTAATGAATTTTTCTGTATTTGTCTAAAGTGAATAATTTGAAAATGGATGATTGTTGGAACTGTCAATGCTATGAGCAGTGATTAAATCTATAATTAGAAGTGAAATAAAATGAGTGGAGTGGATAAAACAATGGATATTCGTGAAACCTTTCTAAAACTGGATAAACAGTTTACAAGTTACGGCGGTCTTGAACCGCGCGGTATTACGCGATTACTATATTCTGAAGAATGGCGCGAAGCAGTCAGTGCCTTACAGGACATCTTCAAAGAAAATGGCCTCGAAGTTTCAAGCGATGCTGTCGGTAACGTTTCAGGACGTTTAATCGGAAGCGAGCTGCCTGACGAGACAATCATGAGTGGGTCGCACATAGATACAGTCGCTGAAGGCGGTCACCTTGATGGTCAGTTCGGTATTTTAAGCGCACTGATCGCAACACTTTACTTGAAAGAAAAATACGGTCAGCCGAAACGTACTATTGAAGTACTGTCGATTGCTGAAGAAGAAGGATCACGTTTCCCTTATACTTTCTGGGGTGTTAAAAACTTCTTCAACCTGCAGAACAACGACGATGTTAAAGATATTGCGGACGGCGAAGGTATTAAGTTTGTCGATGCAATGAGAGAGTCCGGCTTTGATTTCAAAACAGACGATAAAGTCCGTGACGACATTAAAGCGTTCGTTGAAGTTCACATCGAGCAGGGCCAGATTTTAGAAAAAGAAGAGAAACAAATCGGTGTTGTTACAGGCATCGTTGGTCAGAAACGCTACACAATCAACTTAAAAGGTGAAGCTAACCACGCTGGTACTACGCCGATGGGTTACCGTAAAGATGCGGTTGTGGCATTTACTGAAATTGCACAGACACTCGTTCAAAAAGCCCGCGACATCGGCGATCCGTTAGTAGTAACTTTCGGCAGTGTTAAACCGGTACCGGGTGTTGTAAACGTAGTGCCAGGCGAGGTTGAGTTTTCTATAGATACTCGTCATATCGATGAAGCTGAACTGAATTCATTTGCTGAAACAGTAGAAGCTACGATTAATGAAGTTTCTGACAAGTACGGTATCACAGCTGACATTAACTTATGGATGGAACAGTCACCGGCATTAATGGACGATTCAATCGTTAAGATGATTGAGGAATCAGCTGAAAAAGTAGCAGGCGGATCTTATAAAGTAATGCCTTCTGGTGCCGGACACGATGCACAGATTTTCGCAGGCTACATGCCGACAGGAATGATTTTCGTCCCTTCAATCGGCGGAATCTCGCACAACGTCGAGGAAGAAACAGATGTTGAAGACCTGGTTAAAGGTATCGAAGTTTTAGCAGAAACACTTTACAAATTAGCGTACTAATCAAATTTTAAATATACGGATATTAAGAAAGGGAGATTTTAATAATGGGTTACTTAAACCACCAGCAAGGATACAGAGAAGGCTTATTGGAAACACGTTCAATCGTTAAGAAAGATGCATTTGCAGTACTTACTCCGGACGGTCTTGTAAACAACGTAGTACCGGGTTTTGACGACTGCGACATGTCAATCCTAGGTTCACCGCGTATGGGTGCACGTTTCGTGGACTACCTTGTAACAGTTAAAAACCAGGGTGGAAACACTCAAGGTTTCGGCGGAAACGGTGTTCAGACTTTCATGTACGTAGTATACGGAAACGTCACTGCAACAGTTGACGGTCAGACTTACGAATTAGCAGAAGGCGGATACGTTTACGTGCCGCCGCACCTTGAGCTTACTTTCGTTAACAGCAACAACGGCGAAGACAGCCGTCTCTTCCTTTACAAGAAACGCTACCAGGAAGCTGAAAATGTGGGCAAACCGGAAATCGTTACAGGTAACGTAAACGATATTCAGGCTAAAGCTTACGAAGGAATGGACGAAGTACTTGTACAGGATCTGCTTCCAGCGGACATCGCATACGACATGAACTTCCACATCCTGTCATTTAAACCGGGTGCTTCACACGGTTATATCGAAACGCACGTACAGGAGCACGGTGCTTACGTATTGAGCGGCCGCGGAATGTACAATCTTGATAACAACTGGATGCCGGTTGATAAAGGCGACTATATCTTCATGGGTGCATATGCACTGCAGGCAACTTACGCTGTAGGTCTGGATGAGTCATTCTCTTACATTTACTCTAAAGATGCCAACAGAGACATTGAAATTTAATTAAAGCTATTAAATATTTTAGGAGGAAAAGACATGTCAGAAAAACTTGTAATCTCCAACTCAGAGGAACTCCGCGGTTTATTTAAAAAGAAATTCATATTGAACGGTATGCCGGAAACATTTGCAGACCGTGCAGCTGACGTACTTGTCTGGGCAGATGAACGCGGTATTCATTCACACGGTTCAGTACGTATGCAGTACTACTCTGAACGTTGTGCAAAAGGCGGATTCAACAATGAGCCTGAACTCAAATTTGAGAAAACAGGACCATCCACGGGTGTGTACCATGGCGATAACGCAGTCGGACTCTACGTTGCTAATGAAGCGATGGAAGAAGCAATTAAACTTGCTAAAGAATCAGGAATCGGTGCAGTCGGCGTAAGTGAAATGAGTCACTCCGGTGCGATCGGTTACTTCGTACAGAAGGCAGCTGAAGAGGGAATGGTTGCTTTATCAGTATGTCAGTCAGACCCGATGGTTGTACCATTCGGCGGCTCAGAACCGTACTTCGGTACGAACCCGATTGCTTTTGCGGCACCGCGTAAAAACGATACGCCGATTGTTTTCGATATGGCAACAACAGTGCAGGCCTGGGGTAAAATCCTCGATGCACGCTCTAAAAATAAAGATATTCCGGATACGTGGGCGGTTGACAAAGACGGTAACCCGACAACTGATCCGTACGCAGTCAATGCACTGCTTCCGGTAGCAGGACCGAAAGGTTACGGTCTGATGATGATCGTCGACATTTTATCAGGCAGCCTGCTCGGTTTAAATCACGGTAAACATGTTTCAAGTATGTACAAAGACTTAAGTGAATACCGCCGCTTGGGACAATTCCACCTCGTCATTAACCCTGATTTCTTCAGTTCAAGAGAAGCGATGGAAGAAAAAATGGATACGATGGTTGACGAACTGCACGCAAATAAACCGGCAACAGGATTCGACCAGGTATACTACCCGGGTGAATTGATGGAAGCTCAAAAACGAGAATACGAAGAGTCGGGTATTCCGATTCCACAAGATATCATGGAGTATTTAAAGTCTGATACACCATACTAAAGGTGAGGTTTTGTAAATGCGGGTATCAAAAGATGAATTATTCAACTTAATGAAAGATAAACTTCAAAAAGCAGGATTGCAGGAAGATGCAGCAGCGGACATCAGTGATGTACTGACATTTGCTGACCACCGCGGGATTCATTCCCACGGTGCAGTGCGTGTCGAGTATTACGCAGAGCGTATTGCAAAAGGCGGCATTACGAACAATCCCGAATATAAGTTTGAGAAAACCGGTCCCTCTACAGCAATTTTAGACGGTGACAACGGTCCCGGGCACCAGGTTGCAAAACAGGGTATGGAAAAAGCTATTGAAATCGCACGTGAAAACGGTGTGGCAGTTGTCGGTATGACGAACATTTCACACTCGGGCGCACTCGGCTACTTCGTTGAACAGGCAGCTGAGCAGGATATGGTGGCAATTTCTGTCTGCCAGTCCGATCCGATGGTCGTACCGTTCGGCGGTACAGACCCGTACTTCGGTACAAACCCGATCGCTTTCAGTGCACCAACCAATGATGAACGTATTATTACGTTCGATATGGCAACGACTGTACAGGCATGGGGCAAAGTGCTCGATGCACGTTCAAAAGGCAATGATATCCCGGACACCTGGGCTGTAAACGACAAAGGTGAACCGACGACGAACTCAAGAGACGTTCACGCACTCGTTCCTGTAGCAGGACCGAAAGGTTACGGTTTAATGATGATGGTGGATATTCTGTCAGGCAGCCTTCTGGGACTTCCTCACGGTGTCCACGTTTCCAGTATGTACAAAGATTTATCTGCAGGCAGACAGCTTGGTCAGCTTCATATCGTTATTAACCCTGCATACTTTACAGATGTCGATGCTTTCAAAAAGCAGCTTTCTGTAATGCTGGATGAACTAAAAGAACAGACACCGGCTCCAGGTTTTACTGAAGTCAATTATCCGGGCGAACGCGGCAGAATGCGTGCGGAGAAGTATGACGAAGACGGCATCGAAATTGTCGATGAAATATATGATTACCTCGTGAGTGACGATATTCACTTTGATCGTTACCACGGCAAAAACAGATTTGCAGAATAAATATTAATGGAGGTACATGATGTTATATACAATTATTAAAGAAAACACGTATCAGGATTCCATCGTTTTAATGCTTTTAAGCCAGAAATTAAGCGCTATGGACGGAGTAGGCAAAGCTTCAGTAATGATGGGTACTCCTGCGAACAAAGATATTTTTAAAGGTGCAGGACTTGGTACTCCTGAACTTGAAACTGCAAGTGCCAACGATATCGTTATCGTTGTAGATACTGACGACGAATCAAAAGTTGATGAAGTAAACGAAGCAGTTGACACTGAACTTGCAGGCGGAGGCGGTTCTGAAGACTCGGCTAAAAGCAGTGAAGCTCACAACTGGAAACGTGCTCTTGAACTTGCAAACAACCCGAACCTTGCAATGATCTCAATCCCGGGTACGTACGCTGCTATGGAAGCTGAAAATGCTTTACGCAATGGTCTTCACGTATTCATGTTCAGTGACAACGTTCCTAAAGAAGACGAAGTTCGTCTGAAAGAACTTGCACATGAAAAAGGCTTGTTAGTAATGGGTCCTGACTGTGGTACTGGTATTATCCACAGCGTACCATTAGCATTCACAAACACTGTAGCACAAGGTGACATCGGTGTGGTCGGTGCATCAGGTACAGGTATCCAGGAAGTGACTACAATTATCGACCGTCTCGGCAAAGGTGTTACAAACGCTATCGGTACCGGCGGTCGCGACTTATCAACAGAAGTCGGCGCTGTAACTATGCTAGACAGCATTAAAGCACTTAACCAGGATCCAAAAGTAAAAGTTATCACTGTTCTATCTAAGCCGCCGGCTAAAGAAGTACAGGAAAAAGTTGAAAACCTTCTGCGCAGCATCGACAAACCGGTTGTTGCTCTGTTCTTAGGTAACAAACCTGAGTATCAGGAAGAAGAAATTTATCACGCTTATACTCTTGAAGAAACTGCAGTCGCTTCAGTACAGCTTTCTAACGGTGAAGAGGTTAACTTCACACCGTCAACGCTTGAAGGTATTAAAGCAGACTTTGATGAAAATCAAAAAGGAATTAAAGGTTACTACTCAGGCGGTACGCTTGCAAGTGAAGCAGCAATGCTGATCAAGCATTCTACTGACGAAGAAGAAATCAAAGATGAAGCATTCACTTATAAATCAGCTTCACACGAAGTAATCGACCTTGGAGATGACATGTACACTCAAGGTAAACCTCACCCGATGATCGACCCTGAAAAACGTATCGAAGCATTGGAAACATCTGCTGACAGTGAAGACACTGCAGTAATTATGCTGGACAACGTTATCGGTTACGGTTCACATGCTGATATGGCTTCTGAACTGGCTCCGACAATCAAACGCATTACTGACAAAGCTGCTTCTGAAGAACGTGCATTAGTCGTTCTTGCAACTGTTGTAGGTACTGATAAAGACGCGCAGGGCTATGACAAACAGCGTCAGATTCTTGAAGACGCAGGTGCGGTAATTTGTGACACTAACGATCAGATGGTACGTACAGCAATCGAATTAATTGGCGGCAAAGTGGTTCAGCCTGAAACATCAGTGAAATCATTCGATAAAGGCACTGAAGACCTGTCAGTAGATGACAAGATGATGAGCCTGATTTCAAACAACCCGAGCGTAATTAACATCGGTCTTAAGAGCTTTACAGAAGCAGTCGAAAACAGCGGAGCAGAAGTTGTACAATTCAACTGGCGTCCGGTGGCAGGCGGCGATGAGAAGCTTATGAAAGTACTTCAATTCTTAAACAATTACGAAGGAGAGAATGTATAATGGCTTACCAAACTATAGATGAAGCAAACAAAGCAGTCGTACAAAAAATGATCGGTTCAGCACCTTTCTTAACAGATGTTGTACCTGCACACACAGTAATTCCAGAACTGACTGAGCATGTATTATTACATGCCGGTCCTCCGATTAAGTATGAAAACATGACTGACCCGATGCAGGGTTCATGTGTCGGCGCTATTCTTTTTGAAGGATGGGCTGAAGATGAGCAGGGTGCACGTGAATTACTTGAAAACGGTAAAATCACATTCATTCCTTGCCACCACGTTAACGCAGTAGGACCAATGGGCGGTATTACTTCAATGAATATGCCACTTGTAGTCGTTGTTAACAAAGAGCACGGGAACGAAGCTTACTGTACGCTGAACGAAGGTATCGGTGCGGTTCTCCGTTTCGGTTCTTACAACGAACAGGTTCTTACACGTCTTCACTGGATGAAAGATGTACTTGGTCCTGTATTATCCAAAGCACTTAAAACTATGGACGAAGGTTTAAACGTTAACGTTCTTGTTGCTAAAGCAATTGCTATGGGTGACGAATTCCACCAGAGAAACATTGCTGCTTCCCTCGCATTCCTTAAGGAAGTTGCTCCGGCAATTACAAGCCTTGAAGATGTATCTCTTAAAGATCGTCAGGAAGTTATGCAGTTCCTTGCAGATACTGACCAGTTCTTCTTAAACGTTGCAATGGCAACAGCTAAAGCAATGACTGATGCTGCACGTACAATCGAACACGGAACGATCGTTACTGCAATGTGCCGTAACGGTGAAAACTTCGGAATCCGTATCGCAGGTATGGGTGACGAGTGGTTCACAGCACCTGTAAACACACCGCAGGGTCTGTATTTCACAGGATATTCTGCAGAAGATGCAAACACGGATATCGGTGACTCGGCGATTACTGAAACAATCGGTGTCGGCGGTATGGCGATGATCGCAGCTCCGGCTGTTACACGCTTTGTCGGTTCAGGCGGTTTCAACGATGCACTTGAAACAAGCAATAACATGGCTGAAATTACAGAACAGGAAAACCCTAACTTCATTATCCCGACTTGGGACTTCAAAGGTGCACCAACAGGAATCGATGCACGTAAAGTTGTTGAATCAGGAATTCTGCCTGTAATTAACACAGGTATTGCACACAAAGTTGCAGGCTTCGGGCAGATTGGTGCAGGTACAGTTAACCCGCCAATCGAATGTTTCGAAAAAGCAATCACGGCTTATGCTGAAAAACTCGGGTTTAATGCGTAAATGATATATGAGTCAAGTGCGGTCGGTGAGATCGCACTTTCCTTGTTAAAAACAAATAAAGCAATGCGTGTGCACAGTATTTTCAACAATGGATTTAATATTGTTAATGATAAAAATGATTTGATTTTTATCGGCACCGACAAGAACGGCTATTTTCCGTTCGGTATTACAATAAATAAATATACAATGCACTATATAAAGGAATCACTGCAAGTCGGTGATGTATTGAAGACTGATGTATCGGTTATAAATCATAATGACTTTATGCTGGTGACCAGGAATGCGGAAGTTTATTTATACAAAAAAGTAAATAAAAATAATACTGATGCAATAAAAAGTGTTGTCAGCAGCTATGATTTTTGCGATTATAATAGTAGTGATTTCAGCGAAGATAAGCTGAACCCGATTCTTTCGGCTCTCGGTGATCCGGAAGCTGACTTTCCGCTCGCGTATTTAGTCGGCAGGGGTCAGGGTCTGACACCGTCAGGCGACGATATTATTACAGGCATACTGTATATTAACTGCCTCGAGCCTTTTATCGCAGAAAAGCACCTGAGCAGCTTGTCTGAGTATATTCGCGGAAGTGTAACGACAATTGTCAGCGAGAATTTTATCAGACTGGCTCTCGGGGGCATCTTCTCAAGACGCATTACGGATATTGGAAAGACGCCGGACAAAGAAACAGTGGATGCGCTGCTTGAACTGGGCTCCAGTTCAGGACGCGACACACTGTACGGTATTTATATGACATTAAACAGGAGATGAAACAATGGGTAAAAAAGTAGTATTAGCTTTAGGCGGTAACGCAATTTTACAGCCGAAACAGGAAGCGACATTTGAAAACCAGAACCAGAACGTAATCAACGCAGCAAACCGCATGGTTGAAATTTCAGAAGCAGGTCACAAAATCGTGGTAACTCACGGTAACGGACCTCAGGTTGGTAACATCATTGCACAAAATGAAGCAGCTAAAGAAAGCATTCCGCCTATGCCGATTTTCGTTAACAATGCTGAATCACAAGGTATGATTGGCTACATGATGGAATCAGCACTGAAAAACAGACTGACAGAAGGCGGAGACAACACTAACGTTGTTACGCTTCTTACTATGGTTGAAGTCGACAAAGACGACAAAGCGTTTGATAACCCGACTAAACCTGTCGGCGTATTCTTCACTGAAGAAGAAGCTAAACAGATGACAGAAGAAAAAGGCTACCAGATGGCTGAAGATGCAGGACGCGGTTTCAGACGTGTTGTTCCTTCTCCGGAACCAAAAGTAATCCACGGTGTGGATGAAATTAAAACATTAATCGAAACATCAATCGTCGTATCATCAGGCGGCGGCGGTATTCCAATTTACCGCGATGACAAAGGTCAGATCCACGGCGTAGAAGCTGTAATCGATAAAGACCGTTCAGGTCTTAAATTAGCAGAACAAACTGAAGCAGACGTATTCATGATGCTTACAGACGTTCCTAACGTATATATTAACTTCGGTAAAGAAAACGAGCAGAAGCTTGAAGAAATTACTGTTGAAGAAGCGGAAAAACACGTTGCTGACGGACAATTCCCGGCAGGTTCAATGCTGCCGAAAATTGAAGCGGCAATCGCATTCGCTAAGCACGAAGGCAAAGAAGGTATTATCTGTTCATTAGATGAGGCTGTATTAGCGCTTGAAGGTAAAGCGGGTACGAGAATTAAACTTTAATAATATTTGGTCGGCGGGGACTTTTGTCTCTGCCGTTTTTTTTGTCTATATGATAAAACCCGGTACTGCGGATTATTGACCGCAGTACCAGGTTTTGGTATTTAAAATTATAAGAGTTTTTTATCAGTGTTTTTGTTCATAATCCATCTGACTAACAGAGCAATACCGATGAGTATCCCGACGTAGCCGAAAATTGGATAGAAGAAGTTTACAAGATCAACAAATCCGATAAATGTTAAAATATATCCAATTATAAGTGAAGCAACCAGCCAGATTTTATATTTTAACGAATACGGTTTTGTGAAACGTGCGAGGAACGCATACATCAGACCAACTACTGTATTGTAAATCAGCAGTATGATAATAATCGAGAATAATGTTCCAAATACCGGGTGAATTGCGTTTGCCAGTACCAGTGTCGGCAATGCAACGTGATTTGCTTCATCCAGTACTGCGAGCATTCCGGTATTTAAAAGCAGCAGCATAATGAGAAAGATTACAGCCCCATATACTGCACCGCGCCGTGCGACGAATTGTTTATCAGCATCTGCTCCCATAATCGAAAGGAAGCTGAACGCGACCCCTATAACGACACCTGAATAGGTAATAGCATCGAACCACCACAACCCTGTCGGAGTACGGCTGATATCAGCCGCCTGACTGACCTCGCTGAGTGCAACATCCGGATTAAAGATGTTTACAAGTGAAATAATTAATACTGCAATAATCAGTAAAGGTGTCACTGCGCCCAGTACAGAAACGATTTTGTCGAAATCAAGCAGCAATGTGAAAAATACTAAGACTAATAATACGATAGAACCAATCCACGGCTCGATTCCGAAACTTTCTTCAAAAGCCGAACCGCTTCCCGCGATCATTATAATTGCAATCCCATACATGAAAAACGCAAAGATATAATCGACCAATGTACCTGCAGTTTTCCCAAACAGTTTATGTAGTGGTACTTCATGAGAAACTACATCGTATCTATATCCAAGTTTAGCAGTCTGCCTGCTCATAAATAATACACAGATAGCCGCTACTGCGATACCTGCAAAACTCCATAGTCCAAAACTGGTAAAGAATTGTAAAACTTCCTGACCGGTAGAGAACCCTGCACCTACGACAATACCTGTGTAGGCAAAAGCAAATTTAATTGCATCTTTTTGTGCTTGCACAAAAATCTCCTCCTAAATAAATAACACAAGTTAACATAATAACATAGTTAGATCTTTAAAATAACCGTGATTGTGTAAAAAGTCATATATAATTGTGTGGTAATTTATGTAATTATATTTCAGAGGCTGCAATCTGCAGTTTTTCAATTTTTGTATGTTAGCTGATTTTGGTGATTTTAAGTGAGGTTTTTGCTGTATAAATAAAGTGAATTAATAATTTGCAGGAGGCGGGTAAATGTTCTTGAACCGGAGAGGCAAACCACAGGACTTATTATTTTATGAAACGCTGCAGAAGAGATGCGAATTAACGAAAGTTGAGGCAGGCTGGTATAAAACATATCAGAGAGGATTTGAGGGTGAAGAACTGTACGATAAAGTATTTGATGAAGTCGGGCACGATGACGTTTTAATTTATCGGGATCTTTATCTTAAAATAAGACGCTCCGTAACACAGTACGATGCGCTGGTTATTAATGATGACGGGATTGTTGTGAATGAAATAAAGAATTATACAGGGGACTATAAAGTGGAAGGCGGCGACTGGTTCAGGAGCGGACGTGAGATTTCGGAAGAACCGATTGCTCAGCTGAACCGTTCTATTGGGAAGTTAATCGCTATGCGGAATTCAGTTAACGGCAACTTTAAAATTGACGGTAAGCTGATTTTTGTCAGCGATGACTTTTATCTTCAAACCGATGATAACTCATTGTGGCCGAAAATAGTCGTGCGGATGGATCTGCGGAGATACTTGAGGAAGTTTCGCGGCGGGAAAATTGGAAATAAGTCGCAATTTATAATCCGGCTCCTCAGTGAGAATATAGTCGAAAATCCCTATATAGATAATAATGTGGATGAGGCGAGGCTGAGGAAGGGAATATATTGCGGGCAGTGCGGGAGTTTTAGTCTGATAAAATCTCGGTTTCACTTAGTCTGCAGCGAATGCGGAAGTAAAGAAAGTAACGAAACTCATCTGCTTAGGGCGATGAACGACTATCAGTTTTTATTCTACGGTAAGCCGATGACGCGGACTGCGTTCATGAATTTTATTGGCCATAGTTTAACACCTAGAGTTGTGTACAGACTACTATTAAAGCACTGTTCTGTTGATAAAAAAGGCAATCAAACAGCATATATATTTAAATACCAAAACTTTGAAGACGCTATGGAAAAATCAGAACTATTTATCAAATACAAAGACCATTTGAAAGGATAAACACTGTTTGGATTACTATGTGCTTTTAACATGGTAGTCCGGGAGTGTTTGGGATACCATGTGCTTTTGACATGGTA
>DONT01000006.1:0-50198 GCA_003513765.1 Jeotgalicoccus sp.
AGGGTGTTTGCTCCGCAATGAGCTTCTGTCATTGCGGAGTAAATAATAAGAACCCTAACCGCAGCGCCTGTTATTAATTTTATGTAAAATTCTATTGACATTTCGACTAAGAATCTATAATATATATATTAGTTTGATTTTGCTTTCAGGAGAATTAGCTCAGCTGGGAGAGCATCTGCCTTACAAGCAGAGGGTCGGCGGTTCGAGCCCGTCATTCTCCACCATTTCATACTCAAATTAATATTTATAAATGCGGAAGTAGTTCAGTGATAGAACATCACCTTGCCAAGGTGGGGGTCGCGGGTTTGAATCCCGTCTTCCGCTCCATTTTTTATTAAATACATAGGGGCCTATAGCTCAGTTGGTTAGAGCGCACGCCTGATAAGCGTGAGGTCGGTGGTTCGAGTCCACCTAGGCCCACTTACAATAGATTATCACTTTCGACTGTCTGAGTCGGAAGTGATTTTTTGTTTTACACAAAAATAAGCTGCACAAAGTTTAACTTTGTGCAGCGAAAGACAAGTCTTATTTTATATGTCCTTTATCTATTAAAGCTTTGCGGATTTCGAGCATTGCGGTATAGGTTGCAAGCATGTGAATCTGCGTAGTCGGCGCATGTTCAATCGCTTCGATTACACTGGCAAGGTCACCTGCTGCATCGATATTATTTCTGTCGAAGCCTGCTGTAACCAGACGGTCGGTCATAGTATCCACAGCGATACCGCCTGTAATCACCTTTTCGATATTTAAATCGGTTAATGATTCGAATTGTGTATCATCAAGCCATTTTAAATCGATGCCGTCCGCGGGGCGGTTATTAAGAAGTGCAACCAGCGTAAACGGTTCCTTTTCAAGCTTCACAAGGTTCAGTACCTGATCGACTCCGACAGGATTTTTCACGACGTTAAGGATGATTTTTTTATCGTATGCGATAATGACTTCCTGACGGCCGAAGACGCGTTCGTTCGCAAGGAATGCGTCTTTAATATCAGCCGGTGATACATCGAAAAATCTGCCGACGCTGTACGCTGCAAGTGCGTTGTAGATATTATAAACGCCTGCGTTGTGAAGTGTGTATGAATCGTTATCGAGTGTGAACGTTGAGTGCGTGACATTGAGTTCCTGAACGCCGGTTACTTTGTAGTCGAGCTCAGGACGTTTGAAGCCGCATGACTGACAGTAATAGTCACCAAGGTTAGCATATGTGAAATGGTGGTAATTTAAAGTGTGACCGCATTTTGAACATTGTGTATCTTCTTTTGACTGATCGCTCGAATCAATATCTGTATCGAAGCCGAAATACTTCTTGGGATTCGGTAAGTCCTGAGAGTTGAACAGAGGCAGATCACCGTTGGCGATAATCGTGGCCTCAGGTACTTCGCGAGCTGCGTCCGTGAGCAGATTATATATTTTATCAGTTGTACCGTAACGGTCGAGCTGATCGCTGAAAATATTCGTATGTACAAATAATTTAGGCTGCAGTTCTCTGACGACGTTTTTTAAAGAGCCTTCGTCTACTTCGAGAATAGCAATGGCGTCTTTCGTTGTACGCGGTGCATTCAGAAAAGCGCCGACGATTCCCTGCTTCATATTGGAACCTGTACGGTTTGTAATTATGTTATTGTATTTTTTAGAGAGAACGTTTGTCGTAAGAGTAGTGGTCAAAGTTTTACCGTTGGTACCGGTAATTACGATAACGTCGTAATTTTTCGCGAGATTCCGAAGCAGGTTTTTATCGATTGAAAGAGCAATTTTACCGGGCAGACTGCTGCCGCCGCCTTTAGTAAACGTCGTCAGTAAATAATGTACTAATTTACCAGCGTTTTTAGCTATAGTGGATTTAAGTGTCATTCATGTACGCTCCTTTATCTTAAGACTGTTGGGTACCAATTATAACATCAAGGTATATTCGGTACTATATTTTTTTGAAAAGCGTTATAATAAACAATATTAATCACTGAGGAGAGTAAACATGTTGGATTTCTTTATGAGTTTGGAAGCATGGCAGCAGGCGTTACTCGCCACGCTGTTTACGTGGACTATGACGGGTCTCGGTGCAGCAATTGTATTCCTGACAAAAGGTGTAAGTGAAAACTTTTTAAATATAACGCTCGGCTTTGCGGGCGGAATTATGATAGCGGCGAGTTTCTGGTCGCTTTTAGCTCCAGCTATTGAGGCGAGTGCCGACAATCCTATCGGGGAATGGTTCCCTGCACTGGTGGGCGTGCTTGGCGGTGCATTATTTATTTATGTATTCGATAAATTAATACCTCACCGTCACAGGGGGGAGGATGCGACAGAAGGGCTCTCCTATAATACCTCGAGACGCAGTACGCTGCTTATTACGTCGCTCACACTGCATAACATACCTGAGGGGCTGTCTATCGGTATTCTGTTCGGTGCTGCGGGCCTCAGTGGAGATCCGGTAATGACGATGAGTGCCCTGACACTGGCAATCGGTATCGGGTTGCAGAACATTCCGGAAGGAACAGCGGTATCGATGCCGCTCCGGGGAGACGGCGCAAGTAAAAGGCGTGCGTTCTTCTGGGGCTGGATGTCTGCCATCGTAGAACCGATGGCTGCAATGGTCGGTGTACTGCTGATTGGCATGATGGAGCCGGTACTGCCTTATGCCCTCGCTGCAGGTGCTGGTGCGATGATATTCGTCGTCGTGGAAGAAGTAATACCAAGCACACAGAAAAATGGACATTCCGATGTTGCAGTCTTTGCATTTATGATTGGTTTCGCCATTATGATGGTGCTGGATGTTGCACTGGGGTAAGAGATATAAGTTTAATAATGTAAATAACCCGTATATCAGACTCTGAGGAAGCTGATATACGGGTTATTGCTTATAATTTTTCACACAAAAAAACTCCGGAGGATTATCCTCCGGAGTTCATTTATAAAGTTTTACAATCTTAGTAGAAGAATCCGACAATTACAGCACTTAGTAATGAAACAAGTGTTGCACCGTATACTAATTTGAGGCCGAACTTCGCAACTTTGTCTCCGCTTTCGCCGTGAAGACCTTTTACAGAACCGGCGATAATACCGATACTTGCAAAGTTAGCAAATGAAATCAGGAATACTGAAAGCATTGCTTGTGTTTTCTGTGACAGAGTTTCTGCTAATGGCATGAATTCTAAAATTGCTACGAATTCGTTAGTAATAAGTTTCGTCGCCATTAATGAACCGGCAGTCTGAGCTTCATCCCATGGAATACCAATCAGGAATGCAATTGGCATGAAGATGTAACCAAGAATGTCCTGGAATGATAAGCTTGATCCCGGAATTAACAGGAAGATGTTGTTTAACAGACCAATTAAAGCGATAAACCCGATAAGCATCGCACCTACGATAAGGACGATTTTACCACCGTCGATAATGTAATCTCCAAGAACCTGGAAGAAAGATTTACCTTTCTCAGGGTTTGTAGAAATTTCAACGTCGCCGTCATCAATCTCTTCTTCATACGGGTTGATAATATGAACAATAACGTATACACCGAACAGGTTAAGAACAATTGCGATAATTACAAACTGCGGGTCGAGCATTGTAAAGAATGCACCCACGATTGACAGTGAGATTGAACTCATTGCCTGCGCTGATAATGTGTAAAGACGCTGTGTTGTCATTTTAGGCAGATGGTTTTTGAGTGATACAAAAACTTCTGACTGCCCAAGCATCATTGACGCCGCACCGTTATATGACTCTATGTAGGGCATGCCAGTGATTTTCGTAAGCAGGAATCCTATTCCTTTAATAATGAAAGGAAGAATTCTCGTAAATGATAAAATACCGATAATTGCCGAGATAAAGATAATCGGAAGTAAAACATTGAACAAGAACACGTTTGCCGGTTCTCCTTCAGTTGTACTCATCAGATCACCAAAGACGAACAATCCGCCTTCTCTTGCAAATCCAAGTAATTCATCGAACGCGTTAGCCAGCCACAGAATGAATGTCTGTCCGCCTGTTGTACTTAAGAATAAGAAAGCAGCAAGCAGTTGCAGTGCAAGTAATAAAACAATGTTTTTCCAGTGTTTGAATGCAAGTTTTTTGTTGCTGCTTGCAATCCATGCCAGGAAGATGACGAATAGTATACCAACTATTCCCATTACAATACTCATAGTAAGCCTCCAAAATTTAATGTATGAAATTGTTCTCTATGTATATGTTTCCATTTAATTATAAAGTAAATGTTACAAATACGCGATACTGAATCATTATAATGCAAACGTTTACAGAAATAAAGGGTGTATTGAGAGAAATAAACAAAAAAAGCAGATTTTCTAAGAAATACAAACAGTAGATTTTTTAAAAAAATAAACAAGAGATTTGCCAAAAAAACGCACAGACGGTATACTTTAGTCAAAGTTGGTCAAGGAGGAGTGATGATATGCGTAATATGTCGGATATCATTGAGCAGTATTTAAAAGATATGATTGAACAATCTGGCAATGAAGTCGTTGAGATTAAACGTGCGCACATCGCTGAAAAATTTGATTGTGTACCGTCGCAGCTGAACTATGTTATAAAAACCCGTTTCACTAATGAACATGGATATGTAGTGGAAAGTAAACGCGGCGGGGGCGGCTACATAAGAATCACGAAAGTTGAAACTCATTCTGAAACCGAGTATCTGGCACATCTGCAAAATTTAATCGGGGAAAGCATCTCGCAGTTAAATGCAGAGCACCTGGTCCAGTCCATGTATGAAAATGAAGTCATTACTTACCGGGAATCACAAATTATAGATGCAGTGATGAAACGCGAAATTTTATCGCTTGAGCTGCCTTACAGAGATATTTTAAGAGCAAAAATTTTACGACGCATAATTACAGCGATACTCTATGCTAAGGAGTGATGAGATGAAGTGTGAAATATGCAACGAGCGTGAAGCGGCAATTCATATTTCGAAAGGTTCGGGGCTTACTCACAGAGAACAATATTTGTGTGAACAATGCGCCAATCAATCGATGGATATAAATTACAATCAGACAGATAACCCGTTTGATATTCAGACGCTGTTAAAAATGCTTGCGAACAGTTCACAGCGTGAACAGACAGAAACAGAGCAGCATGCCTGTCCGACCTGCGGCTCAACACTGAAGAGTGTTGTTAAGAACGGTTTGTTCGGCTGCAGCCACTGCTACGAATACTTTGAGCGCTACGTGCCGGAAATCGTCACGCGTGTACAGTTAAATCAGCAGCGTCATATCGGCAAAATACCGTCGCAGGCACACGATACTTTAAAATTGAAACGGGATATCCAGTCGCTTGAACAGACGCTGCAGGAGAAAGTAAAAATGCAGGCCTTTGAGGAAGCAGCAGTAGTCCGCGACCAGATTCAGGCGCTGAAGGACGGTGGGACCTATGAATAGACATACGAGCATGTGGATTCAAAATGCAGTGAACACAGAAATAGAAATGTCATCGCGGATTCGTCTCGCACGTAATATTAAAGGTGTGCCTTTTACTCATATGCTTGAAGACGATGAAGATCTCGAAGCCCTTGGGGGACTGGTAGCGAAAGTTCTGCCTGATTTCGGTCTCACAGCTTTGCAGAAACTGCCTGTTCTCGATAGAGCGCTGCTCGTTGAAAAGCATTTAATCAGTCCGAATTTTGCGAAACACGGCAGCCGTGTATTTATTAATGATGATGAAGATGTGTCTATTATGCTCGGTGAAGAAGACCATCTCCGCATACAGGCGCTCGGGACGAATATCGGCCTCGAGGCGCTTTATGAGAAAGCAAACGCAATAGATGATACATTGGAAAAAAAGATAGAGTATGCTTTTGATGAACAATATGGTTTTTTAACGGCGTGTCCGACAAATATCGGCACCGGCATGAGAGCATCTGTAATGCTGCATCTGCCGGCACTGACGGCAACGAATAAAATTCAGCGATTCCACAATAACCTGACACGTTTCGGTTTTACCCTGCGTGGTATATACGGAGAAGGCTCTGAACCGCTTGGTGCAGTGTATCAGCTCTCCAATCAGGTAACACTTGGTTTTGAAGAATCAGTTATTATTAATAACTTAACCGAGCTGAAAAACCGTTTAATAGAAGAAGAGCGTACGGCGAGACAGCATCTACTGACACTGGATACAAAGGATGCAGTAAACCGGTCACTCGGAATTCTGCAGCATGCCTATAAATTATCGTTAAAAGAAGCGTCGATGCATTTAAGCAATGTGAAGCTCGGTATTGATTTATCGTATATTGAGCTTAATCATTTCAACTTTCAGGAATGGTTCCAGCTGATTCAGCCGGCATTTGTTAAAGAACGTATAAATATAGAAGAAGACTACGATTCACCTGGGCTTGCCGCAGAAAGTACGCGGGCATCCTTAATGCGTGAATTACTGGGAGGGAAATAGAGTATGCTATTTGGTAAATTAACAGAGCGTGCCCAGAAAGTACTGGCGTATGCACAAGAAGAAGCAATCACACTAAAAAACTCTAACATTGGTACAGAACATCTGCTGCTCGGTTTAGTCAAAGAGCGGGAAGGTATCGCAGCAAAAGTGCTCGCATCATTTAATATTGATGAAGAGCGGGTCAATGAAGAAGTTCATAATTTAATCAATACCGGCACTGAAAAAGCCTCATCTATACACTACACACCCCGTGCTAAAAAAGTCATCGAACTGTCGATGGATGAAGCGCGTAAACTGCATCACAATTTTGTCGGCACAGAACATCTGCTGCTCGGCTTAATCCGCGAAAGCGAAGGTGTAGCAGCACGTGTGCTGGCGAATTTAGATCTAAATATTACAAAAGCACGTGCAGCTGTAATTAAAATGCTCGGGAACCCAGAATCATTCCAGTCTCACGGCAGTGTCGAGAGAGATACCAATACGCCGACATTAGATTCTCTGGCACGTGATTTAACGCAAATCGCAAGAGAAGATCTTCTTGATCCGGTTATTGGACGCTCAGACGAAATTACGCGTGTGGTTGAAATACTGAGCCGCAGAACGAAGAACAATCCGGTCTTAATCGGTGAACCGGGTGTAGGTAAAACTGCGATCGCAGAAGGGCTTGCACAAGCAATTATCGAGAACGAAGTACCTGAGAACTTAAAAAACAAACGTGTCATGTCACTCGATATGGGGACGGTTGTTGCAGGAACTAAATACCGCGGTGAATTTGAAGAACGCATGAAAAAAGTAATGGATGAAATTCATAAAGCGGGCAACGTCGTGCTCTTTATCGATGAACTTCATACGCTTATCGGTGCCGGCGGCGCAGAAGGTGCAATCGATGCATCAAATATTTTAAAACCTGCACTGGCACGCGGCGAATTGCAATGCATCGGTGCGACAACGCTCGATGAGTACCGCAAGCACATTGAAAAAGACGCAGCACTCGAGCGCCGTTTCCAGCCGGTTATGGTCGATGAGCCAAACGCTGAAGATGCACTCCTTATCTTAAAAGGGCTGCGCGACCGTTATGAAGCGCATCATCGTCTGACGATTACAGATGAGGCGCTTGAATCAGCGGTACGTATGAGTGACCGTTATATTCAGGATCGTTTCCTGCCGGATAAAGCAATCGATTTAATTGATGAAGCATCGTCTAAAGTCAGATTGAGAAGCTATGCAGCACCGCCTGACTTAAAAAAACTCGAAGCAGAACTTGAAAATGCGAAAAAAGAAAAAGATGCAGCAGTACAGAGCCAGGAATTTGAAGCGGCAGCGAATTTCCGTGATCAGCAAACGAAAATTGAACGTCAGGTGAAAGAGTGCGAAGAGAACTGGAAGAAAGAACAGGGAGACTCATCACAATCAGTAACACCGGCGGATATTGAAATGGTCGTTGCAATGATTACAGGTATTCCTCTCACTAAAATTGCAGAAGATGAATCTGACAGACTGTTAAATCTTGAATCGATTCTGCACGAACGTGTTATCGGTCAAAACGATGCAGTTACATCGATTTCAAAAGCTGTAAGACGTGCACGTGCGGGACTTAAAAATCCTAAACGTCCAATTGGCAGCTTTATCTTCCTCGGACCGACAGGCGTCGGGAAGACGGAACTTGCGAGAGCACTCAGCGAAACGATGTTTGGTGAGGAAGATGCAATGATCCGTGTAGATATGAGTGAATATATGGAAAAACATTCCGTATCACGTCTTGTCGGTTCACCTCCGGGCTATGTCGGCTATGATGACGGCGGTCAGCTGACTGAGAAAGTAAGAAGAAAACCTTATTCATTAGTACTGTTTGATGAAATAGAGAAAGCGCATCCCGATGTTTTCAACCTGCTGCTGCAGGTGCTGGATGACGGCCGCTTAACGGACTCGAACGGACGGACAGTCGATTTCCGCAATACGATTATCGTGATGACATCGAACGTGGGTGCACGTGAACTTCAGGATCAGAGATTCGTCGGCTTCGGCGGGCCGGCTGAAGATAATTACGAAAATGTGCGCAGCACAATGATGAAAGAACTTAAGAATTCTTTCAGACCTGAATTTATTAACCGTGTGGATGATATTATCGTGTTCCATAAATTAGAAAAAGAACACCTTAAAGAAATTGTCAGCTTAATGATTGATCAGCTGCGTGAACGTCTGACAGATCAGAACATTCACATTGAAGTGACTGAAAAAGCGACTGAACGTATCGCAGAAGAAGGTTACGATCCAGAATACGGAGCGAGACCTTTAGCGAGAAGCATTCAGAAAAATATTGAGGATACTCTCAGTGAATCACTGCTTAGCGGAGAAAGCTTTGAGAACAAGCTTGTCACAGTTGATTACAAAAAAGATAAGTTCACGGTCAAAACAAAAGACAAAGTAAAAGACACAGTAGAACAATAATGAAAAACCCCAATCTCTCAAACTTAATTGAGGATTGGGGTTTTACTTACATAAATTTAAGGGTGAAAAACTTCTTCCGCGAGATTAATTGCGTTGAACAGGGCGCTCGCTTTGTTAACAGTTTCCTGATACTCATTTTCAGGTGTAGAGTCGGCTACGACACCGGCGCCGGCCTGCACACTGACAGTACTGCCTTCAAGAATCATTGTCCGTATCGTAATACACGAGTCCATATTACCGTCGAAACCGTAATACAGAATACATCCGCCGTACAGACCGCGATTGTCGGGCTCAAGCTCACGGATGATTTCCATGGCGCGTGTTTTTGGTGCGCCGGTAAGCGTGCCGGCGGGGAATGAATTGAAAAATGCTTCAATCGGTGACACATCTTCCCTGAGTGTGCCGTTAACGATACTGATGATATGCATTACTTCTGCGAATCTGCCAATCGTCATATAACGGCTGACTTCGACGCTGTCCGGGACCGAGACTTTACGAAATTCATCCAGTGCCAGTTCGACAAGCATTTTGTGCTCGGCAACTTCTTTTTTGTCATTGAGCAGTTCATGTGCGATTGCTTCGTCTTCTTTTGGCGTCTGTCCGCGTCTTCTCGTGCCGGCAATCGGATGAATTTCAAGTTTGTTATCTTTAACCTGCAGCTGGCGTTCGGGAGAACTGCCGATCAGCTCTGCATCAGAAAAGTTTAAATAGAACATATAGGGTGACGGATTGACATTTCTTAAAATCCGGTACAATTCGAATCCGGAGCACTGCGTCACCGTATCAAAACGCTGTGAAAGTACAGTCTGTTCTATTTCACCGCGGCTGATATGATTTTTTATTACATCGACATCGCGTTTGAAATCAGCTTCTTTGTAGTTGCTTGTAAATGTCAGCTTGGAATTTTCGGCTTTTTTTCTTGAGAGCATTAAATCCTCGAGCTGAATATTGCTCTGCAGCTGTTTTTTAAGTGAATGAATACGTGTTTTCAAAGTATTATATGTATCTTTAACACTTTCAAAACGTTCTGGATTTTCAAACGAGATGATGGAAGTCTGCTGCTTTCGGTGATTGTAGGCGATCAGTGTACGTGTGAAAACGAATCGGTAATTGCCAGGCTGACTGTCGTCACGCGGCTTGATACCGGCAAGATCCTGCACAGCTTCATAATTTACATAGCCGACAGCACCGCCTTTAAACGGCAGGTCAATACTCTCAGTGTAGGCGCCGACATAATTCTCTGCATAATCGAGTGCTTCTTTCAGCGAGCTGAATGTAAATGTTTCAGCTGTGTCGAGATCGGTCATAAGAAATTCTTCACGGGTTTCACTTTCACTTATATCGATAAAGGGATCCAGGCCGATAAATGAATAATTCGACCATTCTGATGCAGGGTCCTGACTTTCTAAAATGTAAAGCGCATCGTCTTTTAATGCATTGAACATGTGTACCGGCGTCAATACATCGGTGTAAAAACTTTCAATCAGCGGCAAAGTCTTGTGCGACTCCGCGCTTTTGGAAAAATCGTTAAATGTCTGCATAGAATCTCCTTCTCTTTTTTTAAGAATATTAATTTATCTTAGAGAAGCTGCAGCAGATTTGCAACTGTGCTGATAGAATAATCAGAAAATATTTTGTGAATGAACGAACAATATTCGATATTATCATTAATATCACAGGCATCTGCCTTTAAATCAGCTGAAATAAATAATACAATAGTAATATATAAATATAATGGGGGGAGAATGTATACGGATGGCAAAAGCAAAAGTATCATTTGAATGTATGGCGTGCGGTTATGAGTCGCCGAAGTGGATGGGGAAATGTCCGAACTGCGGCGCGTGGAACCAGCTTGAAGAGAAAATTGTACATAAAGAAGCCGCGCCGGGACGCGGTACATTAGGCAAAACACCTGCCGATGACCGGCCCCGCGCAACGAAACTGACAACAGTTAAAAATAGTGATACACCACGTACGACAACGCGCTCGGGAGAGTTTGACCGTGTGCTTGGCGGCGGTATCGTTAACGGTTCGCTTATTTTAATCGGCGGGGACCCGGGTATCGGAAAGTCGACGATTTTACTGCAGACAGCATTAATTTTAGCGGAAAACCATAAAGTGCTTTACGTTTCGGGTGAGGAATCGCTTGAACAAATTAAAATGCGTGCAGACCGTATTACAGAAAAGCCGTCGGACCTGACTGTATTTTGCGAGACGAACTTATTATATATTCACGAAGAAATTAAAAGATCGAAGCCGGACTTTTTAATTATTGATTCCATCCAGACAGTATTCCATCCGGATGTCACGAGCGCACCGGGGAGTGTCGCTCAGGTAAGAGAAAGTACGCAGTCTATTATGAACATCGCAAAAGGCAATAATATTGCGACGTTTATCGTCGGTCACGTGACTAAAGACGGTCAGATTGCAGGGCCGAGACTGCTTGAACACATGGTAGATACCGTGCTGTATTTCGAAGGGGACCAGCATCATTCATACCGTATTTTGCGTGCTGTAAAAAATCGTTTCGGTTCGACGAACGAAATGGGTATTTTCGAGATGAAGGCGAAAGGTCTCGAAGAAGTATTGAATCCTTCGGAAATTTTCCTTGAAGAACGTTCGAAAAATGCACCAGGCTCGGCTATCGTTGCAACGATGGAAGGTACAAGAGCGATGCTTGTTGAAGTTCAGTCGCTCGTGACGCCGACTCACTTCCATAACCCGAGACGCATGGCGACCGGAGTGGATACAAACCGATTGTCGTTATTAATGGCAGTACTTGAAAAATCGGAAGGAATGCTGATGCAGCAGCACGATGCTTATATTAAAGTAGCGGGCGGTGTGAAGCTCGATGAACCGGCTGTCGATTTAAGCGTCATTATCAGTATCGCCTCCAGTTTCCAAAATATCGCGGTACGCGGTGAAGACTGCTTTATCGGTGAAGTGGGGCTGACCGGTGAAATCAGACGGGTAACTAAAATAGAACAGCGTCTGCAGGAAGCGGCGAAGCTCGGTTTTAAGCGCGCAATTGTACCTGCCTCCAATTTAAGCGGTGTAGATGTACCGACAGGTATTGAAGCAATCGGCGTGAAAACATTAAGGCAGGCAATTAAATACGCGCAACATAAAGATTAGAAAGGAGGGATAATATGCTCAAGTATTTACTGTATGTCGTTTACATATTGATTGGTATTTCGTTAGGCGTCTGGCTGTTCCCTGAACTGCAGATGATTTTGCCGTTTGAAGTGCCGAGAATATTTAACAACATACTCATAAGCGGCACGCTCGGTGTTCTGTTATTTTTCTTATTATTTGGCTGGACGCTGTCGCACGCACATAGTTTTCTGAAGAAAAGTGAGGGCTATTTGCTTTCAAGAAGCCTAATCGAAATTGTTTTTGCCACACTTGGAATGATGCTGGGACTTGTAATCGCTGTCTTAATATCTCTTTTAATCAATACACTGGACATTCCATTAATAGGCGAAATCGTCCCGATTATTTTTGCGGTAGTGCTCGGTTATTTAGGATTTATGATTGGCCTCAGAAAATTCAGCGAAGTACTGGATTTCTTCCCAAGAGCTTCGGGGAAAGCAAAAGCTGAAGGCAGTCATATAGCATTGAAGAAGTTTATCGACACGAGTGTAATTATCGACGGACGGATTATTGACGTTGTGGAAACAGGCTTTTTAGAAGGTGAAATTATCATTCCGCAATTTGTACTGGATGAATTGCAGCTGATTGCAGATGCTACTGATCCCGTTAAAAGAGAAAAAGGCCAGCGCGGACTCGATATGCTGAATGCATTGCAGGAGAAAACTCCGAATGTCCGTATTGAGCCGGTAACATACGACAAACTCGATGTAGATCAGCAGCTGATTGATATTGCTAAAAAAGAAAAAGGTGCAATATTAACGACAGATTATAATCTGAATAAAATATGCCAGCTTCATGATATTCCGGTGCTTAATGTTAACGAGTTAAGCGGAGCAATTAAAACCGTCGTCGTTCAGGGTGATGTGTTTGAACTGTTTGTTTCAAAAACAGGGAAAGAAGAAAATCAGGGTGTCGGTTATCTTGAAGACGGCACGATGGTCGTTGTCGAAAATGGGGAAAACTTAATTAATCAAATGGTACCTGTCATTGTGACAAGTGTACTGCAGACTAATTCAGGACGGATTGTCTTTGCGAAACTGGAGAAGAATAAATGAAATATACAGTAATTATTCCGGCTGCGGGACTCGGTTCCCGTATGGGGCTCGGATATAACAAAGTACTTCTTGAAATTGACGGAGAACCGGTCATTAAAAGAACGGTCAGGCATTTTGAAAATGATCCGGATTGTGAAGCGATTCATCTGGCGGTCAGAGCAGAAGAGATAGCTCTTATGCATGAACTCTTCGATGCTTCAAAAAAAGTAGCGGGGATTCATATTGGCGGTGCCGAACGCCAGGACAGTATATATAATGCACTGGTCAATGTTCGTACTGCGGATTATGTTTTTGTGCATGATGGAGCGAGACCATTTCTGACTGCTGACATCCTTACGAGACTGAAGGCTAAAGTTGCTGATACTGGTGCGGTGATCTGCGGTGTAAAAACTAAAGACACTCTGAAGCGCGTTATTGACGGCAAAGTCAATGAGACGCTGGTCCGGGATGAAATCGTCGCGGTGCATACGCCGCAGGCGTTTAAGTACGATATTCTGAAAAGGGCATACGAGCATTCGAAAGAACATAATCTTGAAGTGACAGATGACTCGATGATGGTTGAAGCGATAGGTAAAGAAGTCTATTTAGTCGAATCGACTTATGATAATATTAAAATAACGACAAGCGAAGATTTGCAGCTTGCGCATATGATTCTTAAAGGAAAGTAGTGAGATGATGAGGATCGGTCACGGTTATGATGTTCATGCATTTGACGCATCCCGCCCGCTGATTTTAGGCGGTATGGAAATTCCCCACGACTTTGGGTTAAAAGGACATTCCGATGCGGATGTGCTGCTGCATACAATTACGGATTCAATATTGGGAGCACTCGCACTAGGGGATATCGGGAAGTTTTTCCCCGATACAGATGAAAAATTTAAAGATGCGGATTCCCGCGTGCTGCTGGATGAAGTAGTCTCGATGATGCATACAAAAGGTTATGAAATCGGCAATGTCGATGCAGTTGTGATTGCTGAAAGACCTAAACTAAGAGGGTATATTGACGAAATGCGTGAGAATGTAGCAGCGCTTTTGAAGACTGATATATCAAATGTTAATATTAAAGCAACAACATCGGAAAAATTAGGATTTACAGGCAGAGAAGAAGGTATCGCGAGTGAAGCGGTCGTACTTCTTAACAAACAGGAGGCAAAATAATGACTAAAGTAAGAGTGAGATATGCACCGAGTCCAACTGGATTCCTGCACATAGGAAACGCACGCGCAGCACTGTTTAACTATTTATTCGCACGCCATCACGGCGGAGATTTCATTATCCGCATTGAGGATACTGATAAAGCGAGACATGTAGAAGAAGGTGAAGACTCTCAGCTGAACTACTTGAAGTGGCTCGGTATCGAATGGGATGAAAGTGTAGATGTTGGAGGGAACTACGGTCCTTACCGTCAGTCGGAACGCGGAGAAATCTACGCTCCATACATTCAGAAGCTACTGGATGATAACAAGGCCTACCGCTGCTATATGACTTCTGAAGAACTTGAAGCTGAAAGAGAAGATCAGCTGAAAAATGGTCAGACACCGATGTACGGCGGCAAACATGCAAACTTAACAGCTGAACAGGAAGAACAGTTCAAAGCTGAAGGCAGAGAGCCTGCAATTCGTCTCCGTGTGCCGAAGGATAAAACATATACGTTCAACGACATGGTTAAAGGTGATGTCTCGTTTGACTCTAATGGATTCGGAGACTGGGTTATCGTTAAAAAAGACGGGGTGCCGACGTATAACTTTGCTGTAGTTATCGATGACCACGAAATGGAAATCACACATGTACTTCGCGGTGATGACCATATTTCAAACACACCGAAACAGATGATGGTCTATGAACACTTAGATTTGCCGCTGCCTGAATTCGGCCACACGGCTTTAATCGTTAACGCTGAGAAGAAAAAATTATCGAAACGCGATGCTTCAATTATTCAGTTTATCGAGCAGTATGAAGAATTAGGCTACCTGCCGGATGCGATGTTTAACTTTATCGCACTCTTAGGCTGGTCTCCTGAAGGTGAAGAGGAAATCTTCACGAAAGAAGAACTGATTGCGAACTTCGATGAGAACAGATTATCGAAAGCTTCTGCATTTTTCGATAACCAGAAATTAATGTGGATTAATAACCAGTACATGAAACAAAAAAATTCTGAAGAGATTTTTGATATGGCACTGCCGTTCCTGCAGGAAGCAGGCAGAGTTGCTAAAGATCCTGATGAAACACAGCTTGACTGGGCGCGTAAACTGGTAGCATTGTATCAGCCGCAGATGAGCTATGCTGCAGAAATTACTGAGCTCTCAGAGCAGTTCTTTAAAGATCATGTTGAGTTTGATGCTGAAGCCGAGGAAGTGCTTGAACAGGAGCATATTTCTGAACTGATGACTGCACTTCACGAACACTTTACGACGCTTGAAGACTTTTCTCCTGAAGGAGTTAAAGCTGAAATTAAAGCAGTGCAAAAAGCGACAGGCATTAAAGGCAAGAAATTATTTATGCCGATTCGCGTAGCGGTAACAGGCGAAACAAAAGGGCCTGAGCTGCCGGATTCAATTTCATTAATCGGCAAAGAGACAGTTCTTGAACGTATTAAACGCTTGATCTAGTCTGAACTATTGAAATAACGGTCAGTCTGCCGTATGATATAAGTGTTAAAAGTTAAGTATATAAACCGCTGGACACAAAGAGATTATCCGCCTGCTGAGAAGGATAACAAAGCGTTTGTAGAATTGCGCTTTTAATATGGAATGAACTGTATATTAAAAGTGATAAAGCAGAGTGGAACCGTGCGTAAGCGCCTCTGTCCGATTACCGGGCAGAGGCGTATTTTTATGATTTTAGGAGGGCGAAGATGTTTCAGAGAGTGAAAGAAGATTTAGATATGGTACTGGCACTCGATCCGGCAGCGAAAAACCGATTCGAAGCATTTTTTACGTATTCAGGTGTTCACGCAGTGTGGTCCCATTTGATTGCACACTGGTTTTACAGAAAGAATTTTAAAGTGATTGCACGTGCAATCTCGCAGGTGAGCCGCTTTGTGACCGGGGTTGAAATTCATCCGGGTGCAAATATCGGCAGACGGCTGTTTATCGATCACGGTATGGGTGTAGTAATCGGGGAAACGTGCAACATCGGCAATGACGTGACGATATACCAGGGGGTAACACTCGGCGGAACGGGTAAAGAAGACCATAAGCGGCACCCTGATATCGACGATAATGTACTGATTGCAGCGGGTGCCAAAGTGCTCGGCAACATCCGAATCGGCGAGTCATCGAATGTCGGTGCCAACTCCGTGGTGCTGAAAAATGTGCCGCCTCATTCAACAGTGGTCGGTATTCCCGGCCATATTGTGAAGCAGCACGGGCAGCGTGTCAGAAAACATAATAACTTTGATCACCGTGAACTTCCGGATCCATTATTTGAAAAATTGCTGGAACTTGAAAAAGATATTAATAACTTCAGAAGAGAAGTTGGAAATGAGGTAAAAGATGGTTCGCATATATAATACAATCACTAGAAAAAAAGAAGAATTTAAGCCGCTTGAAGAAGGTAAAGTAAGCATGTACGTCTGCGGTCCGACAGTATATAACTATATTCATATAGGCAACGCGCGTCCTGCAATTGCTTTTGATACAGTGCGCCGTTATTTGGAGTATAAAGGTTATGAAGTGAAATACGTATCGAACTTTACAGATGTCGACGATAAACTGATTAAAGCGTCGAAAGAACTGGGAGAAACAGTGCCGGAAATTGCCGAGCGTTTTATCGAAGCGTTTTTCGAAGATACAGGTGCGCTCAATGTTAAAAAAGCAGATGTGCATCCGAGAGTGATGGATCATATGCCGGACATCGTCGAGTTTATTAAGGTACTTATCGATAAAGGGCATGCTTATGAATCAGCAGGCGATGTTTACTTTAGAACACGGTCATTTGACGGCTACGGCAAATTGTCACAGCAGTCAGTGAACGACTTGAAAATCGGTGCGCGTATCGATGCGGGCGAGAAGAAACAGGACCCGCTTGACTTTGCATTGTGGAAACAGGCAAAAGACGGTGAAATCAGCTGGGATTCACCTTGGGGCAAAGGCCGTCCGGGCTGGCACATTGAGTGCAGTGTGATGGCGCGTGAACATCTGGGTAATACAATTGATATTCATGCCGGCGGACAGGATTTAACATTCCCGCACCATGAAAATGAAATCGCGCAGAGCGAATGTATGACAGATGAAACATTTGCGAATTACTGGATGCATAACGGCTATATTAATATCGATAATACTAAAATGTCGAAGTCACTCGGCAATTTTATTTTGGTGCACGATATTATTAAAGAGGTGGAACCAAACGTGCTCCGCTACTTTATGGTGAGTGTACATTACCGCAATCCGATTAACTATAACCGTGAACTTGTCGATGCGGCACGTAACGGTCTGATACGTATTCAGGACAGCTATCACCAGGCGTCGGAACGACTGGATAAAGCGGTCGGTACAGAAACTGATGACAAGGTGCTCAGTGCAATCGATGCTAATCTTCAGCAGTTTGAAGCGTTTATGGATGATGATTTTAATACGGCAAATGCTGTATCGGCGTGGCATGAACTGACAGGCGAACTCAATAAGTACCTGCGTCAGCCGGCGACAGCAAAAGAAGTGCTGCAGAAGTTTATCGAAACATTTAAGATTTACTCGGAAATTCTCGGTGTGAGTCTGGACAGAAAAGAACTGCTGCTGGACGCTGAAATTGAAGCGCTGATTGAAGAGCGTGAAGCGGCGCGTAAAAATAAAGATTTTACCCGTTCGGATGAAATCCGCGACAGCCTAAAAGCACAAGGCATTGTCTTAGAAGATACTAAAGACGGTGTGAGGTTTAAACGTGGATAATTTTAAACTTGATACAGTGCCGTCACTGTCACTCGCATTTTTAGGAGATGCAGTTTACGCGGTGCATGTCCGTGAGCATTTAATAAGAAATAAACCATATTTAAAACCTGATGTGCTGCACAGAGAAGCAAATAAGCTTGTCAGCGCACGTGCGCAGGCAGAAGCGCTGCACTTTCTCCGGAAGTCAGAACTGCTGACGGAAGAAGAATGGGATATCGCAAAGAAGGCGCGCAACAAATCGAGTGCGACCCGTGCGAAAAACGCATCGATTAAAGAGTACCGTGACGCATCCGGACTGGAAGCACTCGTCGGGCATTTATCATTAACGGAGAATGAAACGCGTATTACAGAGCTGATGGCTCATATTATTGAAAACGGGAGTGAAGCGTAATGGAGAGTTCAGTTATAGCAGGACGCCACGCGGTAAAAGAGCTGCTGCGTTCAGGCAGTGATATTAATAAAATTTATATGCAGGATTCCGTAAATAAAAGCCAGCTGAAAGAAATTTTGGATTTAGCGAAAGAAAAACGTGTTGTCGTGTCAGCTGTGCCGAAAAGTAAATTGGATGGTATGACGGATGAACGCCATCAGGGTATCGCGGCAATGATTAGTGCACATGAATATATGCCGCTGGAAGAACTGCTTTTAAATATTGAAGGTAAAGATGCCAATGTTATTATTCTGGATGGTCTGGAAGATCCGCATAACCTCGGTTCTATTTTAAGAACGTGTGATGCTGTCGGGTTCGACGCAGTCATTATTCCAAAACGCCGTTCAGTGCTGCTGACGGATACAGTCGCTAAAACATCCACGGGTGCGATAGAATATGTACCGGTTGTCAGAGTGACGAACATCAACCAGACGATCGACAAGCTGAAGGACCATAACTTCTGGGTTATCGGCAGCGACGGTTCAGGTACGCTGGATTACCGTGAAATGAATGCGAAATCAGGAAGCACTGCATTAGTAGTAGGCAGTGAAGGCGAAGGCATCAGCAAGAAAACATTGGAAAAATGCGACTTCATGGTTAAAATTCCAATGGCCGGTGAAATTACCAGCTTGAATGCTTCGGTTTCAGCAGCCTTGCTGATGTACGAAGTGTATCGCCAGCAAAACCCGCTTGGATGTGAGTGATTATGCGCAAAAAAAGACGTTTTCTCATTGTCGACGGTTATAATTTAATCGGCGCTAACTCAAGATTATTTGCAGAGTCTAAAATTTCACTCCAGCTTGCACGGGAGGAAGTGCTGAAAAGACTGAGTGAGTATCAGGCGCTTCAGAACTATGAAATTATCTGCGTGTTTGATGCATATGAAGTGAAGAGCCAGGAAGCGGTTATCGATTATTATGGTATCTCGGTGATTTATACGAAAGAAAAAGAAACAGCTGATGAATATATTGAGCGCTTTGTTTACGACAACTACCATCCTCATCTATGTGACATCAGCGTTGTCACTAGTGATCTGACGGAACAGAATGCGATATTTGCCTACGGCGCCTACCGGATTCCTTCGAGAGAGATGTGGCTGGATCTGGCAGAAGCCGATAAAAATATCAGTGCGCATATAGAGACAATAAATGAAAAACTGCCGAGAACAAAACTGGATATCAGTGAAGAAGTACTCGCAAAAATGGAAAAACTGAGACGCGGCGATAATTGACACCTTGAACCTCGGTCCGTTACCTCATATATTAGAAGTAATATAAATGGGGGTGAGCGGATGTATTCAGTAAAATCATTTTATATTTACGTTAGCGAGCAGCCGGCTGATTACGGAAGTAATGAAGCGAAACTGGATGCTTATGCGCTGCAGGTGAAAGCCGGCAATCTTGCCGAATTTGATGAGATTGACCGCGAGCTCCGTCCCGTCATCAGAAGAATGACATTTAAATATGATATGAACGAATACGACCGCGAAGACCTGGTTCAGGAAATGCTTTTAAGTGCATTGATTCTATGCTTGAGATTCGATTATTCAAAAGGACATTACGGGCGTTATGCGCTTCGTTCTATCAGACTGAAAATGTACAGCTATATTAATTACTTAAGCGCCTTCCGGCAGATTGAAATTTGTCCAGAAGAGGTGTATATGCTGGAGCACAGGCATGCACTGTCGCATATTATATTAAAAGAAGCTCAGGAAGAGTATACAGGGGCAGCCGGCAATTTATCGCACTTCGAAAAGCGGGTCCTGAAATTATTTATGGGCGGTGCGACTTTTGACGAGATAGGCCACATTATCAACAAGGAGTCAGAGTCGGTAATCAATACGCTTTACAGGATTAAATTCAAGTTCAGTTCGGTTGAAGATTTACACGCCGTTATTGACAATGACGCCTTAAGCCGATATAGTATACTAGAATTGAAATGAGGATTTTAAGATGAAAATTGCTCTTATATGCAGTGACTGCGGCTCGCGTAATTATTCATTGAACAAGCCGGTTCACAACGAAAGACTCGTCATGAAAAAACATTGTCCAAAATGCAATAAGCATACCACGCATAAAAGTTCTATATAGTTCAGGGGGAACGGTTGATGAATAATAATAAGAACTTCTTCCAAAATGTAGTTAGCGAGATGAAGAAAGTCAGCTGGCCAACAGGGCAGGAAGTAGTCCGTTATACGACGACAGTAGTACTTACTGTAGTATTTTTCTTAGTGTTTTTCTACGTGCTGGATATCGGTATTACAGCACTAATTGATTTTATGTAAATTTAAAGGAGCGGTAAAATGTCTCTAGACAAGCATTGGTATGCAGTACATACCTATTCAGGCTATGAAAACAAAGTAAAGGCAAACCTAGAGGCGCGCCTTGAATCGATGAATATGCAGGATTTAATTTTCCGCGTAGTCATCCCTGAAGAAGAGGAAACAACGATTAAAGACGGTAAAAAGAAAACGGCAATGAAGAAAACATTTCCGGGCTATGTACTCGTTGAATTAGTAATGACAGATGAATCATGGTACGTTGTCCGCAATACGCCGGGCGTTACCGGATTTGTCGGTTCACAGGGAGCGGGCAGCAAGCCGAATCCGCTGCTGCCGGATGAAGTTAAATTTATCCTGCGCCAGATGGGGATGTCAGAGAAAATTGTTGATGTTGAAGTCGCTGTCGGCGAATCAATCAACATTATCGCAGGACCATTCAATAACCAGAGCGGTGTAATTGAATCAATCGATGAGGAACGCTACAAGCTTACAGTACTCGTTGAGATGTTCGGACGCGAAACACCGGTTGAAGTTGAATTCGATCAAATCGAAAAACTTTAATTCTCTTATTGAAAAATGTAACTAATATGTGCTATACTTTCATGGTCGCAAATTTGCGGCCATCTTTATTTATGTATACAGATGAAGAGTGGGAGGATGAAATCTAAACATCCTGTGACCACATCACGATTATGAGGAGGTGCAACATCGTGGCTAAAAAAGTTATTAATGTTGTGAAATTGCAAATTCCTGCAGGCAAGGCGAACCCGGCACCACCGGTAGGTCCAGCACTAGGTCAAGCAGGCGTAAACATCATGGGATTCTGTAAAGAATTCAACGCACGTACACAAGAGCAGGCAGGTCTTATTATTCCTGTAGAGATCTCTGTATTTGAAGATCGCTCATTCACATTTATTACAAAAACTCCACCGGCAGCTGTTCTTCTTAAGAAAGCGGCTAACACTGAGAAGGGTTCTGGCGAACCTAACAAAAACAAGGTGGCAACTGTTACAGCGGCACAAGTTCGTGAAATCGCTGAAACAAAAATGGAAGACTTAAACGCAGCATCAGTAGACGCAGCAGTAAGAATGGTAGAAGGTACAGCTAGAAGCATGGGCTTCACTGTCGAAAAATAAATTAAGTATTAATACGGTCGTGGGAGGATTAACCCCGCTATAACCACAAGGAGGAATATATATGGCTAAGAGAGGTAAAAAGTATCAAGCTGCTCTAGAGAAGTTTGATCAAAACTCTACATTCTCAATTGAAGAAGCAATTAAACTTGCTAAAGAAACGCATGTTGCCAACTTTGATGCTTCAGTTGAAGTAGCATTCCGTCTAGGTATTGATACACGTAAAAATGATCAGCAGATCCGTGGAGCACTAGTGTTGCCGCATGGTACTGGTAAGTCACAGCGTGTATTAGTATTTGCTAAAGGCGAAAAAGCTAAAGAAGCAGAAGCTGCTGGCGCAGATTTCGTAGGCGAAGCAGAGTTAGCGCAGAAAATTAACGGTGGATGGTTTGATTTCGATGTAATCGTTGCAACACCGGACATGATGGGCGAAGTTGGTAAATTAGGACGCGTACTTGGACCTAAAGGACTAATGCCAAACCCTAAAACTGGTACAGTGACTATGGATGTAACGAAAGCAGTTCAGGAAATCAAAGCTGGTAAAGTTGAATACCGCGCTGAAAAAGCTGGTATTATTCATGTTGGAATCGGTAAAGTTTCATTTACTGAAGAACAGCTTGTAGAAAACTTTAAAGCAATTCACGATGCTCTTGATAAAGCTAAACCTGCATCAGCTAAAGGTGTTTACTTCAAATCAGTAACAGTATCAAGCACGATGGGCCCTGGAATCACAGTTGACCCAAGCGCAGTAAGAAACGGATAAAATAAATATTGACAAGTGTAGATATATCAGTTATATTTACACTTGTAAATTTTAAAGATTACCTAAGACAGCAGGAGCTGAACACAGCAGCTTAATAACTATCCTGCCGAGGCAAATAAAAATGACTTGAATGATATTTATATAAATTCAAGCACTTTTTGCCGCAGGTAAAAGGTGCTTTTTTATTTGCACCAAAAAAATAATGGAGGTGTAACTACATGTCAAACGTGATTGAACAAAAACAACAGCACGTTGAAGTGATTTCAGAACAGCTTAAAAACTCTGTATCTACTGTATTAGTTGACTACCGCGGTTTAAAAGTTTCTGAAGTAACTGAACTACGTAAGCAATTACGTGATGCTGGAATTGAATTCAAAGTTTATAAAAACACGATGGTTCGCCGCGCTGCGGAGTCACAAGGCTTATCTGAGCTTAATGAATTCCTAGTTGGGCCAAGTGCGATTGCATTTTCTAACGAAGATGTTATCATGCCTGCTAAAATCATCCACGAATTCTCTAAAAAACACGAAGCTTTAGAAATTAAAGCGGGCGTTATCGAAGGTAGTTTCGTACCGGCGGAAGATGTTAAATCAATTGCATCTCTACCATCAAGAGACGGATTACTTTCTATGCTGTTATCAGTATTACAAGCACCAGTACGCAACTTCGCATATGCAGTTAAAGCTATCGGTGAAGAAAAAGAACAAGGAAACGGCGAAGCTTAATTATAAGCGCGCTTAAAAACAACTAAAAAATGGAGGAATATTATTATGGCTAACAATGAACAAATCATTGAAAGTATTAAAGAAATGTCAGTTTTAGAATTAAATGACCTAGTTAAAGCGATTGAAGAAGAATTTGGCGTAACAGCTGCTGCTCCTGTAGCTGCTGCAGGTGGCGGAGAAGCTGCTGCTGCTGAAGAAAAAACTGAGTTTGATGTAGAACTTACATCTGCAGGTTCATCTAAGATTAAAGTAATCAAAGTAGTTCGCGAAGCTACTGGTCTTGGTCTTAAAGATGCTAAAGAGTTAGTTGACGGCGCTCCTAAAGTTGTCAAAGAAGGTCTTTCTAAAGAAGACGCTGAAGCTCTTAAAGCTCAACTTGAAGAAGTTGGCGCTGGCGTAGAAGTTAAGTAGTCTATATAAATTTTGACACAAAAAAGTTCCCGTAAACATAAGTTTATCGGGGACTTTTTTAGTTACTTTTACCGATTGGGGGGATTTAATGTCTCACTATTTCACTACAGATAATACACCGCATGAGTTCAGCGAAATAAAGTTCAGTTTCAACGATCATGTCTACCGTTTTAAAACGGATCGCGGCGTATTTTCCAAAAATCAGATTGATTATGGTACTGAGGTATTAATCAGAACTGTATTTTCGGAATTTAAAGGTTCCGGTGATTTTATAGATATGGGCGCGGGCTATGGGCCGATCGGCACCGTACTTGGCAAAGAACTCGGACTCCGTCCGGTAATGGTTGAAGTTAATGAAGATGCGATACAATTATCCATTGAAAATACACGCCGGGAAAAGATAAATGCCAACGTGCTCGACCGGGAAAGTTATGAAGATATGCCGTTTAATGTATCGTTATATGTTACGAATCCGCCGTTCAGAGCCGGGAAAGATACAGTCCTCGATATGTTAAATGATGCTTTTAAACGCCTTGATTTAAAGGGTGAATTTTATATGGTTGTGCAGAAAAAACAGGGCATGGCTTCTTATAAAAAACATTTGGAATCATTGTTTGGAAATGTTGAAATTGCATCAAAAGATAAAGGATATTACATCCTGAAAAGCACTAAATAAAAGAAAATTATATATTTGACTTGACAAATTGTATATGTTATTCTTATAGAATGTTAAATTAATATCAATAAGTATGTACTTTTCTGTGCAGCTGTTGAATGGCGCATTTTAAACAAGTGTCCAGTTTAATAGGAAATGGAGTTGAATACGATTCCGTTTTCTTTTTGTCTTTTGAACTGTTCCGCTGTTAAGCGTCCATTATAGTTTACGCAAATATTATTAGGGGTGAATCTGTCGATGAGTCAATTGATTCAGTATGGAAGACATGCACAACGTAGAAGTTATGCGCGTATCGAAGAGAAGTTAGAATTACCTAACTTAATTGAGATTCAGACGAAATCGTACGAGTGGTTCTTAGAAACCGGTCTAATCGAAATGTTTAAAGATATTTCTCCAGTAGAAGATTTTACAGGGAATATGTCTTTAGAGTTTGTCGATTATAAACTCGGCGAACCGAAGTATAACGAGGAAGAAGCGAAAGATCACGATTCAACTTACTCAGCACCGCTGAGAGTGAAAGTTCGCTTAGTCATCAAAGAAACCGGCGAAGTTAAAGAGCAGGACGTATTTATGGGAGATTTCCCATTGATGACCGATACAGGAACTTTTATTATTAATGGAGCAGAGCGCGTTATCGTTTCTCAATTAGTAAGAAGCCCGTCTGTATATTTCTCAGAGAAGTTCGACAAGAATGGTAAATTGAACTTCGGAGCAACAGTCATCCCTAACCGCGGCGCATGGTTAGAATATGAAATCGACGCGAAAGATGTCGTATATGTCAGAATTGACCGCACACGTAAGTTGCCGATGACGGTATTATTACGTGCGTTAGGTTTTGCAACTGATGAAGAAATTATCAACCTTCTTGGCGATAACGAATATCTTCGTAATACGCTTGAGAAAGATGCGACGGAAACAGTCGACCAGGCCCTGTTAGAAATTTACGAAAGATTGCGTCCAGGCGAACCGCCAACAGTAGAAAACGCACGTAATTTATTATATTCGAGATTCTTTGATCCGAAACGTTACGATCTGGCAAATGTCGGACGCTACAAGATGAATAAGAAACTTCATCTGCAGAACCGTCTCTTCAACCAAGTGCTAACAGAACCGGTTGTCGACTCAGAGACAGGTGAAATTATTGCTGAAGCAGGTTCAACTATCGACCGCCGTACCCTGGATTCGATTATGGAACAGCTTGAAACAACTGCAAACCTGAAAACTTACCACCTTGAACAGGGTCTTTTAGACGAGCCTGTTGAAATTCAATCGGTGAAAGTCAAATCACGTAACAACGAAGAGCATTCGACGACAGTAATCGGCAATGCTTTTCCTGATGTGGAAGTCAAATCAATCACACCTTCAGATATTATTTCTTCAATGAGTTATTTCTTTAATTTATTGGAAGGTGTCGGCTTTACAGATGATATCGACCACCTTGGTAACCGTCGTCTGCGCTCAGTCGGTGAATTGCTGCAAAACCAATTCCGCATCGGTGTTTCCCGTATGGAACGTGTTGTACGTGAAAGAATGTCTATTCAGGACACTGAAACGGTAACACCGCAGCAGCTGATTAATATCCGTCCGGTAATTGCGTCTATTAAAGAGTTCTTTGGCAGCTCGCAATTATCACAGTTCATGGACCAGACGAACCCGCTCGCAGAATTGACGCACAAACGCCGTCTTTCAGCATTAGGGCCCGGCGGTTTAACTCGTGAACGTGCCGGCATGGAAGTACGTGACGTTCACTATTCTCACTACGGACGCATGTGTCCGATTGAAACTCCTGAGGGACCGAACATCGGACTGATTAACACGCTGTCGAGTTACGCACGTGTTAACGACTTCGGCTTTATCGAAACACCGTATAGAAAAGTAGACCCTGAAACGAATAAAGTAACGAATCAAATCGATTACTTAACAGCTGACGAAGAAGACAGCTATGTCGTTGCACAGGCAAATGCTGTTCTCGGTGAAGATGGTGCATTCATCGATGAGGAAGTTATCTGCCGTTTCCGCGGAAACAACACACAGATGCAGCGCGATCGCATGGACTACATGGATGTATCGCCTAAGCAGGTAGTCTCTGCTGCGACAGCTTGTATTCCATTCCTTGAGAACGATGACTCTAACCGTGCGCTTATGGGTGCGAACATGCAGCGTCAGGCAGTTCCATTATTAAACCCTGAATCACCGTTTATCGGTACAGGTATGGAGCATGTGTCTGCCCGCGACTCAGGTGCAGCTGTAGTTTCACGCTACAGAGGGCGCGTCGAACATGTTGAAGCAAAAGAAATTCACGTTCGCCGTATTGAAGATAAAAACGGTAAAGACGTAGAAACAGAAAAAGATATTTACAGAATGTCTAAATTCGTGCGCTCAAACGCAGGAACATGTTATAACCAAAAACCGATTATCACTGAAGGCGATATCGTTGCAAAAGGTGAAATATTAGCTGACGGTCCTTCTATGGACAACGGTGAAATGGCACTTGGACGTAACCTTGTTGTCGGCTTCATGACTTGGGACGGTTATAACTATGAGGATGCTGTAATTATGAGTGAACGTCTTGTGAAACAGGATGTGTACACTTCAATTCATATTGAAGAATACGAATCTGAATCAAGAGATACTAAACTTGGACCTGAAGAGATTACGCGTGATATTCCAAACGTTTCTGACAGTGCGCTTAAGAAACTTGACGACCGCGGAATTGTTCACATCGGTGCTGAAGTTATCGACGGCGATATTCTTGTCGGTAAAGTAACACCTAAAGGTGTGACGGAATTAACTGCAGAAGAACGTCTGCTGCATGCGATCTTCGGAGAAAAGGCTCGTGAAGTCAGAGATACTTCACTGCGTGTACCTCACGGTGCAGGCGGAATCGTGCTTGACGTTAAAGTATTCAACCGTGAAGACGGAGACGAATTATCACCTGGTGTGAACCAGCTTGTACGCGTTTATATCGTTCAGAAGAGAAAGATCTCTGAAGGAGATAAAATGTGTGGACGCCACGGTAACAAAGGTGTAATCTCGAAGATTTTACCAGAAGAAGATATGCCTTATATGCCTGATGGCACACCAATTGACATCATGCTTAACCCGCTTGGAGTTCCATCTCGTATGAACATCGGTCAGGTGCTTGAACTGCACCTCGGTATGGCGGCACGTGCAATGGGCTTAAGAATGGCATCTCCTGTATTCGATGGAGCGAACGAAGAAGATGTGTGGTCTACAATGGAAGAAGCTGGACTTGCACGCGATGGTAAGACGGTATTATATGATGGACGTACAGGCGAGCCGTTTGAAAACCGTATTTCTGTCGGCGTAATGTACATGCTGAAACTTGCGCACATGGTTGACGATAAACTTCACGCAAGAAGTACTGGACCATACTCATTAGTAACGCAGCAGCCGCTGGGTGGTAAAGCACAATTCGGTGGACAGCGTTTTGGTGAGATGGAAGTATGGGCACTTGAAGCATATGGTGCTGCATACACATTACAAGAGATCCTAACAGTTAAATCCGATGATACTGTCGGCCGTGTGAAAACATACGAAGCGATTGTTAAAGGTGAAAACCTGCCGAAACCAGGTGTTCCTGAGTCATTCAGAGTATTGATGAAAGAACTTCAAAGTTTAGGCCTTGACGTAAGTATTATGGATGAAAACGACGAAGAAATTGAATTGCGTGATACAGAAGATGATGAGATAGAAAGCCAACCCACTCAATCGGACAACGTAACTGCTTCAGCTAAAAATGAAAATGTTACTGAGTAATGTGCTGAGCTGAGAAAACTTTAGGGAGGAAAGCTCATTGATAGATGTTAATAGATTTAAATATATGAAAATTGGTTTAGCGTCACCCGAAAAGATTCGTTCATGGTCTTTCGGTGAAGTGAAAAAACCGGAAACAATCAACTACAGAACATTAAAACCGGAACGTGATGGTTTATTCTGTGAGAAGATTTTCGGACCAACAAAAGACTGGGAATGCAGCTGTGGTAAATACAAACGTGTCAGATACAAAGGCATGGTCTGTGACCGCTGCGGAGTTGAAGTTACACGCGCTAAAGTAAGACGTGAAAGAATGGGGCATATTGAACTTGCTGCTCCTGTAACTCACATCTGGTACTTTAAAGGAATCCCGTCACGTATGGGTCTTCTTTTAGACATGTCACCCCGCTCACTTGAAGAAATTATCTATTTCGCATCTTACGCTGTAATTAAGCCGGGACCTACAGGTCTCGAGCCTAAACAGCTGCTGAGTGAACGTGAGTACCGTGAGTATTACGATAAATTCGGTAATACTTTTACAGCAAAAATGGGTGCTGAAGCAATTAAAGACCTGCTTAGCCAAATTGACTTGGATGCAGAACTTGAAGAGCTTAGAAAAGAACTGGAAACAGCGACAGGACAACGTCTGACTCGTGCGATTAAACGCCTTGAAGTGGTTGAAGCATTCCGTCATTCAGGAAATGATCCAACGTGGATGATTCTCGATGTGCTGCCGATTATTCCACCGGAAATTCGTCCTATGGTACAGCTTGACGGCGGACGTTTTGCGACGAGTGATATGAACGACTTATACCGTCGTGTTATTAACCGTAACAACCGTCTGAAACGTCTTCTTGATTTAGGCGCTCCCGGAATTATCGTTCAAAACGAAAAACGTATGCTGCAGGAAGCAGTAGATGCGCTTATCGATAACGGACGCCGCGGCCGTCCTGTTACAGGACCGGGTAACCGCCCGCTTAAATCACTGTCTCACATGCTCAAAGGTAAGCAGGGACGTTTCCGTCAAAACCTTCTTGGTAAACGTGTTGACTACTCAGGTCGTTCGGTAATCGTTGTTGGACCAAGCCTGAAAATGTATCAGTGCGGTCTGCCGAAGGAAATGGCATTGGAACTATTTAAGCCTTTCGTTATGAAAGAACTTGTTTCTCGCGACTTAGCAACTAACATTAAAAATGCCAAAGGTAAGATTGAGCGTATGGAAAATGAAGTATGGGATGTTCTGGAAGATGTTATTTCCGAGCACCCGGTACTGTTAAACCGTGCACCAACGCTTCACCGTCTTGGTATCCAGGCTTTCGAAGCTAAATTAGTAGAAGGCCGTGCAATCCGTCTCCACCCGTTAGTTACGACAGCGTATAACGCTGACTTTGACGGTGACCAGATGGCAGTACACGTTCCTTTATCTAAAGAAGCACAGGCTGAGGCACGCATGCTGATGCTTGCTGCTCAAAACATTCTTAACCCTAAAGATGGTAAGCCGGTAGTTACTCCGTCACAGGATATGGTACTTGGTAACTACTACTTAACACTTGAGCGCGAAGACATGAAGAACGAAGGACATATCTTCAAGAGTATCGATGAGGTTGTGATGGCTTACCAAAATGGTTACACATCACTTCATACACGCATCGGACTTCACACACAGACATTGTCTGAAGAAAAAGTTTCAGCTGAGAACAAAGGTAAATTATTAATGACGACTGTCGGTAAAGTGATATTTAACCAGATCATGCCGCCTTCATTCCCGTATATTAATGAACCTACACGCGAAAACCTGGAGCGTAAAACGCCAAACAAATATTTCATCGATGGTAAAGACTTAGGTGAAGCAGGTTTAGTTGAGAAAATTCAGGAAATGCCTCTTGTTGCTCCATTTGACAAGAAATATCTTGGACAGGTTATCGCTGAAGTCTTCAACAAGTTCCACATTACAGAAACATCTGTAATGCTTGACCTGATGAAAGACCTTGGATTCAAATACTCCGCTAAAGCCGGTATTACGGTAGGGGTTGCAGATATCGTTGTACTTCCTGAAAAACAGGTCATCATCGACGATACTGAAGAAAAAGTTGAAAAAGTTCAAAAGCAGTTCTCGCGCGGTTTAATTACTGAAGAAGAACGTTACAATGCTGTTATCGAACTTTGGACAAAAGCTAAAGATATCATCCAGGAAAAACTGATGGCATCACTGCACCGTCTGAATCCGATCTTCATGATGAGTGATTCAGGTGCCCGTGGTAACGCGTCAAACTTTACGCAGCTTGCTGGTATGCGTGGACTTATGGCCAACCCGTCAGGTGAGATTATCGAGCTTCCAATCAAATCAAGTTTCCGTGAAGGACTGACAGTACTTGAGTACTTCATTTCAACTCACGGTGCGCGTAAAGGTCTTGCCGATACAGCACTGAAAACTGCTGACTCGGGTTATCTGACACGCCGTCTTGTTGACGTAGCTCAGGATGTTATCGTAAGAGAAGAAGATTGCGGTACGGATAAAGGACTGCATGTTTCTGCACTGACAGAAGGTTCGGAACTTATCGAACCGCTGATCGACCGTTTAGAAGGCCGTTATGTGAAGGAAACAGTGAGACATCCTGAAACAAATGAAGTAATACTTGGCAGTAATGAACTTATTACGCCGGATATTGCTAAAGAAATCGTGAACAGCGGTCTTGAAGAAGTTTATATCCGTTCAGCATTTACATGTAATACACGTCATGGTGTATGTGAACGCTGTTATGGTAAAAACCTTGCGACTGGTGAAAAAGTTGAGGTCGGTGAAGCAGTTGGTACAATTGCCGCTCAATCAATCGGTGAGCCGGGTACACAGCTTACAATGCGTACATTCCACACAGGCGGGGTAGCAGGTAGCGATATTACACAAGGTTTACCGCGTATCCAGGAATTATTTGAAGCTCGTAATCCGAAAGGACAGGCGCAGATTTCAGAAATTCACGGTACGGTAACGGATATTGAAGTCGTTAAAGACCGTCAGCAGGAAGTTAAAGTTAAAGGTGAGCACGAAACGCGTACTTACATGGTACCGGGAGCTGCACGCCTGCTGGTTGAAATTGGCGATAAAGTCGGTCCGGGTGAAGTATTAAACGAAGGTTCAATCGAACCTAAACAGCTGCTTCAGGTAGCAGGTTTAAATACTACACAGGAATATCTGCTTAAAGAAGTACAGAAAGTATACCGTATGCAAGGGGTAGAAATCGGTGATAAGCACGTTGAGGTTATGGTTCGTCAAATGCTGCGTAAAGTACGCATTATCGATGCCGGAGACACTTCATTATTACCGGGTGCTTTAGTAGAGATTCACACGTTTACTGACGCTAACAAAGAAATATTCAAGCAGAGAAAACGTCCGGCAACGGCGAAACCGGTGCTTCTTGGTATTACTAAAGCATCACTTGAAACGGAAAGCTTCCTGTCAGCAGCCAGCTTCCAGGAAACTACACGTGTCCTTACAGATGCAGCGATTAAAGGGAAACGCGATGATCTTCTCGGCCTTAAAGAGAACGTTATTATCGGTAAACTTATCCCTGCTGGTACGGGAATGCCTAAGTATAAAAACGTAGAAATAGATGTAGCTGAAAAAGCAGTATCAGAAGATGAAGTTGTTCTTTTAGAAGATTAATTTTAACGGGCGATATTGATAAGAGATAAACATGCATTTATGGGTCAAATGTATGTGCCAGAGCCGCTCCTTAACTGGGGCGGTTTCTTTATGAAAAATTCGTAAAACCCTCGGGTTTATAATAGCCATGAAAAGATAATTATGTTAACCTGTTTATGTCTTAGCGATATGAATTTTTATATCGGGAAAGCTTGACACGAAAGTTGCCGCGATGGTATTATAGTTAAGGTTACTTTATGAGGGACTTTGTGCCAGATCATAAAGGAGACAAAGTGTATTTTGTGTAAGATTTACATCTTACAGATTTTTTATACTCTAAAAATGAACCACCTGGATGTGTGGATTAAGAAAACGAGAGGAGGATATTCGATTATGCCAACTATTAATCAGTTGATCAGAAAATCACGCAGTACTAAATCACAAAAATCTGCATCGCCTGCATTGAACAGAGGGTTTAACAGTCTTAAGAAACGCGTTACTACTGACGCTGCACCACAAAAACGCGGTGTTTGTACACGTGTAGGTACTATGACTCCTAAAAAACCAAACTCTGCTCTACGTAAATATGCACGTGTCAGATTGTCAAATAACATTGAAGTGAACGCGTATATTCCTGGGATTGGTCACAACCTGCAAGAACATAGTGTTGTACTTATCCGCGGAGGACGTGTTAAAGACTTACCGGGGGTACGTTATCACGTAGTTCGTGGTGCGCTTGATACTTCAGGTGTTGAAGGCCGCAGACAAAGCCGTTCACATTACGGTGCTAAAAAACCTAAAGGCGACAAGTAATATTCCGTCACTTTAGATTGACAAGCAAATTTATAAAAATGATAAAATAAAAGTTGGAAGGAGGATAATTATGCCACGTAAAGGTCCAGTACCAAAAAGAGATGTATTACCGGATCCTATTCACAACTCTAAGCTTGTGACTAAACTCATTAACAAGATGATGATCGACGGTAAACGAGGAACTTCGCAAAAAATTCTTTATAACGCATTTGATCTAGTACAAGAACGTTCTGGTAAAGATGCTATGGAGGTTTTTGACGAAGCAATTGAAAACATTATGCCATTACTTGAAGTTAAAGCACGCCGTGTTGGTGGGTCAAACTACCAAGTACCGGTTGAAGTTCGTCCAGAACGCCGTACTACTCTAAGCTTACGTTGGCTTGTGAACTACGCACGTCTGCGTGGGGAAAAGACAATGGAAGAAAGATTAGCTAACGAAATTCTTGATGCTGCAAACAACACAGGTGGAGCAGTTAAGAAACGCGAAGAAAGTCATAAAATGGCTGAAGCTAACAGAGCATTTGCACACTACCGCTGGTAGGATGCTTTGCCTTTTAGTATTTAAATCTAATCCATACCTGGAAGGAGAAAAGAATACTCATGGCAAGACCATTCACTTTAGAAAATACTCGTAATATCGGTATCATGGCTCACATCGATGCAGGTAAAACTACGACTACTGAACGTATTCTTTATTACACAGGACGTATCCACAAACTTGGTGAAACGCACGAAGGTGCTTCACAAATGGACTGGATGGAGCAGGAGCAGGAACGTGGAATCACGATCACATCTGCTGCAACAACAGCCGAGTGGGATAACCACCGTGTAAACATTATCGATACACCTGGACACGTAGACTTCACTGTTGAAGTTGAGCGTTCATTACGTGTACTTGATAGTGCGGTTACTGTACTTGATGCACAATCAGGTGTTGAGCCACAAACAGAAACAGTATGGCGTCAAGCGACGACATACGGCGTTCCAAGACTTGTATTCGTAAACAAGATGGACAAAATTGGTGCTGATTTCCAGTATTCAGTAGGTACTATCAGAGACCGTTTACAAGCAAATACACACCCGATACAAATTCCAATTGGTGCTGAAGATAATTTCTCAGGGATCATTGATCTTGTAGAAATGAAAGCTCACCTTTACGCAAATGACTTAGGAACTGATATTGAAACAGTTGATATTCCTGAAGAGCACATGGAAAGAGCTGTAGAAGCAAGAGAAGCTCTAATCGAAGGTTTAGCTGACGTTAATGAAGACGTTATGGAAAAATACCTCGGTGGAGAAGAATTCTCTGTTGAAGAACTTAAAGCAGCAATTCGTAAAGCGACTTGTGATGTTGAGTTCTATCCAGCACTATGTGGTACTGCATTTAAAAACAAAGGTGTTCAATTACTGCTTAACGCAGTAGTAGACTATCTTCCTTCTCCATTAGACGTTAAACCGATTGTCGGTCATAAAGTTGATAATGAAGAAGAAGAATATATTGCAAAACCAGATGATTCTGAGCCGTTTGCAGCATTAGCGTTTAAAGTAATGACGGATCCATTCGTTGGTAAACTTACTTTCTTCCGTGTGTACTCAGGTACGCTTGATGCTGGTTCTTACGTACAGAATACTACTAAAGGCAAACGTGAACGTGTTGGCCGTATCTTACAGATGCACGCTAACTCACGTGAAGAAATCTCAACTGTTTACGCAGGTGATATCGCTGCTGCAGTAGGTCTTAAAGACACTGGTACAGGTGACACTCTTACACAAGAGAAACTTAACGTAATCCTTGAGTCTATGGAATTCCCTGAACCGGTAATTCACTTATCGGTTGAGCCGAAGTCTAAAGGCGACCAGGACAAGTTAACGACTGCACTTGTTAAATTGCAAGAAGAAGATCCGACGTTCACTGCCCGTACTGACCAGGAAACTGGACAGGTTATTATCGGCGGTATGGGTGAGCTTCACCTGGACGTACTTGTTGACCGCATGAAACGTGAATTCAAAGTTGAATGTAACGTTGGTGCGCCAATGGTATCTTACCGTGAAACATTTACAGTGCCTGCTAAGGTACAAGGTAAATTCGCCCGCCAATCTGGTGGACGCGGTCAGTTCGGTGACGTTCACATTGAATTTACTCCAAACGAACAAGGTGCTGGTTTCGAATTCGAAAACGCTATTGTCGGCGGGGTAGTTCCACGTGAATATATTCCATCCGTAGAAGCTGGACTTAGAGATTCAATGGAAAACGGTGTACTTGCCGGCTATCCATTAGTTGATGTTAAGGCTAGACTTTACGATGGTTCATACCACGATGTCGATTCATCTGAGATGGCGTTTAAAGTCGCTGCATCACTTGCACTGAAAGAAGCTGCTAAAGTTTGTCAAGCAGTTCTTCTAGAGCCGATGATGAAAGTTGAAATCGTTATGCCTGAAGAATATTTAGGTGACATCATGGGGGACGTAACAAGCCGTCGCGGACGTGTAGATGGTATGAACGCACGCGGTAACGCTCAAGTCGTTAATGCATTCGTTCCACTTTCTGAAATGTTCGGATACGCAACGTCATTACGTTCTAACACTCAAGGTCGCGGTACTTATTCAATGGTGTTCGACCACTACGAGCAGGTTCCTAAGTCAGTATCTGAAGAAATCATCAAGAAAAATACAGGTGCATAATTCATATACTTGATTTTTTAGAATAAATGCTATATAAGTGTTGTAAGAAAGACTTCGAGACGGGTATATCCCGTTCTCGGATTTTAAATAAAAAATAATGTTCTATATAAGGAGAGGTATTTTACAATGGGTAAAGAAAAATTTGACCGTTCTAAAACGCATGCCAACATTGGTACTATTGGTCACGTTGACCACGGTAAAACAACTTTAACAGCTGCTATTGCGACTGTATTATCTAAACACGGTGGCGGAGAAGCACAAAGCTACGACATGGTAGACAACGCACCTGAAGAAAAAGAGCGTGGTATTACAATTAACACGTCTCACATCGAGTACGAAACTGAAAAACGCCACTACGCACACGTAGATTGCCCAGGACACGCTGACTATGTTAAAAACATGATCACTGGTGCTGCACAAATGGACGGCGGAATCTTAGTAGTATCTGCTGCTGATGGCCCAATGCCACAAACTCGTGAGCACATCCTGCTTTCACGTAACGTAGGTGTACCTGCACTTGTTGTATTCTTAAACAAAGTTGACATGGTAGACGACGAAGAATTACTTGAATTAGTTGAAATGGAAGTTCGTGAATTACTTTCTGAATATGACTTCCCTGGCGACGACCTTCCAGTAATCTCTGGTTCAGCTCTTAAAGCTCTTGAAGGCGACGAAGAGTACGAACAAAAAATTCTTGATCTTATGAACGCTGTTGATGAGTATATCCCTACTCCAGAACGCGATTCTGACAAGCCATTCATGATGCCTGTTGAGGATGTATTCTCAATCACTGGCCGTGGTACTGTTGCTACAGGACGTGTTGAGCGTGGACAAGTTAAAGTCGGTGAAGAAATCGAAATCATCGGTATCACTGAATCTAAGAAAACAACTGTTACAGGTGTAGAAATGTTCCGTAAGCTTCTTGATTACGCTGAAGCTGGTGACAACATCGGTGCTCTTTTACGTGGTGTTTCACGTGAAGAGATCCAGCGTGGACAGGTTTTAGCTGCTCCAGGATCAATCACACCACACACAAACTTCACTGCTGATGTTTATGTGCTTTCAAAAGAAGAGGGTGGACGTCATACTCCATTCTTCACTAACTACCGCCCGCAGTTCTACTTCCGTACAACGGACGTAACTGGCGTATGTAACTTACCAGAAGGAACTGAAATGGTTATGCCTGGTGACAACATTGAAATGACAGTAGAACTTATTTCACCAATCGCTATTGAAGACGGTACTCGTTTCTCAATCCGCGAAGGTGGACGTACTGTAGGATCAGGCGTTGTAACTTCAATCCAAAAATAATAATTTTTGAATTGTTATAACTATAAAAAGAGCTGAGATTTTATCTCAGCTCTTTTTTTGCGCTTATTTTTAATGTTATCTTTTATCGAAATTTACAACTGCTTTCAAGAGTGTTTCAACGCCGGTTTTCATGCCGTCCTCATCGATATCGAACATCGGATGATGATGCGGGATATCAGCTTTTTTCTCGCTGTTATTGACGCCTGTGTAGAAATAGCAGCCCGGTTTTTCCTGGATAAAGTAGGAGAAATCTTCTCCGCCCATTGCAGGTCCGACTTCTTCAACACCTGAAACGAAAGCTGCATCTTTCCTGACATTATCAACAACGTAGTCGAGAAGGGCGTGATCGTTTTTCATCGACGGATAGCCGTACATAATCTCAAGGTCAGCATTAACATTGAAACTTGCACTAATGCCTAAGCATATCTGTTCAAGACGTTTGGCGACTATATCCCTTACTTCCTGTGTATAAGTTCTGAAGGTGCCTTTAAGCTCGGCTTTGCCGGGAATAACGTTGAATACTGTACCGGCATTATACGCGCCGAGTGTCACTACTGCTGAATCGAGAGGACTGACAGAACGGGATACAATTGTCTGTATTTGCTGAATCAGTGATGCAGAAGCGATAATCGGGTCGTGAGTGACCTGCGGTGTCGCACCATGCCCGCCGAGTCCATTTACTGTGATTTTAAACGAGTCTGCGTTCGCATACATCGTATCGTAGTTATATTTAATCGTTCCGACCGGGAATTTAGTTGAAACGTGAGTGCCGAATACATAATCGACATCGTCGAGCGCGCCGTCTTCAATCATTGCTTTCGCACCGCCCGGCAGCAGCTCTTCAGCATGCTGATGCAAGAATACGACGTTTACCGGCAATTCTTCTTTATGCGCAGATAAAATTTTAGCCATCGTAATCAGCATAGCTGTATGTGCGTCGTGTCCGCAGGCATGCATTACACCGGGAGTTTTTGATTTGTATGGAACATCTTTTTCGTCGTGAATCGGCAGCGCATCAAAATCCGCACGCAGTGCCACCGTATCAAAATCATCATTGACCTGCAGGCGTGCAACAATACCATTACCTCCGACATCCTGTCTGATATCCAGTCCGAGATCTTTTATCTGGTCGTAAATCCATTTTTTTGTATTCATTTCCTGGAAGGATATTTCAGGATGCTGATGCATATATCTGCGAAGTTCCACCATAGAATCATAGTGTTCATTTATTAGTCGTTTTATATCCATTATCGGGACTCCTTTTCTAAATACGTAAATACAGATTCCAGCATAACGCTGACTGCGTTGACCATCCCTTTTTCATCGATATCAAAGTGGGCGTGATGGTGAGGGAAATCTGCTTTGAAACTTGAGTTTTTAACACCTGTATAAAAGAATGTGCCCGGAACACGCTGCAGATAATAAGAAAAATCTTCGCCGCCTAGGTCCGGTTCAAGTCTGATTGTTTCATTAACAGTTGAAATTCTGCCTGCACTTTCGACCACGATATCGGTCATTTCATCATCGTTGACTACAGGCGGATAACCTTTCATATAATCGAGCGTATAGGAGACGCGGGTTGTTGTAACGAGCCCTTCAAGCGTCCGGTTGAGTTCTTTAATCATCAGGTCTTGCATGTCGTGATTAAACGTGCGGATTGTTCCGCCGATAGTCACTTCATCGGGAATAACATTATGCTGATTGCCGGCGTTGAACATCGTTATTGATAGTACGACCGAATCCATTGCATTCGAACGTCTTGTCACAGCGTACTGAAGCTGATTGCAGAGCATAATGCCTGCCGCGACGGGATCGATAGCGTCATGCGGACGTGAAGCATGGCCGCCCTGTCCTATTAATTTAATTGTAAAGTCGTCGGGTATCCCCGTCGCTGTGCCATACTTATAGCCGATTTTTCCGACGTCAAGTGATGTTGAAACGTGCTGGCCGAATATAGCGTCTACGCCGTCGAGACAGCCGTCTGCGATCATCTGAATCGCACCGCCCGGATCAACTTCCTCTGCATGCTGGTGAATAAATACGAAGTTGCCTTTCAGTTCGTCCTTCATACCGCTTAAAATCTTAGCTGCAGTAAGTACAATTGCTGTGTGGGCATCGTGACCGCAAGCGTGCATCACACCGGGAACCGTTGATTTATATGGTGTATCTTTTAAATCCTGAATCGGCAATGCGTCGAAATCCGCTCTTAATGCGATTGTCGGCAGCGATTCATCAACAATTAGTCTGCCGACTACGCCGCGTCCGCCGACACCTTCCTGTACTTCGATATCGAGATTGCGCAGGTAATCTGCGATATATGCAGGTGTGTGAATTTCCTTAAACGACAGCTCAGGATACATGTGCAGATGTCTCCTGAGCTGAACCATTTCGCTGAACTGTTTATTCACGGCTGATTCAATTGACTTTACATCCATTTAATCACCGCTTCTTTTTCTAAAATTTTCATAAACATCATCAGTGCGGTTTCCATTGCATCTTCGTCGATATCAAACATATCGGTATGATGTGCAGGTGTCGTTTTCTTGTCCTCATTTCCTGTACCCGTATAGAAAAACGCGCCGGGCTTATCTAGAATATAATAAGAGAAATCTTCGCCGATCATTAAAGGATCTGCTTCTTTGAAAGGCAGGCCGAGATCTTTTGCGGCTGCTTCAATTACTTTTGACTCTTCTTCGTGATTGATTACAGCGGGGTAGCCGAATGTATATTTCATATCGGCAGTTGCACCGCGTTTTTTTGTAGTGTATTCCACTTCATTTTTAAATATTTCATATATTTTTTCTTTTACTTCCTGTTTAAAAGTGCGGACGGTACCGACGATTTTAACAGTATCAGGAATAACGTTGAACGCATCTCCGCCGCGGACACTGCCGACAGTAACGACAGCATTTTCAATCGGTGAAATCTGACGGGATACAGCAGTCTGCAGGTTGGTAATCAGTTCTGCAGCGATGACAATCGGATCGACGGTTAAATCAGGATAAGCGGCATGTCCGCCGGAACCCTGGAGCGTAATGTAGAAACCATCCGGGCTTGCTATCATTGCGCCTGGTTTTGTCTGTACTTCATGCGTGCTGAACTGGCTCCAGTAATGCTGGCCATATACTTTATCAACGCCCTGGAGGGCATTGTCTTCAACCATAGCTTTGGCACCGCCAGGCTGTTCTTCCTCACCGTACTGGAAGATAAAAGATACAGTACCGCTTAAATTGGCTTTATTAGCCACTACAGTGTCCACAAGACCTAAAAGGGTACTCGTATGGCCATCGTGACCGCAAGCGTGCATAGCGCCCGGATTTTGCGATTTATAGGGAACATCTTTCTGGTCTTCAATCGGGAGGGCGTCAAAATCAGCGCGGACAGCAATGTGCGGGCTGCCTGAGCCAATAGAAGCAACGATACCGGCACCTTCGTTTTCATCGTTTCTGCCGACGTTTTCACGAATGTTTAATTCAGGATGCTGCTTCAGCTTACCTAAAATAAACTGGTACGTTTCTTTCTCTTTAAATGATACTTCCGGATGCATGTGCATATGTCTTCTGTTTGTAACCATCTCGGGAAGTTTTGCTGCTGCGATATCTTTAATGCTCATGATTGAACCTCCATAACTATTTTCTATTCATATTATCAGAGCGCGGGCCAGTTTAAAATATAAAACGCTTAAAAGTGAGAAAATTACAACAATAGAAACTGTTGAATATCGTTAAAAGAAAGCGCTTAGATATGATAAAATACAAAGTAAGGAGGGGACGTATATGTCACAAAAATTAGAACAGTATTTACAATCGAATTTAGAGTATTTGAAAGACAACGGCTTATACAATGAAATAGATGTAGTAGAAGGTGCAAACGGTCCTGAAATAACAGTAGCGGGCAAGAGTTTAATTAACTTATCTTCGAATAACTATCTAGGTCTTGCGACGGATGAAAAATTAAAGGAAGCCGCAATAGAAGCAATTAAATCACACGGTGTCGGTGCAGGTGCGGTACGTACAATCAACGGTACACTGGATCTTCACGTGGAACTGGAAAACACTCTTGCAGAATTCAAAGGAACTGAAGCAGCAGTTGCTTTCCAATCAGGTTTTAACTGTAATATGGCGGCAATTCAAGCTGTTATGAATAAAGAAGATGCGATTTTATCGGATGAATTAAACCACGCGTCAATTATCGACGGGTGCCGCTTATCTAAAGCTAAAATTATCCGTGTAAACCATTCTGATATGGATGATCTCCGTGCTAAAGCAAAAGAAGCGGTGGAATCAGGACTTTATAAAAAAGTAATGTACATTACAGACGGTGTATTTTCAATGGACGGCGATGTTGCGAAACTGCCTGAAATCGTTGAGATCGCAAAAGAATTCGACTTAATCACATATGTCGATGACGCGCACGGTTCAGGTGTAATGGGCAAAGGTGCCGGTACAGTTAAACATTTCGGTCTTGAAAAAGAAATCGATCTTCAAATGGGTACTTTATCGAAGGCAATCGGTGTTGTCGGCGGTTATGTTGCCGGTTCACAGGATTTAATCGATTACCTGAAAGTTGCGGCACGTCCGTTCTTATTCTCGACGTCGTTAACTCCGGGGGATACAAAAGCAATTACTGAAGCGGTTAAAACTTTAATGGCTTCAACTGAACTGCACGATAAACTTTGGGAAAACGGTGACTATCTTAAAGCCGGCCTGAAAGACTTAGGCTTTGAAATCGGCAAGTCAGAAACACCGATTACACCGTGTATTATCGGTGACGAGAAAAAAGCTCAGGAATTTTCAAAACGTCTGAAAGAAGAAGGCGTTTACGCAAAATCAATCGTCTTTCCGACAGTGCCAAAAGGGACAGGACGCGTAAGAAATATGCCGACAGCCGCACACACGAAAGAAATGCTCGACAAAGCGCTTGAAATTTACGCTAAAGTCGGCCGTGAAATGGGAATTATTAACTAAAACATAAACTTTTCGAATAAGGGGAAACAATCATGGAACGAATTATAGTTACAGGGGCGCTCGGGCAAATTGGAACAGAGTTAACCGTTAAATTAAGAGAAATTTACGGTGAGGACAACGTTCTGCCGACGGATATTAAAGAGCCTGTAAATTCACCGCTTGAAGGCAAGGCTTTCGAAATTTTAGATGTTACAGATTACCAAGCAATGGAAGAGACAGCAAAAGAATTTAAGGCGGATACAATTATGCACCTGGCTGCACTCTTAAGTGCGACATGTGAAAAAGATCCGATGCTTGCGTGGAATATTAATATGGGCGGGCTGGTTAACGCACTTGAAACAGCGCGTACGCTTGACCTGCAGTTCTTTACACCGAGTTCAATCGGTGCATTTGGTCCGGAAACGCCGAAAGTAAATACACCGCAGACAACAATTCAGCGTCCGACAACGATGTACGGGGTAAACAAAGTATCGGGCGAACTGCTGTGCGATTACTATTTTGAAAAATTTGGCGTAGATACGCGCGGCGTCCGTTTCCCAGGGCTAATCTCACACGTGAGAGAACCTGGCGGCGGCACGACGGACTATGCTGTAGAAATTTATTTCGAAGCGGTTAAAAACGGCAAGTACACTTCATTTATCGGCAAAGATACGTTTATGGACATGATGTACATGGACGATGCGATTCAGGCAATTATTGATCTGATGGAAGCAGATGGAAATAAACTTGAAAACCGCAATGCATTTAACGTCACGAATATGAGTCTCGAGCCGGAAATGGTAGCAGCATCAATCCGCCGTCATTATCCTGACTTCGAACTGAATTACGACGTTGATCCTGTCAGACAGGGCATTGCAGAGAGCTGGCCGGACAGCATTGATGCATCTGAAGCAAAACGCCAGTGGGGCTTTGCAGCATCTTTTGATTTGGACAAGATGACTGATACAATGATAGAAGCGATACAGGAGAAGAACCCGGCGGGAATTTAAAGCATGTCCCGTCCGGTTCGTGGAGGGTGACTAATGGACCGTATACTTTTATACGATAAGGATGGGACACTTTTAGATTTTCATAAGCTGTGGACACCATATGCCAAAAAAAGCATAGATGCGTTTGCCGAAGATTTTAAGGCACATGATATAAAATCGGAAGTTGCCGAAGCACTGGGCTATATCGATGGAGAAATTAAAGCGAACTCGACAGTTGCTTCAGGAACCGGCAGCGATATCCATAAAGTATTTGAATCATTCAAAGAGGGCGGCGGAAAATGGGCGAAAGATTTTTACGAATCTAATCTCCAGATGCTCGCTGACGATATGGAGCTCATTGATGGTGTTAAAACTGTGCTCCAGCATGGTTTAAATAACGGCTATAAAAACGTAATTGTCACGAGCGACAGCAGAGACTCGACACTGAGATTTGTTGAGAAATTCGAACTCGAACCGTACATATTTGATGTGATTTGCGGTGATGACAACGACTATTACAAACCGCAATTCGGGTTTATTAAAGGCTTTATCGATAAACACCAGTATGCAGTTGAAGACCTTGTAATGATCGGTGACAACGCTGCTGATACAATGCTCGGCTACGATGAAGGTTTGTACACTATCGGGGTGCTCTCCGGTACCGGACAGCGGGAACATTTAGACGGAGCCGACCGGATTGTCGACAGCATAACAGACTTATACGATGCAGATGGGAAGTTTCTTCTCGATGCATGAAATATTTATGAACGCTGCGATAGCAGAAGCTAAAAAAGCAGAAGCATTAGGTGAAGTGCCCATCGGCGCAGTCGTCGTGAAAGGCGGAGAAATTATCAGCCGTGCGCATAACCTCAGGGAAACTACACAGAATCCCGTCACCCACGCAGAACTGCTCGCTATTCAGGCAGCAGCAGAAGCGGTCGGTTCATTCCGGCTGGAAGACTGCACATTATACGTCACGCTGGAACCATGCGTCATGTGCTCCGGCGCGATAATAATGTCGCGGGTCCCGTTTGTAGTCTACGGCGCGCCGGACCCTAAAGGCGGCACCGTTGACAGTCTGATGAACCTGCTGGACGAACCGCGTTTTAACCACCGCGCGGATGTAGTGAGCGGGGTGCTTGAGGAAGAATGCAGTACAATGCTTAAGACTTTTTTCAAGAACTTGCGATTACGAGCTAAACAGAAAAAGAACTCCCTTTCGGGACCGTGATAAGCGGACTCGGAGGGGAGTTCTTTTGGAGTTTGGGCAGATTTTTGGTGTGGTCGTATGAGCGGGATTACGCACAGCATCCGCTTCATCTTATAGCACCCTAATCTTTTAATATATCAAGTATCTATAAATATTTATATACAAATCGGAGAAATTCAACATCCATTAAAATCCAAAAGTAAGCACGTTTGTGTAATATTACCACCAGTTTTACAAAAATTGATTTAAAGTAACTTTTTTAAAAGAAAAATGCCATTTTCTCGTATATATAGGATAAGAGGTACTTTTTATATTAAAGGAGGAACTTAAATGTTTTTAAATAAACGAAGTATGCCGCTTGAGCTTTTATATTACAATTCACTGTCTTTTAGAAAAGATCTCAGCAAACAGGAGAAACACGAAAAAGAAATGATAAAGAAAGGTTATGAAGGAGAGTGTCAGTATGATCAGATTTTAGATGAAGTTGGTCACGAGAATATTTATGTGATTAGAGATGTTTATCTTAAGATAGGAAATACAGATACTCAATATGATACGATAATCATTTCTGAAAACAGGGTGGTTATTAATGAAATTAAAAATTATACGGGAGATTACCGGTATGAGAGTAACAGGTGGTTCAGAAATAATAAACCAATTAATGATAATGCCTTCGCACAGCTGGACAGAGCTAAAGGGAAATTAATGAATTTGATGGATGATGCGGACTTGCACGTAAAAGTGGAAGCGGCATTAATATTTACAAGTGATGATTTCAGATTAACTTCTGAAGATCAGCGTATTTGGCAATAAACAATTGTGCGTAATAATTTAAGGAAGTATCTTCGACAATTTTACAATGAGAGACTTGAAAATAAAGCTAAAAGTATAGCTAACACGATTAGAAATTCTGTAGTGGATAATACTTATTTTGAGAAGACTGCAGATATTAACCAGCTGCGGCGAGGTCTATATTGCGGTGAATGCGGCAACTTTAATCTGATAAAGAAACGATTCCAGTTTATTTGTGCGGAGTGTGAAACTATAGAAAGTCATGATTCACATTTACTTCGCGCCATGCATGACTATAAATATTTGTTTTATAATCAACCGATGACTCAGCGTATTTTCACTTATCTAATCAACGATGAAGTTAATAAAAGTACAATTTATCGTTTTTTTCAAAAACACTGTCATATAAATAAAAAGGGTAATTATACGACCTATACTTTGAAGTATCATAATTTGGAAGAAGCGTTGGAGATTAATCGTAAAACACAGCGCTATAAAGATAGATTAGTGAAGAACAGGTAGAGTGTACAAGAAGATTTGAGTGGGAATTAGCCTAGGAATTCGATGAATGTCTGTCATAGAAATCCGCAGTGTTTAGGAATTCGATGAATGTCTGTCATAGAAACCCGCAGCGTTTAGGAATTCGATGAATGTCTGTCATAGAAATCCGCAGCGTTTAGGAATTCATTGGAAGTCTGTCATAGAAACCCGCAGCGTCTAGGAATTCAATGGAAGTCTGTCATAGGAATCCCTGGTGTTTAGGAATTCGATGAGAGTCTGTCATAGGAATCCGTGGCGTTTGGAAGTTCGATGAACACCTATCATAGGAATCCAAACAGCTCCAAACAACAAAAAAACCGAAACTCAAAGGTTTCGGTTTTCATAAGTTATTTCTGATATTTCAAACGGCTGAATGCGTCGTGCTGGTGAATGCTTTCTTCGTTGCGGCACTCGAGCTCGAAGCCTTTAACCCAGTCGAGTTCGACTAAGTCGTATGCAACTAAACGAATCAGGTCTTCAACGAAGCGCGGGTTTTCGTATGCGCGTTCTGTAACCATTTTCTCGTCTGTGCGTTTTAAAATCGGATAGAGCTGACTTGATGCGTTGATTTCGAGCACTTCGTATAAGTCTTCTTTATACGTTGCAGGAAGTTCAACACTGTCATCGATATCGATTAAAACTTTAACGTTGCCGCGCTGGTTGTGGGCGCTGTATTCACTGATTTCTTTTGAGCATGGGCACAGTGTAGTCACTTGTGCTGTCATGCCGAATTGCTTGCGTGTAAATGATTCGCCGTCAAAGGCTGCGGAGTAGACAATATCTGCGTTTGCTACGGCGTTCAGCCCTGTACCTGGTGATGGTTTGTTAAAGAACCAGGTACCGTCGACAGTTAATTCTGCTGAGTTTTGTTTCATGTTGCTTCGTAATTTCGACAGTAGTTCTTTTAATGTATCGAAATCGAGCGCCACACCACCGTTATTTACAGTCTCGAGTGATTCGATTAAACGGCTCATGTTGATGCCTTTTTCATCTTTTTCGAGGCTGGTTGCCAGCTCGAAATTACCAACAGACTGGAAATCACCGATAACTACAGGGTAAGTTAAATTATTAATGCCGACAGAGTCGACTTCAAAAAGGAAGTCTTTACGTGAGTTTTGTAAATCTGCCATATCTTCTTTATTTTTTGGTTTAGTGCCTTCAACAGGATCTACTGAACCAAAATATTTAAAACGACCTTCTCGCGTCGTCAAGTCAAATTCTTCCATTTATAATGCTCCTTAATCAATTTCGTAACTGTAAAAGTTCTCGTATCTCATCCATCGGTTCCGTGCATCGTCGCCTTGCTGTGTGTCTGCTGCAAGGTCTTCGAGCAATTTTCCGGTTTGGGAACGATGGGCTGCCATGACATCAAGTTTCCGTTCTGTAAAGCCGTCAATATCAATGACAATATCCGGTTCGCCGAGATCGTCGAACGTGCGGTTATCAAACGCAACCAGCTGAAGTGCCGGACGTTTATCCTCCGGCATATCAGCCAGTGATTCTATCACAGCATCTGCAGTGGCCTCGTGGTCGGGGTGCACTGAGTAGCCGGGATAGAATGTAATAATACGCGTTGGTGCAAGTTCATCGATTAAATCGGTAATAACACCTTTTAGCTTACCATGCTCTTCGAACTCGAGTGTTTTGTCTCTGAATCCGAGCAGGCGGAGATCGTCAATGCCCATAATGCGTGCTGATTCTTCGACTTCTGCTTTACGGATTGAGTGCAGCGACTCGCGTGTTGCAAACGGCGGGTAACCAAGATTACGGCCCATATCGCCGAATGTCAGACATGCATAAGTGACAGGCACTTTTTTCTCTCTGTATTTCATTATTGTTCCGCTGACACCGAATGCTTCATCATCGGGGTGCGGGAAAACAACAAGAACGTGATTTTCCTGTGAAAAATCCATGTGATTTCCTCCTACTTAAAGAATGGTTGTGCTGAAATTTCAAGTGCTGAAGCAAGTTTACCCTCAGCATTAAAGCCATGCATGATAAATTCCCCGTTGTCGCCTTCAATATAATGCGTTAAACCGAGAACATAAACCCAGCCGCCGTTGGCGAGCTTTAATCCGACACGGTGCTCTTTTGAGCGGTTGCCGCCGCGGATGGTCGCCTGAATAAATTCCACCTGAATATTGCGGAGGAAGGTACCGGCATTAAAAACATTATCATCTAAATGACTGGCATACATGCCGCTTGTAATTTCAACGTGTAAGTAGACTGGTGTATTTTCATATGATGTTAATACTTTTTGGACATCCTGCTTTACTATTTTCTTCATTTCCATGAATAGAAAACTCCCATAATCATAATATCGGTTACACATTAAAAGAGATAGCAAGCTATCTCTTAGTTCAATACTTTATCTACCACTTCGATTTTTTCAACTGAATTATACGCACCATGTCTGACAACACCGACATGCTCGTTCATCTGCCAGCCGTTTTTAATTGCGCTGGTAACGAAAGCCTTCGCAAGCTGAACAGCTTCAAGCGGCTCTTTGCCATTTGCGAGGTTAGCTGCGATTGATGCGGCGAATGTACAGCCTGCACCGTGGTTAAATGCAGTATCGAATTTCTTAGATTCAAGAAGATGAAGTTCAGCACCATCGTAAAAAACGTCGATAGCTGAATCGCCTTCGATGCCCGTGCCGCCTTTAACGACCACGTAGTTTGCACCTTTAGCGTGAATTAACTTAGCCGCTTCTTTAATTTCATCAAGCGTACGGGGTGTTTTAATGCCTGCAAGGTGTCCTGCTTCAACTAAGTTCGGCGTCACGACTGTTGCATTAGGAATCAGGTTTTCAATCATTGATTCAACAAGCCCCGGGTTTAACACTTCATCGTCACCTTTACAGACCATAACAGGGTCAACGACGAAATGTTTCGCGTTTGAGTTTAAAAATGCTTCCTTTGAAAGTTCTACAACTTCTTCTGAAGGCAGCATACCCGTTTTAATTACATCGGGATTTAAAGTTAATGCTGTTTCGAGCTGATTTTTAACATCTTCTATTGGGATTGGGCTCACGCGGTGAGACCAAGTTGACGGTTCCATTGATACTACAGTTGTTAATACACTGAAGCCGTACGTTTCGTGCTCCTGGAAAGCTTTTAAATCTGCTGCGATTCCAGCGCCTCCGCTCACATCTGTACCGGCTATAGTTAACGTTCTTGCAAGTGCCATTATAATGCCCCCTAATTCTACTGATAGATATTGTCATTTTACTATAAGTAGCCGTGTAATTCTAGAGCATTGCTTACAACGATGATATAATGAAATTTCAGTATGGAGGTGCGTTAAAAAATGGCTCATTTAAAATGGGAAGAAATCTTCCGGGACATTACAAATAATCACGATTTTACAGCGATGAGACAGACATTAAATGAACGCTACAGAAACGGTGAAGTATATCCGCCTGAGGAACAGGTCTATACTGCATTTGAATTAACGCCGTTTAACGGTATTAAAGTTGTTATTTTAGGACAGGATCCATATCATGGGAAAGGCCAGTCACACGGGCTCGCATTTTCAGTGAATGAAGGAATTAAAATTCCGCCGTCACTTAGAAATATATATAAGGAACTTGAAAGTGACCTCGGCGTTGTCAGAACTACGGGCAATTTATCGGACTGGGCGCGTGAAGGCGTCTTATTATTAAACACAGTGCTGACAGTTGATGCCGGCAACGCAAACTCGCACCGCGGACTTGGCTGGGAGCAGTTTACGGATGATATTATCCGTACGATTTCAGAAAATCACGAGCATGTGGTGTTTATCCTGTGGGGGAAACCAGCACAGCAGAAAATTAAATTAATCGATACAGAAAAACATAAAATTATTACGTCGGTGCATCCGAGTCCTTTGTCATCTTACAGAGGCTTTTTCGGATCAAAACCGTTCAGCCGGACAAATGACTACTTGGAATCGGTCGGACGCGGGGCAATAGATTGGAGCGAACAGCATGAATAAGCGGATTGCTGCGGAGTTGAAAAATGAATTGAGTTTTATAGAAGCGGGCATCGATGTGGAAAAGCATGCTTATGCTATGCAGAGGCTGCTTGAGCTGCTGTCAGATTCACAGAGTGAAGACTCGGTGCCTGAGGCCGCTAAATTAGAAGAAAATGTGACAATACACCGTACGCCTATTGCAAAAACTGCGGCAGACGAGGATGATGGCGGTAACGGCAAAGATATTTTTGATTTTTAATGGAGGTCGTCTCACCTAATGTTATTATTCATCATCGGTGGTACAGTGTTTTTCGTTCTTTCTTTTGTGTTCGGCATTTATAGAAAAAAACTGCGGGAAGAGCATATAAAAACGTGGAATAAAGCGTTGAAATATATGAGGTATACTTCACTGGCGCTAATTATTGCAGGGCTTTTGTATGTGCCCGAAGTGCAAATCTTAAAGTTCGGCGGATGGTTGTTTATTTTCAGTCTTATACTGTATTCAAGTTCGCTGTATCTTATTTTTATTAAAAACAGAGAGTAAAGCGGGGTAAATTAATCACATGAAATTATTTATTATATTAGGCGCAGTCAATGCATTTATCGCAGTCGCATGCGGCGCATTCGGTGCGCATTTACTGGAAGGCAAACTCAGTGAACACTATCTTGGTGTCTGGGAAACTGCAGTTAAATACCAGTTCTATCATGCGCTTGGACTTATCGCAATCGGCATCTTAATTCAGGTTACAGGCGCACAATTCCTAGTTGCAGCCGGATGGTTCATGACAGCGGGAATCGTCTTTTTTACCGGATCACTTATGGTGCTGGCATTCTCAGGCATCTCAATTCTCGGTGCAGTAACACCGATTGGCGGAGTAATGTTCCTGATCAGCTGGGCACTTGTTATTATCGGAATCGCAAAATTATAGTATTTATTCGTGAAGCCGGGACAAATTGTCCCGGCTTTTTTGTTTGGAGTGAAGTCTGTGATCGGAAAATCTATGAAGAGATTTCATAGGAATCCGTAGCGTCTGGGAATTCGATGAAGTTGTTTCATAGGAATCCGTAGCGTCTGGGAATTCGATGAAGTTGTTTCATAGGAATCCGTAGAGTTTAGAAAATCTATGAAGAAGTTTCATAGGAATCCGTAGAGTTTAGAAAATCTATGAAGAAGTTTCATAGGAATC
>DONT01000006.1:50332-237031 GCA_003513765.1 Jeotgalicoccus sp.
GGGGTTTGGAAGATCGATGAAGAGGTTTCATAGGAATCCGCAGAGTTTAGAAAATCTATCAAGAAGTTTCATAGGAATCCGAATTCTTTATCGCCGTAAATACCGGCTTCGATAAAATATTTCAAACAAAATGTTTACAAATTACGCTAAGTGTTATATAGTTATATACATAGATATATAACCAGATGACTAAAAATGAAATATAAATATAGAATACAGAAATAGAAGGAGGGCTGCGATGTGTCTAACCTGCTGAATGAGAAGAAACCGATTTATGCACAGATTAGAGACTGGCTGGCTGATCAGATTATTGACGAAACGCTCGTTGAGGATGATAAAGTGCCGTCGACGAATGAAATTGTTACGTTTTTCAAAGTGAATCATATAACTGTTTCAAAAGGTGTCACTGAACTTGTGGAAAACGGCGTATTATACAAAAAAAGAGGTGTAGGTATGTTCGTAGCAGAAGGTGCACGGGACAAACTGCTGGAAGCAAGACGTGATGGATTCGTAGAAGAATATTTAAAACCGATGCTTGAAGAGGCGAAAAAGCTTGATTTAACGGAAGAGGATATACAAACAATGATCGATGTAAACAGGAGGGACAAAAAATGACATTAAAAATAGAAAACACAGCTTTAACAATTAAAAAAGAGACGATACTAACGGATATAAACTTGGAACTGATTCCTGGTAAAGTTTACGGGCTGCTTGGAAGGAACGGTGCAGGGAAGACTTCATTGCTGTCGCTGATAGCTTCTTACAGAAAAGTAACGAATGGCAGTATCACATTGGACGGCAAGAAAGTTTACGAGAATGATGAAGTAATGCAGCACATTAATTTCCTGTATAACCCGAAAGAAACCAGTGCCGACAACGATAAAATTACGGAATATATCGAATCCGGCTCCATTTTCCGCAGCGATTTCGATAAAGAGTACGCTTACCGGCTGCTTGAAAAATTCGATATTGATACAGACAAAGCGTACAGCGCATTATCTCAGGGACAGCAAGCGGCAGTTACAGCTACGCTTGGACTTGCATCGCTAGCAAAAGTAACGATCTTTGATGAGGTGACGAACGGTATGGATGCACCGACACGTGAATTATTCTACAGCGAAGTACTTGAAGCGGCAAACCGGGAGGGACGTATTATTATTCTGTCGACGCATATCATTTCAGAGATGGAGCACTTATTCGATGAAATTATTATGATTCATAAGGGAAAGGTTCTGCTGCAGGAACCGACACATGAACTGCTGGAGAAAGGCTATACTGTTGCCGGGAAAGCAGAACGAGTAAGAGAATTCACGGAAAATAAACAAGTGATTAACGTGAAATTCCTCGGCGCACTGCAGATTGATACTGTGCTCGGAACACTGACACCGGAAGAATTGGAAATCGCAGAAGATGAGCATTTGGATATCTCTCCCTTGAAATTGCAAGAGATGTTTATCAGCCTGACGGATAAAAAGAAAGATAAGGAGTGAGACGATGACAACTAAATTAAAAGAGACAACGAAAATATTTATAAGTATATTTCCGGTATGGTCATTTTGGTATATTGGGATTCTGCTGATTGTATATATCATCTCGAATATCTTTACGAGCGAAGGACTTTCATCATTTTTCGGTTTCGGGATGACGGCTAACCGGACATATCTGTTTGTGCTGGCAATTCTTTCAGTACTGATGTTTATAGAATGGGCCTTAAATATGGGAATATCGAGAAAGACTTTCTATAAATCGCTGATGATTACCGGACTGATTACGGCAGTGTTTGTCACAGCGATAGTTGGAATTATCACATTCGTCCTATCGTTCACACCGTTTGCGGGAGATTATCTTCTTGTCGAAGATCTCAGATTTTTAACAGAATTTGAATACCTGATTTTCCACTTCATTAGCGGATTGCTGTTCTGGGCCTTGGGCGTACTGATTGCTGCTGCATTTTACAGAGGCTTCTGGGCAGGCATGCTGTCGATACTATCTGGAATTGTAGCCTTGGTAATTCTGATATTTAATGAACAGCTGCTGAACTACTTCGGAGCAATGGGCAGCATGACTGTCTATATCGGCTTTGCGCTACTGATTGCTTTAACACTTATCTACAGCTGGATTGGTTACAGAGTGATTAAAAATATACCGATAAAATTCGGATAGCAAAGAAAGACGGAATCTCACTCAAATGAGATTCCGTTTTTTAGTATAAAGCACGCTTCAACAATAAAAGCAAAAAGAGGAGTATAGTTATATATAGAGAATTTTTGAAGGGAAGGATACTCATAGACCACATAAATATCACTGCTAAACGTTTATGTTTATACATTTTTGGTTTGTTTTTTCTTTCTCTGGGTGTCAGTTTTTCTATTCAGGCTAATCTGGGCGTTTCGCCCGTATCTTCACTAGCTTATGCATTTACACTTTCCACAGGAATTTCTATCGGAATTATGACGGTAGCCGCGAACGTTTTATTTATTATCATTCAAATAATTTTAAGCAAAAAATTTAATGTAAGAGAAGCGAGCGTGCAGCTCTTAATTGCGTTCTTATTCGGTTTTATGATGGATATTACGTTAGCACTTTTACAAGTATTTCCGGCACCTGACACATGGCTAATGCGAGGAGTATTTTTAGTTATAAGTTTATTTGTAGTATCTATTGGACTGCTGGGGTATTTCAGTGCGAAATTCCCGTTAATGCCTTACGATGAGCTCACACATGTTATCAGTGAGAAATTCAAGCTGCAGTTCAGCAAGGCTAAAATCACCAGTGACTTACTAAACGTTCTTGCAGCAGGTTTAATATGTATTGTTTTCATCCAGTCTTTAGGATCGATTGGTGTCGGTACATTGATTGCTGCGTACTTTATCGGCAAAATTACCGGCTTTATGATGAAGAAATATCAGCATCATTTAATTCACTGGTCAGGGCAAAGAAAAGCACTTGCGGAAGAGGTTATTGAAACCGCAGAACCGGTGACAGAGACAGCTTTGAAAGAAGAAACACTTGAATCTGGTGAAAAACCGGCAGCGCCATAGTATATGTTAAAGAATCTCATCTTATGAGGTTCTTTTTTTGCGCGGCCGAAACTCAAAACAGGTTATTACTTTCATTCTGCTTAAATTTTTTATAGTATATTACGCAATCAGGAGAACAAAGAAGAACGAAAGGAAGCTGTCTATGAACCGCATGCCGTTTTTTGATAATGCGAGATTAATTTTAATTTTTCTCGTAGTGTTTGGTCATATGATTCAGCCGTTTGCGACAGATTCACAGCTGATCAACTCGATTTATGCATTTATATATATTTTCCATATGCCGATGTTCATCATGCTGGCAGGCTTCTTCGCCAAGGGAATCGGCAAACCGAAATACATTTTAAATCTCGCAAAAAAACTGCTGCTGCCTTATTTAATGTTTCAGGGGCTGTACACAGTCTTATATTTTCTGCTCGGGCGCGAGGAATGGTACAAAGGCATACTGCACCCGCAATGGGCGATGTGGTTTTTAATCAGCCTGTTCTGCTGGCACATTCTGCTCGTCTTATTTAAAAGAATGCCGGCAGTGGCAAGTATTCTTCTTGCGGTCTTTATCGGTATTGCAGTAGGCTACGTCGATCTGTCAGCATACGGCCTCAGTCTTTCGCGGACATTAGTGTTCTTCCCGTTCTTTTTAGCGGGCTACTTTATGACGAAAGAGCACGTTCAGCTGATAAAAACCAAGGCCTTAAGTATCGCAGGAATTATTTTTATGATAGCGCTGTTTGCATTTATTTATCTCTTTATCAACGTGGATGTCACGCTCGATACGGACTGGCTGTCCGGGGCAGTCGCTTATCAGCGTCTGGAAGCGGAAATGAGCGGCGGGTTGATGCGTCTCATTATTTATATTCTGGCGGCACTCTTAATTATCAGCATGATTGCATTGATACCGTCGGGAGACTTCGGCTGGCTGACGAAAATCGGCGAGAAGACCTTATATGTTTATCTGCTGCACGGTTTTATAATTCAGCCGTTCAGAGAGTTTGAAATACTGTGGTATAACCATTGGTATGAAACATTCTGGTTTGTACTGCTGTCTGCATTAATAGTTATTCTGCTCTCAAGCAGACCAGTGGTGGCACTGACGCGGCCGCTCGTTGAATTGAAGTGGAAGAAATAAAAAAAGAGGTACAGAAATCCTTAGGGCTTCCTGTACCTTTTGCTGTTTTATGTATGATATTTCCAATAACGGGTAATAAATATGTATAATGTATTTTACATAATTAAATAACGGTAATGGGGGATTAACATGATTATAAATGTTAGGGAACTGCTGCCATTTCTAATTCCGTTAATAATATTCCAGCTGCTTTTAATGATCTCCGCCCTGACAATGATTGTCAAACAGAGGCGTTTTAAATATTTAAACAGAGCAGCATGGGTAATTATTGTTGTTGTTTTTAATATTGTCGGACCTGTCCTGTATTTTGTGCTGGAGCGAAAATAAATAAAAATGTAATGAAGCGGAAATTCGAAAGGATTTCTGCTCTTTTAATTGAAAATGAGTCAACCAGTGGTTTACTTAGGCGATAATAGTATATAAATAAGAAATACATAATATTTACGTAGCACTATACAATGGAATCAGGGTGATGAAAATGAACAAGTTAAATATTAGTGAAAATATTTTTAGGCATAGAAAACGTATCGGTTATACTCAGCAGGACCTTGCAGATTTTTTAAATATTTCCAAGTCTGCAGTGTCTAAATGGGAACGGGGCAATGCTTTGCCGGAAGTAAATTATCTAGGAGAGCTCGGGATACTGTTCGATATTTCAATCGATGAGCTGGTCGGTTTTTCTCCCTGGCTGACAAAGCAGCAAATTAGAATAATCTATACTGATTTGGCTGCGAAATTCAGCGCGGAAAATTACGATGCTGTTTTAAAAGAAGTTAAAGATTATGCCAAGCGTTATTACAGCTGTTATCCATTTTTAACATCATTGGCCGGGTTGCTGGTTAACCACCTCAGTCTGACTGAGGATAAAGAAGAAACAATTGCTTGTATAGGCGAACTGATAGAGCGGATTTTATCGAATTCCGACTCACTGCATCTAAAAGAACAGATGATATTTTTCAAAGCGTTATTACTTATAAAAGAGAATAGCCACAAGGAAGTCATTGAACTGCTGAAGGAATCGACATTGCCAAAACTGCCGGTAAGAACAGTGCTGGCCCAGTCCTATTTAATGAATGGTGAAGCGGAAAAGGCGAAGTCGGCGCTGCATATTGAAATTTACGAGAGCGTTATTTTTATGATGGGTGACTTAACGATGCTGATGTATTTTGGCATGGAGGATGATATTGAGTCAGTAATCAGTAAAGGAACAGCAATTGACCACGCATTTAACTTAAAGAAACTCCATCCAAACACAGCATTAAATTTTTATCTTACTGCAGCAATGAAGACATCTGATGTTAAAGAAAAAAGTATGTTTTATTTAAAAGAGTTTTTAATCAGCGTGAAGAATCTGTCTGCAGATTACTATCTGCATGGTGATGATTTCTTCTCGGAAATTGATGACTGGATTGAGGATTTTGAATTAGGGAAAGAAGTTCCGGTAAATAAAACAATAGCGAAAGAACAGCTGATTGCTGCTGTAGAACATAATGAGTCATTTAAAGATTATAAAGATGATATTACATTTAAAAATATATTGCACAGTTTAAAGCTGTACCTGGAGGCAGACTGATATGAACACAGATATAACTGAATTGTTACCGTTTCTAATACCATTAGTAATTCTGCAGTCTGTACTGATGATTACAGCGCTGGTCATGATTATCAGACAGCAGGAGTTTAAATATTTAAATAAACCGGGCTGGATACTTATTGCCGTATTTCTGAATTTAATCGGTCCGGTATTATATTTTGTACTGGAGCGGCGATAATATGAATATATTGAAGATAGATAATCTGAGTAAATCGTTTAATGGAAAAATAGTCATTGACGATTTGAGTTTAGTTGTTAAAGAACATACGATATACGGATTTATAGGCAACAACGGCACAGGTAAAACGACAACAATGAAAATGATACTGGGGCTGTTGAAACCTGATTCAGGGGAGATTGAAGTGTGCGGAGAGAAAGTTGTCTTCGGCAAAACAGATACAAACAGCTATATTGGCTACCTGCCGGATGTGCCTGAATTTTACGGTTATATGAGAGCTGAAGAGTATTTAAAATTATGTGCGGAAATTACTAATATCAGTAAAGCAGAACGTCAGCCGAGAATAAGGGAGCTGCTTGAACTGGTTGGAATGGATAACGAATCATCTACAATTAATACGTACTCAAGAGGAATGAAGCAGCGTCTCGGCATTGCTCAGGCACTGATTAACAAACCGAAGCTCCTGATTTGTGATGAGCCGACGAGTGCTCTGGATCCGAAAGGTCGCAGTGAAATACTTAATATTCTAAAGCGTATTACGGCGGAAACGACGGTTATTTTCTCGACCCATATCTTAACGGACGTGGAACGAATCTGTGATATGGCAGGGATTCTATATAACGGCAACGTTGTAGAAGAAATTAATCTGGATAAGAGTCTCGGGGATAAAGGAATTATGCTTGAGTTGTCCGGGGAAGAATTTAAGACGCTCAGTGCGGAGATGGAAATTAAGCATGTCAGCGAGTCTAAATACCGTGTGAAGAGTCAGCCGCTTAAAAATATATACAAAATACTTCAGGACAAAGAGATTTATCCGGACAGTATAGTCAGAGAGAGAAGGTCTCTTGAAGATGTATATATGGAGGTGACGTCATGAACCAGGTTTCCGCGCTGTTTAAAAAAGAAATAATGGAGTCTGTAAGAAATTTCAAACTGTTTGTTCTCTTAGCGGTGTTTATCATTATCGGTATTATCAGCCCGCTAACCGCACTCCTGATGCCGGATATTATGGCAATGGTGATGGAAGACGCCGGTATTTCATTTGACCTTCCCGCCGTTACAGGTATAGATTCATATGTTCAATTTTTCGGTAACATGAACCAGCTGGGATTGCCAATATTAGTCGTTGTTACGGGCAGTATACTGACGAATGAATTTACGAGAAATACACTTGTAAACTTCTTAACTAAAGGGCTGAAGCGGCACAATGTAATAATCGTGAAGTTTTTATATACTGCATTGATGTGGACGTTTGTTTACGTATTAAGTGCTGTCACTGCATACTTATATACAATGTATTACTGGGACAACCAGCTTGAAAATATATGGGGGGCATTCGCTTTGACATGGCTTTACGGTGTTTTTCTGATTAGTGTAATTATGCTGGCATCAGCGATTTTCAGAACGAGTTTTCTCGGAGTATTATTTACACTGCTTGGGGTGGTTATCATCATGATTATTCTGAGCATTCATCCGGCAGCAGCGGAATATCTTCCGCAGTTTTTAATTACTTCCAATGTAGAATTGCTAACGGGCGAATCGGGACTGAGCAATGTCTTACCGGCAGTGCTGATTACTGTTGCAGCTTCAGTACTCATATTATTATTGTCGATAATGACGTTTAATAAAGCAACAATATAAGGGGATGGCACAAAAGCCATGAGAAAATAAAATGAGTTATATAGGGTAGACAAAATCCGTCCGTTATACTCCAGGGGGAATAGCATCAGCGTAAGACTACAGGCTCACGCGAGACCTGAGGAAAGATAACGAACGGATGATTTATTTTAAAAATATTTTTGATTTGCTGCCGGTCAATGGACTGCAGCATAAAGTTGCAGGTATCGTTGTTACTGCGGGGTCACCAAAAAATTATTTAATTGTAGAAAATCAGTTAAAACCGATTTTAGGTTATATGAAAGCACAGATTGTTCAGACGTATGTCTTTATTGAAGAACAAGATTTTCAAAGAAAAGAGCTTGTAAACGATGACGTGATATTTCGCATCGACAGGCTGATGTAAGACACTTTCCTGCTGACAAAAACCTATACGAAAATCAGAGAAGAAAAAAAGCGGAATAAGGATTTTAAATAACATGAAACGCCCTGGATAAAAGTCCGGGGCGTTTTTTAGTAATGTTATAAGTCTGTCTCCCCGATTTCTTTTCGGAGCGCCGAAACTTCTGTGCGCGTCATCGGGGCAAGGTGGCCGTGGATATATGTGTCGTAGGGGATTTTGTCGACGGTTGTAACGTAGTCATAAAATTTGTCCGCATCGTATCCGCCGTCCAGTTTGTAAAAATCACCGGTGTCGGCATCGCCGGCGAAGAGAACTTTATCTTCCTGAACGAAAACGACTGCGCCGTCATCGGAGTGGGGGTTAGCAATCGGTGTGACTTCGACTGTAACGCTGCCTAAGTTCAGTGTTAAGTTCCCGTCGAACTCAATGTCTGCACGAACGACTTTAATGTCGGTGATATCATCGTATTCAATTTTCATATGGGTGTCGCAGAATTCGCATTCCTCACCGGTCTTAAATCGCTCATCCATGGCTTCCGGCGTCCATTCCCATTTTGTAAGAATGCTGAGAATTTCATTGGTTTTCGTCTGAGTCATCGTCGTACCGGGAAAAGCGTGCATGCCGAAAGTGTGATCCCAGTGCCAGTGGGTAATCAGTGCAATTTCAGGTTTTGGCAGACCCGCTGCATATACCGCTTCAAGCATTGCGTTCAGATGGGCTTTGGAATTTCCTGCATCGACGAGGATGCTGAACTTTTCGCCGTGTATGTAGCCGAGATTTGGACGGTCACGCTGACTGTCGAACGGCAGTATGTAAACGTGGGGTGATATTTGGGTGAGCATAATCATCATCCTTTATATAGACAGAAAACCACTTAACACGAGTTAGGTGGTTTTTAGTTTGTATTATTTTCTTTTCTTCTTTTTTGAAGAAGAGCTGCCATCTTTGTTAAGAAATTTTTGAACGACTTTATTTATAATAATTGGTGCGATAAAAATTGCCGCACGTTTGAGTAAACGTCCCATAAGTTTACCTCCTAAATAATAGATACTTATATATAACCATTATCTCACAGAATAAAACCAGACAGGTAGAAATACGTGCTGAAAAGGAGGAGAGTGTATGGCCTTCATCAGGTTCCGCAGCACCGAAAAAAAGACGACTCCCGCAAGGGAATCGTCATCCAGTCAGAAAGTTATCCGAAATAATCGGCAATCGCATCGTTCGGGATGTGTCCGCCGACATAGAAGTCGCCGAAGACGCCGTAGCGTGCGCTTGTTTCATCGAATCTCATTTCGTAAATAATCTTTTTGAATTCGAGCATGTCATCTGACAATAATGTCACTGACCACTCGTATTTGTCCAAGCCTTGTGAGCCTGTGATGTACTGCTTGATTTTGCCTGCATATTTGCGGCCGATCATGCCGTGGTCGCGCATTAACTGCTTGCGTTCGTCCATAGGCAGCATGTACCAGTTGTCATCGAGGTCGCGTTTTTTATCCATCGGGTAGAAACAGATGTATTTAGATTTTTCCAGTGAAGGATATAATCTCTGCTGAATATGAGGAATCTGCATCATCTCTTCAGGCGTCTTGTTTCCGCCTAAATAGCTGCTCATCTCGATAATAGATACATATGAGTATGTTGGGATTAAGTAATCTGCAATTCCGAGCTTATTAATTTCAAGCTCAAGCTTAATCAGCTCATCTGCTGTCGGACGTAGCAGCCAGATAATAATATCTGCTTTATGCCCCATGATATTATAGAATGCATAGTCACCTTCGTGTTTTTCATGCACTTCTTCCTGTCTGTTTAAAAATGCCTGCAATTCATCTGTCAGCGCATTTCTTTCATCTTTGTCCAGTACACGTAAACCTGCCCAGTCCACGCTGTAAAGCAGGTGTAAGCTGTACCAGCCATCTATTGTACTTACCGGTTCACTCATCTTAGTCTCTCCTTATTAAGTCATTACTTCTATTCTAGACCAATGGAAAACGTTTTAACAAGAGATTCTGTTTAAAAGATGTGACAAAACACGTATAATATACTTAAAGTATAGTAGCCAAGGAGGATATAATGAGTAAATTCATTAAAGATCTTAAGGATAATTTAAATGGTGAAAATATCAGAATTGTATTTCCGGAAGGTACAGATAAAAGAATTCTTACTGCAGCAGCGGGACATTTAGAAAACAGCTATGTGCATCCGATTGTTCTCGGGGATGCTGACGAACTTAAGCAAATTGCTGCAGAGGAAAACATCAATATAGAAGGTTTGGAAATTTTAAATCCAAAAACGTCCGACTTAAGCGCACAGCTTGCCGGGGTGTTTTGTGAAGTCAGACAGGGCAAAGTGACGCTTGAACAGGCTGAAGATATTATTCAAAATGTAAACTACTTCGGCACGATGCTTGTACATACAGGCTATGCTGACGGGCTGGTGTCAGGTGCAATTCATTCGACGCCTGATACAGTCCGCCCTGCACTGCAGATTATAAAAACGAAAGAAGGCGTGTCTAAAACGAGCGGTATATTCTTTATGCGCCGCGACGACGAATTATACGTCATGGGGGATTGTGCAATTAACCCGACACTGACTGCTGAAGAGCTTGCAGAAGTCGCGGTTGAAACAGCGAAGACGACGATGAGTTTTGGCATCACGCCTCGCGTTGCGCTCTTAAGCTTTTCTTCAAAAGGGTCTGCGAAAACAGAAGAGGCGGAGAAAGTCCGTTTAGCTACTGAGTACGCACAGGATAAACTTCCGGATACACTGATCGACGGCGAGCTGCAATTTGATGCGGCATTCGTTCCCGGTGTAGCAGAGAAAAAATCTCCGAATTCACCACTTGAAGGGAATGCGAATGTCTTTATCTTCCCGTCTCTTGAAGCGGGGAACATCGGTTATAAAATTGCTCAGCGTCTGGGCGGCTTTGAAGCTTACGGACCCATTCTGCAGGGTCTGAATAAGCCGGTTAACGATCTGTCACGCGGTACGACAACGGAAGAAGTGTATAACCTGGCCTTATTTACAGCAACACAGGTGATGGCGAATCGTCATGACAGCTGAACTTTTTAAGGGGCCGGTGGAAGTAATCGGCAGAAACAGAACAAAGCATCCGTTTGAGTCTTTTGCATTTGATGACTTCCTGCAGCACCAGATTAGTGAAGACAATGTGCCTAAAATACGTTTTTGGGTGCATTCGCCTTATATTATTTTAGGGCTGCAGGATGCGAGACTGCCGAAATTGTCTTACGGACTCGATTATATTTCAGATGCAGGCTTCGATTATATCGTACGCAACAGCGGCGGCTTAGGTGTGGTGCTGGATGAAGGTGTACTGAATATCTCTTTAATTTTACCTAAAGCAGATTTTCCTTACATAGAAAAAGGCTATGATATAATGACAGAGTTAGTGACAAAAATGTTTCCGGAAGGAAAAATCGAAGCGTATGAAATTTCAGCGAGCTATTGTCCCGGTACACATGATTTAAGCATCGGCGGTAAAAAATTCGCAGGTATTTCCCAGCGCCGCATTAAAGAGGGTATCGCGGTACAGATATACTTATCCGTTACAGGAAGCGGCTCCAAACGTGCATTAATGATGCAGGATTTTTATCGTGATGCACATGCAGAAGAGAGTGCGAAATTTACATATCCGGTAATTAATCCTGAGCACATGGCATCGTTAAACGAATTGCTCGGTGCGGATTTTTCAATTGAAGAAGTTGAAGAACGCGCATTGAATGTGCTTCGTGATATGGGTGCAAAAATGGCGGATTATCCGGTGCTGAACGATGAGCAGCAGGCTCAGTACGAACAATTCCTCGGAAACATTAAAGAGCGTAATAAAAAATACGTAACTTTTGACTGACCAGTATATATTTAATACTGGTTTTTTAATTTTTATGAAAGAAGGAATAGCATGTCAACAAGTGCTTATGCGCCTAAGATATGGACGAAAGAATTTACAGCAATCTTTGCATTTCACTTTATCTTAATGGGGGCAATGTATTCAACATTAGTTACAGTCGGAAACTACGCTGTTGAAAAATACGATGTCAATCCGAGTATTGCCGGTTTCGTTGCAAGTATATTCATCGTGGGAGTTTTGCTCGGCCGCGGAGTGACAGGTTTTCAGATTAATTATCTCGGCGGACGGAAAATTATGTTCATCGGGACAGCACTGTATTTTTTGACTTATATTTTATATTTCTTTGATTTCGGCTTAACGTTTTTAATTATAACGAGACTGCTGAACGGTTTTGCGACAGGGATTATCAGTACGGCGCTGAACACGCTGGCGACGATCTCCGTGCCGGAAGAACGCCGCGGTGAAGGCATCAGTTACTTCAGTTTAAGTATGGTTATTGCGAGTGCGGTCGGTCCGTTTATTTCATTTTTACTGCTCGAACATATTACTTTTGAGATGATGCTGATTTACGTGGGTATTTTAATGCTCGGGGTCGTGTTAATGATTCCGCTGATTAAAATCAACAACGTGACGAAAGAAACGGCGGTTAAGCCGGATAAATTCGTGCTGATTGAAAAAAATTCACTCCGAATGCTGGTGCCGATATTTCTTATGGGACTCGCGTATTCAAGCGTGCTGTCCTTCCTCAATACGTATGCCATAGAAATCAATGTCGTGACAGCGGCGAGTTTTTTCTTTATCGTCTATGCGGCGGCTGTACTTGCAACCCGGCCGTTTACGGGCAGAGTGATTGACCGGAAAGGTCCGAATATTGTTATTTACCCGACGTTTATATTGATGGCAGCAGGATTTCTGCTGCTCGGCTACGGTGCGACGGGGCTTATTGTCCTCCTTGCCGGTTTTCTTATCGGTCTCGGTTTCGGTAATTTTCAGTCAGCGGCGCAGATTATCTGCGTGAACATGGCGCCGAAAGAAAATGTCGGCCTCGCCACATCGACGTATTTTATTATTTTAGAAATTGGTCTCGGCTTCGGCCCGGTATTTTTAGGACTGCTGGTACCATTTGCCGGCTACAGCGGAATGTATTTACTATTGATAGTACCAATACTCGCCGCAGGTTTCGTTTACTTCCTGATGGTTGGAAAACGCGGCACCGGCTCATACAGCTGAACAGGTTGAAACGGTCGGCTAAGCCGGCCGTTTTATGCTATTATTGGAGTGTTAAGGGAGGCGTAAGAGCGTGATGATGAGTGACTACAGCAGGAAACAATTACAGGAAGAAAAAGTCTTTAAAGATCCGGTCCACCGGTATGTTCATGTCCGCGATCAGGTCATCTGGGATCTGGTGAAAACGAAAGAATTTCAGCGGCTCCGCAGGATAAAACAGCTCGGAACTTTATATTTGGCATTTCACAGTGCGGAGCATTCGCGCTTTAACCATTCGCTCGGAGTATATGAAATTGTCCGCCGGATGATTGAGAATTTTGAAGAATATCCGGAATGGGACTCAGACGACCGTTTGTTAGCCTTGTCAGCAGCCTTGCTGCACGACCTTGGCCACGGACCGTTTTCTCATACATTTGAAGATATATTCCATACAGATCATGAAGAATATACGAAAAAAATTATACTGGAAGACACTGAAGTGAACGAAGTATTATCAAGAGTGTCACCGGATTTCCCGCGTGAAGTCGCGGAAGTCATCAACAAGACACACCCGAATAAACTGGTTATCAGTATGATTTCAAGCCAAATCGATGCGGACCGTATGGATTATCTGCAGCGGGATTCTTTTTATACAGGGGTCAGCTACGGCAACTTCGATATGGAGCGTATACTCCGCGTGATGCGTCCGTCAAAAGATGAAGTGCTGATTAAAGAAAGCGGCATGCATGCGGTGGAAGATTACTTAATGAGCCGCTATCAGATGTACTGGCAGGTCTATTTCCACCCGGTATCGCGCGGCGGGGAAGTGATGCTGAATCTGGTGATGCAGCGGGCAAAAGCACTGTATAAATCGGATTACAGCTTTAAACAGCAGCCGACATATTTTATACCGTTTTTTAATGAAGCTGTCACGGTCCATGATTATCTCCGGCTGGACGAAATGGTCGTGAATTTTTATCTGCAGGAATGGGTACATGAAGAAGATGAGATATTAAGCGATCTTGCCGGACGTTTCGTCAACAGAGATCTGTTTAAATATTTACCGTTTGACGGTTCTATTATTACAATTACAGAACTGAACGAATTATACAGAAAAGCAGGCATAGATCCGGATTATTACGTCTTCAGCGACAGCTATTCAGATCTGCCTTACGATTACGACAGACCGGGGCAAAACAGAAACCGCAGACCAATTCATCTGCTGCGTCCGAACGGCGACATCAGGGAAATCAGCTCCCAGTCGGCAATTATTAATTCAATTACCGGCATTCACCGTTTAGGGTCAAGATTGTATTATCCGAAAGAAAAAATATTGGCGATTAAAGATTTAAACGTCAAAGCAGAGATTATTAATTTACTGAATGAACTCGATTAGGAGGTATAACATTGTCTGATGAACAACCAAAAAAGAAACCGGGATTCCAGTTTAATATTATTAAAAACGACCCGCTCGACGGCCACAGAGGACAAAATTTCGGCTCGATAAGCCTTGAGAATATCGCACCGGTCTATATTAATATTGAAACGCAGGAAGCGAAACTCGATATCGGGGGACTGCACGGCAAAGCTGAAGTTGAAAAAAGAGTGAAATGGATTAAGGATAAAGAAGAAGCGATGGGGCCGGACGCGAAAGAATATTTCCTCGTCTGGATTGCTGTGGAACGTGCGGCAGCGGGACCGATTTATAACGGCGTCGCAGCATGCTACTTAATGGTGAACAAGGAAAAGCGCCGCGGTTATAAAATGATGCATGAACATGTCAACAGTTTAGACGCTGCAATGAAGGGCCGTATTAAGCTAGATGTTTTGGATGAACGTTCAAAAGAAACGCTGAAACAGTTTATGATGAACCACAATGAAGATATGTGGAATATTTCACAAGAAATGCAGGAAGCATTTAATAAATAAGCAAATAATAAATATGTCTTTTTTGTGTCTTTTGGATTAGACATTGCACATTAGTCAATCTATGGATAAAATAAAGGATAGTTATAGACATATAACTAGGACAGAAAGGCGGGGCATATTGCCCTGCCTTTTTTTATTTTTCATGAGACCAATGATGCGCCTGTTATGATATAATTTACGATACTGAAGGTGATAAAAATGACCGGAACTATAACACATGAATGTAACTTAACTCAACTGGTGTTCATGCACGGTGAAGAAACAAAATATGAACAGAAACTGCAAGTATCCGAACTTGAAAAAGGGGATACTTATTTGCGCTATACTGAAGCGCTCGATGACTATGAATTAAAAGTCACTGTGCGGCTTGGAGATAACTTCGTTAAACTCCAGCGGCGGGGCATTATCAATATGAATTTTCACTTTGAAGAAGGTGTGAAGACGGATACGTTTTACGACTCTCCGGCAGGCAGACACCACTTTGAAATAGTGACACACGAACTGATAACCGGCGACGGGATATTGAAGATTAAATATGATTTATTTGAAAGCGGCGCGCTGCTCGGCAAATATAAATACACGTTGGAGAGGATTTAATTATGAACTTAAAACAGCAGTTAAAAGAAGCAATTGAAGCCGCGATTAAAAAAGCGGATATAGTAGAAGAAATTCCTGAAGTTAAAGTGGAAGTGCCGAAAGATAAAAATAACGGGGACTTCTCAACGAATGCCGCAATGACACTGACAAAACTTGCACGTAAAAATCCCCGTGACATCGCACAGGCGATTATCGATAACATCGATAAAGAGGCAGCGAGCATTCAGGAAATCAGCATCGCGGGACCGGGGTTTATCAACTTTAAAATGAAGACAGCGGAACTCGCTAACGTGATTTACACTGTCCTCGACAAGAAAGAAAATTACGGGCGTACAGAGCTTGAGACAGCTGAAAAAGTGCTGATTGAGTTCGTGAGTGCGAATCCTACAGGCGATCTGCATATCGGACATGCGAGAAACGCTTCTGTCGGCGCAACATTGTCGAATATTTTAGACTTCGCAGGCTACGATGTCACGCGTGAATATTATATTAACGATGCCGGCAACCAGATTAATAACCTTGCGAAATCGATTGAAGCACGTTACTTTGAAGCACTCGGCGAAACGCTGAATATGCCTGAAGACGGCTACAACGGTAAAGATATTAAAGTGATCGGCGAGAAATTGGCGTCGGAGCACCCTGAATATAAAGACCTGGAAGAAGCAGAACGTATTTCTAAATTCCGCGATCTTGGTGTTGAATACGAGATGCGTAAACTGAAAGCAGACCTTGCAGAATTCCGCATCAATTTTGACAGCTGGTTCAGTGAAACAGCACTGTATGAAAGCGGCGAAATCGACGAAGCGATGACGAAGATGAAAGATAACGGCTATGTCTTTGAAGCGGATGACGCGACGTGGCTGCGTACGACCGACTTTAAAGACGATAAAGACCGCGTCCTCGTGAAAAGCGACGGCACGCTGACTTATTTAATGCCGGATATCGCCTACCACTACGATAAAGTCGAACGCGGATTCGACAAGCTGATTAACTTATTCGGAGCGGATCACCACGGTTACATTAACCGTCTGAAAGCATCTCTAGGCGCTTTAGGTGAAAGTCCCGAAAAACTGGAAATCCAAATTATGCAGCTCGTGCGTTTAATTGAAAACGGAGAAGAAGTGAAGATGAGCAAACGTACAGGTAAGGCAGTGACACTGCGCGACCTGATCGATATGATTGGAGTAGACGCAGCGCGCTACTTCATGATTATGCGTTCGACGGACACTCACTTCGACTTCGACTTAGACCTTGCACGCAGTGAATCAAGCGACAACCCTGTGTACTACGCACAGTATGCACATGCCAGAATCTGCAGTATTTTACGCCAGGCTAAAGAACAGGGCTTTGAAATCGACACGGATAATCCGGTTGATATTATTGAGCAGGAGCAGGCACTTGAGCTGCTTAAAAAAGTACTGGAATTCCCGAACATCGTTAAAGGTGCGGCGGAAACACGCGCGACACAGCGTATTCCGAACTACATCCACGATCTCGCAGCGAGCTTCCACAAATTCTATAATGCCGAAAAAGTACTCGGTGAAAATGCCGATAAAACACGCGCTTATATTTTAATGATTGAAGCTGTGCGCCAGACGCTGGAAAACGCACTCCGCCTGATCGACGTATCAGCACCGGAAAAAATGTAAATTATTATATTCAAGCCTGAACTTCACAGTTCAGGCTTTTTGTCTTAAGGATTTTCCTCTGTATAAGGATGCAGAACTTTAATATAATAAAGATAATGAGTTGTTAAACGTTGTGGTTGTAAGTGACGACGACACTTAAGGCGGGTTAAACGTTGTGGCTCGAGGTAACGACGACACTTAGGCTTTCTTCAACGAAAGGAGAACGACATAATTGAAAAATATATACATATATTTATCGCTGTTCAGCGTTTTATTATTCGCTGCATGCGATAACGAGACTCAAATCACAAATACAAACAATGAAGATATACGCATCATTTCCCTGATGCCGAGCAACACGGAAATTATTGCTGAACTCGGCATGGAAGACAGTCTTACGGGCATTACAACTGCGGATAATTTCCCCGAAGATTTAAATGAAAATCTCACGCGTCTCGATACTTTCGCACTCGATGAGGAATCGATGATGGCGTTAAATCCGACGCATATTGTGTCGCACCAGGCGAATCACGATGCGAACAAAAATATCATCGACAGAGTTGCATCGAATACCGGAGCAGCAACGCTTATCGTTGATGATGCCGGGAATATTGATGAGATTTACAGCACGATTACTGATATCGGGGTGTTTATCGGCAAAGAAGAACAGGCCACGGTACTAAATGCATCATTGCAGCAGGATGTTGAAAACATCCAGCGTGAATATGGGAACAGAGAACGACAGGATAAAGCGCTCATCCTCGTCTCAACCACGCCTGATATTTATATAGCAGGTAATGGCACGTTCATCGATGATTTTTTAAAGACGCTGAATATCGGCAATGTCTTTGAAGATGTGAACGGCTATCCGGCGATTACTTCTGAAGATTTAATCGCCCGTGAACCGGAGACTGTGATTTCTACGCTCGGCGTCAGCAATGAAGAACTGACGAATGAGCTGAATAATATTTCCGGTCTTGAAGGCGCACCGATTACCCGAGAAGAGAATCAATGTACGCCGAATCCTGATACAGTGTCGCGGCCGGGGCCGCGATTTACTGAAGGGTTAGCTGCGATCGCAGAGTGTGTGTATGAATAAGACTAATTTAATTCTCGTCTTTCTATTAATTATCAGCGTGATTATGAGCGTTTTTATCGGCTCGGTGAATTTCCGGGAAATTTCAAATATGCAGGTGTTCAGCATAATTCTCGACGTGCGGCTGCCGCGTGCGCTGATGGCCATATTAGTCGGAGCCGCACTCGCGATGAGCGGCGCGGTGTTTCAGATTATCCTGAAAAATCCAATGGCTGACAGTTTCACGCTCGGCATGGCGAATGGTGCGGTGCTCGGTGCCGCACTTACCGTCGTGACTATTATCCCTGCAGTATTCGCACCTGCTATCAGTATTATTTTTGGTCTGTTAAGCCTGCTGCTCGTGCTTGTCATCTCTCGAAAACTCGATTTAACTTACCGCCCGGAAACATTAATAATTACAGGCATCCTGCTCGGAGCACTATTATCCGGTGTGCTCTATATTATTATTCTGCTATTTCCGGAAGATACTGCGAATATCGCACGCTACATGTTCGGCTCGCTCGGCGGTGCGGATTTCACGAAAGTTGCGGTTTTATTAATTCTGACAGCAGTGTCATTTATTATTATGGAACGCTACGGTCATGTGCTTGATCTTCTGAAGCTTGGTGACATCAGGGCACACGCGCTCGGCGTCAACGTCAGCGTCATCCGTCCGGCACTGTTAATCACAGCAGCAGTGCCGCCGCTCGTCGCCATCAGCTACACGGGAATTATTGCGCTCGTCGGCATCATCATTCCGCAAATCATTTTATATATTAAACCGATGGCCTTTCGGCCGCTGTTAAAACGGTCAATCTTACTCGGCGGACTTTACGTGCTGATTATCGATACGCTGGGCCGTACATTAATCGCTCCGCTGCAGATTCCGACCGGTGTAATGGTCATGCTGTCAGCAGTGCCGCTGTTCATATTTCTTCTGTATAAACGCATTCTTGTGAATCCGTGGTAACGAAAAGTCCCGGCAGTCTTTCTGTCAGAATATTATGGATTAATTAGTAAACGGACGTTAAAGAATGTTATATTTATAAAAAAGGGGGAAATTCAATGAGTAAGGTTTCTATTGATGATATTTTCAAAATTAAGTCGGTGTCTTCACCGAAAGTTGTACCGCAGTCTGACAGAGTGACTTATCTTGTGACGAATACTGATGAGGATAAGGATACTTACTATTCATATCTGCACAATTTTGACGGCAGGGGCAATATCCAGCTTACATATAAAAACGAAACGATAACGAATGTGACTCATTCACATGACGGGGCGCTGACATTATTTACAGCACCGGATGAAGATAAAAAATCTCAGGTATTTATACTGAGACATGCCGGCGGTGAACGTGAACAGCTGACGCACGAAGATGATGGGGTATTCGGCGCGCAGTTTTCTCATGACGGAAGTTCGGTATTTTATCACGTTTCAAGTGAAAAGACTAAAGAAGAGACTAAAGACAAGGACGATAAAGATAAAAAGCCTGAAGCTTCAGTGATTACCCGCATGAAATATAAAAGCGACGGCGGTCCTGGACCGTACGGTGTATTAAAAGAGAAGTATACATCGGTAAAATCGATTGATATTAAATCCGGTCAAACAGAGACTGTCTTGTCAGGCGAAGAAAACTTTACACTTTACGATGTTTTTGAAGGCGGTTTTATATACTCAACTGATGTCAGCGACAATCCGGATTTCAATTTCGCACAAAAACTTTATCTTCGTAAAAATAATGAAGATACATTAATCCGCGACGATGCGAGCTTTATGAAGGCGGAAATTTCAGCGGACCAGAAGTATATTTTAATGACGGTAATGACGCGCAAGTTTGAAAATGCGACGCATCCGCACCTCGAAATTTACGATGTGAAAAATAGCGGCAGCCTTGATGTTACAACAAAACTGGATAAGCCGGTCGGCGGACTGGTAGCACAGGATACACAGCAAAATACCGAAGGTAATACAGCGGAATGGATATCAGCTATTGAGTACGTATTTCTCGTGTCGGAATTCGGCAGCGTGAACTTATACAAAGGTGATGTTGAAGGAAACATCCGCCCGCTCTTGCGCGGTGAGCATAATATTTTCGGTATGGATGCCGACGCTGAGGCTGCGTATTTAACAATTTCTACACACGTATCACCAAGTGAGTTATATAAATTTGATTTTAAAACTGAGGCGCTGACGCAGCTGACAGAAATTAATTATGACTACGTAACGGATACAGAACTGGTTAAACCGGAAGCGGTTGAGTTTAAAAGTTTCGATGACACGGCAGTTCACGGCTGGTTTATGAAGCCTGCAGGATATGAAAGTGGTAAGAAATATCCGATGGTTACGAATATTCACGGGGGGCCGCACGCTTTATATGCGAACACATACTTCCATGAAATGCAGATGCTTGCAGCGAAAGGTTATGCAGTATTATTTATTAACCCGCGCGGTTCGCACAGCTACTCTCAGGAATTTGTCGATGCAGTGCGCGGCGACTACGGCAACGGTGACTATAAAGATATTATGAGCGCAGTTGATTATATTACCGGTAAGTACGACTGGATTGATACTGATAACCTCGGTGTGACCGGCGGCTCTTACGGCGGCTTTATGACGAACTGGATTGTCGGTCATACGAACCGCTTTAAAGCAGCGGTAACACAGCGTTCAATCAGTAACTGGATCAGTTTCAGAGGCGTATCCGATATCGGCTACTACTTTACGGACTGGCAGATTTTAGCCGGGCTCGATGACCTGGACAAATTGTGGCATCATTCACCGCTGAAATACGCTGAAAACGTTGAGACACCGTTATTAATCCTTCACGGTGAACAGGATATCCGCTGCCCGATTGAACAGGGAGAGCAGCTGTTTATCGAGCTGAAATCGAGAGGGAAAGAAACTGAATTTGTCCGTTTCCCGGAGTCGTCACATGACTTATCACGCTCAGGCAAACCGAGTTTGAGAATACAGCGTTTAGCTCATATTTCACGCTGGTTCGAGCAGTATTTAACACATAATTAATTGGAGGAAGATATATATGGCAGGCAAAATCGAAGCGCTGGCACAAAGCGTGAAAGCAGACTACTCAATTATTTCCGACCCGATGAATATATTTTATTTTACAGGGGTGCATTTAAATCCTCATGAAAGATTATTACTCCTTTTAGTCGATAATAAGACGCTCGATACAGTGATGATTTTTCCGGCACTGGACGGCGAAACGGTCAAAGCGAATACGGACCTTACTACTTATCTGCCACACGATGACAAGGATGATGCGTTCCAGTATGTATTTGATACAATCGCTGCGGATAAAACAATCGCAGTTGAAGGTGAGCATTTAATTTATTCCAGATATTTACGCTTAATTGAAAAATACGCGCCTGAAAATATTCAGACGCTGGATGATGAAGTGAATTATCTCCGCGGTAAAAAGAATGAGCACGATAAAGCTGAAATCAAGCGTGCAGTCGAGATGACTGAAAAAGCACTGGAAGATTTAAAAACGATTACTGTAGAAGGGAAAACCGAGATGGAAGTTTCGGACTTCCTGGTTAAGCAGTTTAAGTCATACGGCGCTGTCGGTCCAAGCTTCGGTCCAAGCGTCCTTGCGGGTAAAAAATCGGCAATGCCGCATGGGGATACAGGAACAGATGTAATTCAGCGCGGAGATTTCCTCTTAATCGATTTCGGTGTGGTGTCAGATACAGGCTATGTATCTGATATGACACGCACGTTTATCGTTGGGGAAGCGACAGAAAAGCAGGAAGAAATTTATAAAACTGTGCTGCGTTCAAATCTTGCAGGCATTAAAGCTTCTCAAAAAGGTACTGTAATGGGAAATATTGACCGTGCATCACGCGACGTGATTGACGATGCCGGCTATGGTGAGTATTTCATGCACCGTATCGGGCACGGACTTGGTCTCGATGTGCACGAAGCACCATCAGTGCACGGCGGCAACACAGACAAACTTGAAGCGGGGCACGTAATTACGATTGAACCGGGAATTTACATTCCTGAAATCGGCGGTGTCCGCATCGAAGATATGCTGTATATTGATGAAGATACAACGTATAATTTTAATAGTTTTCCAAAAGATTTCGAATCGATGATAATTAAATAATAAATTTAGGAGCTGCATGCAGAATGAGTAAGGAAACTAGAATTGAAGCGGATTTTCTCGGAGAAAAAGAAATTGATAATAATGCATACTACGGTGTTCAGAGCCTCCGTGCTCTTGAAAACTTCCCGATTACGGGCTACCGTTTAAATACGGATTTAATCCGTGCTTTAGGAATGGTAAAAAAAGCAGCGGCACTTGGAAACTACGCAAACGGCGTACTTGAAGAAGATAAGAAGAATGCAATTGTACAGGCATGTGAAGAAATTATTGCCGGCCAGTGGCATGAAGATTTTATCGTCGATCCGATTCAGGGCGGAGCAGGAACTTCAACGAACATGAATGCGAACGAAGTTATTGCAAACCGGGCACTTGAAATTATGGGACACGATAAAGGCGACTATGACTTTATCAGCCCGAACAACCATGTGAACATGTCGCAGTCGACAAATGATGCGTTCCCGACATCACTGCATGTCGCTCTTTTAATCCATGCAGAATCGCTGCTTGAGACGATGAATACGATGCGTCAGGCATTCGAAGCAAAAGCAGCTGAATTTGACCACGTTATCAAAATGGGACGCACGCATCTGCAGGATGCAGTACCGATTCGTCTCGGCCAGGAATTCAGTGCCTATGCAAAAGTATTATCAAGAGATATCCGCCGCGTATCGAATTCGCTTGAGAACCTTTATGAAATCAATATCGGAGCAACAGCAGTCGGTACCGGCTTAAACGCCGATCAGAAGTATATTGATACTGTTGTGGAAGAACTGAGTAAGATTTCGGGATATAAATTGAAATCTGCTGAAAACTTAGTTGATGGCACGCAGAATACAGATGCGTATACAGAGGTCTCTTCGGCTCTGAAGATTTGTATGATCAACATGTCGAAAGTTGCAAACGACTTCCGTCTGATGGCATCAGGGCCAAAAGCGGGATTATACGAAATTAACCTGCCGGCACGTCAGCCCGGATCATCAATCATGCCAGGCAAAGTAAACCCGGTGATGGCTGAAGTATTGAACCAGATTGCATTCCAGGTTATTGGAAATGATAATACAATCAGCCTGGCATCAGAAGCGGGACAGTTTGAACTGAACGTAATGGAGCCTGTACTGGCATTCAACCTGATTCAGTCAATCGACATTATGAATAACGGTTTCAAAGTGTTTACTGAAAGATGTATTGCAGGAATTACTGCCAACGAAGAACAGATGAAATCTTACGTTGAGAACAGCATCGGTGTTATTACAGCACTTGTGCCTCATATCGGCTACAAGAAGGCATCAGCAATTGCAGTAGAAGCAATCCAGACAGGACAGCCGGTCCGCCAGCTGTGCTCAAAGCATGAAGTTCTTACAGAAGAACAGCTGGACCACGTATTGAACGCATTTGAAATGACAAATATTGGCGTATCAAAATTGCCGGAATAAGTTTAATTTAGAGATGATAAAAATCGCCAGTACTCCTTAATTGGAGTGCAGGCGATTTTTTTAATTTTCTTCTAAAAAGATATAAGGCGTGAAGCTCTCGAAATTTTGATGAGCGAGGGTCAGTTGAGCAGAGTCCTGGTCACTCAGCTCAGTTTTCTCTGCTGCTGCAGTACCTGTGTAGCTGTAATACTCATCCGGTGTTTCCTCAAAATCAGTAAAGAATATTTTTAGTGATGAATCGCCATCTTCAACTTCAACGGTTAAATCCGTATCCTTCAAAGTATATGTTCCGGGAAATTCATTTCCATTATGAGTCAGTGTCACTTCATCCGAAGATTCAAAATCAAACACAGGCATATTGGAAGAAAACTTAATATCTGCACTTTCTGCTTCTTCTTTTGAAACCGCGGGATCGTGCGAAGACAACCCCAAAGATTTACCTTCCAGCCCAGTGTCTTCACCGCTGCTGCAGCCTGCTGATAGGACAAGAACAAGTCCTAATACTGTTAATAGAATTTTGTTCATAGATGCACCCCTTAAACTTGTTGTTAATACAAATATAGCATTATTTGTAATCGCTTACATATATAATTGTTGGAATGTGGGATTTTTGTGCTCATGTATATGCAAACTGGAATTCGTCTGCTTGAGAAGCGCTCATGTATATGCAAATAGCGATACGTAGTCATGAGCCATAGTCATGTCTCCGATTTGAGCAAATCGTATATATGAGACTTCATCATGACTGCGTATAAGCTAATACGTATACATGAGACTGGATGTAGAACTTTCATCGGGTTGAAAACTCAACATTAACTGCATGATAAACTCACATTGGGTCGAATACCTGCTTTCAACCCGACGAGCCTCTCACATTGAGATAAATATTCTTAATCAACCCAACGAGCTCCCAACATCCCAGAAATTTGAGGCAAATTTTTAAAGTCCAGCAGCTAATCAGCCAATAAGTATCCCGGGATGCATTTCCACCCGGTTTACGTGTAAAATAAGGGTAATGGCTGTAATAAATATGGCGGGAGGCAGGCAGCATGGATATACAAACTTTTTATCAAACGTATTTAGGCGAACATGAACTCATTCGGGCGAGTTTGTTTAATGCGGGAAACTTTACGACTAATGAATCACTGATAAAATATAAGATGGAAGAGCTTGAGTCACAGTCTGCTCTGAACGAAATGTTCGAGCATTTATCGATGGCGGAAGCGAAGCTGCTCAGACGTTTATCGACTGAGGAATCTTACGACAATGTGCATAGGGTATCGTACTTGCCGGCAAAGTATCCGACGCTTATCGACTACCAGTATATTTTGGAGGATAACGGGACTGAAGGCGTGATTCACTCTGAAGTGGTCAGTGTGCTGAACAGCGCGCTCCAGCAGACCGGGATATTCCCTTACACACCGATGTCGATTCCAGACAGCGAGACGATTGAGCCGCAGGATGTATCGAGGCTGGAGAAAATATATAACGGGCCGATTTACTGGCTTTATAATAATTTAACGTTTATTGAGCTGAGGCAGACGATGGCGAAGCTGAATATTAAATCAGTCGGACAGTACAAGGATGATTATTTAAATGAAGTCATCGGGCATTTAACAGCACCGGAATATTTGCCGGTCGCATTAAATCAGCTGGATGAGGTGTCGTATGCTCAAATAAAAGATAATGTTAAAAAAGATTACTCGGTCTATGAGAATCATCCGCGCTGGCAAACTGCACTCGAAACCGGTCTGCTTGTTAAAGTGCATCAGGATTATCTGGTGATGCACCGCGATATACTGGCTGCCCTGAAAAAAGTGAGCTTCAAAAAGAGCGGCAATGAAGTCCATCCGGAAACACCGGACAATTATAATGCATATCGTATTACATGCACGATTAACGGCTTTGAAGATATTTCCCGGACAATATCGATTCCTGCACGCCTGAACTTTTTAGAGCTTGAGATTATTATCTGTGAAGCATTCGGCTGGAATAATATCGGCAGCGGAGAGTTCATGACGGACAAAGATTTAATCGCGAATGAAGACGGTGTAAATAAGAATGCACTTATGGTCGATGTATACTTAACGAATGAATACATTCAATATTTATACGATTCGGATGATGATTACGTCGTTGATATAACGCTTGATTCAGTGACGAATATCCTGAAGCCGATTCCTGAAGTCGTGAGCTACGGCGGGGAAGTACCGATTGAAAATATCGGCGGTGTCGATAAACTTCTTGAAACTTTAAATATTTTACAAGATAAAAACCACCCGGACTATGTTCGGGCGTATGCGAATGCGCGCACGAAAAATTACCGGGAACGCTATCCGGTCAGTGCGACAAATAAAAAACTCGCACGGCTTTTCAACAGAGGCAACCCAATCACTTAAGGAGGATAAGGATGGATTTACAAACCTTCTACAAAACATATTTAACGTACTTACATCTGGATAAAACAGGAGAGTCTTTATCCCAGCTGGAAAAGATTATAGAAGATAAAATAGAGGAAGCACGTTCTGATGATTATTTAACGCTCCTCGGAGACAGTTTGAAGATGGAAGAAATTGAACTGATTAAACGTTATTCGAATGCATTGACCGGCGATAATATTATTACGATGCCGTTTAACCCCGAAGAGAATCCATTTTTAATATATAATCACCATCTGCTTTACATTGGAGACGGCATGGCTGTCATGCATGAGGAAGTCATCGACGGTATTTTAAGAAACTTCGGTTCGGTGATTCATTTAGCACCGCTGCCGGAAGGAATCAGTGTATCTAATGTTATTTTAAATAATGCAGAGTACACAACCACAGTAAATCTGCTGGACTATCCAATTATAGAATTCTACGATTTGCTCTTAACTGAAGATCATATGAATTTAGTGGCGGAGAATCTGGATTTGGATTTGGAAGAGTATAAAACACGGGCTCAGATTATTAACGCAATATCGAAGCGGCTTGTGCATAAAACGTATATCGAAGAGAAACTTAAGATGTTTGAGGACGAAGAATTGACACGTTTTAAAGAGAAGCTCGGGCGCGGTGAAGTTTTGTTTACCGAAGAAGAGGGTAATTGGGATACATTCCTTGCAACTGGGATTATTATGCCTTATTTGCCTAATGCAGCGATACTGCCGCTCGTTTTGTTTCACTTCTTTACAGAAGAGATTTTTAATTAATTCTAAAAGGGGTCCTGGACATGTCATTAAAAGAGAAGTTATTCAAACAGCTTGAAGAAAATGAACAGCGTATGATTGAAATCAGACGGCATTTACATGAAAATCCTGAGCTGTCATTTAAAGAAGAAAAGACCGCTCAGTTTATCGAAGAGTTTTATAAAGATAAAGACGTGAAGCTGACGGCAAATGTCGGTAACGGCTACGGTATTATCGTTGAAATAGAAGGCGGCGCAGGCGACGGGCCGACACTCGGGCTCCGTGCGGATTTTGATGCATTGCCGATTCAGGAAGAAGCAGATGTGGAGTTTAAGTCAAAAACAGACGGTGTGATGCACGCGTGCGGACATGACGGTCATACTGCTTACATGCTCATTTTAGGTGAAGCATTGATCGATTTGAAAGATGAATGGAAAGGTAAAATCAAACTCATTCATCAGCACGCGGAAGAGATTCCGCCGGGCGGTGCGAAGAGTATCGTAGAATCAGGGATTTTGGATGATCTGGATGAAGTATACGGTATTCATCTGATGCCGACACTCGATAATGGTGAAATTACATTATGTCCGGGCGAAGCGATGACCGGGCGTTCAAACTTTGACCTTAAAATTCAAGGGTCGGGCGGACACGGTGCAATGCCGCATACGACACATGACGCGCTTGTAGCAGGCGGTTATTTTATAACGTCCGCACAAACAATCGTTTCAAGACGCATGAATCCGAATGACTCGGTTACTGTATCGATCACAGCATTCGATGCACCGGGCGGCTATAACGTTATTCAGGACAGCGTGATACTGCGCGGAACAGTCCGTTATTTATCCATGGATAACAAAGAGCCGGTGTATAAAGAAATGACTAAAATTGTTAAAGGGCTGGAAACAGCATACGATGTTGAATGTACACTTGATTATGTCTACGACTATCCGGTATTGTACAATACCGTTGAAAAAATCGGGGAAATCGAAACGGTGCTTTCTGAGAGTGCAGGCACTTATTTCGATAAAGTATACCGTGATAAGCCTCAGGCCGCATCTGAGGATTTTGCTTATTACCTCGAAAAAATACCGGGGGCATTTATCTTTGTTGGTGCGAAACCTGACGGGGTCGAAACAGCATATCCAAATCACCACCCAAAATTCGAAGTCAATGAAAAATCACTGCTGATTTCAGCAAAAGCAATGGCAGAGATTGTGCTGAATAAAGTAGGGTAATATGTAAGTCTTAAAGAACGGCCACTCACAAAAAGGAGAGGCTGTTTTTTATTTGAGTTTATTTTTGTGCTGAAGGGAATGGATAACGAACAATCATGTAAAGGATGTGTCTAATTTTCAAGCTGTTACTGTTCAAGGGAAAAACAAAGTCAAAGTCAAAAAGATGAAGGCGCCGGAAATCCAGGAAGGTACAGATATGATTATAAAAGTGACGTCGACTGCGATATGCGGCTCGGATCTTCACTTATATCGCAAAAACATGCCAATTACGAATGATTACATTATCGGTCACGAACCTATGGGGATTGTTGAGGAAGTCGGTCCCGGAGTGAAGAAAGTTAAAAAAGGAGACCGTGTCGTTATTCCATTTAACGTGAGCTGCGGTCACTGTCACTTCTGTGAAAATCAGATGGAAAGCCAGTGTGATAACTCCAATCCGCATCAGGATACAGGCGGTTATTTTGGTTTCTCCGAACAGTTCGGGAACTACCCGGGCGGCCAGGCGGAATATTTAAGAGTGCCTTACGCTGACTTCACTTCGTTTGTCGTACCGGAAAGAAGCGAACTTGAAGACGAAAGCGTACTTTTCCTGTCGGATGTAATGCCGACAGCATACTGGAGCGTCGAAAGCAGCGGTGTTAAAAACGGAGATACAGTGATTGTGTTAGGATCCGGACCTATCGGACTCATGACGCAGAAGTTTGCCTGGATGAAGGGGGCAAACCGTGTTATCGCTGTCGATAATAATGAGATGAGACTCGCACACGCCAAGCAGACAAACAATGTAGAGGTATACAATTACAAACAATTTGATGACCTCGGCAAACACCTGCATGAAATTACGAAAGGCGGTGCTGAAGTTGTTATTGACTGTGTCGGCATGGACGGTGAAATTACCGGTAAAGACCGTATCAAGACGCTCGGCGGTCAGGTGGGTACTATAGACCCGATTATTATGGCAACAGATATGGTTAAAAAATTCGGCACTATCCAGCTGACAGGTATATACGGTACACCAGCCACGGGATATCCAATCCATAAAATCTTTACACGCAACGTAACAGTAAAGGCAGGGCAGGCACCGGTGATTCATTATATGCCGGAGCTGTATAATATGGTGGAACAGGGCAGAATTGACCCGACGGATATTATTACGCATAACGTACCTTTAAAACAGGCGGAAAAAATGTATAAAATGTTTAACGACCGTGCAGACGGCTGTATTAAAGTAGTAATGAAACCATAATATAGAACTCACGGCGTACGGAAAGTGTGATTGCACGCCACCGAGATTCCACGGTGGCACAGAAAATATGATTGCGCGCCACCGAAAATCCACGGCGGCACAGAAAGTATGATTGCGCGCCACCGTGCCTCTGTAAATCAAAAACAGCTGAATCCGTAATGGATTCAGCTGTTTTTCTTATTCATTTTCTAATTCTTTAATATACTTATCGAGTTTCTTCTTATCTTCCCCTGAAATTTTCGGAAACTCAGGATTAATACCTTCCAGCACATGAATCATTGCTTCCGTTATAATCCGGCGCGTATGCCATTCATCATCAGCAGGCAGGATGTACCACGGACTGTGCCCGGTCGAAGTATTATTCAGCATATCTTCAAATACTTTCTGATAGTCATCCCATTTTTTTCGTTCTTCAACATCTGAAAATGAGAATTCCCACTGCTTATTAGGATCTTTCATCCGTTTCAAAAAGCGTTCTTTCTGTTCATCTTTCGACATATTAAAAAAGAATTTTACGACAGAAAAACCATTTTCCGATAAATACTGCTCGTAGTTATTAATCTGGCGGTACCGTTTTTCAATTTCAGCATCGCCGTCTTCGAGCAGGTCATGAATGCGTGTCGCAATAACATCTTCATAGTGAGAGCGGTTTAAAATTGCGACTTGTCCGCGCTCAGGCTCTCCGTCGTGAAGTCTCCATAAATAATCGTGTTTCTGTTCGGTTTCACTGGGCTTGCCGTAAGTTGTTACCTTCAAACCCTGTGCATTCAGATTCGAAAAGATATAAGAAATTGCTTCATCTTTTCCTGCCGCATCAATCGCCTGAAGAACGACCATAATACCGTTCCTGCCTTCAGCATGCATTTTAAGATGCAGCTCCTTCAGCTTTTCCACAAGCGGCGGAATTACATTTTCTTTTATATAATCGTTATCTTCTTTTTTACCTTCGGAACATTTATAGTCTTTTAATTTTATATTTTTTGTACTTGGTATTTTATAATCGGATAATTTCATCAGAAACACTCCTATTCAATGTTTATATCAAGATATACCCGATAAAAACTTAAGGGAATCATTAAATTTTCAGCCGTTTCCCGTGATGAATAAGCAGACCTGCCATAATCAGCAGCCAGACGATAACCGCTGCAAAAATAGTCACCTGCGGAATAATCATCAGAAATTCGATCTCCAGTGCCATCGACAGATTAACCGTGCCGACTGTATACATTGCAATCGGAAAGGCCATGCCCCACATATCAGGTGTGTAAGTCAGCGGATAATGATTTACAATATGGCGCCACACACCGAGTGTAACTAATAATGGAATCCACCATGTGCCAAGTGCCCAGAAGAACAAGGTAAATCCTTTAATAAAGATTTCAAGTTCAGCAGCAATCCCGGTACCGTTCAGCACCAGTACAGATCCTGCGAGTGTTGTTATCGCAAGTGCGCCCATGCTGATCCAGTAGGGCGGTGTTAAAGCCATTGCTTCGATTTTCAAAAACATCAGACGGTAAAATATAAACGCAATAATATTTAAATATAACGCACAGCCTAACAGAAACAGACATAACGAAATAAATAACATTACTTCTGTGAATTCAGTACTGCCGGCAATCAAAGTGCCCAGCACTGCAAGTGACTGCGTGGAAACAACAAGGAGCAGCCATCCGCCATTTAACGATTCATCGACTAACGGCTTAGCTTTTTTAATAATTATAAGAGTAAAGAATGTATACATCAAAATAAGCCAGATGATTAACGCCGCAACCCAAAAGACAAATCCGGTCTCAGCCATATTTTTAATAATAACGAACTGGCTGCCTAACACACCCGAAGCGGCAATCAATGTAAAGAAACCCGGACCTTTGCCGTTATCGTTTAAATCCTGCACAAAGTCATTGGTATTAAACAGCAATCTGACACCGTTCAGAACGAGCAGCAGTACAAATATAAAAACGTTAAAATACAGCAGCACTTCAGCTGCCAGTGGAACATCCAGGTACCACAGGGATAATGATAAAGCACCAGTCGCCATTACCATTGCAAAGTAGCCTGGATATAAATGACGGGACTGGCGCTGTAAAAATTCAATCATGAGTTTCACGCTTTCTTCATAAAAAATAAATTCAATTTCAAGTGGTGTTATTCTTCTCTTTTCTCAAGCTGGCGTTCACGCGTTTCCTGAATCAGCCACGGACTGTCTTTTTCTGCTTCAAGGCGTGTGTTATCCTCTTTAATCCGGTCGAGCACAATTCTCATTTCTTCATTCTCGAGCAGGTAATTTTCCTGTTTCAGCCGCTGGAGTTCGATTTCTTTATCGATATGTTTTAACTTAATCTTTTCCATGCTTCTTTTGTGGGAAAGATAGTTATTAATAATACCGGCAGAAATACCGGCCAGGATAATAATGAGCAGCCACATAGTATTGCCCCCTAAAGAAACTTATTTAATTTCACCATTGGCATACGGAATGAACTCGCCGTATGCATATTCGCCGTTCTCGTTTATATACTCAACCTGACCGTAAAGCCAGACTCTGAAGTGGCCGGTTAAGCCGTGATGAATATTGACGAAAGGCACTTCGAAGTAGCCTTCAGTCTCGTTTAGTACAGGATCTTCAAAATTGATGAGCGACATATCAATTACATTTTTATCGTAATACGCTGAAATGAAATCCAGCACATTATCTTCGTTTACGACTGCAGCATTGGATGTATAAGAAGGGTAAATCAGACTAACGTTATCATCTTCGTCACCTTCCACCACGATGTAGAAGTTTGCATCCTCAGCCGGCTGATACGTTAAAATGCGCACATTCGTCCCGGTATCTTCAGGCGATAAATCCTGCGTCGGCTCACCGAAAGATTCGATTACTTTATCTAAAGAAATATCTTCTTCAGGAGTAACCAGAATCTGTTCAACAGTATCTGACGGCGAAGAATATCTTACGCCAATGTCGTTGAACACTTCGTCTACGGGCACATCATCTTCATCTGACGGCTCACCTAAGGTCGCAGCAACTTCATTTTTAGTCATACCGCGTTCAATACCGCCATAGCTGTTGTAATAATAATTATTTAAATAATCTTTGTGAAAGTCAGGTGAGAGAACATCAACGTTCCCGGTACTGTCGTAAGCCGGCTCCAGTTCAGGTTCTTCAGGCTTTTCTTCTGATTCTGAAACTTCATCGTTTTCAGCAGAGTTTTCCTGATCTGTTTCTTCTTCAGCAGTTTCCGGTTCAGGTTCATCAATGGGCTGGGCATTGCTGCAGGCAGCGAGCATTAAGATGAAAAACGATAATATAAGTAATCGCATTACAAAACACGTCCTTATTTTAAGTTTCGGTGTGCCGGTAAATCTGTGAACATATTATCTTAATTTAAATTATACCTTAAATACTTCCATGAGTTAAATCGGGGAAGTGAGGGAGAGAATATGATGTTAGGAATTCGATGATCCTCTTTCATAGGAATCCGTAGCGTTTGGGAATTCGATGAACTTCTTTCATAGGAACCCGCGGCGTTTAGGAATTCGATGAGCCTCTTTCATAGGAATCCGTGAAGCTTAGGAATTCAATGAGCGTCCTTCATAGAACTCCAACAGCCAAATTCACACGAACCTACCTGTTTACCTTCTCATTTCTCTTCAGTAAGTACTTAATCAGTAACCCGCATAAAGCTCCACCAGTTAAAACGAGCCCGCTTACAAGAAACTCACGAGATTCTGAAATGAATAAATCAGAATCAACGAAAAAATAAATGATTAAAAAAACAGGCAAACCCTTCCGGATTCACCTGTCAACATTTCCTTTAAATATTAAGCAAACATCTTCATAACGCCGCCTGCGACTGCCAAATCAAAGTAGCCTGCGCCGACGCATTTGTAAATCGTGATGTCTGTGTTGTTTTCACGTAAATATCCTTTATCGTATATATCAGCGAGTGTGCCTTTAATGTCATCCCAGCTGATAATTCCAGCTTCGACTGCATCGATGAGTTCTCCGGCTTCGTCTTTCACGCCGTCCATATCGTCGACATAGATATGATCGGCACGTTCAATCGCCGTGCGGTCCATTTCTTTCATTTCGTGCGTGAATGATCCGACACCGTTAACGTGGGTGCCCGCTTGCAGCAGCTCACCGTTGTAAACGGGTGTCTTGCTCTGCGTTGCACAGTTGATAATATCACTCTGTTTTACGAGCTCATCGACATCAGTAATCACTTCGATGTCTGCCCAGATTCCAAAGTCTTCTAAACGCTTTTTAAACGCTTCTGCTTTTTCTGCAGTACGGTTATACAGATAAATTCTCTGGATATCCCGGACTTCAACGACGCCTAAAACCTGTTCAAACGCCATGTTTCCTGTCCCGATCACGCCGAGTGACTTCGCATCGTCACGTGCCAGTTTATCCGTCGCAATCGCAGTCATCGCACCTGTGCGGAGTCTCGTTAAGTACGATGCATCCATCGTCGCCTTATGGGCGCCGTCTGTCAGGTCCGTGACTAAAATATTGCCCTGTGTTGTCGGCAGATTTTTATTCGTCGGGAAAATCGATACTGTTTTAATAATCGATACCTGCTGCGTTAAGCTGATGCACGGCATGTACAGCATTGAACTGTCTTCGCCTGCAGGCAGTACAGTGCGAATGGATTCTACGATCTTATCTTCATTGTAATCTTTTAAAATCGCGTTAACGTCTTTGATTGCGTGAGAGATTTTATATTTTCCTTCTATTTCTTTGTCTGTCAATGTAATCAATGTATTCACTCCATCTAGTATTATTCGGCGTTCATTAATCTGTCTTCTTTATCCTGTGCGGATTCTCCGCGCATTGCGAATACTGCAATCAGTGACACAATTGCTGTCATTACAATGTACAGCGATACCGGTATGCTTGAACCGTCGAACTGGTTCATCAGGAATTCAGCGATGAGCGGTGCAGAACCGCCGGCAACGGCGGCACCAATCTGATAACCGAGCGTAACTCCAGTATAACGTACTTCTTTACTGAATGATTCGGAGAACATCGTTCCGAGTATTGCGGTAATCGGCGGCCAGATCACAACCAGTCCGATGAATGTCGCTAAGATAACGAGCATCGGCTCATGTGTATTCACGATAAAGAAATACGGGAATGCGTAAATCAGCATCGCCGCTGCACCAATCAGGAACATCTTTCTTCGTCCGACTCTGTCGGACAGACTGCCCATAACTGGAATCATAACTGTGGTGAGCACCGATACCGCCATAATCGACAGCATCATAAATTCAAATGATACGTCGAGGCTTGAAACACCGTAACCGACGATGAAAGTCGTAAAAATGTAAAACGGTCCGGTTTCAACGAATTTAGCACCTGTCGTAATCAGTACTTCCTTCGGGTGCTTCTTAAAGATTTCAATAATCGGCAAACGTTTGACTTCATTTTTCTCAGCCGCTTCTTTCTGCATCTGAACAAAGGCTGGTGTTTCGTCAAGTCCTTTACGAATTAAGAGGCCGACGATAACGAGCAGCAGACTGAAAATAAATGGAATTCTCCAGCCCCATGCGAGGAACATTTCTTCAGGCATTGCCCATGTGAGCAGGAAGAATGAACCGTAAGCGAGCACGAGACCGATAGGAATACCCATCTGCGGGAAACTGCCGAACAGCCCGCGCTGTTTCTTTGGTGCATATTCAGTAGCAAGGAGCAGGGCGCCGCCCCATTCCCCGCCGATGCCGAGCCCCTGTATTAATCTGAATAAGAGTAACAGCAGCGGTGCGGCAACACCAATTTGTGCATATGTAGGCAGTAAACCGATACCTGCGGTTGCGAATCCCATTAAGCTTAAAGTAATAATTAAAGTTTTCTTACGTCCGACTCTGTCACCGATATGTGCAAAGATGACTCCCCCTAAAGGACGTATAAAGAATGACAATGCAAGACCGAAGTAGGCCAAAATCGTCGACAGGAATGCATCATCTGTAACGAAGAACTGCGTATTAAAAATAATACTTGCAACAGCCGCATACAGGAAAAAGTCGAACCATTCGATTGATGAACCGATTAAACTTGCAGATAATACTTTTCTTCTTAATTTTTTATCCATAGTAAACCTCCCCTTAAGTCTGGCTATAGATTAGCACATATAAAAATTCATTAACACAAAAATTATAATATTCAGGCAACATAAAGATAATTAGTATTGAGTTGATTTATTTACTGAACTGGCTTAAAGTATATAAGTAGTCAATAATACGATTCCGTAGCTCAGCGGGAGAGCGCTTCGTTGACATCGAAGAGGTCGGTGGTTCGATCCCACTCGGAATCATTAACTGTATAAAAGCTGTACGATGTTTTTACATCGTGCAGCTTTTTTTATGCTGAATAATGATATGCTTAGAAAAAATGCAAAAAGGGTATTTGTCAGTATAATTGTATACATAAAGGTCGTGATAACTGTGACTAAAATAATTGCTTCACTGCAGGATGCTGATAAAAAAATTTTCTTTAATCAGGTGCTGACTGATATTAATTTAACTGTTAAAGCCGGAGAAATAGTTGGACTGATCGGCCCGGAGGAATCCGGCAAGACAACGTGTCTCCGCTGCCTGATTGGTATGGAGGACTTAACAGACGGAAAAGCACATGTGCTGGATGAACAGATGCCGAAGCGGAAAATGCTGAGTAAGATTGGCTATATGGGCCAGGAAGCAGCAATTTACGGAACGATGACAGCGCATGAGAATATGGTGTTTTTCGGCAAACTGAAAAACCTTAAAGGACAAGAACTTAAAAGCGAAATCGATAAAAACCTCAAGCTGGTTGGACTGCATGAAACTGGGAGTAACAAGGTATCGAAGTTTTCAGGGGACATGAAGCGGAGACTGTCACTGGCTATTGCTTTGCTTGGCAGACCTAAATTGATTGTGCTGGATGAGCCCGGGGCAGGGATTAATCCAGAGCTGAGATTGTCGGTATGGAATCATCTGAGGACGCTCGCAGATGAAGGTGCGGGCATTATCGCAGCAGCTCAAGGGATGAGCGGAGTCGAACAATACGATAGAGTGGTGCTTCTTAATAAGGGCAGAATAGTGGCAGCAGGGCGGCCTGAAGCATTGATGAATGAATATAAAGCAGCTTCAATCGAAGAAGTGTTCATAAATATGGAGGCGGTTACATGACGGGGGTCGGGACAATTGCTGTGCAGACATTCAGGAGTATGCTCGGTAATATTAAAATGCTGCTGTGGGTTCTGTTGGCGCCGCTCGTTGTCATTACGCTGATGTATCTGGTTTTCGATGTGAAAAATGAAACGGATATACGTATAGGCGTGCCGGATACGATGGACCCGACCTTTACAGAAGGACTGCCGGAAGATGTGGAAGTTCTGACCTATGAACTGACACCGGTGCTTGACACACTGCTCGATACCCATGAACTGGACGCCTTTGTCAGCATGGAAGACAAGGGACTTAATGTCACTTATAAAAATGAAGACCCGCCGAAAACAGCTGCTGCAGAACAGGCGGTTGAGACAGGTGTCCGTGCTGTGGAGGATGAAAGACTGAAGGGAATTATGGCAGCCCTGCCGGAAGAGGCGGAGATTCCTAAGATTGAAATTGAAACATCTTTTCTATACGGTGATTCAGCAAGTACGTTTTTTGAAAAAATGTTCCCGATACTGACAGGTCTGGTGCTGTTTTTCTTTGTGATGGTATTTACCTGTCTTACACTGTTCCGGGAGCGCTCGTCAGGTACGCTGGAACGGGTGCTGGCTACATCAATCAGACGGAGTGAGGTGATTCTCGGTTATTTAACGGGACTCGGTCTGTTTATCCTGCTGGAAACAGTACTGCTGGTGCTGTATGCGATTTACCTGCTGGATGTAACGATTGCCGGGAGTATGATATGGGTGTTTGTCATTTATATACTGGTCTCATTCAGCGGTGCTGCGGCGGGTATGCTGATTGCGCTGCTGTCGAAAAGCGAAGTCCGTATGATGGTGCTGATTCTTTTAGTCACTGTGCCGCAGATATTTCTATCGGGATTAATTCCTTTTGACTATATTGGAGACTGGTTTAATAACATCGGCTATGGATTTCCGCTGAGATATGCGGGAGACGCGCTGACGGAAGTAATGATTAAAGGAAACAGCTGGTCGTATATTTGGAATGAACTGCTGGCTTTAGCACTGTTCATTATTGGCTTTACGGTGCTGAGTATTTTAGGGCTGAAGAAACACCGGAGAGTGTAAACTTTTTAAAAGGACTGATTGAATGATAAAAAAACTGGCGAACGTCATGCTGTATGTGCAAGATATCGATATGGCGGTGGACTTCTGGACGAATCAATTGGGCTTTACGGTGAAAGAAAAACTGGATCTGATGGAGAACTATAAAGGATATGAAGTGGCGTCGGATGCTGAATCAGAAACGACGATCGTGATGTTTCCGTTGGAATTTATCGAGAAATACAGTCCGGAAGTGAGCAGGGAAACGCCGTCATTAATGTTTGAAGTGGAGAATATTGAAGCGGTGTATGAAGAGCTGAAAGAAAAAGGCGTGAATGTCGGAGAACTGGTGGAGATACCGGGAATGAAGACGTTTAACTTTAACGACGGGCAGGAAAATTACTTTGCGGTGAGTGAAGCGGTTTAACAGGGGACTGATAAATTGGTTGAATTTGTTGAGATAAATGAAGAGAACTATGAAACGGTGTTGAAGCTGAAAGTAACAGACGAGCAGAACGAAGCGAAATATATTGCGCCGAATGTGAGATCGATTGCGGATGCGTATCTGTACCGGGAAGCAGGAGATGTGTTTCCGTATGCGGTGCAGGATGGTGAAACGGTGGTAGGATTTGTGCTGCTGGATGAAGACGAGGAAGAAAAAGAATTAATGATTTGGCGGATGATGGTGGATAAGGACTATCAGGGTAAAGGATACGGCAAAGCGATTGTGGAGAAAGTGATAGAGCAATTTGAAGCGGACAGCAGGTTTGATGTGCTCATTGCGGATTATATTAAAGGCAATGATGTGATGGGCAAGCTGCTGAAATCACTTGGATTTGAATATGGTGAGTTTGATGCAGTGAATAATGAATATGTGATGGAATATAAATGATTTCAAGATATCTAATTAGATGTACATTGGGATAATGGCCTTTATAAAAATACTTAAAAAATGTTTTTATGAATATTTATACAATAATTATCGTTAAAAATGTAATGGTGCAAAGGAAGAGATTGTTACCTTAATATATGATATATTTAATAATATATATATAAATTGATAGTAATTATTTATGGAAGAGTATTTAAAAAATGTGAATTTTGCATAAATATTACTCTATTAGTATTTAGAAAAAGGGTGTTTACAAGTGAAGGTATTATCACTATTTTCCAATATTGGAGTAGCTGAAGCTAGATTAAATGAACTTAATATAGATGTAGTTATAGCAAATGAACTTATCGAGAGAAGGGCTAAGCTTTACAATGAGATTTACCCAGAAACGAAGATGATAATTGGTGATATCAAAGATAAACTAGTATTTGATTCTATCGTGAAAGAGAGTATAGAAGAGAATATTGATATTATTATGGCTACTCCTCCATGCCAAGGAATGAGTACAGTGGGTACAAAAAAGAAAGACGATGATAGGAATACATTAATCTTGCCTGTATTAGAAATGATTAAAACTATAAAGCCTAAACATGTATTTTTAGAGAATGTACCTGGATTCCTTAAAACGGAGATTTTGGTTAATGAAAAATGGATTTTGATTATTGATTTAATAAAAGAAGTACTTTCTCAAGAGTATCATATAGAAGTCAATATATTAAACTCAAGAGATTATGGTGTTCCTCAGTCAAGGGAACGGGCAATTATACTTTTAAGTAGAAAAGATAAAAATGTGAAACATTGGTTATCACCTGTAGAATATATGCAAGAGATTACTATGGAGGATGCTATAGGGAAACTCCCTTCTGTCGATCCTATATTAAAAGACGTTTCTGATGAAGAACTTAATGATATCTTCCCTCAGTTTCACCAAAAATTAGAAGAAGCAAAAAAATTTTCAAAATGGCATGTACCACCTGTACATATTAAGAGACAAGTGCAAGCAATGATGTATACACCGACAGGTAAGACGGCATTTGATAATGAGAAATATTACCCTAAAAAAGAAAATGGAGACCCAGTTAAAGGCTATAGAAACACATATAAAAGACAAAATTGGGATACACCTGCCTACACAATTACAATGGATAATCGTAAGATATCATCTCAGAACAATGTTCATCCGGGGAGATATATTGGAAAGAACAGTAAAGGAGAAAGAATGTATTCTGACGCTAGAGCTCTAACTATATATGAAATAATGAAAATAACTTCTCTTCCAGATGACTGGAATTTACCTGACGATGTACCTGAAGCATTTCTCAGGTCTGTTATAGGAGAAGGAATTCCTCCTTTATTTGTAAAAACAATATTTGAAAAGTTGGTTGAATAAGATGATGAAACTAAAAGGAGTCTCTCTTTTTTCGAACGTAGGGATAGCAGAAGCTAAATTGAACAAGTTAAATGTTGAAATGGTATTAGCTAATGAGATAGATGAAAGAAGAGCTAAATTTTATAAAGATATATATCCTGAAACAGATATGATATTGGGTGATATCACTAAACCTGAAATTAGAACGGAAATCATTTTAAAAGCGATTAACTACGATGTAGATTTCATAATGGCTACACCACCATGCCAAGGGATGAGTGTAGCGGGAAAAAGAGATCCATTAGATGAGAGAAACCAGCTAATATCTTATGGTGTGGAAGTTATTAAAGCTATAGAACCTAAATTTATTTTATTAGAAAACGTCCCTCGTCAATTAGTCACTGATATAAAAGTGGATGATAAACTGATGAGAATACCTGATTATATAAAGTATGAACTTGGTGAGAAATATAATATAAATGAAGAAAGAATGATTAAAGCTATGGATCATAACGTTCCACAGATGAGGGAGCGTAATATATTTTTATTAGTAAGGAAAGATCTTGGTTTTACATGGGAACCACCAGAGAAAAAACCAAGAATACCTCTCAGTGAAGCATTTAAAAATGTGCCCTCGTTAGATCCATTGTTAAGAGAAGGAGAAGCATTTACGATAGAGAAATTTCCAGACTTTAAAGAGAAAAAGGAAATTGGTCTAAGTGTCTCGAAATGGCATTATCCCCCCACACATTCCTGGAAGCAAGTGAAATGGATGATGCATACACCAAGTGCGAAGTCGGCAATTTATAATGAGAAATATTATCCTGTCAAAGATGACGGGCAACATATAAAAGCACATCATAACCATTATCGTAGATTAAATTGGGAAACACCTGGGAGAACACTTACACAAAATAACGGGGTTATTTCCTCTTTAGCGTGTGTTCACCCAGGACATTATCTTGGAGAGAATGATGAAGGATTACCTGTATATTCCGATCCGAGAGTATTATCTATCTATGAATTATTGATTGTTTCATCACTACCGCTAGATTGGCCTATTCCAGAATGGGCGAATGAAAGATTTATTCGACAAGTTATTGGGGAAGGGATTCCTTCCAACTTAGTTTTTGAATTATTTAAAGAATTGATGAACCTTTTGAAGGTATCTGAATAAGATTGGAGTAATTATGAGTAAATTAGCTATACCAAAACATACTTCAGATGTAACAGAGATACATTCGGCCTTAAGTGTATATGATAAATATCATGGGAAATGGCTAGAGAATAAACAATTTGTAGAAGAAATAAAATTACTAATTGGAGACGGGCAATATCCTTCTAGCTACAATAAAAAATATCAAATTCCATGGTATTTTGGTTTTATAGAAGCTCATAAGAATGATGTTAAACTGAAAAGAATAACCCATATAGGTAGTGTGTTTTTAAATAATATAGACAGAAATGAGATTTTAGCATTTGAACTTTTATTAAGTAATTTGGAAACTATCAACCAAGGTAAGAATAATTTAGCTACAAAAACTAGTGATTCTTTTATAGAGCCGATAAATTTATTCCTTAGATTAATTGTTGATTTAGAAGGTCTTAATCATTCAGAGTTTACTTATTCAATTACCTTGATTAGCGAATATGAAAAATCATACGAAGAGGTTAAATTAGAATTGACTTCGAATAGATCTGATGAGAACTTCAGATATACAAATGATTTATTTATCACTGGAGATTATAAGGATAACAAACCGATAATGTATTTAGAAAAAATCGGGTTTCTTAATAAAACACATGATAACTATTATTTACTCTCCAATCTTGTAAAGAGCAACTTTTTAACGAGGATCAAGAGCCTGAAAATTTTTAACGAGGAAATTCCACGGGTAGATGTGCAGTCTATAACAGGAGCAAATAATATTTTATATTATGGTGTGCCAGGTAGTGGGAAAAGTTATAAAGTCAATCAGGATTATAAGGATTATCAAACAAGATTAGAAAGAGTAGTTTTTCACCCCGAATATCATAATGGAGATTTTATAGGACAAATCCTCCCGGTAATAGAAGAAGATGATGATGAGAGAGAAAAGCTATTATATAAATTCGTTCCTGGTCCTTTTACGAGAATGTTAAAAAAAGCAGTTAATAAACCTGAAGAAAAACATGTATTGATAATTGAAGAATTGAATCGCGGTAATGCCCCATCGATTTTTGGAGAAGTTTTTCAGTTATTAGATAGAGACGAAGAGGGCAGAAGTCGATATAGTATAAGTAATTATGATATTGCGCAAGAAGTTTTTGGAAATCCAAATATACCGTTGGTTATCCCTTCGAACCTAGAAATCGTTGCAACTATGAATACATCTGATCAAAATATCTTTACTTTAGATACAGCCTTTCAAAGAAGATGGCAGATGACGAATGTGAAGAATGACATTAGAAAAGCACAACATAGTTCGATTGAGATACTAGATACGAAGGTGACATGGGAGAAGTTCCATACTGCTATAAATGAAAAGATATTAGAACATAATGATGTTATGAACAGCCTAGAAGATAAAAGATTAGGTATTTATTTTATTTCTGATGAAGACCTAGAAGACGATTCGAGGCTTCTGGCAGAAGCCGAAAAAATGGAGAGTGTACTGGAACATACTTTGTTCGGTGACAAAGTAATAAAATACCTATGGGATGATGTGTTTAGGTTCAATAGAGACAGTATATTTAAAGATTCTTTTAAAAGTATTGAAGAAGTGTTAGAAGTTTTCCATAAGAGTGAATGCCAAGAACGATTTGAAATATTTAACTTTAAGATTTAAAGGGTGATAATATGAATGATGAAGTTCGAGAATATTGCTCTGTTAATACAAATATAAAAGAAGATAACTTTGTAGGAATAAAAGTTGAGGATAATAAATTTTCAATCCATTTCCCACTTGGCTATGGGCTAGGAGATACTACATTTGATGTAATAAAGGATGTCGAATTACTATTCAAGGTTTTAAGAAGATATGGAAGGAAAGATGGTATGTCGAAATCAGGTTTTTCAGAGACTAACCTTGTTGAGAGACTACCGTTATATTCGTATTTAGATATCTATAAGTACTTTTTAAAGTTTGGTTATTTCCAAGAAACTGAAGATATTTTTCAAAGGAATGGCTCTGGGAAAACCATGTGGGATAAAACAATAAAATTGAATACACCATATAAAAGTGGTGATGAATATTATTACTTTGACTTCATTAAACAAAAAAAAGATATAGATCATGATCATATTATAACTAATATCCATAAATACTGTTTAAATGAAGCATATAATAAAATTGGTTGGCTTTATAACATGGTTATACCAGAAAAACCAAAAAGTAAAATAAATATAGAAATAATGATTATAGAGTTAAATAAAAGAATCAAAAACACATTTAAAACAGTAGATAAAGAACTATTTAAAAATCTTAAAAATATATTAATGTCTTTAGACTTCTCTGCAAATAGTTTATTGGAATATGGCACATATCATTTTGAATATGTTTGGGAAAATATGATTGATGATGTTTTAGGAGAAAAAGACAAGGAGAATTACTTCCCCCGGACATCATGGGAGATATTGGATATGGGACCGAAACATAACAGAGTACTAGAACCAGATACCATATTTAAAGACGACGATTTTATTGTAGTGATAGACGCAAAATATTATCGTTATTCTGAAACAGATAAACTAAATGACTTACCTGCATCATCATCAATTAATAAACAAATAACATACGGTGAGTATGTACATAATAAGTATAAAAATATGACTGTATATAGTGCGTTCTTATTACCAGCAAATAATGATTTCTTAAATTTATTTGGAGTTGCTAGAGCTGATTGGAAATCAAATCAAAATACATATGAAGAAATATTAGGTGTTTTTATGGATATTAAGTTATTGATGAAAAACTATATTAATTCTAGTAATGAAATAAAAGACAAATTCATTGATAATATAAAAGAAATGTATGAACAAAAAAATTCAAAAAAATGATACTGTAATTTCATCATTAATGACTATATAAAAAAGAGTAGACGAAAATGTCAACTCTTTTTTATTATTTTACACATACTAAGGCATACAAAACATAATAAGAAATAGTAGTATACGAGATTATACACTAATCTCGTATACTAATTAGTTGATCAATTATACTATTTACGATATCTTTTCATATAAGATTGTCTGATAATTTTATGTAATTCATCTATTGGATGACCTTTAATGACTGTCAGTATATACTCACGAGTAAGAATGTGTGTATCATAGATTGGCTTATTTTCATTGAAGTCTTTGAGGACCCCCGAGGTACTATTGGACATGGCATAAGATTTAATAATAAATGTCTCTATATTTTTAATTTTATATTCATCAATCAATTCAATATAGTATTGGAGATAATCACGTTCTTCTTTGGCTTTAATATAAGTTCTTAATTTAGTATTACTCACTGAGATACTCCTTTGATAATTATCGTTCTAATATGAAATTATTTGAAAATATACTTTTGATGATAATCTAGATACTCTACCATTTTTTTATTTATCTCTATTTCAAATTCTGTATTCAGGTTTAAAATTTCACGATTAAAGCTATTGATGGAATTAGAGACATGAATTTTACCATCTGAATTGAATGTAATTATACCTTTGTCAAAAAGAGCATCATGAGCCGCGCATAATAGTAAACCGTTATTGATGTCTAATCGTTCAATACTATTACTTTTAGACCATGGTTTGATATGACTCGCAACTAATAATGAAGATATATCACAACCACATAAACAACAGGAATTGTATTTAGTTAAGAGCCTATCTTTAAAGTATCCTTGCTTTAATCTGACTTTAACAGATGCTTTCGATTCAGTTACAAAGTTTTGTGCTGTTTCTTTTATATATTTAGTTTCCACATTTTGATCAATATCACAAATAATATGAATAAAATCGTCATTTAAATCTGTTATTAAGCCTAAACCCAGAACTGAGTACATGTTACTTTCTTTTATAACTATACCTACAGGTATTGAATTATGATAATTGTTTCCTATAGCTAGAATATCCCTAGCTTTTTGAGAATCTAGATTCTTATTAGGCAAATAATATTTAATTTTTACTTTCGACTCTTCGAAATACACTTCATTCTGATAATTATGGGAATCAATTGATATTTTAATAGAAAAAGCATAATCGTATTCTTTAGGAACATAGACTCCTCTAACCTTGCTAAGTAAATGATGATTAACGTCTACAAATTTATCGGGAGGTTGGTTTAAAAATGTGTGTTGAAATGTAGAGAATGTTTTACCTTTTAAATAATTAAATTTATCTAGAATTTGTAAATGTATTTTTCTTAAATCATTCATCACTTTCTGCCCTCTTTAAAATTATTGAAATAGTGGTATTAAAATAATTTGCATATTTGAATAAAGTATTTAACGATGGGGTTGAAAGTCCATTTTCAATTGAAGTTAAGGTATTTAAAGATATATTTAAATGAGAAGCTAGTTCTTTACGTGAAATGTCATTTTCCAATCGATATTTAAAAAGAACTATACTTAGATTTTTTTTGAGCTTGGACTCTACAAAATTTTCCAAAATTATCACCTTTATTTAATGATAGCAACGTGACTATGTACATACTATAAACCAAGAAAAAACAACAAGTTAAGTGTGTTAAATTCCATATAAAGTAAATTAAGGGTGAAGGTTTTCATTATGAATTGTCATTATGGAGTAATAGAACATAAAAAAACCGCACACGATATAAATTGTGTGCGGTTTAATTCAGTTTAGTACATACATAATTTATTATTAAAAAAGTGAAGTTAATGTATTTAATAAAAATCTTATACTTACTTTTAATACTATAAAGGAATATTGGTCTGTCTAATTTTTACTTCTAGTGTATCTAGATAGCCAATAAATTCAGTTAGATTTTTAACCATTCTTTCTTGATAAACTACTCCTTTTTTTGAATCTGCGGTTGTAGCATCTCCCATAACACCGATATTATTTGTAGCTGATTTATAATGAGCAACATCACTCGCAGTTAAAATTTTATCGGTAAAAACATTAGGGTCGTGTTGGAGAAACTTATTATGATTCTCAGGTATATTTCTTACAGATTTTTCAGGACTACATAAATCTGGATATCTATCGTACATGATAGATGTTTCAAGCTCTTCTGCGTGCCCTATCCCACCAGGCTCAACATCACTTAATTCTTTACCAGCTACTGCATTAATATAAAATGGGTCTGCAATTCCAATAAATGCTCCGGTCTGGTTTCTGACTCGCCCCAAAGCAATTTTTAATGGTGGCAAGTTTGCTTCTCTATGGCCGTTAACAATTAATATCTTTTTAAAACCGTGATAGATTAGAGAGTTTAAAACGTCCTCAACTAAGTTAGTGAGTGTTTCAGGTCTTAGCGTTACAGTACCTGTGTAAGCCATATGATGAGGAGCCCACCCATACCATAGTGGAGAAGCAATCAAGGTATCAGTCGCTTTCGCAACGTCTTGAGCAATCTCTTGTGCAAGTAAAGAATCTGTTCCTAAAGGTAAATGCTTTCCATGTTGTTCAACACTACCTACGGGTAATATGATAGTCGTTTTATCTTGTAGGTACTTTTCTATATCTTCCCATTTGTTTTCATGTAAATAATGTTTCATTTTAACAACCTCCGCTTTATAAGTTTTCTATATCTTCGGGACTAAGAAAATTCCATCTCTTACGAGCATATGCAAAATACCAAATAGTGATTATAACCATCCATCCAATTCCTATTCCAATAGCTATTGGATTGACATAAGTGATAATAATTATACAACCTAAAGAAGCTACTACAGCAAACACAGGAATGTTCTTAATATTAAATGGATACCTAAATTTTGGCTTTAAATCAGGCCTGGTTTTCCTCACCACAATAAGAGCGATATTCATGAGAATCATCATTAACCAGTTAGCAAAAACAGCGGCACTTATAAGAATATTTAAAACATCTGCATATCCAAAAATACTCATAAAAGTCGAAATAATTGCTAAAATACCCGTTGCTAGAACTGCAACATATGGAATGCCTTGTTTAGATAACTTTGCAAAGAACAAGGGGAATGCATTTTCTCGAGCACCTGCATATAACATCCTTGATGCACCCAAAAGACAACCAATTGTAGAAGTAGCTGTTGCAGTCAGAGCTGCAATGACTATAAGGACTTGTCCATAAGAAGGAAATACATTTTCGATAGCAAGTGCGAGGGGCGCAGCAGATTCTGCTAAATCATGAATAGGTGTACTCGAAACAACGCCATAACCAACGAGAATATAAAGGATAACAACAGTAATTAATGCACTAATCTGAGCGTATGGAAGATTAATTCTAGGCTTTTTGGCTTCTTCGCCAAGAGTCAAAACAGCTTCAACTTGCATTTGTCCAAATGCTATTAATGCTACTGCAGCAAGTAAACCCGAGACTCCGTTAATTAAAAACTCTTCTTGAATAAATGGGCCAAATGGATTAGCAGCTATTGTAATTGCAGCAATAAATAATAGAGAAGCGATCTGAATGATTGAAAGAATAGTGTTTACTTTCCCAGTGAAGTTCATTCCGAATAATAATAATCCGGTAATTATAATAGAAACGATTGGTCCAGTGATATAAGTTGGAATATCAGGTATTAGTACACTTAGATAGCCAGCAAATCCAAGGTTTACTGCACCGGCAGCGAAAGAGAATGATAAGAAATACAAACCGGCACATTGTATAGCTATTAATTTAGATAAATCTTTTGAAATCGGATAAAAAGCATATTTTGAGTAAACATACGAAGCCCCTTGGTATGGCCAATTAGATGCCAGTTCTGCATAACTCATTGATGAAAACACAGCAATCAAGCCCGCTATGAGAAACGCAATAAATAAAGAAGGACCAGTCTCAGTAATGGCTGGACCTATAACTGTAAAAATACCACCACCAACTAAAGCTCCTACACCAATACTCCACAAATCTAGAAAACCAAGGGACCTTACTATTTTATTAGCTCCTGCAGCTTCCATCTCCAACTCCCCTTTAAAATTATTCTTATACTGATTATGAAACTGTAAATATACAATGTCAATAACAGAATATTTAGAATAACAGAGAGTTATAAGGCGGGTAATTAGAATAGTTGGATTATTTCAAAAACATTGACAATTAAAACGTGGTAGTCTATGTTATTTGTATATCAACTATTGAAAGCGCTTTCGATAATTGAAATAAAAGATATATTATATAAATGGAGGAATGGAAGAATGAGTACAAAAAAAGTAAACAATGCAATGAGATTCGCATTAGCTCTTAAGAAGAATGGTGTAGAATACCTGTTTGGTCAAAGTAATCCACCTAGCATTACTTTAGCTTGTAGTGATGTAGGAATTGAACAAATAGGTTACCGTCAGGAAAATGCTGGTTCATATATGGCACAGGGGTATGCCATGACTACAGGTAAGATTCCAGTAGTAACTGCTCAAAACGGTCCTGCAGCTACTCTATTAGTACCTGGATTAGCAGAAAGTTTTAAATCATCATATCCAGTAGTAGCAGTCGTGGAAGAAATAGAAAGAGGACATGAAGAAAAAAATGCTTTTCAAGAACTAGATCATATTGATTTATTCAAAGGTGTTTCTAAGTGGACTAAAAGAATTCCAATACATGAAAAAATAGAAGATTACGTTGACCGTGCCTTTACTATTGCTGCAAGTGGTAAACCGGGACCGGTTGTATTATTGTGTCCAAAAGATATTATGAACGATAAGACTGAGCATGATATTAAAGAAACAAGAACAACACCTATATCACATTTCCCTCTAGATAGATTTAGTGCTGAAGATAGTAAATTAGAAGAAGCAGCTAAATTATTGAGTGAAGCCAAAAATCCATTCATTTATGCAGGTGGCGGTGTAGTATCATCCGGTGCACACGATGAATTAAGAAATCTGCAGGAGGAATACAATATTCCTGTTGCAACTACAACTATGGGTAAAGGTTCAATTGACGAAAATCATCCTTTAAGTATTGGCCCAATTGGCTATTATATGGGGATTAGAGGACGCAACACACATCTTAAAGATTTTGTTCAAAAATCAGACGTTATTTTATTAGTTGGAAATAAAACTAATCAGAACGGTACCGATAGTTGGTCATTGCTTCCTGAAAACGCAAAATATATTCACATTGATATAGACCCTACTGAAATCAGTAGAAATTATGAGGCACTGAGATTAGTTGGGGACGCAAAAACAACTTTAGAGAAACTTAGTGAAAAACTTAAGACACAGGATAGTAGTTTAAGAAAAGATAATAGAACGACAGTTGAGAATGAAATTAAAAATAGTAGAGAAAAGCATAAAGAAATAATGGAAAGTTTGCTTGGAAAATCTGAGGGACCAATTAAAGTAGAAAAGTTTTTAGAATCAGTTGATAGAAAGCTTAGTACTGATCACATCATCGTAGCTGATGCCAGTATTTCTTCGGTATGGAACGCTAGCTATGTAACAGCACAGGATAATAGAAAGTTCATATTCCCAAGAGGCTTAGCGGGATTAGGATGGGGTTTACCGTTGGCAATGGGTGCAAAGGTTGGAGCTTCAAATAGAAAGGTATTCTGTTTAGCTGGTGATGGTGGCTTTGGTCACGTTTGGAGTGAGTTAGAGACTTGTAAGCGTTTAGGTATAAATGTTGTGTTAGTTGTAATTAACAACAGTATTTTAGGTTACCAAAAATATGGTGAAACCGCCCAATATGGAAGATATACAAACGTATGTGATTTCAGTGTAGTCGATCATACTAAAATAGCTGATGCGGTTGGAGTTAAGAGTTACAGGGTCGAAGAAGTCAAAGATATTGAACGAATATTAGATGAAGCATTCGCGTTAGATGAACCAGTATTGATTGACTTAATTACAGATCCAGACAATATTCCGCCAGTAACAATCATGGATGAATTAATCAAAGGAAAATAACGGAGGTATTTGATGGGGAAACTAACAGGTAAAACAGCAGTAGTCACTGGTGCCGCACGAGGGATTGGAAGGGAATATGCACTTAGGTTAGCAAGTCTCGGAGCTAATATAGGTGTTATAGATATAAATCTAAAATCATATCAAGATTTTAAAAATGAAAATATTGGAGATGGTTTTGAAACTGTCGTTGAAGAACTATCAAGTTTAGGTGTTAAAGCTATTGGTGCTGAAGCAGATATAACTTCTGAAGAAGAAGTTATATCTGCATTTGAAAAAATTCAAAAAGAGCTAGGATCAATAGATATTTTAATTGCAAATGCTGGAGGCGGAACTGGTAACTTAGATGAAAATACCGGTTCGACAGTAGATAAGAATCAATTGGAATTAGTGATGGCTAGAAATCTATATGGAACTATTTACAGTGTTAAAGCAGTTATAGAACAAATGAAAAAACAAAAGTATGGAAAAATCGTCACAGTCACTTCAGTAGCTGGGTTAAAGGCAACTGAAGATGGAGGTTATTCACACTATGGCGCTTCAAAAGCAGCAATAATAAATTATACAAAATATTTAGCTCAGGACGTAGGTAAATATAATATTACAGTTAATGCAATTGCACCTGGTTATATAGGAACTGGACGACTAATGGAGAAATTCGAAAAAATTGGTGTTGATATATTTGAAAATGAAACTGCACTTAAGAGATTAGGAACAACTGAAGATTGCGCTAATGTCATTGAATTTTTAAGTACAGAGTTATCTGATTATGTAACAGGAACTGTGATTGATGTCACGGGTGGATTGTTGAAATAACTACATAAAGTGAGGAGTGTATTATATTGAAGCACTTGTAAAAACAGAAGAGAAGAATAAATTTACAATAGAAAATATAGAGAAGCCAAAGCTTGAAGAAAAAGAAGTTTTAGTTAAAGTCTCTCATTGTGGAATATGTGGTAGTGATTTGCACGCAGCTAATCATGATAAAGGATATGAATTTGTACCTAAACCAATTGTATTGGGTCACGAAATATCAGGAACAGTAATTGATGTTGCTGATAAACGTGACTTAGACTTATTAAAAAATAACGTAGTTATTGTCCCAGCAAAGTATTGTGGAGAATGTCAGCAATGTCTTTCCGGAGAATTTAATATTTGTAACAATATATCTGGTGTCGGTCTTCATTTTGATGGAGGAATGGCAGAGTATATTAAAGTCTTACCTGAGCAGTTAGTAAATATTCCAAGTTCATTATCTTTGGAAATTGCTGCGTTAGCTGAGCCGTTATCAGTAGCTATGCATGCAGTAAAAAGAATGAAAGGAGATATTAAAGGAAAGGATGTATTGGTACAAGGTTGTGGAATAATCGGCTTGTTTACTGCAATCATAGCTGAAAATTCAGGAGCTAATGTAACGATATCTGGTCTAGAGAGAGATGAGGAACACAGATTAAGTAAAGCAAAGCTATTCTCTATAGAGACTGAGATAGTAGAAGCCAGTAATAAAAATATGTTTCATTATATTTTTGAATGCTCAGGGTCATCAGCGGCATTGGAAACTGCTTTTAACCGAATACACAAGGGTGGAGCCTTAATCATGGTTGCATTGTACAAAGATTCTATAAATATACCAGCAAATATAATGGTGAGAGGTGAAATAGATATAATATCTAGTTATTCTTCCTTACTAGTAGATATAGAGGACTCGATAAATCTACTCAGCACCCAAGAAAAGAAATTCAAGAAACTAATAGATATTTATAGTCTCGAAAACGGAGATTTGGCTTTTCAGCATGCAAGACATCAAAAAGTTTTAAAGCCAATTATACGGCTTTAAAATAAGGGGGTAGGGAGAATGATGAAGAATAGATTAACTATATCAATTTTACTTATGGCTCTGTTAGTAATATCAGGGTGTGCTGGAAATGCGGAAACAGCTACGGAAGATGAACCTATTGTGCTAAGAGCAGGAACAAACTTACCAGCATCTCATTATCTTCTGCAAGATATACTAAAACCGGCTATTGAGAGGATAGAAGAAGAGTCAGATGGTCGTGTTGTATTTGAGCTTTATGACTCAGAATCATTAGTTAGAGCGGGAGAAGAAATGGAAGCATTGAGGACAGGCACTATTGATATTGCATTACCCATGTATGATGTTTACGATACACAAAGATTTCCCTTTGCAGAAATACCATTATTACCTGTAAGTGAAGCATCAATGGAAGTTTATTCTAAAGCAACAACTATCATGAATAACGATACTGAGCCGTATTCAGATGGCTTAACTCACAAAGAGAGATTATATGGAGAGAAGGAGTTAGTTGGATGGCCGTTTACCATTGGGAGATCATATACAATTGGGACCGTCACCGACCCTATAGAAAGCTTATCAGAATTTCAGTCGATGCAAATTAGAATACCAAGTACTGTGCATGAGATATATTCGCGAAATTTAGGTTTCTCACCATCAAGTATTTCTGCAAATGAAGCTTATGATGCATTTAATAGAGGAACCTTGGATGGAGGTTTTACACCAGTAACGGATTGGAAAAGTTATGGATTGGATGAGGTATTTACATATCTAATTGACGGAATCAACGCTGGTGCTTGGCCAACTACTGTCGCAATGTCACAGGAAAGATATGATGAATTACCAAAAGATATACAGGAAATTATTGATACAGCATTTACTGAAGAATTAGCTATTGAAACAAATCCTCATATAGCCGAACTTCAAAATGAGATTGATGATGAAATAATGCAAAATTTTCTTGGTAGTGGTGGTGTTGTAGAGCCTCTAGAAGATTTACCAATTGAAGTGCAAGAGAAAGTAGAAGATGGAATTTCCCAAACATGGATCGATTGGATTGAGAACATGGAACGCTATGGAGAACCGGGTAAAGAGGCGGCAATAAAATGGAGAGATGCAATACTTGAAGCTGGAGGAGACGTACCAGAAGCCGTCAAAGAAATAGAATAGCTATTAATGATGAACTCATTCAATATTTATGATTCAAATAAAGGGGGAAAATAAATGAGTAGTGAAATAGCATTATTGATAGTGTTAATTGTATTTTTAATAACACTTTTTGCAGGATTACATATTAGTACAATTTTAATCTTGACTGGTATGTTAGGTATATTTTTAATAGTTGGTTTCAACCCAGTTACCTTTGTTGTTCAAGTTGACACCTTTTCAACTGTAGCTAGTTATTCATTAACTACAATACCGTTATTTATTTTAATGTCACAATTTATAGTCCATTCAGATATAATAAAATACCTATATTCATTATTATTTATAATGTCTAGAGGTAAGAGCATTATACTTGGAATATTTACTATTATTTTAGGCGGATTTTTGGGAGCGGTTTCAGGGTCTGCATCTGCAATGTCTGCGGCACTGGGACAGTTAGCTGTTCCAGAATTAAATAAGCATGGCTACAGCCGTCCATTTGCGGCATCGATTGCTGCAGCGGCTGGTTCGTTGGCAACTATAATACCGCCATCCATTGGTCTAATTATTTATGGAGCCATTACCCAGACTTCGATAAGTAGTCTATTTATGGCTGCAATAATACCTGGAGTATTACTGATAACGATTTTATCTATTATTGTAGCGATGATTCATTTCCGAGAGGTTAAAAAGAATGGAATAACAGATAGTGTATCAAAGCCGACACGTGAATTTTCAAATAGAAAATATATCATTTCTATAGTGACAGCTCTAATGATAATGATATCTATATTTGGCGGTATATATTTGGGGATCTTCACACCTACAGAGGCTGGTGGTATTGGGGCATTCATTACACTAATAGCGGCCTTTACGCTCGGGAAAGTTAACAAAACCTTCATTGCTAAGTCCATTAAAGATACATTAAGAATTTCAACGATGGTTCTAATGATTATGGTGGGAGCGACAATATTCTCAAGATTTGTGACACTTTCACAATTACCGCAAAGATTAATTGAGGTGTTAGAACCAATCATGGATAGTCCAATTCTAATCATTACAATTTTAGCGTTAATATTCTTTGTTGCATTTATGTTCCTAGAAGGAGCAGCAGCAATCGTGATGTTAGTACCAATCACATTACCATTGGCAACTTCAGTAGGACTATCTCCACTGGAGTTTGGGGTTCTTATATCAGTTCTTGGAACTGCAGGATTAATTACTCCACCGGTAGGAATAAGTACTTATGCAGTTTCGGGTGTAACCAATATCTCTGCAAATAGTATATTTAAATATACTATTATCTATGCAATAGCGATAAGTATATTTGGTACGATTATACTAGTGATGTTCCCACAACTTATAAATTGGATACCAGAAGCTATGGCAAAATAAAGGAGGTAAATTATGGAGGCACTCATAAGAAGAGTAAATAAAATCACTGTAATCATAGCAGGTTTAGGATTAGTTGGTTTAATGATATTGATATCGGCAGGTGTAGTGACAAGATATATGTTTGGATTTTCTATACCAACAGCGTATGAATTCGTAGAGCAATATTTAATGCCCCTAACAATTTTTGTTGCTTTGGGGTATTCATATAAGAGTGGAATATTCCCACGAGTAGATACTTTTGTGGAGAATATCAAATCTCCTAAAATTAAAAAGGGAATCAATTTATCTATTTTAATCTTAGAAGTGGTAATCTTTACTTTTGTTACGTATTTACTATTTGATTTCTCATTTTATTCATTAGAGACGGGAATGGGATTCAAGTCTAATGGTAACGCCTACACTTTATTCTATATTCACTTAATAACGGCAATTTCATTCGCTTGGATAACAGTTATTATGTTAAATCAATGTATTAAAGGATTTAAAAATGAGAAGATTGATGTATTAGAAGAAAATGAAGAAAAAAATGTAATTTAAGAGGGGAAGATTAATGTCAAAAAATACTTCGTCTGTATCTGAAAAAACATTAAAAGTATTATTCTTGTTCTCAAAGCATAAATCATTAACAATAAATAAAATTGTTGATTTAACAGAAATGAATATCTCCTCAGTGTATAGAATAATCAATACACTGAGGAATCAAGAGTTTATTATGTTAGATAGTGAGAATAACTATATATTAAATCCAGCGGTAATTTTACCGCTATATAATATGGTTAATACGGACCTAAGAGCAAATATTAAGCCGTTTCTAAAAAGATTAGCTGATAGTTTAAATGCATCTGTATTTTTAAGTAAAGACCATAGAGATAATCAAATAATTATTGTAGAAAAAGAAGATGGACCGGGTAATTTAAGATGGGTAGAAAGTATTGGATTTACTTATAATATTCCTACAGGTACTGCTGGTAAAACACATTTAGCATATATCTTAAAAGGTATGGATGAACATGAGAGAAAGAGTTATCTAGAAAGCCTTAAATTAGTACATTATACGGACAAATCGATTGTAGATTTGAAAATCCTTCTAGAAGATATACAAGAAATATTAATAAATGGATATTGTATTACCGAAGGGGAGCATCTCGAAGAAGTTGTCGGGTTTTCAGTACCTATTTTAAATCCAAATAGCGGAGAATGTATGTATATACTAACTCTAATTAGAACTTCAAATGAATTTAACATTGAAGAAAAGCAAAAAATTATTATTTCAATGAAAGAGGAAGCTTCAAGAATAGCAAGTTATATTATTTAATATAACTTGCTATTCAACATTAAGGAGGAGAATTATGTCGACATTTAAAGTTAAGAATCCAGCAACAGGAGAGTGGATTGCAGACCTTCCGAAAGATACTGAGGAATCAATTCAAAGTAAAATAATAGATGGAAGTAAATCTTTTGAAAATTGGAAGAAGACTGATGCATATTATAGATCTCATAAATTAAAACAATGGGCTAGTGTTATCAGGGAGAATGCAACTGAGGTAGCTTCAATCATAACTAAAGAAAGCGGAAAACCTATTAAAGAATCTAAAGGAGAAGTAGAGTACGCGTGTAGCTACATAGATTGGTTTGCCGAGGAAGCTAAAAGAATTTATGGAAGAACAGTACCTAGTAATAGTAAAGATAAGAAAATTATTATAAGTAAAGAACCTGTAGGTTTAGTAGTAGGAATAACACCATGGAATTTCCCCGCCGCGATGCTTACACGTAAAGTAGCACCAGCACTTGCATCAGGATGTACATTTATTGCAAAACCACCCCAAGAAACACCTTTGACAACTATTAAACTAGTAGAATTAGCCCACAAAGTTGGTATTCCTTCCGATGTTCTTCAATATGTTTTAGGAGATGGGAGTTTTACAGGTGAGGTCTTCACTAAAAGTAAATTGGTTAGAAAAATTACCTTTACTGGTTCAACAGAAGTAGGGAAAATTTTAGTAGCAAATAGTGCTGAAACTATGAAAAGAGTATCTATGGAATTGGGAGGACATGCACCACTCATTATTCATAAAGATAGTGACTTAGAAATAGCAGTTACACAAACGATAGCATCTAAATTCAGAAATGCTGGTCAAACATGTATAAGTGCCAATAGAGTTATAGTCCATGAAGATGTTGTTGAAGAATATTCAAAAATGTTAAGTGCTGAAGTTGGTTCATTAAAAGTTGGTTATGGTGAAGAAGATATAGATATTGGACCTGTCATTAATAAAAGTAGCTATGAGAAGATTTTAGAGCAAATAGAAGATTCGATAGATAAAGGTGCTACTATTTTACACGGGAACAAATATGAAACTAATCATGAAAAAGAAACATACTTCGTTCATCCTACAGTATTAACAGGGATATCTAGTAATATGAAAATAATGCAAGAAGAAACTTTTGGACCAGTAATACCTATTGTTACATATTCTAAATTAAGTGAAGCTATTGAAATAGCTAATAATACGCCGTACGGATTAGCAGCTTATTTCTTTACAAATGATTATAGAGTCGGAACTTATTTACATGACAATTTAAACTTTGGTGTGATTGGATGGAATGATGGAGCACCTTCGGCAGCTCATGCCCCATTTGGTGGTATGAAAGATAGTGGAGTTGGGCGTGAAGGTGGGGCAGAAGGAATAGAGGATTACCTGGAAACTAAATACATGTCGGTTGGGAATTTAAGTCCAGATATAATTTAGTATCATTAATAACGTTAAAAACATCACCACCTCCATGGAAGTCTATCATAACAAATACAGCTATTAATCAAAGAAATGAAACACTACTATGTAAATTTGAGAATATCATTTCTATTGCATTCTGGAAAAATTATAAAAAGCTAGGTAAGTATATACACAGGTATAAAGATATAAATTATTAACTCTTTCAGAAAGGTTTTAAAACCTTTATCGGAAGAGTTTTTTTTACTCCTTTCTTTAAATATTCTAAAAACTTATTGACAAGCTTAAGATTACTCACTATTATGTATGCACAATTATCACAATATGATTCATCGTTATCAAATAATGATAATCGAATGGAGAAATGTCATGACAGCAAACAAAGTACTAAGTATATTAACGTTATTTACAATGGACAACAGATCGATGACAGTCGGAGAGATTTCAAGCGAACTCGGGATCCCAACAAGCAGTGTCTACAGACACATTCGCGTTTTAAAAGAAAATGGTTATCTTATCGAAGATAATTACGGAAACTACAAGCTCGGCTATAAGTTTTTAGAACTTGCAAACATTGTACGTGCTGACATCAGCTTAACGAGTATCGCGAAACCATACATGGACGAACTGACTACTCGTTTTAGGGAGACTACTATTCTAAACGTAATCTCAGGAATAAATGCAGTGTGTTTAACTACATCAGTTATCGACAATGCAGCAATCAAAGTCTCTTCGGCGGAAGGGAAGGTAATGCCTCTTTTCGGAGGTGCATCAGCTAAAGCATTACTGGCGTATCAGGATGACAGCATCATAGATAAAATATTTGAGAACAGCTTAGTTCAAAGAATTACTAAAAACACAATTACAGATAAAGAAAAATTAGTCGAAGATTTACTGAAGATTAAAAGAAACGGCTACGCTACCTCAGTAGGTGAGCTTGATGAAGGTGTGAAGGCATATGGTTTCCCAATTAAAAATTCTAAAGATGAAGTGATTGCTTCACTGACTATTGCTGGACCGGAATTTAGAATGAAACACCGTAATGAAGAGGATATTGTTGAGGCGTTTAAGTCAGTTGTAAGAAAAATTGAAGTATATTTATAAAACAGAAAAATGATAGCGATTACAAAGGGGTGCTAGTTTATGAAGTTGAAAACTGCGATGCTACTATTTTTATCATTATTTATTCTTGCCGGCTGTAATTCTGCTGACAGTGAAGTTGATGAAGAGGGAAACAGTACAGAAGATTACAGTATTACGCTGAATTATTCAGACCATGATCCCCCGACAGGGATGAGAACGAAATTCCTTCAGGAATTCTGGTTCCCGGCAATTGAAGAAGAAACAGATGGCAAGGTTAAAATTAATCCCGTTTTCGGCGGGGGCTTATTATCTTCCAGTGAGGCACTGGATGGTGTACGTGAAGGTGTTGCCGATATTGGATTAGTATACCCGGATAATTACTCACAACGTATGTTCAGTTATGAGCTGCTTAAGTTATTCCCGGTGGCACCTTCTGATTTTGAAGGAATGTATGAAATTTTTGATCGTGCATTAACAGAACTGCCACAGTTTAGTGAAGACTTAGAGAAAAATAATCAAAAACCTCTATTGATAACTACGGGGCTACCGATTGTTTTCGGTTCAACGTCTGATTTGAACTCTTTAAGTGATGTCGAAGGAGAAGACTGGAGAGCATCAAGCAGATGGTACCTGGAAGCAATGAGAAATATGGGAGCGAACCCGGTAAGTGTCCCATGGGAAGATGTATACATGTCACTTGAAACAGGTGTTATAGACGGTGTAATGACAAACTACGATGGTTTCCACATGATGGGTTTTTATGAAACGGCACCAAATATTATTGTAGGGACTGAGCTTTGGTGGTCAGCACCTTTCATACATACTATAAATAAAGATATGTGGGAAAGTCTTCCAAAAGATATTCAAGAAGATATTTTACGTGCGACCGAAAGTGCCCAAGCAGAATTTGGCAATGTCTATAAAGAAGAACTTGAAAATACTATTCAGGAACAAAGAGATGCCGGTGCGAATGTCAAAATAGCTGATGAATCAGATATAAAAGCATTTAATGACCCTGAACTCTTTGAAGGTATGAGAGAAACATGGGTTGAAGAAGCAGAAAGAGATCATGGTATAGAAAATGCAGAACAATATGTTGAGGATATGAAAGCAATTATGAATGAAGCTTTAGGATACGAAGAATATGAATAATATAGGAGGGATAGCATGGAGGTAATAAAAAAGCTTGATAAAATACTTAAATTCACTAATAGAAGATTAGCTGAACTTTGTGGAATTATGCTGTTTATCATTATGATACTGCTTCTTATTAACGTCTTCTCTCGGGAATTTGGCTATCCGATTGACGGTTTGAGCAACATCTCAGTATTGATTTTAATATCTGTTGTGTACTTAGGTCTATCCACAACTGAGGAAACGAACCAGCATGCTGCGGTTGAATTACTTGAACACAAACTGAACATCAAAAACAGAAAAATATTAATGATTGTTATTCATATCATTAAATTGATTGCAATCGGTATATTTGCATACGCTGCAATTGGAAATTTTGGTTTTTCACTAGAATCAGGAGAAGCTTTTACGGATGTAGTTTATATTCCAATGTGGCCATCAAAACTTGCACTGCTACTAGGTTTAATAGTTTTTGAAATACAAATCGCAGTGAACTTATTGAAAACGATATTTAACATACAGGATGACGATGATGGACCTGACTTAACGGCGAATATTTAAGTGAAGGAGTTGATATTATGCTAGATATTATAGGAATCGGAATTATATGTATCGTGCTGCTGTTGATATTTATAGGAATTGGAGTTCCAATCGGGCCGTCATTTATAATCAGCGGTCTGGTAAGTACATTTTTAATGCTGGATGCAACACGTGCAATGGCTCTTTTAATCGGTTCTGCTCATAGTTCAATTGCAGGACCGAGCTGGGTTGCTATACCGCTATTTATATTACTTGGCGGCCTGGCAGTCCAGTCAGGTATGGCAAGTAAAGCATTTAAAAGTGCAGATGCACTAGCTTCAGGGATGCCGGGTTCAATTGGTATCGCAACAAACTTAGGTGCTGCCGGGTTCGGTGCTATCTCAGGAGCATCTATCGCAGCGACATCAATATTCGGAAAAATGGCACTGCCGGAAATGCGTGCCCTTGGATATGACAAAAGATTTGCAACAGGAATCATAGCTTCAGCTGGAACATTTGCATCGATGATACCGCCGAGTATGATGTTTATCATCTACGCGCTGTTTACAAATACATCGGTCGCGGGACTGTTTTTCGCAGGTATTATACCAGGAATTCTCAGCGCAGTAATATTCTCTGTCTACATATATTTACGTTGTAGAAAAGATCCGATGATGGTTAAGAGACAAAAAGAAATGCCTGTAATGGCACCTGCAGAAAGAGTGAAAGCTATCGGTGCATCATGGCCGATTATGCTGGTTGCATTCACTATGCTTGGAGGGATATATACAGGATTCTTTACTCCGACAGAGTCAGCAGCAATAGGGTGTTTAATGATATTAGTTGTTGGATTTTTCCAGGGACACTTTAAGAAATTAAGCAGTTTATCAGATGCTTTGAAAGAATCAGCGAATACAACATCAATGGTATTTTTGATTAACATAGGAGCACTATTCTATGCAAAAGTTCTGACGTTGAGTCAAGTGCCTGGAATAGTAACAAATTACTTAGTAAACCTTACTGTACCGCCAATCGTAATCATTATACTGATATGTATCATATTTTTCGTACTCGGTATGATTATGGTGCCAATTGGTATATACGCGATGATACTTCCAATCGTTGCACCGATTGTTACAGGACTAGGTTATGATCTTATCTGGTTTGGTGTAATAACAATGAAACTTGTAGAAATAGGTGCAATCACACCTCCCGTAGGATTAAACGTATTTGCACTGAAAGGTGTAGCACCAAAAGACATTTCAGTGTCTGATATCTTTAGAGGTGTGACACCTTTCGTTCTGATAGATATCGCAATACTGGTTTTATTAATAGCGTTCCCAATACTTTCGTTATGGTTACCTAACTTATTATTCTAAAAAGCATAGAGAGGAGAAATTAAAATGAGTCATGAAAAAGTGTTTAACGGTACTGTAGTTTTAGAAAATGAGGTACTTGAAAATGGATATATAGGAGTCACTGACGGTAAAATCACTGAGATTTCATCAGAAAAATTAACAGGAGAAAAAGAAATTGATTTAAATGGTAAAGTCATTTTTCCTGGTGCAATAGATGTTCATGTACACAGTTTCAGTAATCCTGAAGAAGGGTTTGAAACGACAAGTAAATTGTCGGCACGCGGCGGAGTGACTACATTTTTAGATATGCCTTATGATCTTCCCAATCCGATAAACAATACCGAAATACTAAAAGAAAAAATAAAAGATTTAGAAAAAAACTCATATGTTGATATCGGCTTATGGGGAACAATCAGTAAAAGAAACGGTACAGAAAAAATTCAGGACTTAGTGGATGACGGGGTAATGTCTTTTAAACTTTCAACATTTGAAACAGATGAATACCGTTTCCCAAGAATTCCGAATGACGAAATCATTAAAGCGATGAAAGTATTAGCAGATACAGGAATATTAGTCGCATTTCATTCGGAAGACGATGAAATTGTTAAAGGTTTGAGTAAGCAATTTGAAGAAGAAAACAAGACGCATAATTTAGCGCATGCAGAAACAAGACCGCCATACACAGAAACATCAGCGGTACTAATGCTGATGGAATTTGCAAAATGGACGGGAGCTAAATTGCATATTGTTCACGTAAGTCACCCCAGAACGCTGGAACTTATTAAGTTATTTAAAGAAATGGGTACTGATGTCTCAGCAGAGACATGCTACACATATCTGCTGCTGGACGAGGATGATCTAGATAAACAGGGACCGCCGGCTAAAATGAATCCGCCGCTCCGAGCTAAAGAAGATGTAGCTAAAATGTGGGAACATTTAAAAGCGGGGGATATCGACTTAATATCTTCAGATCATATTGTTTGGGATATTAAAGACAAAGAAAAAGGATATGAAAATATATTCAAGTCCCCATCAGGTCTTCCAGGGGTAGAAATTATTGTCCGTGTTATGTATGATGCGATGATAAATAGACACAGCATGTCTTATAATGCATTTGCCAAGCTGATGTCGACCAATGCTGCAGAACGATTCAGCATAAAAGGCAAAGGGAAAATAGAACAGGGATATGATGCAGACTTCACTGTAATTGATCCCAATGAAGAATGGGAATTCCAGCAGGAAAACTTTGAAACGAATATTGATTTACTGCCATTCAAGGGACGGAAGTTTAAAGGGAATATTGTAGCATCAATTATTCGCGGTGAAACAGTGTTTGATGGTAAAGAGCTGCAAGTTGAACCCGGTTACGGGAAGTTTATCGAAGGCTCGGAAATTAAGTAAGGAGTGTCACTAGTGGAAAATACTATTGATAAGATGATTGATGAAATTATAAATCAAACGGATTTTTCCGAAGAGACGAAGCAAAAAGCAGCATCAGTTATCATTGATACTTTGATTGCCATACTTTATGGATTAAAAACCGAGACGGAAGTTCAGAATCTGATTTATGAAAAACAATCATCATTTGGTGTGGCACTGCCAGGTATCAATAAGACTCTTAATAACAGAGATGCATTAATTGCTCTTGGAACAGCAGCTGTGGCGAATGAATTAGATGAAGGAAATACATTTGCTAAAGGACATCCAAGTGCGCATATTTTCCCGGCAGTGTATGTCACAGCAATAGAAAATGATTATACAATAGAACAAATAATTGATGCATATATTAAAGGATATGAAATAGCTGTTCGTCTGTCTTCAGCATTTCAGATGAAAGATAATATGCATCCTCATGGGACCTGGGGAAATGCAGGAGGAGCAGCAGCGAGAGCGATATTACTAGGAAAAAAGACAGAAGAAATAATTCTTGTAGTTAAGCTGGCTTTATCCCTCCCGCTCGCGACAAACTGGCTGGCAGCAGAAAAAGGGCAGACGGTCAGAAACCTGTATACAGGTTACGGCAGTCTTCTGGCATACGATACTGTTGATTTAGCAGGATATGGTTTTCAATCAAATGATACAGTCGTCAGTGATTTGTGGATTAACATTATGGGCAATAATATTACGGAAGATAAGATGATGGATAATCTCATGAATCCCCCGATGATTGTACAAAACTATTTTAAAGTGTACCCAACATGCAGATTTACGCATGCTTCGATAGAAGCAGCGGAAAATATATTGAAAAACAATGATATTTCATCTGAAGATATTAAGAATATTGAGATTCAGACTTATAATCTGGCAGCACGCTGTAATACTGAAAATATTAGTACGAGACTTGAATCGAAATTTTCAATTCCTTATGCAGTATCATGTATTATTTTGGATTTAAATTTATATGACAACTATGAAAAAAATCTCAATGAGATAGGAAGTTTTATAAATAAAGTTAAAGTTATAGATTCAGAGGTAATTACTGCTTTGCTTCCAGAAAAACGTGCTGCAAAATGCATCATCACAACTAAAGATAATATAGAATTTTCATCACAGACAGATAATGCAAAAGGTGAGTTCACTCATCCATTTACCCATCAGGAACTTACAGATAAGTATATGAATATGCTTAAGCACTATAAAGTGTTTGATGAAATTTGGCTTGAACAACTGAAAAATATTGATCGAAATATTACATTTAAAACATGGCTTAAAAATAATGGATTACTGAGGAGCTGACTTTATTATGACGGTCGACATTAATCATATTAAAGATAACCTTGAATATGTCGGAAATACATTCAATACCGCAGATGCTGGATATAACAGACTGGCATTCTCTAAAGAAGAGAAAGACGCAATTAACTGGCTGGAAGAAGAACTGAAGAAGCATAATGTCAGTGTCAGACGTGATACAATCGGCAACTTGTTTGCACGAATTGGCCCGGAGGGTAAGCCTGTGTATGCATTTGGTTCTCATTTGGATACAGTGAAGAATGGAGGATTGTATGATGGTGCTCTAGGCGTGATAGCCGGACTTGAGTGTCTGCTGCATCTTAAAAAGTCTAATCCTCAAAATACTGCCTACGAACTGGTCTGTCTTGTCGGAGAAGAGGGTAATCCTTTAGGCGGTACTTTTGGCAGCCGTGTCATCGCTGGTCAGGTTAATACTGATGATCTCGATGAGGATATTTTACAAGCTGCTGAACTGACGAAAGAACTGATTCAGGAAGCTTCCAATACTATCGAGAACTATGCTGGGTTTATCGAACTGCACATTGAACAGGGGACGGTCCTTGAGAGGAATGGCAATAAGACCGGTGTTGTTACGAATATCGCAGGTATCGTCAGAAATCATATTACAGTCATTGGTGAAGCGGGTCATTCCGGCACTATGCCAATGGAATACCGTAAAGACGCATTGGTAATGGCGAGTGAGATTGTTCAGTATATTAACGAAGAAGTAAGAAAACTTGATGATGGTACTGTTGCAACTGTCGGACAGCTTGAAGTGAGACCGAACGCTGCGACGATTATTCCCGGTGAAGTTGCGATGACTTTTGAAGTTAGATCCGGCAGTAAAGAAAGGCTGGAAACTTTCCCGGAAGAAGTTCTCAGCTGGATTAAAGATAACTACGACGTGAAAGTAGTATCGGGTGTTAGAAAGCCAACGAATGCCATGTCTGATAAAATTATTGAATCAATCGAACAGGCTGGTGAAGGTTTAAATCTGCCTACAATGCGTATGCTGAGCGGTGCGAATCATGACACGAACACACTGGCACCATTTATGGATACAGGAATGATTTTTGTACCAAGTATCGATGGTATCAGTCACAATCCTGCTGAGAAATCTGATTGGGAACATATTGAAAATGCAGTGAATGTTATGCTTGAGACATTGAAATCATTTGATTAGTAAACCAACCCCTGAAGTATTTAATTTACTTCAGGGGTTAATTTTATTGAATATTGAATTATGTACGCTCATCCATTAATAACTAATGGTATCATCAGAGTATTACATATTTAATCTAACGGAGACATCCATATGAACCAATACTTATAATAAAGGATTTATTAAGGTGGAAAGGAAGGGTTTCATGTATATAATCAGTGGAAATGAAGCAGAACTTGTGGAACCAAATACATTTGCTTCGATTGAATGGAAAGAAGACGATATTGAAGAATTAATCAGAAAAAATATCGACGTAATTTGTGATGAAGAAGAATCAATGCTGATTGTTGGTAAGCAGGTAAGAAATGACAGCAAGGGGATTAGTGATCTTACTGCGATTGATAATAATGGTAATCTCGTCCTGATTGAGATTAAACGTGACCTAAAAGATATCACCAGCAGGAAAGAGGCTTTCGAATTTCAGGCGATTCGTTATGCTGCCAGCTATGCAACTATTCAGACACCTGAGGACTTAGTCGAACGTATCTATGCGCCTTACATAGAGAGATATCATAAGGAGTATGCTGAATTGAGTTTGACAAGTAGTGAGATTGCTGCCCGTAAATTGCAGGAATTTCTTGAAACTAACCACGCAACTCAAACATTTAATCACTCTCAGCGTATTATACTGGTTGCTTCTGAGTACGATGATCAAACATTATCGGCTGTTTCCTGGCTGAATCACAACAATGTAGACATTGGATGTTATAAGATCATTCCCTATCAGCTGCAGGATAATCTCTATATTTATCCGGAAAAGTTATTGCCAGTGATTCAGAATGAAGACTACTATATTCCATTCTCGGTAAAGTCAAAATCTAGTGCTAAAACAGAGAGTGCTGTAACACGGAGAAATCTGCCGAAAATCAAAGAAATGCTCGACTGGGGCGTCGTTAAACCAGATGACATTATCACGCCAAAAGATCGTGAAGGAGAAGGTGTGCTTACAGAAAATGGTCATATCAAAGTAGATGGAGAAGAGTTGTCTCTGCAGCAATGGTTGAAAGAAATCTATGGATGGTCCAGCATTCAAACCTATGCGTTTGCCATTCACAAAGAGAAAGGTATTTCCTTATCTCAAATACGAAAAGCGTATATGGATAGCAATAAACTATGATTCATTTCATAATGGAACGTCTATTAGTCTATATCATTTATTGATTTATAGAAGGTTACAAATATACTGGCTGGAGTAAGTTAGATTATTAATGGATATAACCTAATTTACGATAGGGATAATAAAAATCTCAGGATATAGTGATTTATAAAAAGTAAGGTAAATACTTTGTATTATTCATCTTTATTATATTACGAATTCCATTGCAAGATCCTTAATCAGTAATAAAATGAATCAGATTTCTTTAATATCCAGTACTTTAAATAATCCGTTCTTTGTTGAAGGTACGAGAACTATCGTCAATGCAGCATACCAAAAAGGATTTATAGTTAATGTATTCTTTGAAGAGGATGTAAGCAAAGTGAGTTTATACAAAACAGTTTTCAGTTAGAAGTCAGAGGGGATTATTCTTTCTTCTATGTATTACGAAAGTCAGTACTTTGAAGGTGGGATTGAAAATACCAGCACAAAAAGCGGACACGCATGCATGCGTGTGCGTAGCAAATTCCATTTTGTTTTTTTGCTTGTCTACTTGACAGAGGGCAGTTCATGAATTTACTACAGGGGTTAATCTTATTGAATATTTAATTATTTATACTCATCGATTATTAAGTAATGGTATCATCAGAGTATTACATATCTAATATGATGGAGATATCCATATGAAAAATACATACAATAGAGGCTTTATAAACGATTTAAATACACAGAATATCTCTGCTGGTATCATTACCGGTACGCTTGGCATCGTCGGTGCGCCGATTATCGTCATTGAAGCGGCTGCTGCAGGCGGTTTCTCCCACATCGAGACTATCTCATGGTTTTACGCCGTACAGTTTTTTGGCGCCTTATTCGGGCTGCTTATGGCATTCTATTACCGCATGCCGATTGTCGGAGCCCATTCTATTACCGGCGTCGCATTTTTAGTCACGGTTACTCCTCACTTTACCTATTCAGAACTGGTCGGCGGTTTTATAATCACCGCCATTATAATTATGCTGTTTGGTATTTCCGGCATATTTAAAAAGGTTATGAGCTGGATTCCAAGGGAAATCATTTCCGCCATGCTCGCTGGTATTATAACGAGCTATGTGGTCGGATTAATTCCCGCAGCACAGGAGCTGCCAATTGTTGGTGTGACCGCAATTACCGTCTACTTTATATTAACGAAGTGGGATTTAAGAATTCCGCCGATGCTCGGTTCAGTGCTCACAAGCGTATTTGTATTCTTCGTATTTCATGAATTTGATATGTCGTCACTTGGAACGGAAGTTGTCATGCCAATCGTGCATATGCCGGAGTTTTCACTGGCAGGGGCAATTTCAATTTCGATTCCGCTGGCACTGATGATTTTAAGCAATGATGCGACACCGGCTGTCGGTGCGCTTGAACGCAGCGGTTATAAGGCGCCGACAAATAATATTTTAACGGTGAGCGGAATTTTGTCGATATTCACCAGTTTCTTCGGCGGACAGTCAGCAAACGTTGCAGGCATGATGACGACAATTGCAGCTGATGAAGAGTCGGGTGAGACTGATAAACGCTACGTTGCTTCAGTTATTTCAAGTATTATTATGCTGATATTCGGACTATTTGCGTGGGCACTGGTACCTTTAATGTTTGAACTGCCTGAAGCCCTGATGGCTATGCTGGCAGGGTTTGTTTTACTAGGCGTATTTGCTTCAACGATGAGAACGAGTTTTGGAAAATCCAAATACACGATGGCAGTTATCTTTACTTATATTATTTCTGTATCGGGAATCTCAATATTTTATATCAGTGCACCGGTCTGGTCACTTTTAATCGGAACAATACTAGCGAAAGTCGTAAGGAAATAAATAGAAGCTGGTCTTTTAAAGACCGGCTTCTAATTTTTTTGATTATCTGTAAGCGTCAGACCATCTTTCACAACCGACACCATCACATCTTTATAGTCGTATAAATCTCCGTCGATATTCATTTCTTTTAAATCTTTGGTTTTAATTTCAGCTTGTTCTGCAGTTAAATACATTACTTTTGGATGCTTCGTAATATTTCCTGTAAACGCCATATAGATCAGCTGCACGATGTCTTTAATATTAATCGGTTCGATATTTAATATATGAAGCAGCCCGTCATCCGGCTTCGCCTCAGGCAGCAGTTTCTCGACACTGCCGACTGATGAAATTTTAGATGCAAGTGTGAACACTGAATCGACTTCCATCTCCAGTTTATCGATCTTGATACTTACCCGGTAGGGGGTTAATTTTATCAGCGTTCTGAGTCCTTTGATCAGATAGGCACCGCGGCCGACTTTGTTTTTTACCGAGCTGTTCACTTTAGCGAATGACGTCATAAAGTTGCCGAAGGCCACCATGTAAGCTGCATATGTATTATTGATTTTAATGGTGTCTATTGTTTTTGTTATAGATGTGTCCAGCTCCTTTGCTGCCGTAATGGGATTAAGCGGAATGTTGTTAGCTCTGGCAAAGTCATTTACTGTACCTGCAGGTATTACCGCAATGGGGATATTAATATTTTCTTTACCGAGTATACTGACAAGCTCACTGATTGTACCGTCACCGCCTGCAGCAACAATGAGGTCAGTATCCGGTGCGTGTTCCTGAATGATATGTTTAAACCCTGCTGCTTCAGTGTATCTGATCACCGGTTCATAATCTTGAGACTTCAAATTACGGATTAACGTATTTTCCAGCTGTGCTTTTTTTCCCATACCGGCAGTCTTGTTAATAATAACCAAGGCTTTCTTCATATTCCGCCCTCCGTTCTTTAAAGGTCTGTTACATTTATTATACCGCACCTGACGAGGGCAGAGGGGTAGATAAAACCTGAGAATTATACTATAGTAATAGCTGGTAGTAAAACATGCCGACATAGTTTAATGGCAGAACACAGCCATGGTAAGGCTGCAATGCGAGTTCGATTCTCGCTGTCGGCTTAAATTAAAGGAGAATATGCAATATGATTACGATAGGTGCAGTGCTCCTTATTGTTTTAATTTATGCGATAGTTAATAGTGTAAAGTTTTTCAAAGATACAGAGCTCAGTAAAGCAGTGAAAGAGAAGATGCTGGCAAAATCTTTTAAGGCTGCATTCATTACTGTGATAGTCGGCTGGGGTTTCTTTGAATTATTCATGATTATGAGAATAGATCCTTCATTTGAAATATACCGCCTGGTAATATTGATCATCGTTGTTATTTCATTTATCGTCTTCGGGCTGAATTTAAAAGTACAGAATCAGCGTCCTGAATAAGTAATCTTTTATTTTAATGCCTCTTCATGATAAGATTAAGAAAATTTAAATAGAAGATTGTAGGTTAATATATGAAGAACTTAATTATTAGAGTAATTAAGGAAACAATGAGAGATCCTGTTAAAAGAGAAAAAGTGATGAATTACGTTAAGCCGATTATTTCCAACTATACAAATAAGAATAATAAGAAGAAATAGAGAAAAATCCGGTCCTCAAAGAGGTCCGGATTTTTATTATTTATCAATATCTATATTCTTTACTTCTCTGACCTTAACGTCTTCATTCTTCACTTCATTGACTCTGATATCATCATGCTTCACAGTGCCTGATACATGCTCCATCTTCTCAACGACTTCTTTTGTAATTACAATTTCTTCTGTTACCACATGTTCCTTAATTACTCTGATACGTTCTTTCGTTACCGGTATTCTTATTATACCGAGATCATCATCGCCGTCTTCTGTGTTGTTGTAAGTTTCAAAAAGAGGCTCGCCTTCAACGGGACGGCGTTCTACCGTGACATTGTCCATATTTACAGGGACATCAAATTCTTCAACTTTTGAATCCGTATATTTCTCAACGACAACTTCTCCTGTTTGGACTTTTTCTTTACTTACTGCAAGCCGTTCTTCACGAAGTTCAAATGTTTCTTCGCCTTCAGGTGTATCGAGCTCTGAATCATTATCAATATATAATAAAAGTTCTCCATTATTAAGAGCGTTCGAGTAGTTTTCACGTTCCTGATTTGTCATCGTAAGACGCTGGCTGCCGTCGAGCTGGATAAGCAGTTCTTCCAGAGTATTGCCGGCAGTCATACGTTCGTTCACTCCCGGATAATCCAGAAGGAAATCCTCATAACCGCGGGTCGATACCACAGTTAATTTTTTCTCGGGTACATTTAAATCTCTGTAATGCTGCAGTCTTTCCTGTAAATGACGCTCATTTGCAATCAATTCAATTTGCCCCATAATGTCAAACCTCCATGTAAATTATTAATTACTGCTTTATTCCCCGTATAGACTAAGTGCAAACGGATACCTTGTTGTGATACTCTTTACTTAAACAGCAACAGGGGGAGATGACTAGATGTTTATAGATGAAATCAACGCATTGATTGAAAGCCAGCCGACGAAAGATATTTCTTACAAGATTCAGTTTGATAATAAGGTGTACGTACATAATGAACACCAGGTATACCCTTCTGCCAGCACGATAAAGGTGCCGATTGCACTTATTAATCTGCAGCAGCATTTTCATAACTATGAAGACATTTCGCTGACAGTAGGCGAAAAAGTAGGCGGCTGCGGCGTACTGCACACTCTTCAGAGTGTTAAACGTCTGACATTATGGGATACGATTGTACTGTCGATTATCGTGTCTGATAATACCGCGGCGAACATGCTGATCGATAATATCGGTATCGAGCGGATCAATGAAGGATTTATGGCACTTGGTCTGCATGACACAACTCTCGCACGGAATTACTACGACACGACAGGGATTAATGAAGGCAAACGCAACGCAACATCTGCCGCTGATATGTTCACGTCGATGCAGTATGTCATTAAAGAAAATGATGTACTCCCTGAAGAACTCAGACAGGCTTTCTTTGAAGTCATGAAAAAACAGCAGATTAACGACAGAGTCGGCGGATTTTTTAATATAGATGAAGATCATGAAGATGAATTTATCGCGTCAAAAACAGGCTCTGTGACAGCGCTCGAGCATGAATTTGGTATGATTCAACAAAACGAAAAACAGCTGATTTTCTCAGTATTCTCAGACAACTGGCCGTCGAATCAGGAAGGTAAGCATTTCCTGAATGAGCTGGGTAAAATATTTAAGAATTATATGAATTGAGAAAAAGACAATGGAGGCAATTATGACAGAACTTACTTTACAGGAAGCAATATTTACAGTCAGTAATCTCCGCACGCAGCTTAACAAGGAATATGCGAAATTTGATACTGAATATCGCGTGCCGATAGCGGTAAATAACGAAAGTATTATCAACGATAATAAGGAAACGGAAGTGAAAAACTCCCTTAAAAAGATTGAGCAGCTGAAGCACGATATTACTGCGCTTAAAGTGGCGATTCACCATAAAAATACGACAGGAACTGTTACCATTGATGATAATGAAATCACAGCTTCGGAAGTTTTGGAATCATTGAAGCTGGAACGTGATATCGTCAATAATCTGCAGAATAACACTTCTTTTGGCTACCACCGTGAACGAATCAAAACTGTGTCAGGCGTCGGAATTATAGAAGAAGGTATTATTAATGAAAAAGAAGTACTTGCATATATTGAGGCGCTCGAAGTAAAAGTAAACCGGAAATCCATGCTGATTGATAAATTCAACAGCACGGAAACTATTGAACTGTCACTCAAAACGATGTGAAAATTTTGGCAGAAATCAGGTCCAACTCCTTATTCGAAAAATTGATGGATTACCATTTACGGCTTACTTATCTATTACGTTTTAAGAATACGGATACCGGATACGAACACAATTGTGCTGATGATCTGATTTCGACGGGGATTTCCCAAAAACTTCCGGTCGGAAAGTTTTGCCTTTATGACCGTCCTTACATAAAAATTATCTAATGATTTTCGGAGTGTTTTTTTTAAAACTGTAGTACAGTGGGATTGTAATTAAATATAAACGGCTGGGGGCGCACTAAAGGTGCTGAGAGATAATATCGACCCTTTGAACCTGTAGGTTAGTACCTGCGCAGGGAAGTCTGAGCTGATATATCTGTATAAAATTTCAGCCCGGGCCTCCTCATGAGGTTCGGGTTTTTATCGTCTTCAGCTGAAAAAAGGGGATAATATAATGAAGTTTACTGACAGATTATGGAACAGTGTAGAGGATATTTGGAATGGATATCTGCGTCATCCGTTTGTGACCGGGCTTGGTGACGGTACGCTTGAAGTAGATAAGTTTCAGCACTGGCTGAAGCAGGACTATGTCTATCTGGTTGAGTATTCAAGGCTGATGGCAATCGGTGCCGAAAAAGCGCCGGATTTACAGACGATGAATATGTTTTCTGAAATGCTTCACGGGACGTTGTTTGGTGAAATGGAATTGCACCGGAAATATGCTGCGGAGTTCGGTATTGAAGAAAGTGAACTGCTTAAAACAGAGCCGTCCGCGGTTAACACAGCATATACAAGTTATATGCTGAATCATGCACAACGCGGGGATGCAGCGGCTGTGGCTGCGTGTTTATTAGCCTGTGCGTGGAGTTATAACTATATTGGCAGAGCGTTAGCTGATAAAAACCCGGATCAGGAAAATAATCCTTATAAGCAGTGGGTTGATACGTATTCCGGCGAGGATTTCAGCGAATTAAACGGTACGGCGATGACCCTTTTGAATGAACTTGCTGATGGGAAAACGGAGCGCGAGCTTAAGCAACTCGAGGAAATTGTCGTAAAAACGAGTCTGTATGAGTACATGTTTTGGGATATGTGTGAGGAGTGTGAAGAATGGCCTGTTCAGCTGAACTTATAGCTGGTTATGATTTTTAATAAGTTTTAGAAATTGTTAAGGGTCGGTAAATTTTGCATATGGGAGTTTTATCTGAGGTATGGTGACAATAACACCAATGTTCAGTCTGGAATCTACTATACTTTTTAGGGAGCTGGAACTTTATATGAAGAAACTTTTAACTATCGGATCACTTGTAGGCGTATTAGCACTTGCAGCATGCGGAGGCGGCTCGGAAGAAGAAGGCACTGAAACTGAAGAAACAGAAACAGAAGGTACAGAGACTGAAACAGAAGACGAAGGTGCTTAATTAAAAGAGAATATTAAAAGGACGACTTAATCGAAATAATTAAGTCGTCCTTTTTTCATCTAGTATTATGTTTTCTATTTAATGTTTGCAACTAGTGAAATTTCTAAAGGAGCATTTCCAGGCAGGGAATTAACACCTACAGCAGCTCTTGAGCCGATTACTCCATCTCCAAAAACTTCTACAAGATATTCTGATAAAAAGTCTGCAATCTTCGAATGAAAAATGAAATCATCAGATGCATTAATGTATACAGTCATCATCACTATCTTATCTATGAGTTCGTCATCAGAAATCTCCTGATTAATGACTTGAATTGCATTTTTAATTGCCTGTTGAGCCACTGATACATACCCGGTTAAATCGGTTGTATTATCAAGTTTACCAGTCTTCACTAGCTGTCCATTTATTTTAGGTGTGATGCCGGAAGTATAAACTTTATTTTCGTCTCGGGTAGCAAGCTTGTAATTACCATTTGGTATGACTTTATTATTCATTTTTATAATACCCCGCAACTGTGATAATTCTTTTCACTGCCTCTACGGCTTTTTCTTTATCTTGAGAGAAATTTAGTCTTATACAGTCAGTAAACTGTGCGCCGAACTGTGTGCCAGGCGTCACGGTTACTTTAGCCTGTTTTTTCAAGACTTTAACAAAACTCTCACAATCAATTGAAAGATTATTGATTTTAGGGAAAATATAGCTGCCTGCTTCTGTCATTCTTACTTCAAAACCTGCATCTTTGAATAATTCCAGCAAGGTATCTCTAATATCCTGATGAGCGCTAATTCGTTCATCCATCCAGCCAGGAGGCTCACTAAACCAATTCTTCAGCACAATCTGACTATAGCCACTTGCCCTTAATGAAACGATAGCTTGTAGTTGTTCCATTCTGCTTATAATCTCTTGTGAACCATACGCGACTCCTAGTCTGAATCCACTGAGTGATTCTGTTTTTGATGGGCCGATAATAGTTATGATATTTTCTTTAGGCACAATATTCAAACTTGCTAAGTGCGTATAGATTCTATTATCAAAAAGTTGACGTGAATATAATTCATCTACAATTACATTAACATCATATTTCTTGATAAGGTAAGCAATTTTAGTGACTTCATCTTTACTATAAACAACCCCACTTGGGTTGTTTGGGTTTGAGAAAATAAAAGTTTTTACACCATCTTTAAAACTGTTCTCTAGTTCTTCTAGATTAATGCCAGCTTTGTCTAGATGATTCAAATAGTCTAGTTGAACCGGATACAATTCACCTTGAAAGAAATGGACGAGTTTCCTGTTCGCATAATAATCGGGTTCAATAATCGCAACTTTATCTCCACGCGAGATAGTAGCTCCAGCAGCAAGAAACAGGGCACCCTGAGTCCCAGGTGTAATAATAATTTCATTATTGGGGTTGATTGGTGTGGAAGAGTATTTGAAAAGTTTTTCTGCTACATCCTCAAGAATATCTTCGCGTCCGCGATAAACAGTATAAGCTTGGCTGCTGCCAACTTCTTTGAAGCCGTAATTGAAGTTGTCGAGAGAACCGGGGATCGGTTCAAATACATCAACATCACCATGAGAAAAATCGACGGGGTCTCCATCCAATTCTTCTCCCTTAAGTACAATATTGTCAAAATTCAAAAGTTTTTCTTGACCGGGTGCTAAGTCAGCATTGAGTTTGTTGAAAAGATTTTCTACTTTAGACATATGACACACTCCTTTATTGTATTTACATGAAATTATGTTTAGAATAGCATCAATCTTCATATGATGTAAAATACGATATAATGTGATTAATTACTATTAAATACGATATTTGGAGGTTTTTATGAATTCGTCTGAAATTGAAGCTTTTCTTGCTGTGGTAAGGTCTGGAAATATATCTAAAGCTTCTAAACAACTATTTATATCTCAATCAACAATCAGCCAAAGAATTAAAACTTTGGAAACTAAACTTGACGTTAGACTTATAGAGAGATCCAAAGGAATCACTTCTATAAAATTAATTAATGAAGGAGAGAAATTTTATAAGATTGCTTTGCAATGGGAACAGCTCATGACTGATTCAAAGATGCTGAAACAAAAACAATACGTTCAAAATATATCGATAGCAGGTGTCGATAGTATTGTTAACTTTGTATTAAATGATGTTTTTCGCAATATAGTTAAAGAAAATCCATCAATCAGTTATTTCTTTAGAACTCATCAATCTGATGAGATTTATACATTGATTGAAGAAAACTCTGTGGATATTGGTTTTATTCTTCAAGAAAGAGTTTCTGAATCAATTATTAAAGAAGAGTTTTTTAGAGAGGAACTCGTTCTGGTACTGAACAGAGAACCTGATAAATCACTAGTTTCTCTAGACTCACTTGATGCGACAAAAGAGTTATATATAAATTGGGGTCATATGTTTGCACTATGGCATGAAAAGAATTTTGGTTACGCAGGAACGCTCGGGGTGGAAGTCCATACAGGTGTGTTGATTAATGAATTTTTAAAGACCGAAGAATATTGGGCAATCATTCCTGTGTCAATGGCTAAAGAATTTACTAAAGAGAGAAATCTGCAGATTATTAGATTTAATAAAAATAAACCTATTAGAATATGCTATCTAATATACGATAAAAACAATAGGAACTTGGAAGATATATATAGTAGTATCTTAGGAAATAATGACTTGATTAACGATAAATTAAAATTGGCTACAGATGAAATTACTGAAGAAATATAATGAAATATCGTATTTTGTAGTAATTATTATGAAAAACGTGTATTTTACAATATTCTGAAAAATTGATAACCTTCTTTATGAAAGGGTTTACATGAAGGGGAGAAACATTTGAAAATGTGGTTTAAGTTGCCTTTGTATACTCAAATAGCGATAGGAGCTGTTATCGGGGGTTATAGTTGGGTTTATCTTGGGAGAAAATGTAAGATTTATTGCACCAATAGGTGATGTGTTCTTGCAGTTACTAAAAATGCTTATTATTCCATTGGTCATTACGACTATATTATCTGGAATATTAAAGTTGAATGATATAAAATCATTCGGCAAAGTTGGTGGAGGCTTTTTATTCTATTTAGTAATTACAAGTCTAGTAGCAACGACTATCGGTTTTTTAGTAGCGTTGATAATACAACCAGGTAAAGGGAATACAAGTTTTTTAAATCATGGGGAAAGTGTTGAAGCAGCAGAATTTAGTTTTTCAGATCATTTTTTAAGTATGATTCCTGCTAATATATTTGAATCATTAACGAATATGGATATGTTACCAATAATTATTTTTACGATAGTCATTGGTCTGGTTATTTTAAGTTTAGGAAAAGAGAAAAATTCTACAGTTGTTAAATTCATAGATGAAGCAGCTAATATTATGCTGAGATTAACTGAATTTGTAATTCAACTTGCACCATATGGAATATTTGCTTTGCTTGCCAGCTTAGTAGGAACTTTTGGTTCAGATATGCTGAGTGCAGTGGCTTCATTTATTTTAGCTGATTATCTTGCAATGGCAATAGTGTTCTTAGTTGTATATCCACTGATAATAAAATTCATAACAAAATTAAATCCACTTCAATTTTTCAAGAATGTTTATCCATCTATATTATTTGCATTTACAACTTCAACTAGTTCAGCAACAATACCAGTCTCTTTAAGAGTAATGAAGAAAAATGTAGGAGTTTCTGAAAGGACTGCTGGATTCACAATACCTTTTGGCGCTACTGCAAATATGGATGGAATGGCGGTAGCCCTTGGTGTAATCAGTGTGTTTGCTACTAATTTATATGGTATAGAACTGACATTCGGTTTATTCTTACAAATAGTATTTTTAGGCTTGGTTCTGAGTATTGGTGCAGCAGGTGTCAGGGGTGCAGGGATAATATTCTCGATGATTTTACTAGAAACTCTAGGTATGCCTTTAGAGTTAGTACCAGTTCTCGCAGCAATCTGGCCTATCATAGACATGGGGCACACAACAGTTAATGTTACTGGAGATTTAACAGGTACTACATTGGTAGCCAGAAAAACTGGAGATTTTGATGAGAAAGTATTCTATCAGAAAAATGTTAATGAAAATAGTAATAATAAAGCATAAATTTAAGGGGGATTTGAATGACTAACAGAAATACAGATTTTTTTCCAAAAGAACTTCAAGATAAGTTAAGAAATCAATTTTACTTTTTAGATGCGGATTTAAATGGTAATAAAAGAATATTTTTTGAAAATGCAGGTGGAGCGCTAAGGTTGAAAAGTGCTGTTGAAAAGTATGTGGAAGTATCAAAAATTCCAGATTCGCCTGTCAGCGATTACGATATTGCTCAGATGATTAATCAAGATATCACTGACGGTAAGAAAGATATCAGCATGTTGCTGAATGCAGAAGGTGGAGAAATTGCCATATCTTTGACTGCATCTAAAATCATCTTTGAAATGATCACGGTCGCTGCAATAAATTTACCTAAGGGTAATATAGTAACGACCTCGATAGAACATCCTTCGTCTTACGACGCTTGTGAATTCTCTTCACAGCAATATGGACACGAGTTAAGAGTAGCAAAAGCTGACAGGAGTACAGGAAGTGTGTTTTTAGAGGAGTTGCTTTCACATATTGATGATAACACAAGGATTGTTTCATTGATTCTAACATCTAATATTACCGGAGGCATGCATGATTTGGAGAAATATACTCAAGCTATTCATGAGAAAAATAGTGAAGCAATCATTATAGTGGATGCTGTTCAAGGAGCACCTCATGAGCTGATTGATTTGAGTAAATGTCATGTAGATGGAATAAATATCGCACCTTACAAAATGTTTGGATTGCGAGGTGTAGGATTTGCTTGGTTGTCAAACAGACTTGCTCGCATGCCACATCATAGATTACTTGCAACGGCAGAAACAAACTGGGATTTAGGAAGTGCTACACCGGCTCATTATGCTTCATTCTCTAAAATTGTAGATTATATCTGTGAAATTGGAATGTATTATATAGGAGAAACTGATAGAAGAACTTTAATAGAAGAAGGTATGAACAGAATTAAACTGCAGGAACAGGCAATACTGAACAGATTGCTTAACGGTTCAGAAACAATACAGGGTACAAAACAACTAAACAATGTAATGATTCATTTCGAAAAAGAAAATGGTATTGACCAGGATTTAATACTGGCGATGACTTTCAGTAATATTTCAAATAACAAAGCTGTTGAAGTATATAAAGAGAACAGTATACAAGTCTTTGCTAGAGAGGCAAGTAGTCATTATTCAAAACGTATTCTTGAATCAGTAGGGTTGGATTCATTGGTCAGGGTGTCTCCAATACATGTTCATAATTCAGAAGATGTAGATGAGTTTTTAAGAGTAACGAAAATAATAAATAATATGTAATACAAAAGAAATTTGAATCTGATTTCTTGTTCAGATTACTTTAATATCTTACATAAAAACAGTAATTGCTATCATTTTTGGTGATTACTGTTTTTAATTTAAGCGAGTTAAAGTAATAAATCCCGGGTATATACATATTAATTCAGAAATTAGGAGTGATCGGACTTATGAAGAAATTCGCAGTTGTTTCAACAATGCTCGCAGTACTCGCACTTGCGGCATGCGGCGAGGATACAGAAGATGAAGACACAGGCGTTGAAGAAACGGGCGTCGAAGAGTCTGATATGGAAGACGATATGCTCGACGATTCCGACGACGATGATGAAGAAGACAGCGAAATTGAAGATGATGATTAATAATTGATTAGGTGCTGCCGGGTTCGGCGGCATTTTTAATCAGAATGACTTTTTTGTGACTTTCAATGTTCCAGCAAATAATTTTAAGCGTTTTCATTTATAATGGACGGGAGTTAAAAAATATAGAGGTGAAGATTTTGTCTCAGACAATTATGAAAGCAGAGACACCTAATAAGGTTATACTGGGTATCATTTTATCCATCCTAACCTATTGGCTGTTTGCCCAGGCATTCTTAAACATTGCACCTGAAGTTCAGGCAACCTACAGCACGACGAGCAGCAGTATTATTAACCTGTCCGTCAGTTTAACATCGCTGATTACTGGAATTTTCATGGTCGCAGCAGGAAACATCGCAGATAAAATTGGCTATACGAAAATTACTTATATCGGAATTTTCCTAAGTATTATCGGTTCAATTATTATTATTCTGCCATTCCATACATCATTCTTAATTATTGGACGTATTATCCAGGGGTTCTCGGCAGCGATGATTATGCCGGCAACTATTTCAATTTTTAATAACATATTTGAAGGTGAACAGCGCCGTAAAGCACTCAGTTACTGGTCACTCGGTGCGTTCGGCGGTACCGGTCTGGCGTCGCTCTTCGCAGGAACGATGGCAACGTTCATTGCCTGGCAGTGGATTTTTATCGTGTCGATTGTGCTGTCGGTTATCGCTTTATTTTTACTGAAAAATATTAAAGACGTACACGATAAAAACCGGGGGCCGATTGAATTCGACTTCGCAGGCTTATCTATTTTCGTTGTGATGATCGGTGCAATCAGTATTTTTATTACGCAGGGAGAGGTGCTCGGCTGGGGCAGTCTCACATCGATTCTGCTGATTGCGGTCTTCGTTATCGGACTGATTGTCTTTGTTATTGTAGAACAGCGCAAACATGCGCCGTTTCTCGACTTAACTTTGTTCTCGAACAAAGCGTTTTTAGGCACTGTCGTGACGAACTTTCTTCTAAATACAGCGGTCGGTTCGCTGGCATTATTCAATATTTATACGCAGCAGGGTCTTGGTATGACTGCATTTTCTGCGGGTCTTATAACAATCCCTTATATTTTAACGATGCTCTTGGCAATTAGAGTTGGTGAGAAAAGTATCGGTAAACTGGGACCGAAACCTGCACTTGTGTCTGCACCCTTACTCTTAGCTGCCGGATTAATTATGCTGTCTCTGACATTCCTTGGCAGTACTGCCTATATTGTTTCCAGCCTGATCGGTTTCGGATTTTTCGGTATCGGTATTGGTCTGTTTGCGACGCCGGCGCTGGATACGGCTGTGTCAACGACGCCGAAAAACAAAGTCGGCGTTGCGTCTGCGATTTTCAAAATGGCATCGACGCTCGGCGGGGCCTTCGGTATTGCGATTATCGTCGCAGTTTACTCGGCAATGTCGAACACCGTTTCAGTGGCAGCAGCAGGAAGCACGGCGTTTATCGTTAACGTTGTTCTATTAATAGCTGCATTCGTCTTTGCACTTATTGTCATTCCGAAAGTCAGTGTAAAAGACAAGTAGCGTGAAGCGGAACTTTTTATGAGGGCTAAAAGTTGTGATAGCATTGAGGAAATAAATTGATGCGGGAGCGAATGAGTAATGAAAATTGGAGTTATTTCAGATTTGCATATCGATCGCTACAATAGCGAGACGCTGAAGCAGAAAGATTTTTCTCTTACGCTTGCAAATGAAGTGTCGAGAGAGGCGCTCGACATGCTGCTGATTGCCGGCGACATTTCAAACGACCACGTCCGTTCGTACCGCTTTATGCAGGAACTCGAGCAGATGACCGGTGTGACAATTTATTTCGTGCCGGGCAACCATGACTTTTGGAACTTCAGCGGGGATCAGAAAAGTACCCGGGAAATATATGATTTTTTTAAAGACACGAAATATTTTAAAGAAGGTTCGCCTATTGATTTGGGTAATGACTGGGCGCTGGTGATGAATCCAGCCTGGTACGATTACACGTATGCGAATGAAAAATTTTCTCTGGAACGTTTAAGCCGGCGTGAATACTACGGCGGTACCTGGCAGGATAAAGTGAAAATCAACTGGGGCATGACGGATCCGGAAGTGTCTGAAATAATGGCGGCACGCGCCGCGACCGATTTGGAAGCAGTGCGCGATAAGAAAATTATTCTGATGACACACGTCGCGACGCATAAAGCATTCAGGGTGCCGATGCCGAACCGTCTGTTCGATTACTATAATGCCTTCATCGGCACATCGGACTTCGACCAGTTTTATGAAGACTACGATATCCGCTACAGTATTATGGGACACATTCATTTTAGACATCAGGTAAGTGAAGGCGGTACGGATTATCTCTGTGCATGTCTCGGTTATAAACGCGAGTGGCGTACGAAAGATATCGTGCATGAAATGCGCGATGCGCTGCAGGTTATAGAAATTTAATGATGATGAACCGCCTTTGGGCGGTTTTTTCCATTTTTGTGGGAATTATTTAACATATTTCAAGAAGTTTAAATAACTTGTATGGAATAAAAATAAATCGCTGATTTTCCGTATATATAGTATGAAGGGACTTTTAAATAAGGAGGAAATCATGATTATATCGGAACGGAAAATCAGTAAAGATTTGGCGTATCACCGTGCCTTAATTTTTAGGAGCCAGCTAAACAGTGAAGATGCGAAGAAATTATCGGTGCTGGAACGCGGGTTTGCAGGAGAATGCATTTACGATGAAGTATTTGACGACGTTGGGCACGGCTCTGTTTTTGTGTTCCGCGATATTTATTTAAGTATTGAAGATAGTGTGGCACAGTACGATACACTTATCGTGAGCGATGCGGGGATTACAGTTAATGAGATTAAAAACTACTCGGGTTTTTATCGTGTGGAAAAGGAAAAATGGTTTGCCGGGAATTTTGAAGTGCCTGATGATCCGCCGTCTCAGCTGAAGCGTGCGATGAACAAACTGCTCGGGCTTCAGTACATTCACCGGCTGAATTTCAAGATATCAGGGAAAGTTGTGTTTCCGCATATTGATTTCCGATTGAACTGCGATAATCAGGAAGTGCGGAAAAAGCTGGTGATGCGGTCGGAGCTGCGGGATTATTTAAAGCAGTTTAAAAATGATTATGCAGGACGATACGCAGAAGGTATTGTGGATGCGATTTCGGCACATATTATCGATAATCCATATTTTGATAAAAGTGCGGATTTTGAAGCGGTGCGTAAAGGATTATATTGCGGAAACTGCGGGAGTTTTGAGGTTGAGAAATTATCATATCACTTCTTTTGTCCTTCATGCGGGTCTAAAGAAACGAAAGAATATCACATCATTCGGGCATTGAGTGATTATACTGTTTTGTTTATGAATGAAAAACTGACAAGGAAACGATTTTTGGAGTTTATCGATTATAGACTAAGCCCGCGCACGGTTGTGAGAATGCTGGGTAAATATTGTACTCGTTTCGAGATGAGTACGGCGAGCTATTATGAATTTAATTACGGTACTTATGAAGATGTGGTTGGAAACCAGGAATATATTAGAAGATATAAGAATCATCTGACTAAAATTTAGATTGCGCGCCACCGAAAAACGACGGTGACACAGAACAGGGGATTGCGCGCCACCGAAAAACGACGGTGGCACAGAACAGGGGATTGCGCGCCACCGAAAAACGACGGTGGTACAGAACAAAGGATTGCGCGCCACCGAGAAACTACGGTGGCACAGAACAAAGGATTGCGCGCCACCGAGCACGATTATGATAAACATCCGACCTAATCCAAACAAAAAAACGCGCCGCCAGGCGCGTTCCCAAATCAATATTATTTTTTTACTTTGATTTCTTCGTATTTGGCGTGCCATTCCGGGAAGACACGCTTGAAAATGACGGGTTGGAATTCGCCGTCGACTTTTTTAACGACGATTAGTGTTGTTGTACCGTGCGTGCAAACTTCGCCGTCGCCGTTAACGATTTCAAAACCGTAGATTGTACGGACGCCGGTGTTTTCTTCCACCCATGTACGGACGAATGCGCGGTCTCCGTACTTAAGAGATTTCGCGTATGTAATGTTGACGTTATGGACAGGTGCTAAATATCCTTCACGTTCCATTTTTAAATAATCATAGCCGATATCCTCAATCAGCTGCATGCGTCCGAGTTCCAGCCATTTAATATAGCTGCCGTGGTAAATAACTCCCATCATGTCGGTATCTGCATATAATATTTGTATTTCTTTTTCTGCTGTAAAAACGCTCATGAAATTTCCTCCTAAAGATCAGTTAACGTAATTATATCACTCTCCATCGCCATTTTTTCAAAGGAGTTTATCGTTTTTGCCTAAAAGGGTATGATAGATAGATAAGGCAATCAGAAATGGGGCAAAATTGACATGAAATTACTGACTTTTGTAGATGAAACAAGCGGGAATTATCACCTTGGTGTGCTGACTAAAAAAGGTGTACTGGATATTTCCGAGGATTTTGAAACGCTGCAGGATGTCATGGCGAACAAAGATAAGGCAGAGGCTTTGATTGAATTTTACCTGGAAGCGGAGTATATCGAACTGAAAAGTATCGATGAACTTGAGCTTGGGCCGGTCGTGCCGAATCCGGAGAAGATTATTTGTGTCGGCGTGAATTATAAACGTCATGCCGAAGAGATGAAAATAGATATTCCGGACATGCCAATTATTTTTTCAAAGTTTAATAATACGCTGACTGCGCATAACAGTACGATAAAAATACCGCAGGATAAGTATATGATTGATTACGAGGGTGAGCTTGCGATTATTATCGGTAAAGAAGGCCGTAATATCGACCGTGAAAATGCGATGGATTACATATTCGGCTATGCAAATGCGAATGATGTATCCGAAAGAAGCTCGCAGTTTGCGACGAGCCAGTGGCTCACCGGGAAAACATATGATGGTTTCTGCCCGGTCGGTCCGTATATCGCAACACTAGGTGAAATCGGTGAGCCGCACAAATTACGTATTAAGACGTATGTAAATGACGAGCTGCGCCAGGATTCGAATACGAATGATATGGTGTTTAAGAGCAGGGGGCTTGTCAGCCATATTTCAAAATATATGACGCTGAAACCTGGTGATATTATTTTAACGGGGACACCGGAAGGTGTGGCGTCAGGTTATAAAACAGCTGATAAACCATGGATTAAAGACGGTGACACAGTTACGGTTGAAATTGAATCGCTCGGCCGTCTGACAAATCGATTTGAAAAGGAATGATGCTTGATGTCGATCTACGGAAAAATTCATACACTTTACAAAGGCAGAGTGAAGACTGTCGGCAATCCTGAAGCAAAGAGTAAAATGGATCAGCAGTGGGAAACCGGCGCGTTTAAAAATGAGACAGATGAGCCTGTATTTTTATCTGAAAAAGGTCTTAAGGGCGACGAATGTGCGGATAAGAAAAATCACGGTGGGCCGGAAAAAGCACTATTTGCGTACAGTCTCGCACATTACGATAAATGGCAGCGCGAGCTCGGCAATCCAGATATTAAAGCCGGAGGCAACGGTGAAAATATTGCGGTCATGCATATGGATGAAACGACTGTGCACATCGGCGATATATACGAACTTGGTGAAGCAGCAATTCAAGTATCTCAGCCGCGCCGCCCGTGCTGGAAACCGGCACGCCGTCATCAGGATATCGATTTAGCGAAAAAAATTGAAGATACAGGACGCACCGGCTGGTATTTCCGCGTGCTTAAAGAAGGAAATATTCAAGCCGGCGATACATTTAAATTAATCGAACGACCATGCCCGGAATGGACGATTGCCCGGATGAACGAAGTGCTGTACCATAATCGTGGAAATATTGGTCTGATGGAGAATCTGCGAGATTCTGAATATACGCCGCCAAGCTGGAAATCAACACTCGATAAACTGCTTGCCGGAGAACAGGTCGATGACTCAAAACGACTCTACGGGCCAAACATATAATAGCAAAATGAGAACGGCTGAATTCAGCCGTTCTCATTTTTCGTCATCCACTTAATTGCTTTTAAGATGCCTTGATCCCAATAAGCATAATCGTGGTCTCCGGGACCCTCTTCATATTTAAATGAAACATCTTTAGATTCAAGAAACGCTTTGAACTCCACGTTATCTTCATATATAAAATCTTCGGTGCCGCACATCATATATAACTCAGGCAGGCCTTCAATTCCAGCTTCATCAATTCCATTTTTAACAATCTTTTTAATATCTAGAGAAGTGCCGGCTGTTGTTGTAACGTCACCGATGATACCGTACATTTTAAAATCCGGCCAGTCGTAGTTTAACAGCCGTTCGATGTCAGTCGCACTGGACATAAAGCATGCTTTGCCGAAGAGCTCAGCTTGCTCAAATGCTGTTTTAATAACTCCGAAACCGCCCATGGAATGGCCTGCTAAGAAGTTGTCCCCGCGTTCTTTTGACAAGGGAAATACCTGGTGAGCGTAGCGCCACACTTCCATAATATGATTGGCATAGCTGTGGCCGTACAGCATATTCGCATAAAAACTGTGATCACCGTCCGGTAAAATGACAGCGATATTATGTTCATTTGCGTAGCGTTCAACGTTCGTAAAACGTAAATATGAATTGTTGTCGCTCGATAAACCGTGAAGTATCATTACCGACGGTAAGAGGGGTGGCACAGCATTCATGTCATAATGTTCACTCTGTTCCGGCAGTATTAAATTAAAGTGATGATGCTTGCCCAGTGCTTCTGAGAAAAAGTTAATCCGCATTAAAGCCATATAATAATCTCCTTTTACAAATTAATAAAAAACAGCCCCGCCAAAACGGCAGGACTGAAAACATGCTAATCGTTAACCGTTTGGGCTTTCGGTGTTTTATCGTCGGGGTTATAAGTCGGATCGAGTTTACGTTCCAGGAAGCGAAGCGCAAAGTCGATTATAATCGCAATTAAGGCGATTGGAATCGCACCGGCTAAAATATACACCGTACCGTCAGTTGCATTCGTACCGCGGATAATTAAATCCGACAGCGTCGGCGCACCGATGAATGAACCGATGGCAACAATACCGATCGCAACGACGAGCGCAATGCGCAGCCCGCCGATAATAACTGACAAGGCAAGCGGCAGCTCAATCATGCGGAGCACCTGATTGCGTGTCATACCCATACTTTTTCCGGCGTCGGTAATATTTTTATCGACACCTGTAATGCCGGAGTACGTATTTTTAATAATCGGCAGGAGCGCGTACAGGAATACCGTCAGAATAACCGTATTCGTGCCGAGTCCCATAACGAGCATTAAAATCGACAGCATCGCGAGGGCGGGAATCGTCTGGATAATATTCGCAATTGTAATCACGACACCTGAGAGTTTCGCATAGCGCGCGATAAAAATCCCAATTGGAATGCCGACGATTGCGGCAAACAGCACGCCGTAAATACTCATCAGCAGGTGGTCTGTAAACAGGCTAAGCAGATAGGCGAAGTTGTTGACGAAATAATTATATAAATCCGTTAATAAATTACCTGTCACATTACTCACCTTCCTCTTCAAAGTAGTTGTGTTCTTCTAAAAATTCTTCCGCAACGAGCGCAGGCTCAATGCCTTCTTCATCTGAACGGTAGTTTAAATTCTGCATAGTCTCTGTTGAAACTGTACCGACCAGACGAGACAGCGCATCGTCAATTTCCGGATATTCTGCAATGATTTCATGTGTCGCAAACGGTGATGCATCATAAGGCGGGAAGAACTGCAAATCGTCTTCCAGGACGACTAAATCATAGGCCGGAATACGGCCGTCAGTCGTGTAGCCGAGTGCCAGGTCCAGACTGCCTGTGTTTAATGCTTCATATACAAGACTGATCTGCATCGCACGGATGTTGTCGAACTCGAACCCGTAAGCTTCCTGGAATGCAGGATAGCCGTCGCCGGGACGGTTGAACCATGAAGTATCCACACCGACTGCGAATTCATCCGTGTATGCCGCTAAATCTGATGTCGTTTCAAGATCGTACTCTTCGGCAGTTTCACTGGTTACCATAAAGGCATACGTGTTATCGAAACCGTAAGAGTCGTAAAATTTCATATCGAAATCTTCATCAAATGCTTTTTGTGTCTGTTCCAGTGCAATATCAGGATCGCTTTCCGGATCTTTATCTAATACGCCGGTAAGTTCAGTACCGGTGTAGCGTACTCCGGATACCTGGGCATCTCCTGACAGCAGTGCGTTATGCTGAATTGTTGATGAGCCGAGGTTGTTTATCATTGTCGGCTCAATTTCTCCATCGCTGTAATGTTCAATCATTAAGCGCGACATATGAGAAACAATCTGTGATTCTGTTGTCGTCATTGATGTGATTGCAATACCGTCGCTGGAACTGCTGCTGAGGCCGGGCAGGCTGCACCCGGATAAGACAGTCAGAGATACCAGTAAGGCTAATAATTTTTTCATTTGTCTCATGATACTCCTCCTATCGGGATACTTTTAAGCCTTTTGGCGTAGCCCATTTTTCTGTCAGCGATAAAATAAAATCTGCAATGAGTGCAAGCAGTGTAACCATAACAGCAGCGCTGATAATCAGTTCAGGCTGGTAAGAATTCAGTCCGTTGAAGACAAAGTCCCCAAGACCGCCGGCCCCGATGTAGCTGGCAAGTGTTGCCCATGAAATGACATAGACCGATGATAATCTGATACCGCTTAAAATTAACGGTATGGCAATCGGCAGTTCGACATTCCATATTAGCTGCATACGTGTCATACCCATACTTTTGGCTGCTTCTTTGACATTTGGATCAATATTTTTAACACCGATAATCGTATTATTTAAAATTGGCAGCAGGATATATGCGCTGAGCGCGATAATCGCCGGTATGCGTCCGACTCCAAAGAGCGGAATCATCAGCGCGAGCACTGCGAGTGTCGGTACAGTCTGCAGCACGCCTGCTGTTGTTAATACATAGTTGCTTACTTTTTTAGTGTTGGCAATTGCCATACCTAAAGGCACGGCAATCAGAATACCGATAATTAATGAAATAATAGACAGGTAAAAGTGTTCCCAGGTTTTAACGAGCAGTTCTGAGCCGTTTACACTTAAAAATTCCATCATACTTCATCAGCTCCTGACGTAACCGGAAGAGACGTCTCCTCGCCCCAAATTGTGTCGTACACGATATCTACCAGGTTAGAACGTGTGATTAAGCCTATTAAAGTATTATTATCATCAACTACAGGAATGATTCTGACGTTGCGTTTTAAAATTGTGCGGACAGAATCCTGGAGTTTTGAATCTATGCCGATTTTATAAATATCCCGGCCCATTAAGTCAACAATATCCATACCTTTACGGTAGCCCTCGTTAATATCTTCAATATCGATAAAACCGAGCAGTTTCTTATGACTGTCAGTAATGAGAATTGTATCGATGCGTTTTTCACGCATCAGTGCAATACAATCGTTAATAGATTTATCAACTGTAATGCTGACCGGTGTAATCATTGCATCTGCAACAGTACGCATATTCGGCCGATCCTGAATCAGGCGGCCTTCACCGATGAAATCACGGACGAAGTCATTAGCCGGATTACGCAGAATTTCATCCGGCGTATCAAACTGAATAATTTCCCCGTGGCTCATAATACAAATTCTGTCTGCGAGTTTTATCGCTTCATCCATATCATGAGTAACGAAAATAAATGTTTTGCCCAGCTTCTGCTGAAGCTCTTTAACCAGATCTTGTAATGTATCGCGTGTAATTGGGTCCAATGCCCCGAAAGGTTCATCCATAAGTATAATATCCTGTTCGGCTGCGAGTGCTCTGACAACACCGATACGCTGCTGCTGTCCGCCTGAAAGTTCAGAAGGATAGCGGTCTAAAAATTCTTCCGGCAGATCGACGAGCTTAATTAATTCTTTTGCTTTTTTATCTTTATCTTCGTCGGACCATTTTAAAAGTCGCGGGACTAAAGTGATATTCTCTTTAATCGTCATATGCGGCAACAGACCAATCTGCTGAATCACATAGCCGATTTTTCGGCGGAGTTCAACCGGGTTTTTCTTCGTGATATCTTCACCGTTTATCGTAATTGTGCCTGAAGTCGGTTCAATCATACGGTTAATCATACGGAGCGCAGTTGTCTTACCGCTGCCGCTCGTGCCGATAAATGCGATAAATTCACCTTCCTCGATATCGAGGGAAATGTCGTTAACGGCTTTTTTATTGCCGCCGTAAATCTTAGTTAAATTCTTTATACTTAACATAGTCGTCTCCTTTACTTTATAAAGTTGAGCAAATTTATACTTTATAACTATAACATAATAGGGAATCTGTTTCATTTTGCTCTTGGGATTTCACACATAAGAAATGTGGTTTTACGCATATTCTGTAATGTATTGTGAAAATTTAAACTGAAATTTTATTATATTAATTATAAAAAAATATAAAATTATTTCTATTATAATTTCAGCTGATTTTGACAGTGATGATAGAATAAAATAAAACATGGTATATAGAAGGGGAATGCCAATGCTGTCATTATTAATGATTGTCGTGCCTGTATTCCTGGTTTTTGTGATTGGCTTTACCGCACAAAAACTTTTGAAAATGGACATTAAATCTGTGTCATCCGTCTCGCTTTACATATTATTTCCCGCACTGGCCTTTACGACATTTTATACGAATCCGCTGGACGGGGAATTTCTATATGCACTGCTGTTCTCGTTAATTTTAATGCTGATTTTAACTGTAATCACTATAGTGATCGCGAGATTTCTAAAATACGGCAGAGCGGAAATCGGTGCGATGCTGCTTGGCGTACTGTTTCCAAACAGCGGAAACTACGGTGCACCGGTCGTCCTGTTTGCGATAAATGCCGCGGCATTTGATTATGCAATTATGCTGACAGTTATTCATACATTTATTATCAGCACGGTCGGAATCTTTATAGCATCATACGGCAACGGTGCAGCGATTACTGTACGTGAAGGTCTGAGAAGCGTTATGCGCGTACCGGTAATATATGCGGTCGTTATTGCGATTGTACTGCAGCTGATACACTTCAAAATTCCGCCGGCATTTATGGAGATTATTGAAATGCTCGGCGCGGCATCGATTCCAATCGTTATGCTGATTTTAGGTATGCAGCTGGCTGATATGAAGTTTGGCCACAGCAGAGTGACTGAAGTTACCGGTCTTGTGACAATGCGCATGGTTGTATCGCCTGTAATTGCAACGGGACTGACTGTATTCATGCCGATTGACGATACGTTTAAACTGGTCTTTATCATACTGAACGCCATGCCGGTCGCAGCGAATGCAACGATGATTGCTGCTGCTTATAATACAAAACCGGATACTGTTTCTCTAGGTGCATTGCTTACGACGCTTTTAAGTCTGATTGCGCTGCCAATCTGGCTCTGGGTGCTTGGGGTTGGGGTGTAGGGCAGTGTTTAATATTTAATTATTATACAGCTAAAAAATATATTTATCAAAACTTTCAGAATATTCATTGACGAGAATAATGAAAGAATGGTAATTTAGGGGCTAATCCAAATTTGCTTAGCTGTTTTAAAATATATAACCCCTTAGCAGGCGTCTTCCACCCGGGAAGGTGCCTGTCCTCTTTTTAGGAGATTGCGAAGGATGAGTTATGGGTATGATTAATATTATAAGTGATATAAAAATAGGGGGAGTTTTTGTGAAGAACAGATATACTGCTGATATAGAATACTTAACGGTAGGCCTTGAGCATGCATCGATTGAAGTGGAAGCATTTGTGAATCTCGGATGCCCGTACAGTGCGAAGTTTTTTGAAATTGCATCTGAAGTAATTAAACCGTACACGGATAACGGTCATGTAAAATTTGTTGTTAAGCATGTAGACCGGACGAAGGGGCAGCTGCTCCGCGGTACTGTAGCAAATAACTATGTCGATCATGATGATCCTGCAGAAGGTTTTGCGGCAATGAAAAAATTATTCCAGACGCAGGAATCTTGGGTGAAGAGTTTCAGAAAAACACTCGAAATGTGTGAAGATACTTTAGGACTGCCAGAAAAAACAGCGGCGTATGAACGCGGTGTGGCAGTACTTAAAGATTTTAATGAACGTGGTTTGAAAATTGTTCCGACAGTATTTATCAACGGCGAGCATTTAACGGCTTATAAGCCTGCAGAACAGAGTAAAGAAGAAATTAGTAAAATTTTAACAGAGCGTATAGAGTCACTGAAATAGGCTGGAGTTTCCAGTCTGTTTTCTTTTAGTGTATATTACTGGTAAGGAGATGAAGTGATGAAGTATTTCGCAGTATTATTATCGATGAAAGATGAAGAATTATCACGTGTACATAGACCGGAGCATCTGGACTTTCTGACACGTCAAAGAGATGCGGGCACGGTGCTGATGAACGGGCGCTTCACCGATGGTTCAGGCGGTCTTATTATTTACCGTGCTGAAGATGAGGCGTCAGCGGTTTCACTCGTAGAGCAGGATCCCTACATTTCGCTGGGTGCGAGAGATTATAAAATTCAGGAATGGGATATGGAAACGAATTACGAGTTCTAAAAGTTCGGAGTGATAGTGATGAGGGCAGCTAGGAGAGTTACGTTATTTACACTGGTAATATTATTGTTTTGGGTACCAAATGCTAATGCACAGGAAGCAATCAACCCGTATTTGCAAAATATGGTTGATGTTCGTGCATCATCTGACGAAAGCTGGCAAGAAGCACAGCGGATGATTAGCCGTATGAATAATGTAGAAAACCAAATTTTATATCAGACTAATAACAACGGTGCTGTATTTATTCTTGCGGATACACCGATTACTGAACAGCCGGAATTTGCACATTTAAAAGGAGTAGTACCGAGAGGCCATACAAACTCCTGGGATGACATACCTGGGGCAGGCGGTCATGTGTCGATGGCACGGATCGGCTACAGTGAATACGGCAGAGGACATTCGACGATTAATCTGGAACTCCATGAATACGGACATGTCGTCGATTCATTTACGGTCGGTGTGCAGGTCAGTGAGACTGAGGAGTTCAGAGCAATTCATGCTGCTGAGGTGGATCAGCTGATGAACAGCAATTCGCAGCGTGAGTATTACGATATGGTCGGCGAATATTTCGGTGAAACATTCGCGATGTATTACTACACAGCGGAATCGCGTGCAGAATTGGCAGAGAAAGCGCCGAGAACGCATGCATTCTTCGATGACTTTAACCACCGGATTTTATCGACGGGAGAAGTTACAGGAAATACTGCGACGATGTACTGGGATGCACATGAAGACGCTGTGGAATATGAAATGTTCCGTAACGGTGAATCTGTCGGAACAACAGTAGGCAGCAGTTTTCGAATAGAAGGATTAAATACAGATACCACTTATGACTTTCATGTTGTAGCGAAAAACGCCAGCGGCGAAGAGCTGTATACATCATATACACGTTCAGCGCTGACAGGCAGTATACCAGATGCCGATACGACGGTACTTGAAGCGACAATTGCAGAAGTTGAAGCAGCATATACTGACCGTGAAATGGGAGAACCATTAACCCGTGCCTTGGCGAATTCAAAAAGCTACATCGCCAGCGATGAAAACCTGAGACAGGATGAAGTCGATAATTTAAACAGCAATCTGGAAGAAACATGGGAAGCAGATGAAACAGCGCAGCGTGAAGCAGAAGAAGAGCGTCTGCGTGAAGAACAGGAAGCCCGTGAAGAAGCAGAGAGAAAAGCTGAAGAAGAAAGAATAGCCGCTGAAGAACAGGCGGCGCTTGAAGCAGAAGAACAGGAGAAAGCCGCAGCAGAAGCAGCGAGGCAGGAACTGCAGGATACGATTATTAAAGTAGTCGTGACACTCGCAGTAATTCTGGCAGCATTTATTGGATTTATAGTTTACAGGAAGAAAAAATAATAAAATGAAACAGGGCGGACCCCGTAATGGCGGTCTGCCCTGTTTTTTATTATGTGCATAAAATCCCACGGTGGCGCGCAATGTATTGTTCTGTGCCACCGAGAACTGACGGTGGCGCGCAAAGTGTGGTTCTGTGCCACCGAAAACTGACGGTGGCGTGTAAAGTGTGATTCTGTGCCACGGAGAACTGACGGTGGCGTGCAAAGTGTGGTTCTATGCCACCGAAAACTGACGGTGGCGCGCAATCCCTAATATCCATCAAAAAAGGTTCACCGAATTTTTTTCGGTGAACCTTTTTATATTAAACGCGTTCTGTCACAAATGTTTCCAGTCTGTTCATGCCTTCTTCCAGTGTTTCAATCGTGCTCGCGAAAGAAATTCGGATATGGCCGGCTCCGTGTTCTGAGAATGATGATCCCGGGACGACTGCCATATGTTTTTCATTCAGTAATGCTGTTGCGAAGTCCCAGTCGTCCATTCCTGTAAATGAAATGTTCGGGAATATATAAAATGCGCCGCCTGGTTTTTCCACTGTACAGCCCATCTTAATAAGACGGTCGTAAACGTAGTCCCGGCGTTTTAAGTATGCTTCATTCATCACTTTCGGGAAGTCTTTGGCATTTGTTAACGCTTCAAGTGCCGCGTACTGGCTTGGTACTGCTGCACAGATTGAGTTATTCAAATGCACTTTTAATATTTCATCGCTTAAGTGTCTGGGTGATAATGTATAGCCGACTCTCCAGCCTGTCATCGAATGTGATTTAGATACGCCGTGAATCAGTATTATTTTATCACGTGTATTTTCCATGCTGCCAAACGAAATATGTTTATTTTCATAAACATTTTCGCTGTATATTTCATCGCTGATAAGGAATAAGTCCTTAGTGCTTATGTAATTAGCGATATCCTTCACATCTTTTTCCGATAAAGATGCGCCCGTCGGGTTCGATGGGTAGTTTAAGAGCACAGCTTTAGTGCTATTAGTAACTAGAGCATCTAATTTCTCAATATTCGGAACAAATTCTGTATCGCTGACATCAAGGTATTTAACAACACCGCCGTTCAGTTTAATCAGCGATTCATATGCAGGATAGGCAGGTGCCGTAATAATCACTTCATCACCATCTGTTAATATCGTACGGAGTACTGAGTCCAATGCCTCACTTGCACCGTTCGTAATAACGACTTCGTCAGCCGTGTAGTGAGCGTTATACTTATCTGCAAAAAAGTCCGCAGCGGCCTGGCGCAGTTCTACGATGCCTGCGTTTAATGAATAGCCGGTTTTATTATTATTGATTGCTGTGATCGCCGCGTCCTTTACGCTGTCGGGTGTCGGGAAGTCAGGCTGTCCGATTGTTAAATTGACGCCATCTTCAAACAGCTGAACCTGATTTGAAAATACTCTGATTCCGGGGATGGATAATGCTGTTGCACGCGGATTTAATTCTGGCATTTATTTCACTCCTATAATGAACTATTCTTTCTATTATAGAATTTTCAGTTAATAAAAAGCAAATTGAATTTATATTTGTATAATATTGCATTTTAACTTATAATTATAAGAAAAAATAACAAAGGGGAGCTGATGTGGGTTTGAAAAAACATATATTATTAATCGGTATTTTATCGTTTTTATTATTACTCAGTGCATGCAGCAATGAAGATGAAAGTATCACGCTGCAGCTTGGCCATGCATTATCACCTGAGACAAATCAGGCGATTAAAATTGATGAGATGGCTGAAGCTGTCGAAAAACAAACCGATGGCAGAGTGAAATTTGAAATTTACCCGAACTCACAGCTCGGCAGTGAAACTGAAATGCTGCAGCAGGTTGATGTCGGTGCAATGCACGGACTTGCAGTGATGGTCGGTTCGATGCAGACGATGGATATGAGGCTCGCGATTGAAGACCTGCCTTATATGTGGCCGGACGAACATGCGGCACGTGATGCATATGATGGTGAATTTGGAGATTACATAGCAGATATTGCAGGGGAGTACGGCATGCACACGGCGGGATATTTGGAATGGGGCTTCCGTCACGTGACGAATAATGAAGGGCCGGTCGTGGAACCGGAAGATTTACAGGGGATGAATATCAGGGTTGCTGAAACTGCACTTCGTGTCGATACGTTTGAACAGGTCGGTGCACTGCCTACAGTCATGGCGTTCAGTGAAGTGTATGGCGCACTGCAGCAGGGCGCGCTCGATGCACAGGAAAACCCGCTCGCGAACATCGTTGCACCGCGTTTTAATGAAGTGCAGGATTATTTATCATTGACCGGACATTTTTATAACACTGTAATGGTTGTCTTCGACGGTGAAACTTGGGAGAAAATCAATCCCGAGGATCAGCAGATAATTACCGATGAAATCGATAAAATTTCTAAAGAAATTCAGGATGCAAACGATGATACAGAATCGGAGCATATAAAATACCTTACTGAGAACGGTATGGAAGTTAACGATGATGTGAATAAAGAAGCATTCAGAGAAGCGATGCTGCCTGTTTACGAGCAGTGGGAAGAGGACGTGTTCGGTGAAGAAATGATGAATATGTACCGCAGGAATTCCGGATGGGAGGATGATGAGTAATATGACGAAAGCATTAGTAAAGGTTTTATATATTGCGTGTGCAGTTGTTATTGCTCTGCTCACATTAATTGTTCTGACGCAGGTCATATCGAGATTTTTTGATTATTCAATGCCAGGGACTGAAGAGCTTTCCCGTTTGTTAGTTGTCTGGATGACGTTCCTCGGAATGAGCGTTGCTGTTTATGAACGGGGACACCTCGCGGTTAACTTTTTTGTTAAACGTGCGAGTGATAAGGTGCGTCCTTATTTATACTTAATGGTCAATATGCTGCTCGGACTGTTTTTCCTGGTCCTGACAGTATACGGTTTTGTATTCTCTTATCAGTCGCTTGATTTTACATCGTCGACGCTGCAATTGCCGATGACTGTATTTTATCTCGCGATACCGGTCAGCAGTTTACTATCGCTTTACTTCTTAATATTAAATGCCTGGAAACCTCAAGAAGAAAGTGAGGCGGTTTAATGTTCGCAATCAGTATGCTTATATTATTCTTTCTGCTCCTGTTCTTAGGAATGCCAATCGCATTTGTTATCGGGATTGTCGGACTTGTCATGCTGCTCGCTGGCGGCGTGCCGCTCGAAATTATTATTCAGCGGAGCTTTGCCGGTGTTAATAACTTTTCATATTTAGCGATTCCGTTATTTATACTGGCAGGGGACATTATGGGAAAAGGCGGCCTCACGAAACGCTTAATGGCATTTGCGAATGCTTTCGTCGGCAAGCTGTCAGGCGGGACGGCAATTACGACTGTTGTGACCTCAGCGCTGTTCGGAGCGGTTTCGGGCTCCACAGTCGCAACGACTTACGCAGTTGGTTCCGTACTGGTGCCGAGATTGAAAGAAGAGAAATACTCTAATTCGTTTATCGCGAGCATTATTGGACCAGCGGGGGTACTTGGGCTGATTATCCCGCCGAGTATTACGATGGTTATTTTAGGTATTACAGCAAATATTTCAATCGGCGATCTATTCTTCGCGGGTATTATACCGGGGGTGCTGCTGGCGCTCGCACTATGTATTTACGTCTGGTATATGAGTAAGAAAAAAGGATTCGGTGATATACGGACAGAAAAAATTACAGGGAAAGAATTATGGAAAGTTACGAAATCCGCATTCTTCCCGCTTTTAACACCGATATTTATTTTAGGCAGCATCTTTTCAGGATATGCAACAGCAACTGAAGCGGCTGTAATCGCAGTGGTGTATGGCTTTATTTTATCGCTGTTTTACAGAGAACTGAACTGGGCTAAAGTTAAAGATATTATGTCAGGTTCTGCGGTAACATCTGCAACGATTCTAATTATTATTTCGATGGCGAACGTCTTTACATACGTACTGACTGTGAATCATATTCCCGATGCAGTATCAGGATTCTTCCTGAACTTCGCGGATTCACCGCTTGTATTCCTATTAGCCGTATCTCTGATACTATTAGTATTAGGAATGCTGACAGAGGTGACATCACTGATTGTTCTGTTAACACCGATCTTTATGCCAATTGCGATGGAATTCGGTATTGATCCGATTCACTTCGGCATGGTTATGATTATGAACTTTGCACTAGCGAACATTACACCGCCGGTTGGACTGTCATTGATTGCCGGGGCATCTGTAACCGATAAAAAGATGGGAATCGAAGAAACACTCCCGTACATCCTGCACGTGTTATTTATTGTAGCGATTATGGTGGTACTGATTATATTCGTGCCGTCAATCTCAACATTCCTGCCAAACTTACTTAAATAAAGGAGCGGATTAAATGATTATCAATCCACAAGAGACTATTGAATTAAAAAACAGATTTGACGGCAGGGGCAGCATTTTTTCGACATCTTATATTAAAGAAGGGGATTTTGAAGGTATTCGCAAAGTGCTGGAAATTGAACTTGAACCGCATGCATCAATCGGTTATCACCAGCATATAGATGAGGGCGAAATCTATCATATAATAGAAGGAAAAGGTGAATTCCAGGATTCGGATGGTACATTTAAATCTGTAACGAAAGGTGATTGCTGCATCATTACTTCAGGTCAGTCGCACGGTTTAGTAAACACTGAAGATACACCGCTTAAAATAGTCGCAATTATATTTTAGAATTGAGTGAATATTATGATATATTTATTGTATTGTAATATTCAGGAGGGGTAGCATGAATGATGCACAGAAATTATATGATGCAAGATTAAAAAGAACTAATTTAAGGCCGGGACAGGATATCACAACTGATACTGTTGAAGCGGCATATGAAATTCAAGATGATATTTTAAATATGCAGAATGAATCTGCAGCAGGCTATAAAATCAGTATGACGAGTCCTGAGACTCAAAGACTGTTTGACAGCAGTGAACCGGTCTTTGGTCCATTTACTGAAAGCCAGATTATTTCTGAAATGAGTTTAGCAGATTATAATATTCCTTTGGCAGAGCTCGAGCTTGTGTTTTATGTGAATGAAACGCTGAGTTTAGAAGATGACGCTGAAAATATATTATCGAAATGTACAGTGGCACCGGCACTTGAACTGCCGGACGGCAGATATGATGACTGGTTTCCGAATATTTCAAAATACGAAGTCGTTGCAGACTGTGCCGTTGCCGGTGCAATTGTTATCGGGGAAGCTAAATCAGCGAGCTATGATGAGCTAGATAATATTACTGGAACACTTAATTTCAATGGTGAAGAACTTAAAAGCGGACAGTCGGGCGAAGTGATGGGACATCCTGTAAACGCAATGAAATGGCTGATTGAAAAACTGGGCAGCCAGGGCAAACAGCTTGAAGCGGGACAATTCGTTTCGTCAGGTACATTCATTCTGCCGGTGAAACTGGAAGTTGGAAAGTATGAAGGTATTTTTGAAGGATTCGGCAGTGTTGAAATAGAAATAAAAAAATAAGCTTCCCTTTGGGGAGCTTATTTTTGACCGATTCACGTTACCAGCCGCGTTCTGCCATGCGCTCTTCAAGTGATAGACCGTGAACATCAAGGCCTCTCATCGCACTGCCGAGTTCCTTAGATAGTTCACCGATTAATTTATAATCTGTATAGTTTTCTGTTGCTTTAACGATTGCTTTTGCGAATTTTTCAGGGTTTTCCGATTTGAAAATACCTGAGCCGACGAAGACGCCGTCTGCACCGAGTTCCATCATTAATGCTGCATCCTGAGGTGTTGCAACGCCGCCTGCTGCGAAATTCGTTACAGGCAGTTTGCCTTCTGCTTTAATCTGTTTAAGAACATCGTACGGAGCGCCTAAATCTTTCGCTGCAGTCATTAATTCATCATCACTCATCACGCTGATTTGTTTGACCTGCTGATTGACTAAACGGATGTGACGGACTGCTTCAACGATATTTCCTGTACCAGGTTCGCCTTTTGTACGCAGCATTGATGCACCTTCACCGATACGTCTTGCAGCTTCCCCTAAATCTTTACAGCCGCAGACGAAGGGTGCTTTGTAGTCATCTTTTTTAAGATGGTATTCTTCATCAGCCGGTGTCAGCACTTCCGACTCATCTATGTAGTCGACACCCATTGATTCCAAGACGCGCGCTTCAACGATGTGTCCGATACGGCATTTCGCCATAACCGGTATTGATACTGCATTAATTACTTCTTCAATAATTGTCGGATCACACGCACGGGCTACGCCGCCTTCTGCACGAATGTCCGATGGTACACGTTCCAAGGCCATTACTGCAACTGCCCCTGCTGCCTCCGCGATTTTTGCTTGCTCCGCGTTAACAACGTCCATTATGACGCCGCCTTTTAATTCTTCTGCCAATCCCATATTTATCCCTCTTCCTTCTTAATTTAATATCAGTTTAAAATATAATGTGATATTCTATAAGTGTCAGAATACATAAAAAATTAGGGGTCAGATTATGTTTATCAATCTCGATAAAGAAAACACTATACCGTTATATGAACAGCTGTACCAGGATATTAAGAAGAAAATTTTAAGTAATCATCTTGCAGGTGACGTAAAATTACCGAGTAAACGTCAGTTAAGTGAGGACTTGTCAGTGAGCATGACGACGATTGAACACGCGTATAATCTGCTGATTGATGAGAACATGATTTATACGAAAGAGAAGAGCGGACATTATGTTGTGCCCACAGAAACCCTTCACACACAGGATAAAAAGCTCACTGCCATCAGAATTCCAAAAAGACAGGCATCGGTTCTGCCCCTTGGAAAAGTGGATACGTCCATCGTTCAGAACGATGTGATCAAACAGCTGAGTACTGCGGTGTTTTCAGATCCGTCACTCTTGAACAGCGGAAACAGAAGCGGGGAAACTGTCTTAAAAAAAGCAATACGTGAATACTTATATGTAAACAGAGGTGTGCAGTGCCAGGCGGAACAGATTTTTATCGGACCGTCAACGGAACATCTGCTGGAGCAGGTTTTTTATTTGCTGGATTATCCGAAAGTGACACTGGAGGACCCAGGCTATCCGACAGTGAAGAATGTGCTGGAAAGACTTAGGATTCCATACGATACGGCGCCGGTTGAAGAAGACGGAATTGATATTGAGATGGTGAAGCATCTGAATAACAAGCTGACACATATCACACCGTCGCATCAGTTTCCGAGCGGAGCAGTGATGTCATTAAATAAACGGATTCGTCTTTTGAATGCGGTGAGTGAACGGGACAGCTATTTAATAGAAGATGATTACGACAGTGAATTTCGTTATACAGGACGGCCGCTGTCGTCGCTGCAGGGACTGGATCAGAACGACCGGACAATATATATGAACACATTTTCGAAGTCTATTTACCCGTCGCTAAGAATTGCGGTAATGATACTGCCTCCGGAACTCGCGGAGAAATATTATGAAAGCGGACTGTCCTGCAACGTTTCAAGGCAGATGCAGTATATCGTTGCGAGATTTATCAGCGAAGGTTATTTAGTCAGACATGTAAACAGAGTCCGGAAATTTTACGGCGAAAAGATGAAGGATGCGGTGGCGGGATTGAGGTCGCGTTATCCTGAAGTTGAAATCAGCGGTGAACATACCGGCATGCACTTTATTTTGCGGCTGCCAGGTGCGGATTTGCGGCGAGCCGCGGAAAAACACAAGATTATTTGTATGTCGGCGTATTCTTCCGCTGAAGATTTCAATGACACGGTGCTGGTCGGAATAGGCGGTAAGAGTGCAGAGGAGATAGTTGAGATACTGGATGAATTTTTGGGGGGAAGTTTAAAGCTGGCAGCTGGGGCGAGCCCGGGATTCATATGAGACGCTGTCATGCGAGTCCGGCCAACCCCGGATTCATATGAAACGCTGTGATGCGAACCTGGCATCAGAAAGCCGCTCTTTTTCACAGAAAAAAGCACAGAAATATTAATTTCCGTGCCGCTGACTTTCTTATTGTTACATTGAAGTGTAACCGCCGTCTACGTTTAGTACGGTTCCTGTCACATATGACGACAAGTCTGATGCGAGCCATGCGTTTGCCTGTGCAACTTCTGATGATTCAGCAAAACGCTGGAGCATACTTAATTGTTTAGCGTAATCATCAGGATTGAATCCGAATTGCTCCAGTGCCCCGCGCAGCATCGGTGTATCGATCGCACCTGGTGCCACTGAGTTGATGCGGATTCCTTTAGGTGAATAGTCCATTGCAGCACTCTTCGTTGCACCGATAACTGCGTGTTTAGCTGCAACGTATGCAGGGTTTGCCGGCTGCGGACGGATACCGCTGACTGATGACGTATTGATGATTGAGCCTTTTGTACCATCTTTTTCCATTTGCTGCAGTTCATATTTCATTGATAAAATGACACCGCGCAGGTCGACTGCCATTAATTTATCGTAATAGTCCATATCGATATCTGCAAGAGGTTTGTCATCCGGAGTAATTGCTGCGTTGTTTACTGCAACGTCGAGTTTGCCGTATGTGTCTACTGTGAACTGAACCATGTTTTTAACTTGTTCTTCGTTCGATACATCCACTTTAACGAATGATGCTTCGCCGCCGTCTGCTTTAATGCTCTCGACAACTTTATTACCTTCTTCTTCGTTATAGTCTGCAACGACAACTTTCGCGCCGAGTTCTGCGAACAGTTCTGCTGTCGATTTACCCATACCCATTGCTGCACCTGTGATGATTGCTACTTTACCGTCTAAAGTTAACATCTGATTCCTCCTAGTAATATTCTATCTATATTAATTATATCGGTATATTCAGATAATTTCACCGGTTAAGGGCTATAAATAATAAAAATTGTTCAACTTTTTACAAACAAGACAAAAACAGACCCCGGCATCATACCGGGGCCTGCCTGATTTATCCTATTTAACCGTCGATGTCACCTGATATACCCAGCCGTATTTATCTTCAAGACTACATGTCTGGATACCTGTCAGGTTATCGTACAGTTTCTGTGTCACTTCGCCGATCTCATTGCCGTTAATTCTGTAATCCGTGCCGTGAATATTCATAATGCCGACCGGAGAGATTACAGCAGCAGTGCCTGCACCGAACACCTCAGTGACAGAGCCATCTTTGATTCCTTCTTCTATATCTTTAATATGAATGCGTTCTTCGTTCACTTTATAGCCTAGGCCCCTCGCGAGTTCAATGAGAGACTTTCTCGTAATACCGGGTAAAATCGAACCGTTTAATTCAGGTGTCAGCAACTCTCCGTTTCTTACGAAGAAAATATTCATGCTGCCGACTTCTTCCACATATTCCTGATGCACACCGTCAAGCCATAATACCTGCTCGTAGCCGAGGTCAGCCGCTTTTTGCTGAGCGTGAAGGCTGGCAGCGTAGTTACCGCCGAATTTCACTTCACCGACACCGCCACGTACTGCACGCACGTAGCTGTCTTCAACGAAAATACTTGTCGGATTAAGCTGCGCGCCGTAATATCCCGCCACCGGTGACAGTACAATCAGCATCTTATAATTTTTAGCCGGACGTACACCGAGATAAGGTTCGTTGGCGAATACAAACGGGCGTACATATAAAGCCTGGCCTTCGCCACCCGGTACCCAATCTTGTTCCAGTTTCAGAAGTTCGGTTAAGGCAAGGAGTGCAAATTCTTCATCGATTCTCGGCATCGACAGACGTTCAAGCGAACGGTTTAAACGTTTAAAGTTTTCATCCGGTCTGAATAACGTAACATCGCCGTCAACGTTATATGCTTTCATGCCTTCGAAGACAGTCTGTCCGTAATGAAGCGCCTGTGCACTTGGTGATACTTCGATAGGCGCATACGGAATAATAGACGCATCATGCCAGCCGAGTTCGGCTGAATAGTCCATTGAAAACATATGGTCTGTAAAGTAACTCCCGAAAGGAATACCCGCCACTTCAGGTTTTTCTTTTAATGTACGTGCTTTAGTTATTTGAAGTTGCTGTGTCATATATTGGGTCCCCCTATATTGTCTCTATCAAATTTGAAAATTGTTATCATTGTATCAGCTCAGAAATAAAAAGGCAATATATTATCAGATAATTTAGAATTAATTTTAAATTTATAATTCATACTAAAGTAATATGTTATTTTTAACAGATAACATGTAGAATGAATATATATATGAAAAAATTATTTTATCAGCAGAAGATAGGAGAATTTGTAATGACTAAAAATATATTCGATAAAGTTCAATTATCATCCGGACAGACATTTGAAAACCGTCTGGTTATGGCACCGATGACGACGCAGTGTTCTTATCACGACGGTTCGGTTACCGATGAACTGGTTCAATATTATTCACGGCGGGCAGGCGGACCGGCAGCAGTTATTGTGGAAAGTACTTTTATCGACAATTACGGACGTGCATTTGAAGGCGCGCTTGGTGCTGATACAGACGATAAAATCCCGGGCCTGAAAAAGCTCGCAGAAGGTATTAAAAGTAAAGGGTCGAAGGCGATTATCCAGCTGTATCATGCAGGGCGCATGGGCACGCCTGAACTGAATAAAGGGCGCCAGCCGATTTCTGCGAGCAATATTGCAGCGCTCCGTGATAATGCTGCAGAGCCGCGTACGCTTGAAGTCGAAGAAATTGAAGAGATGATTCAGCTGTTTGCGGATGCAGCACGCCGGGCAATCGAAGCAGGATTCGACGGTGTGGAACTGCACGGTGCGAATACATATCTGCTGCAGCAGTTTTATTCGCCGCATTCAAACAGACGCGATGATGAGTGGGGCGGCTCGAGAGAAAACAGACTGCGCTTTCCGAGACGTGTTACTGAAAAAGTACGCGAAACTGCAGTGGAACTGGGCAAGCCGGACTTTATAATCGGCTACCGTTTCTCCCCGGAAGAACTGGAAGAACCGGGTATTAATTTTGAAGATACGATGTATCTGTTAAATCATCTGGCAGACTATACGATAGATTATTTCCATTTCAGCATTAACAGCTGGCAGCGTACATCAATTATCGATACAGAAGACGAGCAGCTGCTTTTGGAAAAATATCTGGATAATGCGAGTGATAAGCTGAAGGAAATTCCGATAATGGGTGCCGGGGGGATAAAATCTGTTGAAGATGCAGAAAAAGCACTCGGCAGCGGCTTTGATTTAATGAGTGTCGGCAAAGCCCACTTAATTAATCCGGACTTTGTGCATCATTTAAAAAACAATGAACTGCCGAAGTCAGTATTAACTGAAGGCGACGATGAAAAACTGACAATACCCACACCGCTGTGGAACATTCTCGGATTTTTGAAAGAAAAATAAGAATATGAAATTTATCAGACAATTCCCAAACCTTTGCAGTATATCTGCAAAGGTTTGTTTTTATTTAGGTGTAAGTATAGTAAAATCATTTTTATAAGTCTTCATGAAAAGGCTTACTTATAAAAATATATAAAAGGGGATGTCATCTTTTGGAAAACGAGAAAGAAAAAAAGGGGATAGGACAGTCCTTTTTGGATGTTATTGAGAAGCTGGGTAATAAACTTCCGGATCCGATAGTATTATTCATGCTTATCGCAGGATTAATACTTGTCGCGTCATGGATTGCCGGCATGCTCGGTGTATCAGTTAAAAACCCGGCTGACGGAGAAACTATTGAAGCCGTAAACTTATTATCCGGTGACGGCATAGCAATGATACTTACCGAAGCGATAAACAACTTCGGAGCGTTCCCGCCGCTTGCGATGGTACTGGTCGTTATGATTGGTATCGGAATTGCTGAAAAAACAGGTTACTTTGAAGCGCTGATGAAACGTTCACTGGAAATCACACCGGGATTCTTAATTATTCCTATGGTGATTTTTGTCGGTATTATCAGTAACGTTGCTGGTGATGCGGGGCCGGTAATTCTGCCGCCAATCGCAGCAATGATATTTATCCGTCTCGGATTAAATCCAATCGGCGGTATCTTTATGGCCTATGCAGCAACGAACGGTGCATTTGCTGCCAACTTTATATTAGGAATGACTGACGCGCTGGCAGTAGCATTTACTGAACCGGCAGCACAGTTAGTCGATCCGGATTATACCGGAAATATTGCAATGAACTATTACTTTATTGCAGTATCAGCAGTATTCCTGCTATTTGTTATTTACTTTGTCGCAAAGAAAATATCAATTCCGCGTTTAGGGAAATACGATGGACCTCCTGTTGATGAGGAACCATTATCTAAAAAAGAAAAAACTTCATTACTATGGGCAAATATATCTGCAATTATAGTTGTCCTGATTATTGCAGCAGGGGCACTGCTGCCTAACGGAATTCTCCGCAATGCTGAAACAGGTTCAATTCTTCAGGAATCACCACTGATGGACGGAGCCGTATTCCTGATTACGATACTGTTCTTTATACCAGGTTTAGTATTTGGTATGTTAATGAAAACTATTGACGGGACTAAAGGTTTCGCAAAAATGCTCGGAGATGCAATGGGCTCGATGGGACAGTACATAGTACTTGTGTTCTTCGCAGCACAAATGCTCGCATACTTCGACTGGAGTAATCTCGGCCCGATTCTGGCTGTATCCGGTTCAGAATTACTGGAAACAATTAATCTGACTGGTATTCCGCTGTTTATCGGCTTTATTCTTGTCGTTGCTCTGATTAACCTGCTGATTGGTTCAGCAAGTGCCAAGTGGGCAATCCTGGCACCGGTATTCATTCCGATGTTTATGTTCCTCGGCTATGACCCGGCATTCACACAGATGCTGTACAGAGTCGGGGATTCGGTAACGAATCCGATTGCACCGATGATGCCGTTCCTGCCGCTGATTATTATGTACGCACAGCGTTATCAGAAAGATATTAAGCTTGGTACAGTGATTGCCAACCTGCTGCCTTACTCGATTGCTCTTTTGATTACGTGGACGATATTCATTATTATCTGGTATCTGATCGGCCTGCCGGTAGGTCCGAATGGTCCAATTTACCTTCCGTAATAAAATAATGATATAATATATTTGAATTGTTGGAAGACTTTGATAAATATCAAAGTCTTCTTAATTAAAAACAGGACAGGGAGATGAATTGTTTTATGTTAGATGATGCAATTAAACAAATTGAACCTCAGGTAATTGAATGGCGCCGTGCCATGCACAGACATCCGGAACTTTCATTTGAAGAGTACTGGACAAGTGATTATATTGAAACAGCTTTAAAAAATATGAACGGTATAGAAATCAGCCGTCCAACACCGACGAGTGTACTCGGTATTATTAAAGGCGAGCATCCGGGCCGTAAAGTCGGTCTGCGCGGTGACATTGATGCGCTGCCAATTCATGAAGACCGCGAGGATCTTGATTTCGTCTCTGAAATTGACGGCGTAATGCATGCATGCGGCCACGATTCACATGCAGCAATGCTGCTCGGTGCGGCACAGGTGCTTGCCGATAATAAAGATAAAATTCACGGTGAAATTTATCTTATATTCCAGCACGCAGAAGAACTGCCGCCGGGCGGCGCGCAGGAAATGGTCGCAACGGGTCTGTTTGATGAGCTGGATGTTGTGTTTGCACAGCATATTATGACGTCCAAACCGCTTGGTGAAATTCATATTAAATCGGGTGCAGTGACTGCGAACTCTGACCAGTTTGAAGTAACCATTAACGGCCAGGGCGGACATGCGTCACAGCCGGAAAATTCAGTCGATCCCCTCTTAATCGGGTCGCATATCGTGACGCAGCTGCAGGATATCGTCTCGCGTATTGCCGGTCCGATGGATAATTTAGTTATTTCTGTGACGAACTTTAATGCGGGAACAGGTGCTAATAATGTCATTCCACACACTGCAAAACTCAGCGCGAGCGTCCGTTCTGCAAGTGCTGAAATCAGGGCGCTTGCCAAGGAAAAAATTGAAGCGGTAATCAAAGCAAACTGTGAAATTTACGGTGCGACTTACGATTTCAATTATCAGTACGGCTATTCTGCTGTTATGAATGATGAAACTGAAACAGCGCGCGTCAAAGAGACTTTAAACGACACGTTCGGTGAAGACAGAGTCATTGAACAGGAAATGATGATGGGCGGCGAAGACTTCGGTGCATTCACTGAGAACCTGCCGGGGGTATATATTCTTCTTGGAACTTATAATGAAGAGAAAGATTATGTCTATCCGCACCACCACCCTAAATTTGCGATTGATGAAGACGCATTTATCGACGGTGTCCGTGCACACGTCAATGTTGCGCTCGGCTTAGGTCAATAAAAGCAATAGCAATAGTTTCAGCCGGCTGTCTGTTATGACAGCCGGCTTTTTCATTATTTGACTAATACCCTACTGGGGTATATAATGAAGTTAATGAAAGATAAAAATGAGAGCGGGTGTATATTATGGAAGATGTGAAACATATGTCGAAACCGCGTCCGGATGATGAGAAAAAGAAAATACTAAATCGTCTTAAACGTGTTGAAGGACAGGTGCGCGGCATTCAGACAATGGTCGAAGAGGACCGTTACTGTATCGATATTTTAGTGCAGATCAGCGCAATCCAAAGCGCCTTGAAAAATACGGGAATTACGATAACAGAACGCCATATGAAGCATTGTGTGACCGATGCGATAAATTCAGGTGACGGAGAAGCTTCAATCGAAGAATTAATGGCTGTGCTTAAGCAATTTTCTAAATAAGGAAAGGAGGATTTATCCATGGCGGAAAAAGAACGTGTTAATTTAAATATCAGCGGCATGACGTGTGCAGCGTGTTCAAACAGAATAGAAAAAGTACTGAACAAAATGGATGGTGTCGATGCGAATGTGAATTTAACGACTGAAAAAGCGAGTGTCGATTATGAAAAAGACAAAGCATCAGTCGAAGCGATAACAAAGCGCATTGAAGATATCGGCTACGGTGTACTGTATGAAAAAAGCGATTTGGATATCACAGGTATGACCTGTGCAGCGTGTTCCAACAGAATAGAAAAAGTACTGAACAAAACTGACGGTGTAAAATCAGCAGCGGTTAACTTAACGACGGAAAATGCGATGATTGAATACAACCCCGAAGTCATCGGCGAGCGTGAAATTATTGACCGTATCGGTAATCTCGGCTACGGTGCAGAACCGAAAAAATCAGCTGCAGATAAAATGTCGCATAAGGATTCAGAACTTAAAAAGATGAAGTGGAAAGTGATTATAGCATCATTATTATCACTGCCTCTCTTAGTTACAATGCTCGATCATTTATTCGGCATGAATCTGCCGGCAATCTTTATGAATCCCTGGTTCCAGCTGGCCTTCGCAGCACCGGTACAATTTATACTCGGCTGGCAATTCTACGTCGGGGCATATAAAAACTTAAAAAACTTTACAGCGAATATGGATGTACTCGTCGTTATGGGTACAACAGCTGCATTCGGTTTCAGTTTATACCAGACGTATTTATGGGTGACAGGAGCGGTCGAACATCCGCATCTGTATTTTGAAGCCAGTGCGATTATTATTACGCTGATTTTATTCGGTAAGTATTTAGAAACAAGAGCGAAATCCCAAACGACCGGCGCAATTTCAAAACTGCTCGATATGCAGGCGAAAGAAGCGCGTGTGATACGCGGGGGCACAGAATTTATGGTTCCTGTTGAGGACGTTAAAGTAAACGATGTGATTATTGTTAAACCGGGCGAGAAATTTCCGCTGGACGGTGAGCTGGTCCGCGGACGAACGTCAGTTGATGAATCGATGCTGACGGGTGAATCAATTCCGGTAGAAAAAGAAACCGGAGATTCGGTCATCGGCGCAACGATGAACCAGAACGGTACAGTGAATTTAAAAGTAACAAAAACAGGAAAAGACACAGCTCTTGCAGGTATTATCAAAGTAGTTGAAGAAGCACAGGGTAATAAAGCGCCGATTCAGCGTATGGCAGATATTATTTCAGGCTACTTTGTCCCAATAGTTATTGTTATCGCCCTTGTGACATTTATCGTGTGGTATTTCTTCGCGTCACCGGGCAATCTCGAACCAGCACTCGTTGCAGCGATTTCGGTACTCGTTATCGCATGTCCATGTGCGCTTGGTCTTGCCACACCGACATCAATTATGGTCGGGACAGGTAAAGGAGCTGAAAACGGCATTCTTTATAAAGGCGGAGAGCATTTAGAGAAAACGCATAAAGTCGACGTTGTTGTACTCGATAAAACAGGGACAATTACAAACGGAACACCGGAAGTAACGGACTTTTCAGGTGACGATGAGGCTCTCCGTCTTCTGGCGAGTGCGGAAAAAGGGTCGGAGCATCCGCTGGCTTCGGCGATTACAGCATATGCTAAAGAGAAGAATCTTGAACTTTCTCAAGCGGACGATTTTTCAGCGATACCTGGCCATGGTATCCGTGCAGTTATTGATGGACAGCATGTACTCGTAGGTACACGAAAACTGATGATGGATGAAGGTATAGATGTTTCTTCAATAGAAGAAGATATGAAACAGTTTGAGTATGAAGGCAAGACAGCAATGATCGTTGCTGCTGAAGGTGAACTGCGAGGCACTGTTGCAGTGCTCGATACAGTTAAAAAAACAGCGAAACAGGCTATTGAAGAAATGCACGAGCAGGGACTTGAAGTCATTATGCTGACAGGTGATAACGTCAGAACAGCAGAAGCGATTGGCCGTGAAGTCGGCATTGACCGGGTCATTGCAGAAGTGCTGCCTGAACAAAAAGCGGAAGAAATCCGCAAAATACAGGAGACAGGAAAAGTTGTCGCAATGGTTGGAGACGGTGTCAATGACGCACCGGCTCTGGCCCTGGCAGATGTTGGCATCGCAATGGGAACAGGAACTGAAGTTGCGATTGAAGCGGCTGATCTGACAATTTTAGGTGAAGATTTAACACTGATTCCAAGAGCAATTAACTTAAGCCACAAAACAATTAAAAATATTAAGCAAAATTTATTCTGGGCATTTCTATATAATACGCTCGGGATTCCAATTGCGGCATTCGGATTTTTAGCACCATGGGTAGCGGGCGCTGCGATGGCATTTAGTTCTGTGAGTGTTGTAGCAAACGCATTACGTTTAAAACGTGTTAAAATATAGGTATATAAGAGTACAAATAAAATTATGACGGAGGATGAATATTATGGCTAAAACAGTAATCAATGTAGAAGGCATGACTTGCGGACATTGCAAATCATCAGTAGAAGGTGCGCTGCACAATCTGGACGGTGTTTCTACAGCAGCCGTCAATTTGGAAGATAACAATGTTACTGTGGAATACAATGATACGATTGTGGACCGCGGGAAAATGACAGAAGCAATTGAAGATCAGGGTTACGACGTAAAATAATATAAGTGTATAAACCGGACGCATTTAATGTGTCCGGTTCTTTGTTTATGTAAATTTAAATCAGATAATGATAGAATACTGTATAAGATTATAAGTAAATAAGGGGGATACCACACTTGATATTTGTGGTCATATTTTTATTGTTTATGTCATTGTTCTTTTCCGGCAGTGAAACTGCATTGACTGCAGTGAATAAAATCAAATTGCAATCCAAAGCAGCGGGAGGAGACCAGAAAGCTCAAAAGCTGTATGATCTGGTCAGCAAACCAAGTCAGTTCATTACGACAATACTGATTGGCAATAACATTGCTAACTTAATCGCACCGGTACTTGTGACGTCGATGGCGATTCAGTATGGCTGGAGTGTAACAATCGCGTCAGTAGTGCTGACAGTGACGATTATTATTTTCGCAGAAGTGATTCCAAAATCGATTGCCGCAGCATTCCCAGAGCGCATCTCGTATATAGTCAGGCCAGTAATTTCCTTTTTAAATGTTGTTCTTTATCCGTTAACATTTATACTCAACTCGCTGACGGATGTGATTACGCGCTTTTTGTCAAAAGGATCTCAGCCGAGCTGGACTGTTTCCCGTGAAGAAATCGTTAATCTCGTGCAGATTGCAGATACAGAAGGCGCGATCGGCGGCGTGGAATCACAGCGTCTCCGAGGTATTTTGGACTTCAGAGATTTAAACGTAAAAGACGTGATGACAACGCCGCGTACGGAAATGGTTGCGGTGCATGTTGACGACGGTTATGAAACGGTTAGAGACAAAATTATTGATGAAATGCACACGAGGTATCCGGTATACGATGAAGATCTCGATAACATTGTCGGCATGTTTCATTCGAAATATCTGCTGCAGTGGTCGCTGAGTCCAAAAGAGCCGCTGATGAATTTCTGTGACAACGATCCGTTTACGGTAAGAGAGTTCCAAAATGTTGAAGATGTGCTGCGCAGAATGAGCAAGCAGCGCCGTCACTTAGCTATAGTACTTGATGAGTACGGCGGCACAGAAGGTGTTTTAACACATGAAGATATTATTGAAACGATGCTCGGTTTTGAAATCGAAGATGAAACGGATCTTAAAAATGATTCGGTCGTTCGTGCGTTCAGTGAAGATAAAATTCTCTGCGACGGAAAAATAACACTGCACCGTCTGAATCAGCTGTTCGATACTGAAATTCCGCAGGAAGAAGATACATTGTCAGGATTCCTGCTGTCTGAATTTGAAGAAGTTCCTGCAGAAAACGATATTACACATCTCGGCAACCTTGAATTTAAAGTGATGGAGATGGAAGATAATATGATTCGTCTCGTTAAAATTACAAAATTGGATGCTCAGCTGATGCAGGCAGAATGAGGCGTGGAAAATGAAAAAATTAAATAAAGTAAAATTGAGTCAGGTTCTTCTTGGATTTATGATCGCTTCTCTTAGATTTTTATGGACAGAAGATAAGCATATCGTGACGACGCATTATACGTACCGTTCAAAAAATATTCCGCAGGGTTTCGACGGCTATAAAATTGTCCAGGTATCGGATTTTCACAATGCTTATTTAGGACGGCGCTCGAAAAATTTGCTGAAAGCTGTTGAAGCTGCTGAGCCAGATACGATTGTTATCACGGGTGATATTGTTGACCGCCGGACGCCGAATTTAAAACGTGCAGAGGTTTTAATCGAAAAAATCACTAAGATACAAGAGACATTTTATATCACGGGTAATCATGAGGCGCATTATAAGCATTTCAACAAGCTTTATGAGGTGATCGGCAGGTCCGATGTCCGCAATATTACGAAGCACAGCGCTGTGCTTGAACGTAATGGTGAAAAGATTAACCTCACTGGCATTAATGATGTCTGGTTTTTTGGTGATGAAGTGAATCCGAAGACGTATCGAAATTTTCAAAATGAGCTTCGGAATAAAGTGAGTGAACTGCCGCACGATTTTACAGTGCTGCTTGCACACCGTCCTGAGCTTTTATCAATCTACAGTAAGAATGATGTCGATCTTGTTTTTTGCGGTCATGCGCATGGCGGACAGATTCGTCTGCCGGTTGTGAAAGGACTGTATGCGCCGCATCAGGGTGTGAATCCGAAGTATACAGAAGGTATGCATGAACAGAACGGTACAACCATGATGGTCAGCCGGGGTCTCGGCAACAGCCGTTTCCCATTCAGAGTGTTTAATCATCCGGAAGTTGTTGTCGTTGAATTGAGGGCTGAAGCATGAATGAAATAGTGTCATACATACTGGTCGTATCAGTACTGACAATAATGCCGGGTGCTGACTCGATGATTGTGATGAAGAATACAATGGTATATCAAAAATCGGCGGGACGTATGACAGTGCTTGGCATACTTGCAGGCCACTTTTTGTGGATTGTCGTATCGATTCTCGGACTTGCTGTTATTATTACGAATTCTCCGGCCTTATTTAATATTATTAAATATTTGGGTGCAGCGTATTTAATCTATATCGGTGTGAAAAGTTTTATGGCGACGACTCTTGTATCGGCGTCATCGCTCGATCATGCGGAAGATAAAAATCCGAAATCGAACGGTCTGCGCTCATCTTATATGAACGGCTTTATAAGCAATATACTGAACCCTAAAGTACTCATATTCTATATTACGATTCTGCCGCAGTTCGTCATGCAGGATGCGGAAATATCCGGAGTAATACAGTTGATTATTTTAGCTTTCATTATGCTGGTTATATCGATGACCTGGTTCCTGCTTGTCGTTGAAACCGTCAGCTATATGAAACGCTGGCTGCATAAACCCGGCTTCCAGAGTGCCCTTGCAAAAGGTGCCGGAATTATCATCATTCTGTTTGGTATCCGTACGGCGCTGTCGTAGGTTTTGCCGGGAAAGTCGTTTGCTCCGCAATGAGCAGCTGTCATTCCCGAGTAAAGACAAATATTCCAACAAAAAAAACCACTTTCCAAGTTCAAGACTTGAAAAGTGGTTTTTTTTTAATTGTGCATAATCATATCGAGTTCATCGTCGGCTGTAATCGTGTCGACTTTAACTAGATACTGTTCCATTTTACCGAAGTCTACTTCTGCGCCGATTCCGGGTTTATCGCTGACTTTAACGACACCGTTTTCTGCAACAACTTCAGGTGTAATGATGTCTTCAAACCAGTATCTTGAAGATGATGCTGTGTCGCCTGGAAGTACAAATTCGCTTAATGCTGTAATTGCCACATTGTGCAGGCGTCCAACACCGGCTTCCAGCATGCCGCCGCACCACAATGGAATGTTGTGCTTTTTAGCAAGGTCGTGAATTTTTATCGACTGAGTAATTCCGCCGACGCGTCCAACTTTAACGTTGATGATTTCACAGCTGCCGAGTTCGATTGCTGCAGCGGCTGATTCATATGAGTCGATGCTTTCGTCGAGACAGACAGGTGTTTTAATTTGTTTCTGCAGTTTCGCGTGATCGATAATGTCGCCCGCCATTAACGGCTGCTCAATCATCATCAGATTAAATTCGTCCAGTGCCTTAAGCGTATCGATATCATCCAGAGTATACGCTGAGTTTGCATCTACCATTAATGGAATATCAGGATAAACTTCGCGGATTTTCTGAACCATTTCAACGTCGCGTCCCGGTTTGATTTTCACTTTAATACGTTTGTAGCCTTCTTCAACTTTTTCACCGATACGTTCAAGAAGCAGTTCATCTGTATCTTCCAGACCGAGTGATACACCGACATCAACTTCTTTTTTAGTACCGCCCATTGCTTCGGCTAAAGAGATGCCTTTTTTCTTAGCGTATAAATCCCAGACAGCACCTTCAATAGAAGCTTTCGCCATATTGTTGCGTTTGAATGGTTTATAAATTTCCCAAACTTCGTCTGGATGTGAGATTTCTTTATTAATTACGAGCGGGCCGAAATACTTTTTCAATGCGATAAGCGTAGCATCCATGAACTCTTCCGAGTAGAGTGGATCTTCGCCGGATACACACTCGCCAAAACCGCTGGTGCCATCTTCATCTATAGCTTCTACGATTGTAACAAAACGCTTTTGCTGAGTGCCGAACGATGTTGTGAACGGATTTTTCATAGTCATTAAAAGCTGATGGAGCTTAATTTCTTTTATTTTCATGTTAGAGCCTCCGTTAAATAATGTATTCCTTATAGACTTATAAATATATTATACATAAGATATATTATATACAAATTAATTTAAATTTTCTTACAATTTATTTTGTGATATATTTAAATGATATTAAACCTTAATTAGCTGAAAGAGGGATTTCATGATTAAAACTAAAATTTCTGAAATATTCAATCACGTACATACCAACGCTGAACTGAGCAACGAGGAATATAAAACGACGGATTACATATATAACTTTTTAAAAGATGAAGGATTTGAACCTGTTAAGTTTAAAAATATAACAGGTTTGTACTGCGATGTTGGCAACTGGAGCGGAGATTATCCGTTAATCGGCATTCGTGCGGATATCGATGCGCTGTATCAGGATGTAAATGGCAAGCTGCAGGCGAATCATTCATGTGGCCACGATTCGCACATTGCGATGGTTATCGGTGCAATGCTGAAGATAAAAGACCACGAGTCTTTAAAAACACGCGGCGTGCGTTTTGTTTTCCAGCCTGCTGAAGAAGTGGGGACAGGGGCACTTGATGTACTGAAAGAGGGGGTAATTGAGCCGCTTGATTATATGTTTGGTATTCATTTACGCCCAATCGAAGAAGCGGGAGACGGGTATTTATCGCCCAGTATTGAACATGGTTCTGCCGGTTCATTTGAATTTAAAATCGTAGGCAATGATGCGCACGGGGCACGTCCTCATTTAAATCACAACGCGATTGAAGTGGGTACAGATATTGTGAATATGCTGTCTAAAATTCATGTCAATCCGATGGTGCCGTCCAGTGCGAAAATGACTAAATTCATGGCCGGTTCAAAATCACTGAACATTATTCCAGGTTCCGCAGAATGCGGTATCGATGTGCGTGCGCAGACGAACGAAGCGATGAAAGAGTTAAAATCACGTGTCCACAATATTTTAAAATATATCGAAGAATTTTATGATGTTAAAATTGAAGACCTTGAAGTATCCAGTATTGTGGCAAGTGAAAGCAACGATGAAGCGGTTGAGGTATTCCGTTCTGCGATTATCGATACTGTCGGAGAAAAATATTTACTGGATCCGCTAGTTACAAGTGGCGGAGATGATTTTCATAACTACACGGTACAGTATCCTGGATTAAAAGGTGCAATGCTTGGACTCGGCTGTGATTTAACACCGGGGCTGCATCATCCGGATATGACATTCAATCGTGACCGTATGGAAACAGGTGCGGACGTGCTGTATCAGACCATTCTAAACGTGCCTGCTGAATGAAATTATGTTTAAATTTTCCGTGACGTGGAATTGTATATATATGTAATTCTGAAGGAGGATATTCATAATGACAGCACCTAAAGATCCAAGAAACAAGTTTTACACTGGAGATTATGATAAACAGAAACAGGAATATCCCGGTGTTCAAAAAGACATGGAACAGATTCCGGATTGCGGAGAAGAAACTTATAAAGGCAACGGGCGTTTATCGGGCAGGAAAGCATTAGTTACAGGCGGAGACTCAGGTATCGGCCGTGCAGCAGCGATTGCATACGCTAAAGAAGGCGCAGACGTTGCGATTAACTATATGGAAGAAGAACAGAAAGACGCTGAAGAAGTGAAGAAAGTTATCGAGGACGCGGGACAGAAGGCTTATTTATTCCCGGGAGACTTGCGCGATGAAACATTCGCAAGACAGCTTATTCACGATGCTAATGAATCACTCGGCGGTCTGGATACGCTTGTACTAAATGCTTCGATGCAGCAGGCAGTTGAAAGTTTCTCTGACTATACTGCAGAGCATCTGGAAACGACTTATAAAATTAACGTCGTTGCTCCGGTAATGCAAATGCAGGAAGCGGAAAAAGTAATGCCTGAAGGTTCAAGCATTATTATTACAACTTCAATTCAGTCATTCTCTCCGTCAGCTCATATCGCTGATTATGCAATGACGAAGGCTGCACAGACAAACTTAATTAAATCACAGGCACAGCATTTTATGGATAAAGGTATCCGTTTAAACGGTGTTGCACCAGGTCCAATCTGGACGCCGATTCAAATCTCAGGCGGCCAGCTGCAGGAAGCCCTGCCTGAATTCGGTCAGGATTCATATGTCGGCCGTGCCGGCCAGCCGGTTGAACTTGCCGGAACTTATGTACACCTTGCAAGCGATGAAGCAAGTTATACGACAGGTCAGGTATACGGTGTTACAGGCGGCCAGCCAATTAACTAATAAATTTAATATTGAAATAGAAAAGTCGAAGTCCGGATGATGGATTTCGACTTTTTTGATGATTGAAGTGTGCTCTTTGACTGAGTAAACAGTCTAGTGAGCCAAAGAAAGGCGCTCACTGGCACAGTAAACAGTCTGCCGTGCCAATGAGAGCAGTATCCCACCCTAGAAAACATAAAAATACCCGGACTCACGAAAAGTCCGGGTACAGTATTTAATATGATTTAAATGTCTCTATTTAAATTCGGGTCGTTTGGATGTGAAGGACGTGAGCCAGTGTGACTGTCTGCACCAGTGCTGCCGTCTTCTGCAGCGGCTGCTAAATCATCTTCTCCATATTTACCGTTAAATTCTTCTTTTAATTTACGGCTGTAGAGGAAGAGTATAACAATTGCGGCAATACCCGCAGTAACAACGTTTAAGAGTGCAAGCAGCACACCGATTACCGGCTGTTTTACATATGCTGTAAAGATTCCGATAAGTGCTACTGATTCCATCAGTAAGTACGTAATAACAAGGTCACCGATTGATAGTCCCATTAAGTACAGAACGAGTCCTGCTATCGCAAATGCGAGTCCGATATGTTTAGGGTCAAATGAACCCTTCTTTAAAATATTTCCGTCGTAGCCTTGTCCGCCGATGTAAAATGTTCCGAACGGAATGAAACTAAGCCATGGCAGGTGGTAGGATTTTGTCTCTGCAACTCTGAATAAGAAGTATCCCTGCAGAAGCCATTTCAGCAAACCAATCATAAATATAGCTAGCAGGATAAAAATCCCGAGGGCAGCAGCTCCGAAAAATAATGCAATGAATTCCCAGCCCATATTTTCACATCCTTTATAAGTTATTTCCAGTATAGCATTATCTTACCGGAGAAAAAATAAATAGGGGCTGGATATCCAGCCCCTGTGTAACTTATCGTCGTGAATTATATAATCTGCGGTTTACGCGTTCGGCGTGGCGGTAGGCGTTGATGACACCGTATAGCCACACGATCGGGAATGTGATAAAACCGATTAAAAGATACATCAGTAAACCGTTTATAACTTGTATGATTATGAGCAGGATACCTTTAAATATCTGCCCGTTATAAATCTGCCCGAGACCGGTAATGAAAAAACTGAGTACAGCTGCAATTCCGGCATTTTTTGCTCCTGGCATATGTCAGCCTCACTTTCTGTTTAAATTCGTGTAATTATTTATACCCTTGTCCGTGCGTTTTTAAACTGCTTATCTGTCGTCAAAGCTGTCTTCGCGCGCTTTGCCGCCCGGCATTCTGAGTGGCCACCAGTTGCCGCGTTTCAATGTAACGATCATTGCCGGCACTAAGAGCGGCAAGACGATAAATGCGTAGAACAGGAGGGCGAATATAATGACACTCGTGACCTGAACCAGTATCGCGATACCTGACGGATACAGTGCTGCGAATGTACCTGTTAAGATAATTACCGCTGTAATAACAACAGTTCCCATGCGGCGGATTGATGTTTCAATCGCATCGCGGATGGTCCGGTATTTCACTTCTTCTCTGAAGCGGTCGATAATAAATATCGAGTAATCAATACCAAGTGCGACAAAGATTATTAGACTGAAGAATGGGACAGCCCAGTTTAACTGGTCGATACCGAACATCGACAGAATCCACTGCGATATTGTCATCGATGCAAAGTACGTAATGAAAATTGAACCAATCATCAGTACAGGCAGTACGAGTGATCTGAACAAGACTGTTAAGATAATGAACAGTGTCACGATAAACAGTATAACAACGTTTGTGTAATCGTCGCTTGTTACTGTATCAAGGTCTCTGTTCATACTCGTCACACCTGAGAAGTATGCTTTTGTATCGGGACGGTCAAGTCGTGACAGTTCCCCGTAAACAGTTTCTTCAACCTCATCGAGCACATTAAGTGCTTCGTTGCTGTAGGGATCAACTGCAAGTACGACGTTCATCTTCACAGCTTCACCGTCAGCGAATGAGTACTGATCGATTGCTGCTTCAAATTCTTCGTTTTCAAGTATTGCAGCAGGTACGTTAATACCAGTAGCATCTACAGCTTCATTTTCTTCAAAGGAAGTCATTAAATCACTGACTTCTGTTAAACCGTTATTGATATCTTCAATACCTGTTGAAATCTCACCGAGACCTGCTGCAAGTTCTGCCATTTGTCCGGCAGCTTCTTCGGTCATTGTCTGTATTTCTGTATTAGCCTGTGATACACCTTGTGCGAGCTGGTCAGCGCCTTGTGACAATTGTTCCAGCTGCTGTACTGCTCCCGCAGTATCGCCTGTTGCTGCCAGGTACTGATTTACACCGTCGATACCATCAGAAATCTGATTCACACCAGTTTCAAGCTCTGTTAAATCACCGGCTTGTGTCTCGAAACTTGAAAGCTGCTCGTTAATATCAGACAGGGCAGTCGACATTTCAGTCAGGCCGTCCTGAATTTCAGTTAGTCCTGAATTTGCTTCGCCGAGCTGATAAGAGACAGTTAACTCATCCATCTTATCGCCGACCGGGCGTGTTAACGTCTGTACTTCTGTAACGCCCTCGAGCTGCGATACTGCATTAGCGACTGATTCAAGACGTGTTAAGCCATCTTCTGTAACCAGGTCTTCACCGTTAGTGAAGATAACTTCCACCGGGAAAGTTGACCCCGCGTCAAAACTGTCACTGATAACATTTACTGCGTGGACTGCAGAGTATGAATCATCAAGTTCAGCTAGTGAATCGTAATGCACTTCATCATCGTAGAAGTAAATTAATGCGATAAGTACCGCAACGACTGAGAAAATAACACGCGTTGGATATTTAAGTGACAGCATACCAAGCGGTGTCCAGATTTTGCTTTCTCCTGAACCCGACGTCTGTTTGCTCGGCCAGAAAATATATTTTCCGAGTACAGCCATCAGTGTCGGTAATACTGTAAACAGCGACAGGAGCAATGCAAGAATACCAATTGCCACGCCGACTGCCGAACGGTAAATTTCGAAGTTTGCAAAGTAGAGTACTCCGAAAAGAATCGCGCCTGAAATACCGCTGATAAATACCGTTTTTCCGGCTGTTCTGAAAGTATTGATGACAGCCTGGTTTTTATCGTGGTGCTCGAGTTCTTCTTTAAATCTGTTTAAGAGTAATATGACGTAATCGGTTCCGATACCGAATAATATTACGATTAAGAAACTTTGTGTCTGAGGAGACACCGGAAAGTCAAACCATTCTACAAACCAGCCGACAAATGATTGTCCGAGCAGGTAGGCAATTCCGACGGCAATCAGCGGAATGAATGGTGTGACGACTGAACGGAACATTACGAGCAGAACAATAACGATAATCGCGATTGTAAATATTTCTGTCGTACGAACGCCGTTCATCGCATCTTCTTCAAGTGTGCGCTGAATCATCTCATTGGATGTCGATGAGATTTCTGCATCTGTGTTATTCAGACTTTCTATTTCTTCAGCGTTATTTAGAATTTCAGGTGCTTCACCAGTGTATTCCAGCGGAATCATAATAACTCCGGAATCTTCATTGATAAAGTTTTCCTGCATATCTGCATTGAAAGTAAATGGATTAATCACGTTATCGGTATAATCCAAAGTTCCAATTTCTTCTATATAATTTTCAATGTCTTCCTGATGTTCTGCCGGTGCATCGTCAAATTCCAGCACAATCGACATCATTTCAATATCCTGATTATTTTCTTCCAGGTATTTGCGGGCCTCTTCACTCGGCATATTATCCGGCAGCTGTACATCACCTTTTTCAGCTGCCAGCTGAGTTAGATTGGGCGAGATAATAAATGATACGACTGCAGCGATAAGCATCAGTGCTGTAATCGGCCATTTAAATTTAAGTACGTGTTTCATTATATAATCCTCCATCTAAATTCATAATTTCAATAATTTTCCGCACCGCTTCTCCGAGCGTCTTTGTGTCTTCCTCTGAAACATCCTTAATATGTTCACCGATAATGTTTTGTATATTGCTGATAAACTCATCGAGCAGCTCGGCAGCTGCAGGGGTCAGTGAAATAAGCTTGGAGCGTTTATCGTTTGTCAGCTTGTTTTTCTCTGTATGAATCAGTTTTTTCAAAGCGAGCTTTCTGAGTGCGTGCGCAATCGAGCTTTTATGTACATTGAGTTCAGTCGAAAGCTCTGTCGGTGTTGCTTCATTGTGAAGATACAAGTATTCAATTATAGCCATCTGTTCTTTTGAAATGTGCATTTTTCTGACTGATTCTGTTACTTCTGAGAAAATATGTGCATAGCCGTAACCGAAAACAACAGTGAGATCTTCAATTGCCTGGCGCTGTACCGTCACTTTTTTTATCCTCCCTTCCATTTTAAATTTTTAATAAGCAAAAGTAGTTTAACATGCTCAACTAATTAACGCAAAAGAAATCGTCAGTATATTTTTTTATCAAATATGTATGTGTATAATCAGAATAGGGAGAAAATTAAAAAGGAGTGTGTCTAAAGTATGTTTGAGTATATTTCGCTGTACAGAAAAAACGGTGCTGGACAGCACGGCAAAGTAATTGGATTTACGATACTGCAGTTTGTTTTATGTGTCTTCCTGCCGATGGCAATTATTTTTGGGGCAATGCTGCTGCCTTTATTATTAACGATGACGGATGTAAGTGGAGAAACAGTGAGTATAACGATGGCAATATGGATGCTTGTAATAATGATTGTCTTTATTTTACTTATGATTTTTGTTATTTATCCGATATTCGTCGGCATTCTGCGTTACTTTGCAAGTGCTTATAAGGGGATTGATTTTACATTTGGCGAAGCCTACAAAGTCTTTAAAAACGGCAACTATTCTAAATTGATTAAAATCGCACTGCTCGTATTGGTATTATATTTTGTGTTATCAATGATAATTGGATTTATCGTAAATCTTTTAATGACAATTGTGTTTATTCCGCTGCTGCCGCTTGGCATGATGATGGAAGATCCAAATGCAGCGATGACAGGCGGAGCAATTGCACTGATTGCTTTGGCGGTGGTTCTCATGTTTATCGTCACGATTGTCGCATATATTCCATATATCATTCTGTACATTTACTTTGCGGTCGTGTTTATGGTGTATATTGATGAACCGAAGATTCCGACTGTGGATAAATTGAAAGTAGCATGGAATGTTGCGTTCAGCTCGGATGCGAGCATGGTTAAATTGTTCTTCAGCAATCTGCTTCTGTACATTCTGATGACTGCGGTTATGTTTCTAGCCATGATTGGGATTGTACTGGCATCTGTATTCTTAATGGATTCACCAGCAATGATTTTTGTAATTGCGATTCTCATAACACTGATTGCCACTATTGTCAGCATTTACATTTCTTATCTGATTGTCGGTTCGATTGTGGCCTATTATTTTGTCGGCCGCGAGTCTCTGGACCGTAAACCGGATATGAAATTTGAAGAGACAGCACCAGCATATAATAATGAAAATATTGATCTGCAGTAAGGGGTCAAAAACTAAACCGCCGGCTGAATGTCCGGCGGTTTTTCTAATGATTTAAATATTTGCATAATTCAATTTCAGAGTTAAAATTAATTTATACATACAAGAATTGTGGGTGAGTTAATGTCCGGAAAACAAAAAGGTATACTGTTCGTTTCAGGTGCATACATAATCTGGGGAGTGCTTCCGATATACTGGCGGCAGATTGAGTCGGTATCCCCGTTTGAAATTATAGCGCACCGTATATTCTGGTCCTTTATATTTATGGTGCTGTACATAATGTTCACAGGCAGATGGCAATACTTAAAAACGAATTTAACGTTTATTTTCAGCAATAAGAAAAAAGCACTCAGCTTACTCGCAGCATCGATTATTATTTCTATAAACTGGCTGACTTACATACTGGCAGTGAACGAGGGGCATATACTGGAGGCAAGTCTCGGGTATTATATCAATCCGTTTGTCAGTATACTGCTCGCATATTTTATACTAAAAGAACGATTTTCAAAAGGTGAATGGCTGGCGATTTTTATCGTGTCGCTCGGAGTGATCTATATGTCGCTCGGAGTCGGACATATTCCATGGCTGGCACTTACACTGGCAGTGACTTTTGGCGTCTACGGGCTGATTAAAAAAACTATAAATATTGATGCAACATATGCACTCGCAGTAGAAACCGCAGTGCTGGCACCGGCAGCGCTTCTGTATATTCTGTATTTAAATGCCACAGGTGTGAATACACTTGATTTTGGACTGAACAGAGATACGGCTTTTACGATGGGGACGGGTGTCGTGACGGCAATTCCGCTTCTGCTGTTTGCTCTCGGTGCGGTCCGGATTCCATTGTCACTGACAGGACTGCTGCAGTATATCGGACCGACACTGATGCTCTTTATCGGTATATTCCTCTACGGAGAATCATTTACAACGACACATAAAATCGCATATGGATTCATTTGGTCAGGGCTGATTTTCTACACGCTGCTGCGCTTTAAAGCAGCGCGTCCGCGCCGTCAGAAACAGAAAATCAAGCTGACAGATGATTAGCTTATTATTAGATATAAAGATAACTCCATGTTACTATTTAGAAAGATTTTAGTGTAAGGGGAATGAGTCATGTCATATTTAAAAAACTTTGGCTTATTGTTGGCAGTAACAGGTATTTTGGCCGCATGTCAGGATACTGACCTAGAGAGCGGCAGTGAAGTTGTCTCTGAAGATACAAATGTCGCAGCATCCGATGAAGAATTCGGAACTGAAAAAGATAAAAGAGAACCGGCAGGAGAAAATACTTCAGCAGCCGAACCGGCTGATATAGAAGATGTAGATGAACAAAAGATCGAAGATGATGATTTAACAGATATTGTCGATAAGGCAGAAAATATAGAGAGCTACAAAGCGGAGCTGAATATGTCAGCAGCACTGGACGATACAAAACCGCGTGATTTAAATGCAGAAGTGCAGTATATCAACAGTGAACCGCCGCAAATGCTGCTCCGTGCATTCGGTGAAGACCGGACGATTTCAAAAGACGGTAAAACATATTACAACAACAACTCGGAATGGATAGATATCAGTGATTCGATTGACGTTAATTTACTGTACAGCGTAACCTATGACAATGCAGTCGCATCTTTTGCAGAAATGCAGCCTCATATGGAAACAGAAAAAAATGATGATGAGATTATTTATACCTATAAAGGTAATAATGCAGAAATATATAAAACAATCGAATCATTAGTGCAGATTAACTTCGGTGAGATGCAGATCGAAAACGTGAACTCGACAGTCCAGGTTACTGTGAATAAAGAAAACAAGCTGGTCGAAGAAATAAAATTCGAAGCAGACGGCACAGACACACAGGGAACATTTGAACTTAACGGAGAAGCAGTATTCGAATCGTTCAACGAAGTAAAAGAGATTGAAATCCCGGAAATGGAATAATTTAATAGATAGAAAAATGCGCCCGGCTCCTAGATGAGCCGGGCGCATTTTTATTTGTTGACTTCATGTGTATCCGAGTAGTTCAAGGTTGGCATGAGTTGTCTTCATGTGTATCCGAGTTGCTTGGGACTGGCATGAGTTGTCTTCATGTGTATCCGAGTTGCTTGGGACTGGCATGAACGTATGCCCTGTTCATCGGCCATTCCATCAGTTCAGCGGATGCAGTCTCATTTCGATAAAGTCCCGGTCCTGCTCTAAAAACGGCGGCAGAGATAAGCTTTCGCCTAAAGTTTCAAGGGGTTCATCGACTGTGAATCCGGGGGTGTCTGTCGAGATTTCAACCGTGATATTGCCGGCAGCATTAATGTACAATGCTTTAAAGTAATGTCGGTCGACAACGCCTGAGTTCCGCCATTTATCTTTAGTAACGCGTTCTTCGATTTCTTTCAGCGCCGCTTCATCTTTTACGCGCAGTGAAAAGTGATGTACACTGCCGTAGCCCTGTTTTTCGACGTTTGTCGTGCGTGATTCCACAACGAACACAGAGTCATCGCCGAAGCGGACGCGTGCCTGTTCTGCATTATCTAAATCGCCGTCGTATTCTCCGCCGAGCATTTGTAAAAAATCCACCATCGGTTTTAAATACTGCACGGTTACTTCGACACCGAATATACCGGTCACGGCATATTCAAGCGGAATGCTTCCGCCGCCTGCGTAAGGTTCGGAGTCAGTATAGTCACTGTCTGCGAGGAGGGCGAAACGCTGGCCTTCTGCGTCAGAGAATTTCATTATTTTTTCTCCGAAATAATCGATAATACCTTCGTGATAAACACCTTGTTCTTCCATACGTGTTCTGAAGTATTCAATAGCTTCGACTGAAGGCACCCGAAGAATAGTACGTGAAATTGAGTTTGTTCCCGGTGTAAATTTCGGTGCCATGCCAATTTCAAAAAAAGTAACATCCGTTCCCGGTGTTCCTTTATAATCGCTGTAAAATAAATGATACATATCCGGACTGTCCTGATTGACTGTTTTCTTGACCAGTCTATGGCCGAGAAACTGTGTGAAGAAGTCGTGATTTTCAATAATGTCTTTCGTAATTGCTGATACATGATGAATGCCGTATGCGCTCACAGTGCACCCTCCTTTAATCTCTTTGATGTTATTATATAATACAAGTATACGTATCTCTATTAGGAGGGCTTATCATGAAACATTTATATATTAAATCGAGAAAAGAAACAGCAAAGGAAACACTCATATTATTTCACGGCACCGGCGGACGGGAAACCGATCTTTTGGATGTTGCAACGACAGTAAACAGTGAAGCCAATATTTTAAGCTTCAGAGGAGACGTCGATGAGAACGGACAGACGCGTTTCTTTAAACGTTTATCTTTAAAAGAATACGATGAACAGAGCTTAAAAGAAGAAGCTGACAAAATTTACGATGAGCTTAAAAAACTGAGCGCAGAGTACAATTTTGATTTGGCGAAAGCTGTAATTATCGGCTATTCCAACGGCGCGAATATCGCGGCATATCTAATGCTTAATTATGAACTCGGTGTGAAAGGTGCAATGCTGATGCACAGCGCGTACCGCAGCGAAACGATTGGCAAAGGGATGCTGTTTGATACACAAGTGCTGCTGACTGCAGGAGCACAGGATACAACGGCAACAGCAGGTGAATCCTATACGCTTAAAAAAATGCTCGAAAATAAAGGGGCAAATGTCAGCGTGAAATTAACGGACGGCGGACATGAAATATCCCCTATGGAATTAATGGAAGGGCATGTCTGGTACATGCCGATCAAAAAATCCATAAGGGACGAGGATAAGTTACTATAAGTAATTTTTTCGTAAATACTGTTCCAGGCCATCTTCATCACAGCTGAATTCAGTAACATCATCAGCTATCTGTTTAACCTCTTCATTGCCGTTTTGCATCGCCGTTGATTTCCCGGCAATTTTAAACATTGGAATGTCGTTCATTGAATCACCGAATGCATGAACATCGTCTATAGAAATGTTCATTTTCTCAAGCAGTGTTAAAAGACCGGTACCTTTGTCCGTGCCGTAAACCATAATTTCAGAGTTGTGGTTAGATGTACGGTATATCTGATAGCCGGCATCAGTTGTAAATTCTTTATTCAGCAGTGTGAACCAGCGTTCAAGTTTTTCTTTATTATTGCTGAAAAAGTAAAATTTTATAATATCTGACCGGTCAATGCCATCTTCATCGATCCACTGTTCTGTACTGTTCAGCGTGCTTGCAGTGCCGGTGTTTTCATATTCGAGTACAGTCGCATCAGGCGTCTGTGTCAGATCATTTACAGAATAATCGCGGTCCGTATTAAATGTATACGGTCCGCCGTGAGTGCCCGTTGTCATTTCGTAGTAAATTTCATTCTCACGGACTTTAGACAGGACAAATTCAACCTGTTCTGTAGTAAATGCAGTACGCGCGAGGAGCGTGTCACCGTGATGTACTGTCATGCCGCTGGCACCCACATAACCGTCAACAGGCACGTCATGAGGCACTTTTTTATGTATCATCTGCAAAGAACGTCCGGTTGCGATAATGATTTTAATACCTTTATCGTGAACCGCTTTTAAAGTCTTTACGAGCGAGTCGGGAAATTCACCGGCATTATTTAAAACTGTACCATCTAAATCGAGAGCAATTGCCTTCATAATTTATAAAAGCTCCTATCTTTGGTTAATATTTTTAATGTCTGGATACTGCCTAAATTTTAGCATATTTCACCATGTATGATAAAATTACATTATCAACAGTTCAGTAAAGGAGTCGTTAAAGATGACAAACACTGCAGCTTATTTAAAAAAGTATGATTTGGAAGATCTTTATCAGCTCGCGGTTAATACCGGAGTGACAAATGAAAAAGCACTGGATAAAGACGGATTAATAGAAGAGATTTCAGGAAACCTGCTGAATGATGATGTAATTAAGTACGCATTTCTGTACAGCGATGATGCAGCACTGTCGAGCTGGGAACAGGGGGCGGCGGACAAAGAGTTTGCCCAAAACCTCAGTCTGACAGATGTATACGGATTATATATAATGGGCCACGCTTATGAATCGCTTAATGAAGAAGACAATTTTTTTATTATCGATGAAGTGCTCGAAAAATTTGATACAGTGAATACCAAAGAGAACCGGGAAGCACGGACCTCAGTACAGAGGCAGCTGAATTTAATACGTTCTGCACTTCATCTGTACGGCGTTGTTGAATTTAAACAGATTGTTCATTTATTTAAAAAATATTACGGTATGGACGTCACGATTGAAGAAGTCGTGGACCTTGTCAACTGTTCGCCTTACGTTATTACGATTAACGATAAGAACAAAGAATTTATTATTGACGATATGACGAATGAGCAATATGAGATTATCCGGAATACCCAGCAGAAATACAAATATTACGAGCCTGAATTCGGCAAGTTTATAAAATTCAGCAACCCGGGCTATATCGATGAATCAGCTGCCCATGAGTCTTTGAAAAAATGGGTGTCAGAACATCTGAATACTGACGTTGCGTCCGATTACGAATTGTATCTGCACGTACTCCGTATGATAATCAGCGGACGTAAGCGTGAAGATATTTCCGGGGAAATACAAAATCTCGGTTATACATTCCAGTCAGAGACAGACGAGAATCAATTCTTTGAAATGATTCGCGACGTTGTTAAACAGACACGGCACTTCCAGTACCGCGGAAAAAGCGAAGCGGATATTGGTCAGAGAACAATCGTTAAAGAAGTTAAGGTTGGCCGCAACGATCCATGTCCATGCGGCAGCGGCAAAAAATATAAAAAATGCTGCGGCAAAGCAGTATAGGAGGAAGTGGCTGGTATAACTACCATCCACTTTTTACATAGCGGGGGATAGGTGTCATGCATTTTAAAATATTTATGGTGTTTTTCAGAGTGGGAATACTCGGTTTCGGCGGCGGTCCGTCATCGATTCCGCTCGTTAAAATAGAAGTCGTCGATAAATACGGCTGGATGACCAATGAAGACTTCCAGGACACACTGGCGATTGCGAACGTCCTGCCGGGACCAATTATTACGAAACTTGCGGGCCACATCGGCTATCAGCTGAAAGGATGGACCGGCATTCTTAATGCACTCATCGCGATTATCTTACCTACAGCGGTCTTAATGACAGTACTGCTGACACTGTTTTCAGAGTTTAAGGACCTGGTCTGGGTACAGGGCATGAGCGCAGGCGTAGTGCCTGTTGTACTTGTAATGCTGGCAGTACTCACTGTCGAATTTATGAAAACAGCAAAAAATGCTTCAACATGGAAATTTTTAATTCCATTTACAGTTGGTATGCTCGTTGTGCTTGAAGTGCTGAACATTCATCCGGCGATAGTAATCGGTATTATTATAGTATTCAGTCTGCTTCAGAAAAGCGGCAGAAAAGCAGGTGACTCATGATTTATCTGGAAATATTTTTAGCATTTTTAATACCCGGCATACTCGGCTACGGCGGCGGGCCTTCATCAATTCCGCTCGTTGAGCGTGAAGTCGTCGGTACGTATGAGTGGATGACTACGGCTGAATTTGCGGAAGTGCTGGCTCTCGGCAATGCACTGCCTGGCCCAATTCTAACCAAGATGGGCGCATATATCGGCTATGAAGCGGGCGGAGTGTTTGGCAGTATCGTGGCGATATCAGCAAGTGTGCTGCCTTCACTGCTGTTAATGATATTCCTTGCATCTTTACTGTATAAATTGAAGGGGACGAACAAATTCAAGACGCTGACGTTATTAATACGTCCGGTTATTGCGATTCTGCTCGGCGTTATCGTCGCAGACTTTCTGTTCAGCTCACTGGAAGTATCAGGCACATTCCATACAGTCTTTTTAATCGTTCTGTCATATGTCCTGCTGCAGATTATTAAAATTCATCCTGCACTTGTTATTGTCATCGGATTAATTTACGGTGCGGTATTTATCAGGTGAGTAAGCACAAAAGTTAAAACAGCTTTCTGAATGTACTATACTTATAAAGAGTAAAGAGTCAATCCAGAAAGGAAGTTAGCACAAATGGCATATGAAATTCGTAAAATGGAAGTACAGGATGCTGCCAGTATTATTGAACATAAAAAACTTGTGACAGCAGAAAATCCGGATACGCTGGCGACGGCGATTGAAAACAAAACAATTACAATCGAAGAGGAAGAAGCAACGATAAAATCACTGGGTCCGAATGATCTTGGTCTCGTGGCAGTCGATGGGGATACAGTTATCGGCATGCTGAACATGCGCCAGGATCACCGGAAAAAGTTCGAGCATATCGGACAGTTCGGAATCAGTCTGCAAAGAGCATATACCGGCTCAGGCACAGGTACAAAAATGGTGGAGCAGGCGATAGAGTTTGCGCGGAGTAATGAAAAAATCGAAAAAGTAATATTAACAGTCTTTGCAAATAATCCCGGTGCGATTAAGCTGTACAAAAGACTCGGCTTTCAAGAAGAAGCAACATTAAAAAATCAGGTGAAATTAACTGACGGCTATACAGATTTAGTCTATATGGCGAACTTTTTAAAATAATGAACAATCTGCTTAATTAAAGTGATATTATAACGTTAAGAATGACTATACTTTTAAAAATCAGGTGATTAAATGAAAGTTGTCCAGCTACTGATATACGCGCTGTTCTTAACGTTGTTCACAGCAGGAATTATCTTCTCGACGATGGCATCCTATACGGAAACTTCACCGCTGTCCTATACAGTAATCGGGATTTTTATGACAGTTTTATTTATCGTGTACACAGCTGTCTTAATTAAATACCGAAAGAGAAGAATCAAAAACGGTAAAGAGAATCGCACCTAAGCGGTTCTTTTTGCATTTTAAATAAAATATATTGAGGGATGGTGTATTTAAATGGGAAATTTTGAAGAAATTAATAAGAGGGCACAGAAAAATACGGGGCGTATCCAGGAAGAGCAGCCTGATTTTATGAGAGCTTTTAAAAAATTGCAGCAGGAAGGCTACAAAGCAAATGCACTGGATGAAAAAACAAAAGAATACGTGGCACTCACATACGCAATTGCAGATAAATGCGAGGGCTGCATCGGCAACCATGTGAATAAACTCGTTAAACTGGGTGCGACCCGTGAAGAAATCAGTGATATTGTTGCGGTAACAATCGTTATGGGCGGCGGACCGGCCAGTGTATACGGCGGTAAAGCACTGGAAGCATTTGATGAAGCAGTGGAAACAAAATAATTTAAACGGGGGACTCAGCATGAAAGTTAACTTAAAGTGGCAGGAGAAGTTAAAATTTGAATCGACAGGAGAAACGACGGGATATACAGTAGCAATGGATGCGAATGAAGCTGCGGGCGGAGATGCATCAGCGCCGTCACCGATGGAAATGGTGCTTCACGGTGCTGCAGGCTGCATGGCAATTGATATCGGCGTTATTTTAAGACATCACATGAAAAAAGTGACGAAGCTCGAAATTGAAGCGGACGGAGAACGGGCAGAAACAGAACCGAAATATTATAAACACATCACGATGAATATTATAATCGATGGTGATATCACAGCAAAACAGGCGCAGCGTGCTGCGGATCTGTCGAAAGATAAATATTGTTCTGCGGTACATTCACTCGTTGCGAATATCGATGTTAAAGTCATCCTGAATGGTGAAACATTGTAAGATGCTGCATATAAAAAATCTCGGTATTTATTACGGCGGTTTCAGCGCAGCAGTCAGCGATGTGGAATTCGGTCCGGGAATTCATGTGATGCTCGGTGAAAACGGCAGCGGGAAAAGTTCTGTTCTCACCGGAATTACAGGCTATAATATGCCGGTCATTACTGAACGGGAATTGGAATACAACGGTGTACCGCTCGACAGAACTGCTGATTACATCAGCTATCTGCCGCAGCAGAATGTTCCGTTTCAAATTACTGTGGAAGATTTTATTCAAATGACTGCATCAATACGTCTGCCGAAAAAAGATGTTAACGGTACTTTAAAAGAATTTGGACTGGAGCAGTTCAGAAATACAGCAGCTGACAATTTAAGCGGCGGTGAATTTAAACGGGCGCTGTGCGCACAGCTGCATCTTGAAGATAAGCCTGTAATGATGTTCGATGAAATCGAGCAGGGACTCGATATTAATTACCAGCATCTGGTCATGAACTGGCTTAAACAGTTAAGTTCAGAAAAAGTAATAATTATGGCGATGCATGATTTGAATCTCGCACTCAGTTACGCAGATACAGTAACATGTATGAAAAAAGGCACTTTAACCGAAGTTAAAGTGCCTGTCAGAGAAGTGAATGAAAAAATGCTGGCGGAAACTTTTTCACGTGAAATGAAAATTATTCATCACGACGGGAAAGTGATTGCGCTCAGCTGATTGCTCCGAGTGCACCGCTGTATTCGCCGTCCGGCACGACATAGGCCTCAGCATTTTTTAATTCGCTGTATCTGTAAATAATATCGGTCATAACTGTGTTATCAAGCAGTGTCGAACCAATAAAAACCATATTTTTCGTCTTGAATGCATCGGCTAAATTAATCGCCATTGCAGTGACAGTTTCTGCCACGAGTCCGATAACAGCAATCAGCTGATCTTCGATCGAGGCATTTTTTTTTGCGTTGATTATATGTCCGAAGTTGCTGGCAGTCAGATCACCGGGAATCGGTGAAGGTCTGCCATTATAAATATGGTGGACTTTTAGATCGATGATATCGCGGTCTCCATCTTTCGCCCGTTCGATAATCGTATCGAAATCACCGATGCCCGTCAGCAGATAGCTGAGTCCGATCAGTGTACCGCCGCCGACTCCGGAGCCGCCGACACGTTTTTGGGATTCGCGTGTGGCCTGATGAAAGCTTGTTCCGGTGCCGACGTTTAAGTAAACGTATCGGTCCAGGTCTATATCTGCTTCTTTTAACAGCTGTGAAAGTCCGCGGAATGTAGCATCAAACTCTATGGAAAGTGTTGCGTTGAAATTGAGTTTCTCCTGAATGTATTCGGCTTTGCCACCCGTTAAATAAACATCCTCACCGGCATATTCGTTATTCAGCATATCGATGACCTGATTGATTTCTGCAGCGGGATATTTTTTAAATGTCCGTCCTTCGTCAGTTACCAATGCGACTTTAATCAGTGTGCCTCCGGCGTCGATTCCTATTTTCATATTTTTACTCCTCACAGTTGTGAAATATTAAGCAGCGCTCAATGATTTTGAGCGCTGCTTAATTTTAATCATTAATTCTATTTTAATACTTTTTGCGTCGTTGTCTACGTTTCATTGCCTCATTCGGCTCTCGTCTGAGTCCTTTGGACACTGAAGCGATCATCATTATGAGAATGGCGGCGAACGGCAGACCGGCGAGCAGTGATGCTGCCTGCAGACTAGTCAGACCGCCGGCAAGAATCAGTGCAATCGTCAGGAGACCAAGAAGCAGTCCCCAAAGAATTTTCAGGCCGGTAGGCGGATTATCGGTATTTCCGATACTCATACCCGCAACGATAAACGTTGCCGAGTCGGCTGATGTGACAAGGAATGTAAAAATCAGGACGATTGCTATTGCTGACGTCAGCCATGAAATAGGCAGGGTATCAAACAATGCGAACAATGCCTGAGTCTGATCGTTTAATACGATTTCCCCAATGTTTGTATTATTCATAAGATCTGAATAAATTGCCGTTCCTCCGAGTGCACCGACCCACAGGAAAGAAAGCATCGGCGGTACGATTAAAATACCCATGACATATTCACGAATGCTGCGTCCGCGTGATACACGTGCAACGAATGAACCAATAAATGGACTCCATGCGATTACCCATGCCCAATAGAATACTGTCCATTCCTGAACCCAGGATTCGCCTGAATACGGCTGCAGACGTAATGAATAGCCGACGAAATTTGTCAGATAATCACCGAGACCTACAATGATAGTTTCCATAATAAATGTAAATGGACCCACAGCCATAATAAATACGGTTAATACAAGAGCAAGAATCATATTTAAGCTGCTCAGAAACTTCATTCCGCGTTTAAGACCGGTAATCGTCGAGAAGATGAATAACCCTGTCATTAATGCAGTCAGAATAATTTGCGTTACGGGACCTGACGGGATACCAAATGCGATATCAAGACCGCCGTCCATTTGCATAATACCTAAACCGACAGATGTTGACATACCTGTAATTGTTGCGATAATCGCCAGAATATCTATTGCTTTTCTGGCTTTCTGATTGTAATCGAGACCGAACAGCGGCTCGAGTGCGGTCGATACCAGGCCATCGCGGTTTTTACGGAATTGGAAATACCCGATTGCGAGACCTGCGACACCGAAGATTGACCACTGTGAAATACCCCAGTGGAAATAAGTATAACCCATTGCGACTCTGGCAGCTTCTGCTGATTCAACAGGTCCGCCGAGGAATGGTGATGTCATAAAGTGCTGCATTGGTTCGGCAACACCGTAGAATACTAACCCGACACCGAGACCGCTGGAGAATAACATCCCGATCCATGACCAGAATGAAAACTCGGGCTTCGAATTATCGCCGCCGAGTTTAACGCGGCCGTATGGCGAAAGTGCCAGGAATAAAAGAAATACTCCAAATCCAAATACAACAAGTAAGAAGAACCAGCTGAAGTATTGTGAGATTACCGCATAGACGTTTTCCGAGGCGGCTTGGAACTGATCTGGAATAATCATTGCGATTGCAGAAACAACCAGAATTATTGCGGTAGATATCCAAAAGACAGTACCGAGCTGTTTCAGATGAAACTTATCCGGTTTTTCCGGATCCGTATTTTGCTTTGACGTGGTGTTATTATCATCATTCGTCAAGAGAGTTCCTCCTAAATCAATTAATAGTTTCTTATTCCTATTACCCTTACAATACCAACAAAAAACGCTGAAATAATGAAAGTTGTAATGTAATGTCTAAATTGTCACTAGAGGGGGTATGGCACTATAATAGCAAACTATAATAAGATGTCAAAAAAGAGGTAAAAGGGAGAAAAACATGGAAATCAATATTAGGGAATTTACAGAACAGGACAGAGAGCACCTTGAAAATTACATATTGAGTGACAGGCAGCAGGTCTATTCGAGCATGCCGCTTGAAGTGCTGGACGATGCTCTTAATGATAAGAACCGCACTGCGAATGTTGTCGTTACAGATGACGGCAAAGTCATCGGTTTCTTTGTGCTTCATAAACACTACCAGCACGAAGGGTACGACACGCCGCACGAAGTCGTCTACGTGCGTTCTTTATCGATTAATGAAAAGTATCAGGGGAACGGATACGGTACAGCGGTTGCCCAGCATCTGCCGGTATACGTGCAGGAAAATTTTTCATCATTCGATCATTTATATTTAGTTGTTGACGGCGAAAATGCAGGTGCATGGAACTTATACGAACGCGCAGGTTTTCTGCATCTGGCGACAAAAGAAGAAGGACCAATCGGTAAAGAGCGTTTGTACTATCTCGATCTGAACCGCAGTTACGTGCCTAATTTAAGACTTGAAGTCGACGCAGGGACAGCAGCGCCTGCAGTGAAAATTATATTGAAGCGTGAAGATAAGGAAGTTGGTCATATCGATGCGGAACAGGAAAACGGCACGCTCGATATTAAACATATATATGTAGATGAAAATCACCGCGAAGAAGGGGTGGCGGAAAGCGCGATGCGCCAATTCGCAACAGTCGTCAGAAGAAAGCTTGACGGCGTGGATACTGCAGCGGTAACTGTGTCGGACCCGGCATTTGAAAAACTGTTTACGAACGCGGGATTTGTACTGATGGACAATCCTGAAAACACGAACCGTTATGTGAAATTAGTAAGATATTAATATAAAGCTTGAAACATCGCATAAATATTTGTATCATATCCTAAGGTATTTACATCTTGAAAGGATGACGTAAATGAGACTGGACAGCTATACAAAAGAAATGATGGACGAATATTCGTTTATAGATATGTCGCACATATATTTAGAAGATAAAGGCAAAGAAACAAATCTTTATGAAATGACTGATAAATTTAAAGAAATCGGCAATTACACTGAAGGTGAAATTGAAAACCGTATTTTACAATTCTATACGGACTTAAACACTGATGGGCGTTTCCTCAGTACAGATGACGGCGTGTGGGGCCTGCGCGAGTGGTATGCGGTAGATGACATCAGCGATAAGATTGCACCGACAATTCACAAAATTGAAGCCGCAGCTGAGGAAGAATATATCGAAGAAGAAGTCGATGCAGATTTCCCCGGCGCGAAAGAATTAGGTGAAGACCAGGAAGAGATTGACGATACACTGCACGGCGATGACGAAGAAGAAATCGACAGCAAAGATGATGACGAAGAAATTGAGTTTGAAGAAAAAGAAAAACTCGAAGATGATTACGATGATGAAGCAGATGCATACTAATTTTTAATTGACTTTTTGTTTTAAAGTGATAGTATTTTATTTGGGCTCCCTAAAACAGGGACTAGTAAACGAGCTCCTTTTCACGCAGGTGAAAGGGAGCTATTTTTATTTTATACAGGAGGATACTTACATGACAAAATATATCTTTGTAACAGGTGGCGTAGTGTCATCATTAGGTAAAGGAATTACAGCTGCATCTCTCGGCAGATTATTAAAAGACAGAGGATTTAACATTACAATTCAGAAATTTGACCCGTACTTAAACGTTGACCCGGGTACGATGAGCCCTTATCAGCACGGTGAAGTATTTGTTACTGAAGACGGCGCGGAAACGGACTTGGACTTAGGGCACTACGAGCGTTTTATAGATATCAATGTAAGTAAATATTCAAACGTTACTGCAGGGAAAGTATACTCCGAAGTAATCAGAAAAGAACGCCGCGGTGACTATCTAGGCGGAACTGTGCAGGTTATTCCGCACATCACTAATGAAATTAAATCGCGTATTAAAAAAGCAGGTGAATCTTCCAAAGCTGATATCGTAATTACTGAAATCGGCGGTACAGCAGGTGATATTGAATCACTGCCGTTTATCGAATCGATCCGCCAGTTAAGAAGCGATCTTGGTAAAGAAAACGTAATGTTCATTCACTGTACGCTTCTGCCGTATATTAAAGCTGCCGGTGAAATGAAAACTAAACCGACACAGCACAGTGTTAAAGAGCTTAGAGGACTTGGTATTCAGCCGGACATGATTGTTGTGCGTTCTGAATATCCGATGACAGAAGATCTGCGCGATAAGATTGCATTGTTCTGTGATATCGACGAGAAGAGCGTTATTAACGCAAAAGATGAAGAGACAATTTATGAGCTTGTAATGTCACTGCAGGCACAGGATATGGATGATTTAGTGCTTGAAAATCTGAATATCGAAGCAACAGGGGAAGCACAGCTTGATGACTGGAAGCATCTCCTCGATAACTTAAGCAAAATCGATAAAACGATTAAAATTGGTTTAGTCGGTAAATATGTGGAGCTACAGGATGCGTATCTGTCAGTTGCTGAGTCACTTCGTCACGCAGGTTATGAAGTGCACGCTGACATCGATATTCACTGGATTAATTCACAGGATGTTACGCCTCAGAACTATAAAGAGATTTTAAGTGAAGTCGACGGCATCGTTGTGCCGGGAGGATTTGGCGACCGCGGTATCGAAGGTAAAATCCTGACGTTAAACTATGCACGTGAAGAAAATGTGCCGGTACTTGGGATTTGTCTCGGTATGCAGCTTGCAACAGTTGAATTTGCACGTAATGTGGCCGGTTTAACAGGTGCAAACTCATCTGAACTTGATGAACATACACCGCATGCGATTATCGATTTAATGCCGGATCAGAAAGATGTTGTTGATCTCGGAGGAACACTGCGTCTCGGCAGCTTCCCATGCGTCATTAAAGAAGGAACGAAAGCACGCGAACTGTATCAGGTGAGCGAAGTGAACGAACGCCACCGTCACCGTTTTGAGTTTAATAATGCATACAAAGAACAACTTGAAGAAGCGGGCATGATTTTCAGCGGAACGTCACCTGACGGCCGTCTTGTGGAAATGGTCGAACTTAAAGATCACCCTTACTATGTAGGTGTCCAGTTCCACCCTGAATTCCAATCACGTCCGACACGTCCGCATCCGTTATTCAGCGGTTTAATTAAAGCGAGCCTGAAGACCGGTTCGCAGGAAGAAAAATAGAAGAATTTAATAATTAATGAATTGAAAAATTAATCAGCCGGAAAAAATCCGGCTGATTTTTCGTAGAATTACAGTAAATTAATATTTATTTTATTATCTCTAAAGGCTGCCGCAGCAGCTGGTACAGCTTTTATTAAAATACTCTAATCAAATTTAAATGAACTGTTAATGGTAAAGCATTGTCAGTTTGAGAAGCTTTAATTTATAATGATAGTACAATCACATTATTGGAGGACGAAAACAAGATGAAATACTTTATAGATACAGCAAATATGGACGAAATTAAAGAAATCCACGAGTGGGGCGTACTGAGCGGTGTAACAACAAACCCGTCATTAGTAGCTAAAGAGAAAGATATTTCATTCCACGACAGACTTGTTGAAATTTGCGAACTTGTCGGCGGACCCGTCAGCGGAGAAGTTATTGCACTTGATGCTGAAGGTATGATTGAAGAAGGACGCGAACTTGCGAAACTTCACGAGCATATTATTGTTAAAATACCAATGACAGCAGACGGTATGAAAGCAGTCAGCGTACTTGCTTCTGAAGGCATTAAAACAAACGTTACTTTAGTATTTAACACAGTGCAGGCATTGACAGCAGCACGTGCGGGTGCAACTTATGTGTCGCCGTTTATCGGACGTCTGGACGATATTGGTCTTGACGGACTGCAGTTAATTGAAGATATCGCAGCAATTTTCGCAATTCACGATATCGATACTGAAATCATCGCGGCATCAATCCGTAACCCGGGTCATATGCACGGCGCAGCAATTCGCGGTGCTGACATTGCAACGATTCCTTATAAAGTAATTAAAACATTAACAGAACACCCTTTAACTGATAAAGGAATCGAACAATTCTTAAACGACTGGAACAATAAGTAGTCTCCACATAATTAAATGACAAGGAGCTTTTATATGGCTGAAGATGTAATTAAAGTCCGAGGCGGCAATTCATTGACGGGACAAGTTGACATCAGCGGGGCTAAAAACAGTGCAGTTGCACTGATTCCTGCCTCGCTCATGGCTTCTGCCGGTGCAGTTAGACTGGAGGGGCTGCCTGAAATCAGCGACGTTAAAACGCTGATGAGTCTCTTAAATGACCTGAATATTAAAACAGAATTATCAGGCACAACACTGGAAGTCAATGCTGAAGAAGCGGTGAACATGCCGTTGCCGAACAACAAAGTACAATCTTTACGCGCTTCATATTATATGATGGGCGCGATGCTCTCGCGCTTTAAAAAATGTGTTATCGGACTGCCCGGCGGCTGTCCGCTTGGACCGAGACCGATCGATCAGCACATTAAAGGATTTGAAGCACTCGGCGCTAAAGTAACCAACGAGCACGGCGCGATGTATCTGACGGCAGAGAAACTGACAGGCGCAAAAATATTTTTCGATGTTGTATCAGTAGGTGCAACGATTAATATGATGCTTGCAGCAAGCTGCGCAGAAGGGCGCACAATTTTAGAGAACGTGGCGAAAGAACCTGAAATCGTCGACGTGGCATCACTGCTTAATAACATGGGTGCAAATATTAAAGGTGCAGGTACGGATACGATTCGTATCGAAGGCGTGGAATCGCTGCACGGTACGACTCACAATATTATTCCTGACCGCATCGAAGCCGGTACGTATATGATTGTCGGTGCTGTTGCCGGAAAGAATTATAAAGTGAATAATATTATCCCGACGCATATGGAATCGCTGTCGGCAAAACTGGAAGAAATGGGTGTTGAACTGGACATCGGCGATGACTATGTCGTAATCAACAAGCCTGATAAATTTAATGCTGTCTCGATAAAAACTCAAGTGTATCCGGGCTTTGCAACGGATCTCCAGCAGCCGATAACACCGCTTATGTTTTTAGCGGATGGTGTCAGTAAAATTACTGAGACTATTTATCCGGCAAGATTCAGACATGTCGATGAACTGTTCCGCATGAGTGCTCATATTGAGAAGAAAAGCGGCAGCGCACTGATTTATCCGTCACAGCTTAAAGGCGCGGAAGTGTATGCAAGTGACCTCCGTGCAGGTGCATGCCTGTTAATTTCAGGACTGATTGCAGACGGCGTAACGACAATTCATAACGTTAATCATATCGACAGAGGATATTCCGATATCGTTAAGAAATTGTCAGCGCTCGGTGCGGATATTTGGCGTGACACTTTAGAAGATTAAGGATGAAAAGACTGGAATTCATAAGAATTTCAGTCTTTTTTCTGTGTTATAATAGTTAAGGAAAATTAGCACGGATATTAGGGGGAGACAGTTTTGGAAAGAGGATTATCGATGGAGCTCGTAAGAGTGACGGAAGCCGCCGCACTTGCCAGTGCAGCATGGACAGGAAAAGGTCTGAAGAATGAAGCGGATGATGCGGCGACAGAAGCAATGCGCCGGTTGTTTGAAACCATTCCAATGACAGGAAAAGTTGTGATCGGTGAAGGCGAGATAGATGAAGCGCCGATGCTTTATATCGGGGAAGAGCTCGGCACGAAAGACGGTCCGGAGCTCGATATTGCTGTGGATCCGCTGGAAGGCACAACGACTGTCGCAGAAGGTACTTTAGGTGCAATGACTGTACTCGCGGTTGCTGATAAAGGCAATCTGCTTCACGCACCTGACATGTATATGCAGAAACTCGCAGCCGGACCGGACTGCCGCGGTGTTATCGATATTGATATGTCTGTGGAAGAAAATATCCGTGCAGTAGCAAAAGTGAAAAATAAAAATGTTGAAGATGTCGCAGTAACGATTATTAAACGCGAGCGCAGCAAAGAAATCATTAATCAGGTCCGTGCACTCGGTGCACGAATAATTATGTTTGATAACGGTGACGTCGGCGCGGCAATTAATACTTGTTTTGACTGGACTGGAATCGATATTTTAATGGGCGTCGGCGGTGCACCTGAAGGTGTCATTGCAGCAGCTGGAATTAAGGCGCTTGAAGGAGACTTCCAGGGACGGCTCTTACCGAGAAATGACGAAGAACACGCGCGCTGTATAGAGATGGGTGTCGATCCGGATAAAAAGCTTGGATTGGAAGACTTAGTCAGCGGCGACGACGCAATCTTTGCAGCAACCGCAGTTACTGACGGCGAACTGATGAAAGGCGTGCAGTTTAAAAGCGGCTTTGCTGAAACATCATCTGTCGTAATGCGTGCTAAATCAGGGACTGTACGATTTGTGAACAGCCGTCACAGCATGAAGAAGAAACCGAACATGGTTGTTGATAAGTAATAGTTCCAAGCTGGAATCAGGACTAGCGCGCCACCGAGAAACGACGGTGGCACGGAATCAGAACTAGCGCGTCACCGAGAACTGACGTCGGCACGCTCTGGTTCATCACGGCAGGTTTTTCTTTGACATCGGCTGTGCTCCGGATGTAATATATGTATGCCTTTTAAAAAAACTTCAGTATTGTACTCCAACAGAGGATTCAACCCGCAGCTCCAGTGCAATTTCTAAAATTAATCCAAAAAATATTCAAAATGATATATGAACATAAATTTATAAAATCAGTATTAGGAAGTGGAAATATTGTCTGAGAAACCAAAGACACAAGATATGAAATATGAAACATTCGATGCTTTATATAAAAATAATACAACTAAAGCATTGACTGAACGTGCGAAAAGTTTACGTTTATCGAATTACAGTAAATTAAATAAGAAAGAATTAGTTCTTGCGATTCTGGAAGCTGAAATGGAAAAAGACGGGAACTATTATATGGAGGGCATTCTCGATGATATCCAGCAGGACGGCTACGGTTTCCTCCGTACGGTAAACTATTCAAAAGGTGAGAAGGATATTTATATATCTGCATCACAGATTCGCCGTTTTGAACTTAAAAAAGGGGATAAAGTTACCGGTAAGGTCCGCAAGCCTAAAGAGAATGAAAAGTATTACGGCCTTCTCCAGGTCGACTTTATTAACGACCATAACGCTGAAGAAGTGAAGAAGCGTCCGCATTTCCAAGCATTGACACCGTTATATCCGGATGAGCGTATCCGTCTTGAAAACGAGCCGGCTGATATGTCGACGCGTATTATGGATCTCGTTACACCGATTGGTTTCGGTCAGCGCGGCATGATTGTTGCGCCTCCTAAAGCGGGTAAAACATCATTATTAAAAGAAATTGCCCAGGCAATTACGACGAATCATCCGAATGTGAAGCTTTTTATCCTCTTAATCGGCGAGCGTCCGGAAGAGGTTACGGATTTGGAGCGTTCAGTTGAAAATGCTGATGTTGTGCATTCGACTTTCGATGAGCCGCCTCAGCATCACGTTAAAGTTGCAGAATTATTACTGGAACGTGCGAAACGCCTCGTTGAAATGGGCGAGGATGTTATTATTTTAATGGACTCGATTACGCGTCTGGCACGGGCTTACAACTTAGTAATTCCGGCATCCGGCCGTACATTATCGGGTGGTCTCGATCCTGCGAGTTTACACCGTCCGAAACATTTCTTCGGTGCGGCACGCAATATCGAAGCGGGCGGCAGCCTGACGATTTTGTCGACTGCCCTTGTTGATACGGGCAGCCGTATGGACGATGTTATTTATGAAGAATTTAAAGGGACGGGGAACATGGAACTTCACCTCGACCGTAATTTAAGTGAACGCCGTATTTATCCGGCAATCGATATCAGACGTTCAAGCACGCGTAAAGAAGAACTGCTGCTCGATAAAAAAGAACTTGAAATTTTATGGCAGCTGCGAAATCTGTTTAAGGATTCTTCAGACTTTACAGAGCGTTTCCTCCGAATTTTAAAAACAACGAAGACGAACGAAGAGTTCTTCGACGTGCTGAGAGACCGCATGGTAAGCTCTCAGAAGACAGGGAAACCGGTTATATAATTTTCCGCACGGATATTGATTTTTACAGCCGCAGCATGTATAATGGCAAAGTAATGCGTGGTGATAGCCACAAATAACTCTGTTCCAGATGGTCCAGGGCAAAGGAGCTGACAATTATGAAACAAGGAATTCATCCTGAATACAAAAAAGTAATCTTTTTAGATTCAACTACAGATTTTAAATTCTTAAGTGGATCTACACGTACTTCTTCTGAAACTATGGAGTGGGAAGATGGTAACGAATACCCGGTTATTCGTTTAGATATCTCTTCTGATTCACACCCGTTCTACACAGGACGTCAGAAGTTCGCATCTGCAGATGGCCGTGTTGAGAAATTCAACAAAAAATTCGGTCTTAAATCAAGCAACCAAGAATAACAAAATTTCAACTGCACTGAGATTCTCAGTGCAGTTTTTTTGTCTTAAAAATATGCTATAATAAAGTAACTAAAAAGTACCAGGAAAAGGACGTATTCTTATGTTTGATCAACTCGAAATAATAGAAAATCGATATGAACAGTTAACTGAATTACTCAGCGACCCCGATGTTGTCAGCGATCCTGACAAACTGCGCACGTATTCTAAAGAGCAAAGCGATATTCACGATACTGTTGAAGTGTTCCGCGTCTACAGAGGACATATGGAAACAATTGAAGAATCTAAAGAAATGCTGAAAGAAACAGATGATCCGGAAATGATTGAAATGCTGAAAGAAGAAATTTCAGAGTCTGAAAGCATGCTGCCGAAACTGGAAGAGGACTTAAAAATTCTTATCATCCCGAAAGACCCGAATGACGATAAAAACGTTATTATGGAAATTCGCGGTGCTGCTGGCGGCGACGAAGCACAGATTTTTGCAGGAGATCTGTTTAGAATGTATTCAAGATATGCCGAAGACCAGGGATGGCGCACGGAAACTGTTGACTCATCAAGCAGTGAACATGGCGGATTCAAAGAAATCAGTTTCCTGATTCAGGGTAAAGGTGCATTCTCAAAACTTAAGTTTGAAAATGGAGCCCACCGCGTTCAGCGTGTACCTGAAACAGAATCAGGAGGACGTATTCACACGTCTACTGCGACTGTTGCAGTCTTGCCTGAGGTAGAAGATGTAGAGGTAAATATCCGCAACGAAGATATTAAAATTGATACGTACCGTTCAAGCGGGGCCGGCGGACAGCACGTTAACACGACTGACTCGGCAGTTCGTATTACTCACCTGCCAAGCGGCACGGTAGTAACATCGCAGGATGAAAAATCACAGATTAAAAACAGAGAACGCGCAATGAAAGTACTTAAAGCGCGCGTTTACGATATGATGCAGCAGGAAGCACATGCGGAATATGCTGAAAAGAGAAAATCAGCAGTAGGAACAGGAGACCGCTCTGAACGTATCCGTACGTATAATTATCCGCAAAACCGTGTAACTGATCACCGCATCGGTTTAACAATTCAAAAACTTGATCAGGTTATTGACGGGAATCTTGACGAAATTATCGAGGCTCTCGCAATTGAAGAACAAACTTCGAAACTGGAAGAATTGAACAATGAAACAATATAAAGCAGTACTTAAAGAGGCGGAAGCCTCTTTAAGTCTATCTGGGCAGGAAATACGCGTAGCATCAATTGTAATGGATGAACTATTCGAAATGAATTTTGCACAGCTGATGATCCGCGGAGAAGATATGATGCCGAAAGAGGATTATAAAAAATTTACATCAGTCATTGAACGGGTCTGCCGGAATGAACCCTATCAGTATGTACTCGGAGAAGCTTATTTTTATGATGCTTACTTTAAGGTAACACCGGACACGCTGATTCCGAGAAATGAAACAGAAGAGCTTGTCGAATTTGTTCTGAAAAATGAAAGTGATACCGGCTTAACAGCTGTCGATATCGGCACCGGCAGCGGTGCAATCGGTTTAACATTAGCTCGGCACTGGCAATTAAATAAGTTAATAGTTACGGATCTGTCAGCGGGTGCCCTCGTTACAGCTAAAAAGAACGGGGAACGTCTCGGAGTCAATGTTGAATATTTAGAGGGCGGCTTATTTGCACCATTAGTGGATAAAGAAATTAAAGCTGATATAATCATCTCTAATCCTCCATATATAAGCGAGGATGAGAAACACCTTATGACACCGTCCGTTCTTGAATACGAACCTGATACAGCACTGTTTGCAGACGATAATGGACTGGCGCTTTATAAAGCTATGATCCGCAGGCTCTCAGATGTGCTGAAACCCGGCGGCAGGGTATATTTTGAAATCGGCTTTAACCAGGCAGATGCATTAAAGGAATATATCGGCAGTGTCTGGCCGGGAACTTTTGTGCAGGTAGTTAAAGACATTAATCAGCAAGATCGAATATTACATTTTACGTGGGGTGAACAAAATGACTAAGATATGGAAAATTACCGAAGCGGATTTAACTGACGAGAGTAAAAAAGAAGAGCTCCATGAACAGCTGGAAGAAATAAAAATTGCTTTTACCTACGGTGAAATTATCGGTATCCCGACGGAAACAGTGTATGGTCTTGCAGCTGATGCCAGGAACGGAGAGGCAATTAATAAGATTTTTTCCGCCAAAGGACGTCCTGGAGATAATCCTTTAATTATACATATACATGATATCAGCCAGCTGAAAGATTTTACGGCGGTTCTTGATGCACGCGTGACGAAATTAATGGAGGCGTTTTGGCCTGGCCCGATATCTTTTATCCTGCCTTTAAAAGGAGATTATCTGTCCACAAATGCAGTAGCTGAGCTTGATTCTGTAGCGGTGCGCATGCCGAGCCATCCGGTAGGAAGGAAAGTGCTGCAATATGCTGATATGCCGCTTGCCGCTCCGAGCGCTAATATCAGCGGCAAACCGTCGCCGACAAATGCCCAGCATGTTATTGACGATCTTGAAGATAAAGTGTACGGCGTTATCGACAGCGAGTCGGCAATTTACGGTATCGAAAGCACTGTGCTCGACTGCACGCAGTTCCCTTACAGAATTGCCCGCCCGGGTGCTGTGACGAAAGAAGAACTGGAAGAAGTGCTGGAGACAGCTGTCGATACTGTAAATGAACAAACAGATAAACCGATTTCACCAGGTATGAAATACAAACACTATGCGCCGAGGCAGCCGCTGATTGTTATCGAAGGCGGCATCAATAATAATACCAGGCTGCCTGTCGGACGAGATCAGAAAGTGGGCGTTATTGCACCGGAAACGAGCAGGGAATTCGTCGGTGAAGACGTGCAGTTTATCAGTCTGTGCCGGGAGCGGGACAGCTATAAAGAAGCGGCGCGGAATTTATACTCAGCTTTACGTATTATGGATACATCGGACGTTGATATTATTTTCATACACGGTTTTGATAAAGTGCCGGAATCTGAAGGACTGATGAACCGTGTGTATAAAGCGACGGGGAATGAAGTGATTCAGGGTGAATAAAATAATTTTTGTCTGTACCGGTAATACGTGCCGCAGTCCGCTGGCAGAAAGCTACGCACGCATGAAGTATCCGCATGTGGACATTTCATCACGGGGGCTCTACGTTGTAGACAGCGAGACGAGCAGCCAGTCGCTGTCTATTATAGAAGCCGCTGGATTGCCGGCGCCGTCAAAGCCTGAACAGCTGACAGCAGACGATGCGAAAAACAGTATGCTGCTCGTTATGGGAGACAGTCATAAGAATATAATTCTGGAACATTACCCTGCAGCAGAAGTCAAACTTATATCCGAATATGCCGGTGGTGAAATGAAAAATATACCAGACCCATACGGCGGCACAAAAGTGCAATACGAAGATGTATTTATGCATTTGAAAAAATACATCGATAAATTTAACTTGTAAGCCCGGTAATCTTTTGAAACTCTTAATGCTGATGGTTATAATATGTTCTAAGGAGATGAGTGTATGAAAGTTGTAATTGCATCCGACCATGGCGGAATCAATTTAAAAAAGGCCGTTACGGAATATTTAACAGAAAAGAAAATTGATTTTACAGATCTCGGACCAGCTACTTCGGATTCCGTGGATTACCCGGATTATGCTAAGCCGGTGGCAGAAAAAGTAGCAGCAGGAGAATATGATAAAGGTATTTTAATTTGCGGTACCGGTATCGGTATGAATATTACTGCAAATAAAACAAAAGGTATTCGCTGTGCACTCGTACACGATACGTTTTCAGCAAAAGCAACACGCGCACATAATGATTCCAACGTACTCGCGATGGGTGAAAGAGTTATCGGCCCTGGTCTCGCACTTGAAGTGGTGGACACATGGCTGAACACTGAATTTGAGGGTGGTAGACATGAAAGACGCGTTTGTAAGATTGAAGAATGATTTACAGACACTGACTGATGATTTATATGAAGCAGAATTTTTTACGCCGGAGAAAGTACTTGTTATCGGATGTTCGACATCGGAGACTATAGGAAAGCACATCGGCAAAAGCAGTTCGGATGAAGCGGCAGAAGTAATATACAGCCACTTCTCTAAAATTGCAGACGAGGAAAATATGCATTTGTTATTTCAGGGATGCGAGCATATTAACCGCTCTCTGACAACGTCAAGACACACGATGGAAGCATTGAAGCTGGAAGAAGTTACAGTAGTGCCGCACAAAGAAGCGGGAGGCAGCTTAAGCGAACTTGCTTATAAAGAAATTGCGGATTCTGTTGTTGTTGAATCTGTTACTGCAGACCGCGGCATTGATATTGGCCAGACACTGATTGGTATGCACTTAAAATATGTGGCGATACCGGTAAGAACGTCTGTTAAAACAGTTGGCGAAGCAGTTGTGACGATAGCAACAACCCGTCCGAAATTAGTCGGCGGACCAAGAGCGCATTATAAATAAAGGGGAGAACACAATGTCTAATATTAAATCACAAGATCCACAGGTACAGGAAGTTATTGAGAAAGAACTAGAAAGACAAAATAACAACATCGAACTTATCGCGAGTGAAAACTTCGTTTCACCTGCAGTACTGGAAGCACAGGGTTCTATTTTAACGAACAAATATGCAGAAGGATATCCGGGTAAACGCTACTACGGTGGATGTGAACATGTAGACGTTGTGGAAAACCTCGCACGCGACCGTGCAAAAGAAATATTTGGTGCAGAACACGCCAACGTACAGCCGCATTCAGGCTCTCAGGCAAACATGGCTGTATACTTTTCGGTTCTTCAGCCCGGAGACAAAGTGCTCGGCATGGATTTATCGCACGGTGGGCATTTAACACACGGTTCACCTGTTAACTTCAGCGGGAAATTGTTTAACTTCCTGTCTTACGGTGTTGAAAAAGATACTGAAACAATCGATTACGATAAAGTAATGGAAATCGCTAAAAAAGAACAGCCTAAAATGATCGTTGCCGGCGGCAGTGCATACGTTAAAACACTGGACTTTAAAAAATTCCGTGAAATCGCTGATGAAGTCGGTGCATATCTCCTTGTAGATATGGCGCATATCGCAGGACTTGTTGCAGCAGGACTGCACCCGAATCCGGTACCGCATGCTGATTTTGTAACATCAACTACACATAAAACATTACGCGGACCGCGCGGAGGATTAATTTTAACAACTGCAGAACATGCTAAAGCTGTTGATAAAAATATTTTCCCTGGTATTCAAGGCGGACCTTTAATGCATGTTATCGGAGCGAAAGCCGTGGCATTCGGTGAAGCAATGCAGCCGGAATTTAAAGCATACCAGCAGCGTGTTCTGGATAATGCGAAAGCGTTGGCTGAGTCACTCGCTGACGGCGGTCTTCGTATCGTTTCAGGTATGACAGATAACCACCTTGTACTCGTCGATGTTAAGACTTTTGGTCTGACAGGAAAAGTGGCTGAGGAAGCACTTGATGAAGTCGGTATCACTGTTAATAAAAATACAATTCCATTTGATGAAGCATCGCCATTCGTGACGAGCGGTATCCGCCTCGGAACGCCTGCGATGACAACGCGTGGATTTACAACAGAAGATATGACAGAAGTGGGTCATATTATCGTTGAAACACTGACGCGTGTTAAAAATGAAGAGAATCTGGATGGGATTTCAGATAAAGTTACTAAATTAACAGGAAAGTACCCACTATACAAATAAACTGCGTTATAATATATACCGGATGGGATCATCCGGTTAATTTTTAGAGTGGAGGAAGATATATGTCAAAGATACAAGTAATGGATCATCCGTTAATCCAGCATAAAATGAGCTATATCCGTGATGAAAACACGTCGACTAAAGAATTCAGAGAATTGGTTGATGAAGTGGGTATGCTTATGGCTTATGAGATAACGAGAGATCTTACACTCGAAGATGTGTCAGTACAGACACCGGTTCAGGAAACTACTGCTAAACGCCTGAGCGGAAAAAAACTGGGTATCGTCCCAATTTTACGCGCGGGCCTTGGTATGCAGGATGGTATTTTAAAACTTATTCCATCGGCTCGTGTCGGCCATATCGGATTGTACCGGGATCCTGAAACACTGAAAGCTGTTGAATACTATGCGAAGTTCCCGGGAGATATTGAAGAGCGTGATATTTTCGTTATCGACCCGATGCTTGCTACAGGCGCATCAGCGGTGGAAGCAATTACTGCAGTTAAAAAACATGGAGCGACAAAAATTCGTTTCATCTGTCTGATTGCAGCACCGGAAGGTGTAGAAGTATTAAAAGAAGCACACCCGGATGTGGATATTTACATCGCAGCACTCGATGAGAAATTGAATGAGAAGAGTTACATCGTTCCTGGCTTAGGCGATGCCGGCGACAGATTATTTGGTACACGATAATAAATCATAGGAGATTGTTATGAAAAAAATCATGGCGATTTTCGGTACGAGACCTGAAGCTATTAAAATGGCTCCCCTTGTACTCGAAATGAAAAAAGATAAAGATATCGAACCGGTTGTAGTAGTTACCGCACAGCACAGAGAGATGCTTGACCAGGTACTCACAACCTTCGATATTACACCGGATTACGACTTGGATATTATGAAGGCGGGCCAGACACTGTCAGAAGTTACCGGACGTGTAATTAACGGTCTCGAATCAGTTATTAAAGAAGTGAAACCGGATATGATTTTAGTGCATGGTGATACGACAACAACTTTCGCAGGTTCACTGGCTGCGTTTTACAACGAAGTGGATATCGGACACGTTGAAGCAGGTCTCCGCACTCATAACAAATATTCACCATTTCCTGAAGAAGCTAACCGTCAGATGACAGGTGTTTTAGCTGATCTTCACTTCTCACCGACAGAAGATGCACGTCAGAATCTGCTGAATGAAGCAAAGGATGATACGAAGATTTCAGTTACTGGAAACACTGCAATCGACGCACTGGCAACAACAGTTGATGAAAACTATCACAGTGATATTATCGAAAAACATAAAGATAATAAAGTTGTGCTTTTAACAGCGCACCGACGCGAAAATATCGGTCAGCCAATGCATAATATTTTCGGTGCAGTCCGTCAGATTGTTGACGAATTTAAAGATGTGACAGTTGTTTATCCAATGCATAAAAACCCTAAAGTACGTGAAATTGCCGAGGAGTACTTAGGCGATCACGAGCGCGTTGAATTAATTGAGCCGCTCGATGTACTTGATTTCCATAACTTTGCTGCAAGAAGCCACCTGATCTTAACTGACTCGGGCGGGGTGCAGGAAGAAGCGCCTTCACTTGGCAAGCCGGTACTTGTACTGCGCGATACTACTGAACGTCCTGAAGGTGTTAAAGCAGGGACGCTTAAACTTGCCGGTATTGAGCAGGAAAACATTTACAACATGACAAAAGAGCTGCTGACAGATGAAGAATTGTACAATGAAATGTCACAAACGCAAAATCCTTACGGTGACGGACAGGCTTCACGCAGAATTTGCGACAACATAAAGTATTATTATGGAATAACTAAAGAAAAACCTATCAGTTTTTCTGTAAATGATTAGCAAATGTGAACATGTTGTTAAAATTTCCATATTTTGTTGACACAAAAATTGCACTCCTATAAAATCATTAGAGTATGTAATTGTTTTCACAACATATTGCATTACCCGGGGAGTCGTAAAAGACAGTGAAAATTTTTAAAGGATATTTTAAAAACTTTATGAAGTATTTAATAATACTTTTAATATTGAGTATTATTGCTTATATATTTACTGCTTTGCCGTTCTTTGCAGGGTTGTGCATCGGTATTATTGGATCGATGCTGCTGTCTTATAATTGGTACTACAATTTAAGAACCGCACAGCTCAGCGATGGCGAAAAAGTTAAAACAGGGACGTTAACGAGAATGCTTATTGTCGCAGCGGCCTGTTTAATATGGGTGAGGTTTCCTGAAGCTTTGAATATCATCGGTATTTTAGTCGGGCTGCTCCTCACTTATGCGCTGATTTTCTGGCGCGCAGCATTGGAAATTTTTAAACGGAAGAGGTGAAGAAATGGAACACGGAATTCCAACGTGGTCGTTTGATTTGTTCGGAATACCAATTGTATTCGAACTTGCAACTTCAATGATGATCATCATTACATGTCTGCTTATCTTCTTTACACTGTTTTTCATGACGAGAAAGCTCGCAGTACGTCCGACCGGTAAAGGTCAAGTACTCGTTGAAGCGTTAATGAACTTCGTTAAAGGAATAATTAAGAGCAATATGGCATGGAAAGAAGGCGCACAGTTCCACTTTTTAGCGCTGACATTGTTCTTATTCATTTTAATCGGCAACTTAATCGGTATACCACTGTCGTTCGTCGCACCGGATGCGGATCATACACTGTGGGTGAAATCACCAACAGCTGACCCGGTCGTTACGCTGACGTTGGCAGGACTGATGATAGTACTGACGCACTACTATGGTGTGAAGATGCAGGGAATGCGCGGTTATTTGAAACAATATGTTACGCCGATGTGGTGGCTTGCACCAATCAAATTCATCGAAGAATTTACATATAATTTAACACTTGGTTTACGTCTTTACGGTAACGTTTATGCTGGTGAGATACTTCTGTTACTCCTGTTGGGATTAGTAACCGGCGGCACAGTATTAGGCGCATTAGGATTTATTCCTATGATGGTATGGCAAGGATTCAAAGTATTTATAGGTGCGATTCAGGCATTTATATTCGTAATGTTATCAATGGTTTATCTATCACATAAAGTGAGCGATGATCATTAATATAATAAAAAAATAATAATATACAATTTTCTAGGAGGAAATATTTTATGAATTTACTAGCAGCAGGTATTGCAGCAGGTTTAGCGGCTCTTGGCGCATCTTTTGGTATTGGTATGGTTGTTTCGAAAACAGTTGAAGGTGTTGCTCGTCAGCCAGAGTCACGCGGTCCGTTACAAACGATTATGTTCATCGGAATTGGTGTAGTTGAGGCTGTTCCAATTATGGCTATCGTTATCGCGTTCCTGCTTATGTTCACGTTCTAAGAGTCGTTATATAAGGCGAAGTCTTATTTGAAGATTTCGCCATCTTATTATGTAAATAACTACGAGAGTTAGAGACTTTTTTGAAAGGAGTGTACATAGGTGGAACTATTAATTTTAGGTGCTGCTGGTGAAACTATGGGTACGGCTGTTGGAACATCGCTTGTTCTGCTTGCGAGTTTTCTGACGCTGCTTGCAGTATTGTCATACTATGTGTGGAAACCAGTTAAGAAAGTCATGGATGACCGTGAACAACTAATCCATGACGATATTGATTTTGCTGAAAACAGAAAATTAGAAGCTGAACGCTTAAAAGAAGAGAACGACGCACTGCTGAAATCAACGCAGGCTGAAATCTCTGAACTTATGGAAAACGCTAAAAGTCAGGCGAAGAAAGAACAAGAGTCGATCATCAGAGATGCTGAGGCGCGTTCTTCTCAACTGATGGCAGAAGCGAAGACTGATATTGAAAGAGAAAAAGAAAAAGCAGTCCGCGATATCAACGATCAGGTTGCTGAACTTTCAGTACTGATTGCAGAGAAGATGATTAAGAAAGAACTTAACTCTGAAGATCAGAAAAACCTTGTTCAGAACTACTTACAGGAAGCAGGCGATAAATAATGGCTAGTATCAGTCAAAAATACGCCAGTGCTTTGTTCGATGTAGCAGTGCAGCACGATAATCTTGAGAATGTTAAAGCTGATTTCTTTGAAGTAACTGAAGCAGCAGCTTCAGTGGAGAATTTTATAGAATTCATGGATAACCCGAAGATTACACGTAATAAAAGAACGGCAGCGGTAGAAGCAGCGTTTGGTAAAAGCGACAGACTTCTATTAAACCTGCTGCGAATCCTGTCGGATAAAAAACACATGTCATTACTCGAAGAAATATACAGCGAGTTCTTATCACTATATGATGAAAGTCATCATCAGGCTCGTGTAACAGTAGAATCGGTTTACAAATTATCTGCAGAAGAGCTGGATCAGCTTGGTCAGATTTTTATCGATAAAACAGGCTATAAAAAGCTGCTTATTACGAATGAAATTAATGAAGAACTTATTGGCGGCGTACGCGTGCTTCTAGGTTCGAAAGTTTACGACGGTTCTGTAAGAAACCAGTTAGACGGTATCAGAAATAATTTTAAAGAACATGCGAATAGCTAAAGGAGTGACATTTTCATGGCAATCAAAGCTGACGAAATAAGTGCTCTCTTAAGAAGCCAAATCGAAAATTATGATAAGGATATGCAGGTTACCGATGTCGGTACTGTTATCCAGGTGGGTGACGGAATTGCACTTGCTCATGGTTTAAACGATGCAATGGCAGGAGAGTTAATTGAGTTCCCGAGTGGTGTACTTGGACTTGCTCAAAACCTTGAAGAAAATAATGTTGGTATCGTAATACTTGGACCAAGTGACGATATTAAAGAAGGCGACGAAGTTAAACGTACTGGACGTATTATGGAAGTTCCAGTTGGTGAAGAACTTATCGGCCGTGTAGTAAACCCGCTCGGTCAGCCGATCGACGGCAAAGGTCCTATCAACACTAGCAAAACACGTCCTATCGAAAGTCCAGCGACTGGAGTTATGGACCGCAAGAGTGTAGATGAACCATTACAAACAGGAATTAAAGCAATTGATGCATTAGTACCAATCGGCCGCGGGCAGCGTGAATTAATCATCGGTGACCGTCAGACTGGTAAAACGACAATTGCAATCGATACAATTTTAAATCAAAAAGATCAGGATATGATTTGTGTATACGTAGCAATTGGACAAAAAGAATCGACTGTACGTGCTACAGTGGAAACTTTGCGTAAAAATGGTGCGCTTGATTACACAATCATTGTTACTGCCGGTGCAGCAGATCCTGCTCCATTACTATATATTTCACCGTATGCCGGTGTATCTATGGCTGAAGAATTCATGTTCAACGGTAAACACGTATTAATCGTTTATGATGACTTAACGAAACAAGCTGCGGCTTACCGTGAATTATCATTACTATTACGCCGTCCGCCGGGCCGTGAAGCATTCCCTGGGGACGTCTTCTATCTTCACAGCCGTCTTCTTGAACGTGCTGCAAAATTAAATGATGATTTAGGCGGCGGTTCAATTACTGCATTGCCATTCATCGAAACTCAGGCAGGAGACATCAGTGCATTCGTTCCGACGAACGTTATCTCAATTACTGACGGTCAAATCTTCCTGCAGTCTGACTTATTCCACTCAGGTGTGCGTCCAGCGATTAACGCCGGTCTTTCAGTATCACGTGTAGGTGGTTCAGCTCAGATTAAAGCAATGAAGAAAGTAGCGGGAACGCTGCGTTTAGACCTTGCTGCATACCGTGAACTGGAAGCATTTGCTCAGTTCGGTTCTGATCTTGACGAGTCGACAAAAGCTAAACTTGACCGCGGTGCGCGTACAGTTGAAGTGCTTAAACAGCCTGAAAACGCACCATTAAAAGTAGAAAAACAAGTTGTAATTCTTTTCGCACTTGTTAACGGCTACCTTGACGATGTTCCAGTTGAAGACGTGACGCGTTTCGAAGCTGAATTCTTGAGCTGGCTTGAAGCGAACGACGCTGAATTATTAAACCAGATCGCACAGACTAAACAACTTCCTGACAGTGAAGCATACGATAAAGCAATTAACAGTTTCAAAAAGCTTTTCAACCCTTCTAACTAAGAAGTAAGTAATTACTAAGGTGGTGAATTCATGGTTTCACTAAGAGAAATTAAAGGTCGTATTGGCTCTACGAAAAAGATGAGTCAATTGACAAGTGCAATGCATATGGTTGCTAACTCCAAACTGACCCGGGCGGAACAGAATTCAAAAAAATTCCAGCCGTACATGGATAAAATCCAGGAAACAGTCAGAGCTATTGCAGCCGGTGATACTGAAAGCTCACACCCTATGTTAGAAGAGAGACCAATTAAGAGAACGGGCTATATCATAATTTCAAGTGACACAGGTAAAGCTGGTCCTTACAATAACAACGTCGTTAAAGCAATTACTGAAGAAGCTGCCAAGCGACATGATAACAATCCCGATTCATATGATTTATTCGTCCTCGGAAAAATTGGCTATGAAACTTTAACAGGGCGTGGCTTCCATGTTACAAATCATCGTCTTGGATTACCCGACCAGCCTGACTTTGCAAGCGTGAAAGAAATCGCTGCTCAGTCGGTTAACGGATTCATAAACGAAGATATCGATGAGCTTTATATTATTTATAATAAGTTTGTGAATATTTTAGAGCAGCAGGTAACAGTTCGTAAAGTATTACCATTAACAGAAACTGATATTCAAACAGATCATTCTGAATCAGCACTCGCAAGTTACGAGTTTGAACCGGATAAAGAAACAATTCTGGAAACGATTTTACCTCAGTATGCCGAAAGTCTGATTTACGGTGCACTGCTCGACGCAAAAGCGAGTGAGCACGCAGCACGTATGACAGCTATGAAGGCAGCAACTGATAATGCAACTGAGCTTGTTGACGATCTTCAGCTGCAGTATAACCGCTTAAGACAAGCGGCGATTACGCAGGAGATTACAGAAATCGTCGGTGGCGCATCTGCACTAGAATAATTGAGATTAGGAGGAAATTAAATGGCTTTAGGTCAAGTAGTCCAAGTAATGGGACCTGTAGTTGACGTGCGCTTTAATGAAGGTGAATTACCTGAAATTAATAACGCACTGGTAGTTAAAATTGACAATGCTGATTCAGAGCCAATCTCTCTGACACTTGAAGTTGCGTTACACCGCGGCGATAACATTGTCAGAACGATTGCAATGAGTTCTACTGACGGCTTACGCCGTGGTGCTGAGGTAGAGAACGCAGGTTCTCCAATCACAGTGCCTGTAGGAGAAGAGACTCTCGGTCGTGTATTCAACGTATTAGGAGAACACATCGACTTAGATGGACCGCTTTCAGCATCCCAGCGCCGTGATCCAATTCACCGTTTAGCTCCGAAGTTTGATGAATTATCAACTTCAACTGAAATTCTTGAAACTGGTATTAAAGTAGTAGACCTTCTTGCACCTTATACTAAAGGTGGTAAAGTTGGACTCTTCGGTGGTGCCGGCGTTGGTAAAACAGTGCTTATTCAAGAACTTATTAACAACGTTGCACAAGAACACGGTGGTATTTCGGTATTCGCCGGTGTAGGTGAACGTACTCGTGAAGGTAACGACCTTTACTACGAAATGAAAGATTCAGGTGTTATCAAGAAAACTGCAATGGTTTTCGGTCAGATGAACGAACCGCCTGGTGCACGTATGCGTGTAGCACTTTCAGGATTAACAATGGCAGAATACTTCCGTGACGAGCAAGGTCAGGACGTTCTCTTGTTTATCGATAACATTTTCCGCTTTACTCAAGCAGGTTCTGAAGTATCAGCGCTCCTCGGACGTATGCCTTCAGCGGTAGGTTACCAGCCTACACTTGCAACTGAGATGGGGCAATTACAGGAAAGAATTACGTCAACTAACGTTGGTTCAGTAACGTCAATCCAGGCAGTATTCGTACCAGCCGATGACTATACTGACCCGGCTCCGGCTCAGACGTTCGCTCACTTAGATGCGACGACTAACTTAGAACGTAAACTTTCAGAGATGGGTATTTACCCGGCTGTGGATCCATTAGCATCTACTTCACGTGCACTTTCTCCGGCAGTTGTTGGTGAAGAACACTATAAAGTAGCAAGGGATGTTCAGTCTACGCTTCAAAAATACCGTGAGCTGCAGGATATTATTGCAATTCTAGGTATGGATGAGCTTTCTGAAGAAGATAAGAACACAGTTGGACGCGCACGCCGCATCCAGTTCTTCTTAAGTCAGAACTTCCACGTAGCAGAACAATTTACAGGACAAAAAGGTTCTTACGTACCTGTTAAAGAAACAGTTCAAGACTTTAAAGCTATCCTGGAAGGTAAGTATGATCACGTTCCTGAAGATGCTTTCCGTCTTGTTGGCGGCATCGAAGACGTACTTGATAAAGCGCGTCAGCAAGGTGTAGAAGTCTAAAACGGGAGGGTAAAACATGGCAACAATTGCACTTGATGTAGTTACTCCTAACGGTTCTGTTTTCCACGAAGAAGATGCGGAAATCGTTGTTCTTCAAACTAAACAGGGTGAGCTTGGTGTGATGGCCGGTCATATTCCGACTGTAACACCGCTTAAAATAGGTGTCCTTCGTGTTAAAATAAACGGTAAATTCGAATACATGGCTGTTACTGAAGGGTTTGCAGAAATCAGACCTGAACAGATTACAGTACTTGTACAGGCTGGCGAGTTTTCAGAAGATATTGATTCAGAACGTGCAGAAGCTGCGAAAGCGAGAGCAGAACAGCTGCTTTTACAATCGCAGGATGAACGTATCGATAGATATCGTGCAGAACTTGCATTACAGCGTGCGGTCAACCGTTTAGAAGTATCTAAATATTAATTTAAACTAAAAGACTGGATCTTCCAGTCTTTTTTTTATCGAAAGGAGGAATTTCTTTGGGCTTTTCTCAGTTCGCGTTAATGCATATTATTCTGCATATATTGTGTATCGGCCTTGCATTCTGGGTATTACAGGGAATAAGGATTGAAAATTTATTTAAGCAAGGTGATGTTGGACGGATTCGCCTGGTGCTTATCATGCTGAGTGTCTTGTTAGGTACAGCGATGAGCAACTTTATCATGGACATCTTTAGATATACACAAGAAGCAGCGCTCATGTTCAGCTAATTGCTTTACAAGTGATACCTAAACACCGTATTATTATAATGAATGGTATAGAGAAATATGGAGTGAGAAGATGGATAAAATTATTGTAAAGGGCGGACAAAAACTGTCTGGTTCTGTTGAGATTGAAGGAGCAAAGAATGCAGTATTGCCAATTTTGGCAGCATCGCTGCTGGCTGGCGAAGGTCGCTCAATAATTAAAAACGTACCCGAATTATCAGATGTAAATACATTAACAAAATTAATTACCACACTCGGTGCAGAAGCATCGGCTGAAAAAAATAGCGTTACTATCGATGCGAGCGGAGAGCTGAATTGTATCGCACCTTATGAATTAGTTAGTAAAATGCGCGCAAGCATGCTTGTCATGGGTCCATTATTAAGCCGTTACGGCTATTGTAATATTGCTATGCCCGGGGGCTGTGCAATCGGTTCACGTCCGATTGAACAGCATATTAAAGGACTTGAAAAAATGGGCGTGGCTTTCGAACAGGCTGCCGGCTATATAGAAGGTAAGATTGACGGGCGTCTTCAGGGCACTAAAATCCATATGGATTTTCCAAGTGTCGGCGCGACTCAGAACTTAATGATGGCAGCGAGTCTGGCTGAAGGTACAACGCATATTGAAAATGCTGCGATGGAACCGGAAATTACGGATCTTGCGAACTACATTAACTCAATGGGCGGCCGTGTAATTGGCGCAGGTACAGGTCATGTTAAAATTATCGGTGTAGAGAAGCTGCATGGTTCAGAGCATACTGTAATTCCGGACCGTATCGAAGCAGGCACATTTATGATTGCCGGTGCGATTACACGCAGTGAAATTCTATTGAAGAATGTTGTAATTGAACATTTATCTGCAGTGGTATCGAAGCTTGAAGAAGTTGGCATACGTTTTGTCGAAGAAGGTAATGACGTAAGAGTAATTCCTGAAAAGGAATATAAACCGACTGATTTGAAAACAATGCCGCATCCGGGATTCCCTACAGATATGCAAAGTCAGATGATGGCGCTCTTAACGACAATCGAGGGAACGAGTATCGTTACTGAAACAATATTCGAGAACCGTTTTATGCACGTGAGAGAATTTTCGGCGATGAATGCTAATATTTCACTTGAAGATAATCACGCGGTCATCCGCGGCGGCAATCAGCTGTACGGAGCGACTGTACGTGCATCAGATTTAAGAGCCGGTGCAGCGTTAGTACTTGCAGGGCTTGCAGCAGAAGGTTATACTTCTGTAACTGAACTTCAGCATCTGGACCGCGGTTACGTGCGTTTCCATGAAAAACTGAAAGCACTTGGTGCAAATATTGAGCGCGTGAACGACAGTGCGTCTGATAAGCATTTGGTGACATCAAAGTAAAGGGGTAATACTATGGCAGAACAACAACAGAAAATCGTTCACCGTAGGTTCCCATTGTTAGTTAGAATTCTACTGTTTTTCTACGTCGCAATTGTTCTCGTCTTTTTAGGACTGATGATTGGCTTTGGCATACTGGATAATCCATTTGGAGTATTCCGTATTGAAACGTGGGAACATATCATTAACTTAACTAGGGGTTGACGACAGATATGCTGACATATGATCAGATTAAAGCAATAATACCGCACCGCCCGCCGTTCCTTCTTATAGACAGAATTACAGAAGTAGAACCGGGAAAGAGCTGTAAAGGTATAAAACAAGTATCGGGGAACGAACCGTTTTTTGAAGGACACTTCCCGGATTACGCTGTTATGCCCGGAGTACTGATAGTAGAATCGCTTGCGCAGGTAGGCGCCGTTGCATTGCTGCAGCAGGAAGAATTTAAAGGAAAACTCGCGTTCTTTGCCGGTATTGATAAATGCCGATTCAAAAAACAGGTAACACCGGGTGATACTTTGGAGCTGTCAGTAGAAATTACTAAACTCCGCGGACCGATAGGCAAAGGCTCTGCAGTTGCAACTGTCGATGGACAGGTCGCGTGCCAGTGCGAAATAACATTTGCTATTTCAGATATTAAAGCAGGCGAAAAATAAATAAAAACGTCCGAAAACCTTAGTTTAAGATTTTCGGACGTTTTTTGTTTTTACTCTTCATCTACTTTTTTGAAGTCTTCTTTTGATTCCATGCGGGAGTTAAATTCATTAATCAGTGTTTTGCCTTCGTAGCCTTCTTCAACAAGGAACTCGAGCAGTTCTTCTGCGTAGTTCGGTCCTTGGACGATAATAGCGCCTTTAAAAACAACTGAAATCATATCATCCATCTGATTGATATCCATTACTCTGGCTGAGAATTTAGCAGGCGCATTGGACGGCCGTGTAATAGTGACCATCATTTCCAGCTGCTGTCCTTTCAGCTTTTCTAAAATTGAAGATAAATCTCCAGCGGTTACAATCTCAATAATCCAAGGATTATCCCCGTACTCCATATTAATAATAACACCGTCTTTAACTTCAGGAACGATAAAGTTCTGCTCCTGAATAATCTTCATATCTATCACTTTAAACGATTTCATAATTACTGACCCCTTTTTAACAAAGTACAAAATCAGTTAATTTGCAGTGCAAAATAACCGGTAATAAGCAAACTGATTAATTTAAAGTATGTATTTCTAATTATTGTATTATATATCACACTGAAAAGAAATTATTGTCTTTTGCAGAATATTTATTCACCCCTTACATTGTAATTAGGAAGGGGGTGATAAAGAATGATGAACAAAGTATTGCTTGTCGGCGAACTTATCAGCAATAATGTTATTGCAAAAAATGCGCAGGGGAGTGTAAATGCATTTATCATTGCAACAGTTCGTGCACCAAAGGATACAAGGAGGGATAAAGAAGTCCACTTCCTCTATTGTAAAGCTTTTGGTAAAAGTATACCGGGTGTGCTTGACGAAACGAAAGCCGGCGACATTTTATGTGTCAGCGGCCAGCTCGCAACCACATCATTTACTAAAAAAGACGGATCCAGAGAATACCGCATGGAAATATGGGCAGAGAGCATAAAACATGTGCCGGATAAAATTCAGGAACGCACTGATATATCTAATCCGTCCCGCTTAATTGAACAGGCAGTACATCATTATAATATTAATGAATCACTTGGCGAAAAGTATGTACATACACTCAGCCAGGAAAAAACAGAACAGAAAACTGAAAAAGAAAAGCATATTGAAATGATATCAAGCATTGTAGATGAAAACGACAAGAACAAACCTGCACCGGACGATAATAAAGCAAAAGTCTCCTGATAAATAACGTACCCTCTTGAACTGTGTTCTACACTCATTCATTTCTCACACACATGCATACTGATGACCAGCTGCGGTTAATCAGTATGCTTTTTAATGTTTAAAGAAATAGATTCTTTACAGCCGTTACTGTTATGTTACAAATGACAGACTAATCAGACGGATTGCATTGGATATTTATCCTTTACATAAACTTTATAAAGTTTGATTTGATAACGTTTCGAGTACTATTTTAAAAATAGCTGTAAAGTACGGCATCACTGATATAGAGAATATGTAATATAACTTGTCATTCAGAAATGAGTTTGTAACAAACTTGTAAAATAACAGCTGTCTTATTATATGCCTGTAACCTATGAAATATAATTATCCTCTATAATATGAAATAGTTAAAAAACGACAACGACGAAACAGGTCGCAAAATATATTAATTAATTATTTTTGGAGGAAGACATTTTATGAAGAAAGTATTAGCTTTAGGTGCAGCAGTCGCTGTATCAACGACGATTGCATACAGTGCAGAAGCAGCATCTCATACAGTAGAATCAGGAGACTCACTTTGGGCTCTGGCTGAAGAAAATAATGTAACTATTGAATCAATTAAAAAAGAAAATAAATTAACTTCTGATATTATCGTTCTAGGTCAGGTTATTGAAATCGACGGAGAGAAAGAAGAAGTTAAAGAAGATAAAAAAGAAGATAAAGAAGAAACAGAAGTTTACACAATCAAAGCAGGCGATACATTATTTGAAATCGCAGTTGAATTTGATGTAACTGTTGCAGACCTTAAAGAATGGAACAACTTATCATCAGACCTTATTTTTGAAGGTAAAGAATTAATCGTTTCAGGTGATGCAGTACAAGCTGCAGCACCAGTTGAAGAAACTCCGGAAGTTGAAGAAACTCCAGCAGCTCCTGTACAAGAACAAACATACGAAGAGCCTGCTCAAACTGAAAACACGGACACTAGCTATAACAATGAGCCTGTTCAACAGCAGCCTGTACAGCAGCCAGCTCCACAGACACAAAATGTCAGCACAAGCTCTAACTCTAACAGCGGCTTAAACTGGGGTGCTTTAGCAGCATGTGAATCAGGCGGCAACGCCAGCGTAGTAAGTTCAAATGGTCTATACCATGGTCTTTACCAGTTTGACGCTCAAACTTGGCAGTCAGTGGGCGGTTCAGGTGTAGCTTCAGACGCATCAGCAGCTGAACAGACTCAAAGAGCACAGAAGTTATATGAATCAAGAGGTTCACAGCCTTGGCCTGTATGCGGTGCGAGACTGTAATATAAATAAAAATTTTAAAGATCAGGACAATTGTCCTGATCTTTTTTCATGTCTAAAATGAATATGGTAAAATTGAACTGAAAACTAGGAGTAGGACTAGGGAGGGATTACCGATGCTAAGTCTTAATAAGGTATCAAAACATTTCGGGAAAGTGCGCGCTGCTGAAAATCTTTCTTTTACATTAGAAAAAGGTGAAGTTTTTGGTTTTATCGGGCCGAATGGTGCAGGTAAATCGACGACGATACGAATGATTATCGGCGCATTGAAACCGACACAGGGAGAAATTCTGTACGACGGCAAAAATATAAAGAAAAATAAAAAATATATTGAAAAAATTGCTTACGTCCCGGGAGACGTTAATTTGTGGGGGAATTTAACCGGCGAAGAAGTTATTAATTTTATGATGAAGTCACGCGATTACAAAAATGACGATGAAAAATTGCGTCTGATCGGTAAGTTTAAACTCGACGGCAGTAAAAAATGTAAGACGTATTCGAAAGGGAACAGACAAAAAGTTGCACTGATTTGTGCATTTCTAAGTGACGCAGAACTTTTAATATTTGATGAACCGACAACAGGACTTGATCCGTTAATGGAACGTGTATTCCATGAAGAAGTAATACAGGCGAAATCGACGGGCAAAACAATTCTGCTGTCCAGCCATATTTTATCGGAAGTGGAGAAGCTGGCTGACCGTATTGCGATCATTAGAAATGGTGAAATTATAGAGGCGGGAAGCATGAAAGAACTGCGGCATATTACCAGAATGGAATACATTGTCGAGACGGATGATGATATTACTGCACTAAAACACCGCAGTTTCGTTCATGAATTTTCCGAGTCACCTGACGGATATCATCTGTTTATCGATAATGATAAAATTCCGGAATTTCTGAAGTATTTAAAATTATATAATCTGAAAAATTTAACGACGGCACCGCCGCGGCTGGAAGATATTTTCATGCGCTATTATGAGGGTGCAAAATGACTTATTTTAAATTGCTGATGAAAAATCTGAGAATGAAAGCAGCGCTCTGGATATTTGCATTGTGCGGTTTGTCGATATCGGTACCGCCGGTATTTAACGGGCTGTACAGTACCGCGGCGGAGCAGGAAGGTATGAAAATGACCGTCGATAATCCTGCAATGGTTGCGCTGATTGGACCGGTACCGGGCGGAGATTATACATCAGCTGTTATGTTCGGTCACCAGATGCTGATGTTTATGGCACTGTTTCACGGCCTGTTCGGTATTTTGATTGCGAACGGTATTGCCCGGAGAGCTGAAGAGTCAGGATTAACAGAGTATGTACTTAGTGCCGGTATCAGCAAGAAGACAATTGTTACGTCTCAGCTGATGAGCGGAATTTTAATAAATTCACTTGTTTTTATTGTATTATTCGGCGGTTTAAGCTTGTATGGTATCGAAGGGCTTTCTATTACTGGAAATTTATACTATGCACTTGGACTGGCATTGTTTGGTCTATTGTTTTTCGTTATGACTCTTGTAATCGGAAATTTATTTGACAGTGGAGATATGACATTCGGCATCGCTCTGTCACTGCTGATTATATTTTATTTATACCGCGCGGTGACAGATGTCATGAATACAGCATACTCTGTAATTTCACCATATCACTGGCTGTCCCGGATTGAAGTATATGGAGATAATAGAGAAATATGGCTGATGCCGTTCACTGTAATTTTAATTTTGATAATACTCAGCTATGTATTATTTTTAAAGCGGGATATCGGAGACAGTTATATAAAAATTGGTAAGGAAAAGAATTTGAGAAAAATATACAGTTATCCGAAATTAGCTTTTATTAATATGAGAGTAATGATAATCAGCTGGCTCATCGGACTATTTGCTGCCGGTTTGTCGTACGGATCCATATTCGGTGATTTAGAAAGTCTAATCGGAGAAAATGATATGCTCCGGGAGTCGCTCGGCAGCAATGATGCGGCAGGGTTCTTTATCAGCATGCTGCTCGTTATTTCAGCGCTGATGGCTGCGGTGCCTGCTCTGATGATTACCGGGCGCATGCTTAACGAAGAGAAAGACGGCCGTCTTGAAGTGATTATCGCTGGTACAATGAACCGGAAAGTGTCCCGCACGAAAGTGTTTATCACACATTATCTGTACGGAGTTGCTGCCGGTGTTTCATCGTTTCTCCTCACCATACTCGGCATGTATCTCGCGAGTATGAATGTTGATGATTTAAGTATTACGATTAAAGATTATGTGCTTTCTGCTGTAAATTACAGTGCGGGCATTATATTTATTATAGGAGTATCTGCACTTTTTGCCGGCATTTCTAAAAAACTTCATCTTGCAGCATGGCTCTACGCAGCTTATATATTCTTTGCGAATTATTTCGGCGTACTGATCAATATCGATGAAGTGTATTTAATGCTCAGTCCATTTTATTATTTAAGCAATATGCCTTATGAAAGTATGGATATTCCAGCAGTCTTAATTATTGCGGGTCTTGGCATTATGCTTCTGATGATTGGAACGGCTGTATTTAAGCGCCGCAATCTGCTTTGATGCTTAAAAGAATTGTGTTACGCTTGTGTCAATAAAAACAATAAAACCCACTGGGGGCGCCGATACGGCTGAGATAGCGAATGCTTGTCCCTTTTCACCTGATCCAGATCATGCTGGCGTAGGGAAGTGCTGATGATTACAGGGAAGTTCTCTGAATCTACTCTGCCCACTTCGCCCGGAGAAGTGGGCTTTTATTATAGGAGGACATATTTTATGGTTGAATTTCCAATTGGTTTAACTGTTGCAGGCACTGATCCGACAGGCGGTGCGGGAGTACTCGCAGATCTTAAGGCAATGCATTCACGGGGTGTTTACGGGATGGCGGCGGTGACATCACTGACGGCACAAAACACACTCGGGGTGCAGGACGTTTACAACGTGCCGGCGGATTTTATCGACAAAGAACTGAACAGTATATTTTCAGACGAGGTACCGCATGCGATGAAGACCGGAATGGTCGCCGAGGCGGATATGATGACTGTAATTGCGGACTACATTAGAAAATATAACATTCCATACGTAATGGATCCGGTAATGATTGCAACGAGCGGGGACCGCCTGATGACGGACGCATCGATGTCGACGCTGATTGATACGCTGATTCCTCTGGCAACGATAGTGACCCCGAATCTGCACGAAGCAGAAGCAATTACAAAGATGACAATTCGGACGGAGGAAGATATTCACCGGGCGCTGAAAATATTCACTGATGATATGGGCGCAGAGAGTGTCATTATTAAAGGCGGTCATCTGTCAGGTGATGCGACTGATTATTTATATGACGGTATAAATATTTCAACATTAACAGCAGCACGTATCGACACGGATCAGACTCATGGAACAGGCTGTACGTTTTCGGCAGTTTTAACTGCGGAGATTGCGAAAAGCCGGACGATTGATGAAGCGTTCAAAACGAGTAAAGCGTATATTACCAATGCGATACAAAATTCACCAGGTATCGGCAAAGGCAGCGGACCGGTGAACCATTTCAGTTATAAAGGGGAGTAATTATAATGATAGAACAGTTAAGAAAAGACGTGCCGCTCGTTGTGTGCATTACGAATGATGTCGTGAAGCCGTTTACTGCAAACAGTCTCTTGGCACTCGGCGCATCTCCGATTATGAGCGGTGAAAAAAGTGAAGCGGCGGATATTTTAAAACATGCCGGTGCATTGCTGTTAAATATCGGCACATGCTCGGAAGATAAAGTAATGCTGTATGAAACGATGGCGAACTATGCTAATCAGTATAATATCCCCGTGGTGCTGGATCCGGTAGGCTACGGCGCTTCGGCTTTTCGCAGAAATTTAACTGATAAACTGCTGAGTGATTATGATATTGCGCTGGTTAAAGGCAATGCGGGGGAAATACATGCATTAAGCGGTCAGGAAGCGGTGTCTAAGGGTGTTGATTCTATTATTGAAGGAAATACTCTTGATATTGCCCAAGCGGCACATGGGGTATTACACGTGCCTGTGCTGGTTACCGGTGAAACAGATGCGCTGGTTACCGGTGAACAGAGTATAGTAATGCACAACGGTCATCATTATCAGGAAAGAATTACAGGATCCGGCTGTGTGCTCGGTGCAATAGCGGCATCCTTTTTAGCTGTTGAAAACAAGGCGGAAAGTATTGTTGACGCGGTAAGCCTGTATAATATAGCAGCAGAAAAAGCGGCAGCATCAGCAGGCGGGCCGGGAACATTTGCAGTTCAGCTTATCGATGAAATTTATAATTTTAAGAATGATGACTACGCTGCGAAAAGAGTGAAGTATTAATGAAGAAAGAAATACTGAGATTATATCTGATTGCGAGCTCCGGCAGTTTTAAAAATCCGCTTGAAGATTTGGAAACAGCATTCAAGTCAGGGGTGACATGCTTTCAGCTCCGGGAAAAGGGCAGTGATATTAAAACAGGTGAAGACCTGAAAGATTTTGCACTGGAAATTAAGTCGCTGTGCAGACAATACGGCGTGGCGTTTATTATTAACGACGATGTAAAACTGGCTGAAGAAATCGAAGCGGACGGCATTCATATCGGCCAGGATGATATGGACCCTGATATGCTGCCGGCTTACTTTAACGATAAAATCATCGGTTTATCGGTTGGCAATGTAGCGGAACTTGAATCGAGCAGCCTCGACAGAGTATCCTATCTCGGCATCGGTCCGGTATTCAGCACTTTATCGAAAGATGATGCCGGAGATGCTATCGGTACAGATGGTTTAAAAGAAGTAGCGAAAAGAACAAAACTGCCGACTGCAGCAATAGGCGGCATTACTGAACAGAACTATAAATCCTGTCTTGAAAACGGAGCAGATGGCGTTTGTGTGATCTCCGCAATTACCCAATCGGATAATATTGAACAAACCGTGACAGCTTTGTTGCAGTAACTATGTGAAATATTGTACGGATACTATGAAATTGGTTTTTATACACCTTTATTTATGGTACAATCTTTTTTATGTGAGATAAAACTTAGAGGTGAAGAAATGATTAAAAAGTGGCTATTACCAGCGACTATGGTACTCGTACTATTCCTCGCCGGGTGTGACTATTCCCAACCTGAGAATAGAGACGGCTTCTTCTATAACACTCTCGTCCAGCCAATGGATACGTTACTGCACTGGCTTGGAGATAATCTGGACAATAACTATGGTCTGGCTATTATCGTCATCACGCTGATTGTGAGACTGGCAATTTTCCCATTCATGATGCGTACATACAAAAATCAGATGATGATGAGAGAAAAAATGAAGATTGTCAAACCTGAAATGGAAGCAATCCAGCAGCGAGTTAAAGTTGCGACGACGCAGGAAGAAAAAATGGCAGCCCAGCAGGAAATGATGGGTCTTTATAAGAAGCATGATATAAATCCGCTGAACATGGGTTGTTTACCTATTCTTATACAGATGCCGGTTGTTATGGCGTTATACTTTGCATTAAGATTCCCTTCAGAAGGCGGAATTACTTCTCACCCGGACTTCTTATGGATGAACTTAACACAGACAGATTACTTCATGGTTGCAATTGCAGGTATTGTATACGCAATTCAAGCTTGGGTATCAACACGCTATGTAGCAGAAGAGCAGCGCAAACAAATGCAGCTGTTCATGTACATCTCGCCAATAATGATCATCTGGATTTCAGCAATTTCACCATCAGCACTCCCATTATACTGGGCAGTCGGCGGTATCTTCCTGATATTCCAAACTTGGGCGGGTAACACGTTCTATCGTAAGAAAGTTAACGAAGAAATGGCTCCGATTATCGCCGCACACGAACGTGAGCAGGCAGAAAAAGAAGCACGTGTTAAAAACGCTAAAGTTAAGCCTAAGAAAAAACGTAAAAAATAAGAAAATATTAATTTTTGAGAGCGGAACCCGGTGAGGGTTCCGCTTTTTTTGCTGCAGGGATAGAATGAGAGTAGTTTTAGCCGGGCTACGGGCATGTTAAAGTACGACGGCGAGATGGTGTCGTACTCGAAGGCATGTTAAAGTACGACGGCGAAGCGGTGTTGTACTCGAAGTGGTGTTAAAGTACGACGGCGAGATGGTGTCGTACTCGAGGGCATGTTAAAGTACGACGGTGAAGCGATGTTGTACTCGAAGAGATTAAATCGAACAAAAAGACCCCGCAGCTCACACATAAGCTGCGGGGTTTCTATATAAATTATAAAATCGGTGATATTAAATTAGCGAGGCCTTCTTTCATTTTTATCCATAAGCCCCGGCTTTCATATTTGTCCTCTGTGAGTATTTCGCAATGTTTAATATCATCTTCAAATATTTTGCGGTGTTTCGTTGCTTCCTTCTCGCCGTACATAAATGCATTGACTTCAAAGTTTAAAATAAAGCTGCGGTTATCAATATTTGTCGTTCCGACTGACACAACTTCATCATCGATAATAAATACTTTCTGATGCAGGAAGCCGGGCTGATACATGTATACTTCCGCACCCATTCTCATCAGTGAGGCAACGTTTGAGTATGTTGCCCAGTATACAAATGGATGATCCGGGAAGCTTGGAATCATTATTTTAACACGCACACCCGATAATATGGCGATGCGTATCGCTTCCATTATTGACTGATCGGGAATGAAGTAGGGCGACTGAATATGAATCGTATGCTGCGCTCTGTAAATCATCTTCAGGTATCCAAATTTAATCTGCTGATAATTTTCATCCGGTCCGCTCGAAGCGATTTGCATCGTTGTCTTGCCGACAGAGTCAATCTCAGGAAAGTAATGATCCTCATGTTTCATATTATTGCGCGTATCGTGCGAGTTCCAGTCCAGCATGAAGCGGAGCTGCAGTGATTTAACAGCATTTCCTTCAATGCGGAGATGAGTATCACGCCAATCGCCCATCTTCGGATCACGTCCGAGATATTCATCGCCGACGTTGGCACCGCCGATATATCCAACCTTGCCGTCGATTACGACGATCTTGCGGTGATTCCGGTTATTAATACGGGGGTTAATTAACGGCAGTTTGCTCGGGAAAAATGCTTCGACCAAACCACCGGCATGCCGGATATCGCTGAAATTTCTAAGCGATAAAGACCGGGAGCCGATGTCGTCGTAGAGAATACGTACGGAGACGCCTTCTTTTTGTTTTTGAAGCAGAGCTTTATAAAGCTGTGTACCGATATTATCCATTTTAAAAATATAATACTGGAAATGGATATGATCTTCAGCTGCTTCAATGTCTTTTAGCATCTGATCGAATTTTTTATTCATATCGGTAAAAGTCGTCACGTCATTATTGCTCGTTACAAATGACTGGTTGTTATAAAGAAGCATATGAATTTGTTTTTTATGTTTCTCTGCAATGGGATTTGAAAATGTTAAACGGTTATGTTTGATTTCCTCAAGCTGCTCGCTGACCAGATGTTCCAGTCCGACTTTATCGTCTTCATCCAGTTTGAAAAGTTCCTGCCGGTAAATCGTACGGCCGAAAAGCATGTAGAGTATGAAGCCGACAATCGGCAGAAAGAACAGGACTAAAATCCATGCCCATACGCTCTGGGCGCTGCGGCGTTCAAGAAAGACAAGCCCGCCGGCTAAAAGGAAGTTAATTATAAATAAGATGACAGTAATAATTGTCACTAGAGTAGCATCTGTAATGTAAATGTTCCAAATTGGTATCGTCATAGGTGTCCACCTTCTTTGAAAGTTAAAAAGTTAATAAGTCTGTAATAATTAATATCTGAAAAGTATAGATAATTATAGCATAAACGAGTACAATTAAGTTAGCTATAAAAAGGGAGTGTCAATATGCGCAAAAACGACAAAAGCAAAGTCAAAGAAGTCGTCCAGATGCTGCATGAACTCGGTGTTAAAGTGACGGTTTCCAAGTCAAGATTCGAAATTATCAACCGCATAGCAAATAAAGATCAACTCAGACTGAAAGAAAATAATATTTAAAATAAAAACTGCTGAGGAGGGAAATTCCCTTCAGCAGTTTTTATATATTTTTAGCGCCTTTACTGAGGTGATGGAAATACATGCTCAGCAGAATTCCGACAGCAAGCATATTTGACCACAGTCCGCTTCCTCCGTAACTGATGAACGGCAGAGGAAGTCCGGTAATCGGCAGCAATTGAATCGTCATGCCGATATTCTGGATAATATGAAAGACGAGTAAAGCAATATAACCGATAACAAAATACGATGCAAAGCTGTCCGTTGCCATAAATGCCATACGGATTAAATGCATAATCAGCATAAACAGCACGATAATTACAATGGTTGAACCGATAAAACCGAATTCTTCACCGATAATTGTAAAAATGAAGTCGGTATGGTTTTCAGGAATATAAATAATACCCTCAGTATATCCCTTCCCCGTGATTCCCCCTGAACCGATTGCGATAAGCGAGTTCGTCAGCTGAAATCCGCTGTCGGACTGAAATGCTTCCGGCGTAATCCAGGAATAGATGCGTTCGAACTGGTAAGGATGTATACCGAGATAACGTTCAAGCAAATCGGGCCGGTATAAAATACCGAGTATCAGTGCAAGACCGGTTGAAGCAGCAACAGAAAGAGTCGGGATAATCAGCCACCAGCTGATTCCTGAAACAACGACGAGCCCGAGGAAGATAGCAATCATTACGAGCACCGTTCCAAGATCGTTCTGCAGCAGAATAAAGAGCATCGGCAGAATGGAAACTAAAATCAGTTTTACCAGCAGTCTTAGATCCATGGATAATGTATTCGTTAATTTATATTTGTTATGCTGGCTGATGACATATGCCATCGTTAAAATATAAATGATTTTTACAAACTCGGAAGGCTGGATACTGAAGAATCCAAATTGATACCAGCTTTTTGCGCCGTTTATAATTGGAGTCACTGATGACACAGGTGCGACATATAGTATGACCAGGCTCAGCACACCTAAAATGTATAATGCCCACGTATAGTTTTTAATGAATTTAAACGGTACGAGCATTAAACCGAAAGCAAGGACGAAACCTAAACCGTAAAACGCCATCTGGCGCGTGCTGAAATCCGTACCGTACTGCCCGCTGGTCATGGCCGAACTGATGGAAACAACACTGATTGCAGCAAGCATCAGAATTAAAATAACAAGAATCCAGTCGATGCGTGCAAAAAAGTTTGAATTTTGACGTGTATATTTGTTATTACTCAAGAAAGTCACCTAATTCGTATAGAAATCATGACATTTAGTATACAACTATTTTATAATTATAAACAGTAAATACAAAACATTAGGATGAAAAATTATGATAAAAGCGACTATAGAACAAATATCAAAATTCTGCGGGGGGACGATGAACAGCCGTGCAGAAGCGATTAAAAACAGCGCGATTAAAGGTGTATCCATCGATACACGGACGATAGAAGAAGGAAATGTGTTCGTGCCTTTTAAAGGAGAATATGCCGATGGCCACAGATTTATAGAGATGGCATTCTCAAAAGGCGCAGGAGTCACGCTCAGTGAAGAGCCGTACGGAGAATCGGATTATCCGGTCATCCACGTGACTGACGGGCTTGCAGCTCTTCAAAGTATTGCCCGGGAGTATTTAACGCTGGTGAATCCTGCAGTAATCGCAGTGACAGGCTCCAATGGTAAAACGACGACGAAAGATATGCTTGAATGCGTCTTAAGCACGAAATACAAAGTGCAGAAAACGCCCGGCAACTTTAATAATGAAATTGGCATGCCTCTGACAATTTTACAATTGGACGAAGATACAGAAGTATCTATTCTGGAAATGGGTATGGATAAAGTGGGGGATATAAATTTCTTAAGCAGAATGGCTGAGCCCGATATTGCTGTGATTACGAGTGTTGGAGAATCGCACATCGAGATGCTGGGATCGAGAGAGAACATTGCCAAAGCGAAATACGAAATAGTCGATTATTTAAAAGATGACGGCACATTTATCTATTCTAGAGATTATCCGCTTCTGGATGCACTTGCTGATAAAGACACGGCATATGATATTCAGACTGCAGGACTTCTTTTGAGCAATCAGCACACAATCAGCAGCGTAACTGAAGATGATCAGGGTACACACTTTACTTTTAAAGAAGTACAGTTCGATATTCCGCAGCTCGGTATTCACAACGCACTGAACGCCTCTCTCGCAATTCTTGCGGGAGAAAAGCTTGGTGTGTCGCTAAAAGAAGCACAAAAAAACCTCTCCAGACTTGAAGTGACGAGTATGAGAATGGAACGCGTGACGCATGACAGCGGTGCATTAATTGTCAACGACGCCTACAACGCATCAAAAGCGAGTATGATCAGTGCTGTAGATACAGTTGGCCGCATGGCTCATACAAACAAGATTCTTGTACTGGCTGATATTCTGGAGCTCGGGAGTTACAAACAGGAACTTCACGAAGACGTTGCACACTTTATTAATGAAGAAACGTATCAGTTTACGAAAATTTATACCTTCGGTGACGGCGCGAAATATATTCACGATGCTTTAATGGTGGGTGAGAAAGAACATGCATCATCAATTGAGGAACTGCGTGATAAAGTAAGTGAACATTTTAAAGAAGACACAGTTATTCTGCTGAAAGGATCACGCGGTATGGCAGTCGAAAGGGTGATTGACGATATCTAAAATCGGAGTGCTGTTTTTACACGGCTATACAGGCGGACGCTTTGAGCTGGAACCGACATTTCAATATTTAAAGAAGCGCTATGATTTTGAATATGAATTCCCCCAGTATCCAGGTCATGGCACGACGCTTGATTTATCCTTGGCAACCGGGGACGACTGGTATGAGGAAGCGGAGAAAGCATATTTTAATTTAGCGTCCCGCACCGATAAAATATACGTCATTGGTTTTTCAATGGGCGGGGTGTTCGCGAGTTTTATCGCGCAGAACTTCCATGTCGATAAGCTGGTGTTAATTGCCCCGGCATTTGATCATACGAAATTAAGCAGACTCAACAGGATTAAGCTGTCACCCGCTGAGGTGAACGATCATTTGAAACTGAATCTGATGTCCAGAGTCAGGCCGAGATTAAAAAACATTCCCATCAGAGCAATGCAGGAATTTATTAAGATTGTGGATGCCAAAATTGGCGACCTCGAGAGTATTCACTGTGATACGCTCATAATTCACGGAAAGATTGATCTGCTCGTGCCTTACCCGACGAGTATTGAAGCACAGAAAAGAATCCCGCATTCAAAACTTGTACTTATGGAACACACACCGCACCTGATTATGTTCACAGAAGATAAGCTGCTGGAGCTGAATATACTGACTGAGAGATTTTTATTTCTTGACGTCCAGTTAAAACATCTTGTGGATTAAAGTGTTAAGTGTTACTATAGAGAAGTTGTACATGCGAGAAATGAAATAGTCAAAGGAGACTAAAGTTTGAAGATTTTTAAAGAGTTAGGTATTAGTGACGACACAATTCAGTCACTAACTGATATGGGGTTCACTGAACCTACACCGATCCAAATGGAAAGTATTCCATTAGCATTAGAGAAAAAAGATATCATTGGTCAAGCTCAGACTGGTACTGGTAAAACCGGTGCATTTGGTATTCCGATTATAGAAAATACAACTAAGGGTGCAGGCACTCAAGTTGTAATATTAACGCCGACAAGAGAACTGGCAGTTCAGGTCAGCGAACAAATAAAAGCATTTGCTAAGAGAAAGAAATTAGCTACTGCAGTTATTTTTGGCGGTATGAGCATAGATCGTCAAATTAAAGACTTAAAGAGACAGCCGGAAATCATTGTTGGTACGCCTGGTCGTATGATCGACCATATTAACCGCCGCACGCTTAAATTACAAGATGTTCATACACTTGTATTAGACGAAGCGGATGAAATGATGAACATGGGCTTCATCGATGATGTTAAATTCATCATGAGCAAAGTACCTGAAGACAACCGTCACACACTTCTATTTTCTGCTACAATGCCTAAGGCAATCCAGGATTTAGTAACACGTTTCATGAACAAACCTCACGTCGTTAAAACGATGAACCAAAACAATTCAGATCCGTTAATCGATGAATTTTATACAATTGTAAAAGAGCTGGAAAAACTTTCTGTATTTACATCATTCCTTGATGTTCACCAGCCTGAACTTTCAATCGTATTCGGCCGTACAAAACGCCGTGTTGACGAATTGACAAGTGCTTTAATTGCAAAAGGTTATCGTGCGGAAGGTTTACATGGAGATATTACTCAATCTAAACGTCTTGAAGTATTGAAGAAATTCAAAAACAATTCATTAGACATTCTGGTAGCTACTGATGTAGCTGCAAGAGGCTTAGATATTTCAGGTGTATCACATGTGTACAACTTCGATATTCCACAGGATACTGAGTCGTATACACACCGTATTGGACGTACTGGCCGTGCCGGTAAAGAAGGAATGGCGTTAACATTCGTTAACCCTGTAGAAATGGAATTCTTACGTCAGATTGAAAAAGACAAGAAGAAACCAATTCTTACACTTCGTCCACCAAGTAAAAAAGAAGTAGAAAAAGCTCGTGAAAACGAAGTCTTTGAAAAAATCGGCGCATGGTTAGCTGATAACAAAAATGAGCACACTTTCGAAGTGGCTGACGGGTTAATGAAAACTCATGAATCACGCGAAGTCATTGCAGCATTAGTAAACGAACTTCTGTATGCCAAAGAAGATGACAATATTCAATTGTCATTTGAAAAACCACTTTCTCGCAAGGGTCACGGCGGACGCAGAGGTAAATCAAGTTATGGTAAAGGCGGCCAAAGAGGCGGCGGCGGTAATAGACGCCAACGCGATAATGGCGGCAGACCAGCAAGAAACAGCGGCGGCAAACGTCAGGGCGGCAAACCGTCATCAGGCGGACGCACCAGCAAACAAGGCCGTGTATTCAAAGATCATCAGAAATAATAATGATTTTATAAAGCATTCACTTTTAAGTGAATGCTTTTTTATGTTTTCTGAGTGTTGTATCATAGAGGTAAACTAACAGTTGGAAGGGTTGCTTATGATAGAGTTGAACGAACGCGTCAGGCCGTACATGACAGTCAAAGCATTATTAGTATGGGTAACCAGTATTCTTATATTTACAGCAGCCGGCATCGCAGTATATTTCTTTTCCTGGCCGGTGTGGCTGTATTACATTTTTATCGTGCTGCTCATTTTAGAGCTGGGGGGATTTGTCTTCTTGCGACCGTGGATTTATACAAAAGTGACATCTTATGAATTGCTGGAAGACAGAATTGTCGTGAGACAGGGGTTCTTTACAGTGAAGACTCAGATGATTCCTATTAAAAGGGCTCAGGGTGTTGAATTTAAAACGGGTCCGCTCTCGAGGCGGTATAATCTTGGGTCTGTCCGTATTAAAACTGCGGGTATCGGTATTGATATGCCGCCTTTAAGAATCGATGAAGCACGCGAACTGAAAAAGAATATCATCGATATCGTAAAGGGGGAAGAAACCGATGTATAATCCTCAGAAGCTTCATCCTGTTGCTTATGCCGGAAGTGTTGTAAAAGGTATTAAAACAATGTTTTTCCCTGCAATTATTATATTTTTTAATATGAGAGAAGAACTTTTTTCAGGTTCAATCAATCCGTGGATGCTGCTTGGCGGAGTCGGCATACTCGCGCTGATTTTTATCGTATTTACAGGCTTCGATATGCTTAACATATACCGTACAAGATTCTGGATTGAAAATAATAAATTTGTGTTTAAAAACGGGATATTTACCCGTAATGAAAAAGAACTGGATATTAAACGTATTCAGTCTATTGACTTTAACCAGCCCTTTTTTCACCGTATTTTTGGAGCGGTGCAGCTCGATATTTTAACGCCGGGTGATGGTATAAAAATCGACACGATAAAAAAATCGCAAGGGGAAGATATCCAAAGCGTTATTTATGAGACTCAGCAGGATATTGAAAATGAAGAGACTGCAGTAAATATTGGAGATGCCAGTGTCTGGCCGAGAGATAAACAGATAGAAACAGTTCCTAAAGCAGCTGTGCGTGAATTCATTACATTGAAGAAAATGAATTTTAAAGAACTTATTTTAATGGCGATGACAAGCGGCGGGCTCGGAGTCTTTGCTGCGATTTTCTTCGGTGTGCTGAACGTCGTCGGCGGAGAGATACTGATAGAAAACTATTTCGAGTACGTCAGCGGTATCGTGAGAAGTCTGATTTTAGGCATTGTTCTTGCATCACTCGTATTTGTTATTATCGGCTACCTTATCGGAACGGTTATTATAATGGTACGGAATTACGACTATACATTGAAACAGAGCGGCGATGATCTGACAGTTGAATACGGCCTTTTTTCTAAAAAGAATAAGAGTGTCAATATAAACAGAGTGCAGAATGTTATTATCTCAGACAGTATTCTGCGCCGTTTAATCGGGTATTACGCACTGTCAGTATCGATTACGAGCGATTCACTCGAGTCCGATGCAATTGACGGGAAAGTACAGTTGCTGCCGTTTATAAAGAAAAAAGAGCTGTACAGCATCCTCGGGGATATTTTTCCGAATTATCATCTGGAACTGCCGAAACGCATCGTGCCGTTTCGTGCGATTCGCCGTTACTTCCAGCTTACATTGCTGTTTTTCATTATAGGAATAAGTGTCATGGCTTACTTTTTCCACGGTGAAACATTTATGCTGTACGTTTATATTGGTGCAGCGTTGATTCTGCTGCTCCTGATTGCGAGCGGAATTTACAGTGCGAGAAATGTCGGTTATGCCATTTATAAAGATGAAATTAATATGATGACAGCTTCTTTCTTTACACGCCGACATTATGCAATCAAGAGAGAGAAGATTATCGATACGACATACCGCCGAAACCCTTTTCTGCACCGTGCTGATTTAGGTCATATTGAAGTATCGACGCCGGGCGGTATCGCCAGCTCGTCAGCAGAAATTAAATTTATTGAAAAACATGATATTGAAACAATCTGGAAGTTTATAGAAAGGGGGCATGACGATGAAACGCATATCGCCGAAAGCGATCAAATTGTGGAGGATTAGAGAATATATTAACGCAGGCATCTGGCTTATTATTGGTACCGCTATAGGAATTGGATCAATATTCCTAGATTTTATACCATGGTGGATTTTTCTGATCCCTGCATTCATTGTAATTTATATTATTATCGTTCATGCATGGATTATTCCAAAACTCCGCTATAAGTACTTCAGATATCAAGTGCTGGAAGATGAAATCCGCATTCACAGCGGCATCTGGTTTAAATCTGAAGTAGCAGTGCCGCTGTACCGTGTGCAAAACATCGATACAACTGTTGGTCCGATTATGAAACGGATGAACTTAAAAGGTATTTCGCTGCAGACTTCTGCTGAGAAGTTATTTATTCCGGAACTTGAAACAGATAAGGCTGATCAGCTGCGTCACGATATCCGCGAACTGATTAATAAGAATGTGAACGAACTGCAGAGTGAGGGAACGATATGATTATAGGATTAGGTACAGATATTATTGAAATATCACGCATTTCAAAAGTTAATAAAGAAGATCGTCTGGCGAAAAGGATTTTAACGCCGGAAGAGTTTTATCATTATCAAGAAATAAAAAATGAAGAACGTAAAGTATCTTATCTGGCAGGACGCTTCGCTGTAAAAGAAGCATACAGCAAAGCGCTCGGTACAGGAATCGGCAGTGCGGTCAGCTTTAATGAAATTAACTGCATGAATGATGCGAGCGGTAAACCGTCCTTAACGAATGCGCCGAATGCGCATGTATCAATATCTCATTCCAGGGACTATGCAGTTGCGACAGTGATTATTGAGGAGGAAAATGATGAGTGATAAGTATTACCGAAATACAGTGCTCGATGTGAATCTTAAGGCTATAGAAAAAAACTTCAGAGCGGTTCAGGGAATTAATCCGGAAAAAACGCTTATTGCAGTAGTTAAGGCGAATGCCTACGGGCTCGGAGCAAAAGCTGTCAGTGAACATCTTGCAGGAGCAGGCGCGTCATTTTTTGCGGTAGCAACACTTGATGAAGCAATTGATCTCCGCATGCACGGTATTAAACAGAAAATACTTGTACTCGGGACAATCAGTCCTGAACATATTAATAAAGCGATACAGCATCGTATTGCAGTCACCGCGCCGAATCTTGAATGGGTGAAAGAAGCAAAAAGTGAAGTGAATGACAGACATGACAAAGCGGTCTGGATTCACATTAAAGTAAATACAGGCATGAACCGCTACGGGACTTCAGATATCCGTGAAATAGAGACGATGATTAATGAAATTAACTCATTCAGCCGTTTTATTTACGAAGGGATTTTCAGCCATTTTACTTCAAGCGATGAAGATAATGATATTACTGCAGCTGAATTTAAGATCTTTAAAGATATAGTCAGTCAGGTTGAACGACCGGAGTATGTTCACATATCAAATTCAGGCGGTGCCCTCACTTTAAAAGAAGACTTCACTACCGCTGTCCGTTCAGGTATTGCACTGTACGGCTATTATCCAAGTGAGTATGTAAAAGCTGAAACTGCTGTGAAGCTTAATCCGGCGGCGAGATTATCGACTGAAATCACGGCTGTTCATCATCTTGAAGCGGGGGACAGTGTCAGCTACGGCAGAAAATATACTGCAAAAACAAAGGAAACTGTCGCAACATTGCCGATTGGATATGCAGATGGGTTATTAAGGCAGCATAATGGGTATAAAGTTAAATTAGAAGGTGGCACCGATTGTGAAATTGTGGGGACCATCTGCATGGATGCACTGATGATTAAAGTTCCAGAGCAGACTAATGCAAAAGAAAAAGTTATTATAATCGATGATCTTGAGAATTCAGAACAGTCTATGGAAAGTTACAGTAGCTATACTGGTACTATTTCATATGAATCGCTGTGTGCTTTCGGGCGCCGCATTCCCCGACGGTACACCGGGAAAGATATTGAGTTAATCTATAACGAAGTAATTAATTAAATACGCATTCGATTAATAGCAACAGAATGCATCAAATGTTATGATTAATTCAATAGCTGATTTTTATGGAGTTGACTGTCTTGTCTTATACATCTGTAAATAACGAGTTCGAAAAAGCATTGGTAAATGGCTACATTGAAATGGCGGAGATTAATTTATTAATCGCACGGGAAAGTTTTCACGCTGAAAGTGAAGCGTACCGTATCGGCATTACTGTCACGGAACTGGAATGTGCTGCATGTAACGATAGTAAAGATGGTGAATAGATGAAAAGAGGAGAAGTTTATCTGGCTGATCTTTCACCTGTGCAGGGTTCAGAACAAGGTGGAAAACGCCCTGTTGTTATTATCCAAAATAATGTAGGTAACCGTCACAGTCCGACTGTGATAGTTGCAGCCATTACTGGGAAAATAAATAAAGCGAAAATACCTACACATGTTGAAATATCAAAGGAAGCTTACAAACTGGATATGGACTCGGTGATATTGCTGGAGCAAATTCGAACGGTCGATAAGACCAGATTGCAGGAAAAACTTACATATTTGGACGAAGACAAAATGCGCGAAGTAAATGATGCGCTGAAAGTCAGTCTGGAATTAGAACCGAAAAAGAAAAGAAAAAAGAATAAGACAAACAGAAAATAGACTTTTGTTTACAAAAGTCTATTTTGAAGATGGAGGTGTTTTTAGTATGACCTATATTGATGATCTGGTAGAAGAATACAAAGGTCTGATTAATGATTACATAGCAAACGGCAATGAAGACTTACTGGCAGCCAAGGCGCATGAGTTCAGTGAAAAAGCGATTGATCTGGATATTTCACCAGATGAAATGGTAGCACTTCATATTGAACTGATCAATGCAATTCCGCTGAAGGTTTATGAAGATGTAAAAGCGTCGCTTGATGTGCTGCAGGAAATTATGATTCGCTTCGGTTTTACATATAAGGATTACAAAGCAATGCTCAACAAGATGGAGCGTCATGACCAGGAAATGGATGTGGCTGCGAGTTTGCAGGAAACAATGTTAAAAACAGCGATTCCCGCAATTGAAACTCTTGAAATTGGTGCAATCAGTGTACCTGCACGTAAAGTGAGCGGAGACTATTTTAATATTATTGAGCACAGTGATGGCAAGCTGACTTTTGCAGTAGCTGATGTTATCGGTAAAGGAATACCTGCTGCAATTGCAATGTCGATGCTGAAATTTGGAATGGATCTGACTTCGTCGTCCAATCCGCCGTCAAAATCTTTAAAACGGTTAAATCAGCTTGTCGAAAAAAACGTCAACAAAAATATGTTCGTAACGATGTTCTATGGTCTTTACGATTTTAATGATCAGTCACTATGCTTTTCAAGTGCAGGACACGAACCCGCATTTTTGTATCACTATGAAGATGATGAGTTCGAAGAATTGGATGGCAAAGGACTTGTACTTGGTGTCATGAAAGATACAGAGTATGAAGAAGTATCCTCAAAACTTGAGAAAAATGATATGCTGTTCATCTTTACTGACGGAGTGTCAGAACTTAGAAAACATGACGGCACATTTATAAATATGGATGACATTAAGGATATGATCCGTGAAACGCGCGACCAGCATCCTCAGGATATCGTACAGTATATTTATGAAGCGCTGACACGTATGCGCAATCAGAATTATAAAGATGATTTAACAATGTTTATAATAAAAAATAAAGGCACAAATTAAAAAGTTTTAAAAATGTTAATACAGGGTACAAAGATTAAGGTATAAAATTTACGAATGATTTGATTGGAGTGCATACATAAATATGAATATAAAAATAGACGCAACGGAGAACAGCGGGGAATATCTAGTCAGTGTCAGCGGCGAGCTTGACGTATATACCGCACCGGAACTGAAGCAGGTTTTTGAACCTGTTGCCGCAGCAGGCCAGCACGATTTAATCGTCGATTTAAGTGAACTGAATTATATGGACTCCACGGGGCTCGGTATTTTTGTTGGAACACTTAAGGACCTTAATAAACACAATAAAGAACTCCATGTTCTTGGAGTAAACGATAGAATTTTAAAACTTTTTGAGATTACAGGATTACGCGATTTAATGTATGTTAATAAGAAGTCGGAGGTCGACTGAAGAATGATGTCACAGTATGATTTAATAGAAATGAAATTTCCGTCAAGTGCAGAATACGTAGGTCTCATCCGTTTGACACTGTCAGGTGTTTTATCGAGAGCGGGAGCAACGTACGATGATATCGAAGATTCTAAAATTGCAGTTTCTGAAGCTGTAACTAACGCGGTTAAACATGCTTATAAAGATAATGAACAGGGTGAAATATCTGTAGGTTTCGCAGTGTACAGCGACAAGGTTGAGATTATTGTTGCAGATAACGGACAGAGCTTTGATTATGAAAAAATTAAAGAAGAGCTCGGACCTTATAATGAAGATGACAACATTGATTACCTGAGAGAAGGAGGGCTTGGCCTTTTCCTTATTGAGACACTGATGGACAAAGTATCATTCAGAAAAGAACCTGGTGTTACGATCAGCATGACGAAGTATATTAACGAAAGTCAGGTGCAGCCGAATGGAGAAACAATCTCGCAATAGAAATTACGGACTGCCGCCTGAAGAAGTTAACGAGCTGATTAAAAGGTATCAGGAATCAGAAGATAATACAGCACAAAGCGAACTCGTAGAAAATTATACGAAGCTTGTGGAATCACTCGCCTACCGTTATTCACGCGGCCAGTCGCATCATGAGGATTTAGTACAGGTCGGGATGCTGGGACTGTTAGGGGCAATCAGACGTTTTGATACGTCTTTTGAACGCAGATTTGAAGTTTTTTTAGTGCCTACAGTAGTCGGTGAAATTAAACGCTATCTGCGGGATAAGACATGGAGTGTTCACGTACCGAGAAGAATTAAAGAACTCGGGCCGAGAATTAAAAATACGACGGATTCTCTGACGAATGAACTCGAAAGATCACCGACAATCCAAGAACTGGCAATGAAACTTGAAGTGACAGAAGAAGAAGTGCTCGAAGCTATGGAAATGGGTCAGAGTTATAATGCGCTCAGTGTCGATCATTCAATCGAAGCGGATAAGGATGGTTCGACGGTAACATTGCTCGATGTGATGGGACAGCAGGATGACAATTATGATCTGGCTGAAAAGCGTATGATTTTAGAAAAAGTACTGCCTATCTTAAGCGACAGAGAGCAGGAAATTATAAAATCGACATTTATTGATGGTCTCAGCCAAAAAGAAACCGGTGAGAAAATCGGTTTAAGTCAGATGCATGTTTCAAGATTGCAGCGATCTGCAATTAAGAAACTGAGAGAAGCAGTTAAAGAAGCTGAATAAATTTATAAATGAGCCCGGTCTACTTTAGATTGGGCTTTTATTATTAGAGGAGTACATATTATGGTGCATGATTTAGTAAATGAAATATCAAGTGAAATGAAAATTAATAAAAGTAATATAGAAAAAGTTCTGGAACTTCTCAGAGAGAAAAATACGGTGCCTTTTATCGCGCGTTACCGTAAAGAACAGACGGGCGGACTCGATGAAGTTTCTATTAAAGAAATTGAAACGAAATATCTGTATCTGGAAAACCTGAATAAGCGTAAAGAAGAAGTAATCCGTCTGATAGATGAGCAGGGAATGCTGACAGAAGAACTGCGTCAGGATATTTTAAAACAGACGAAACAAAGCCGGGTGGAAGATTTATACCGTCCCTTTAAACAGAAAAAGAAAACACGTGCGACTGAAGCGAAACGTCTTGGACTTGAACCGCTTGCGAATATTATTTTAGCAGGTAAACACAGAGATATTGAAAAGACAGCAGCGGACTACTTAACTGATGAAGTAACATCTGCTGACATGGCAATCAAAGGTGCAAAAGATATTATCGCAGAGATTATTTCAGATAACCCGCAGTACCGTCTGTATATATTAAAAATTATTAAAGATACATCGGAAATCGTTTCAGCAGTTAAAAAAAATGCTGAAGATGAACAGGGTGTATTTGAAATGTACTACGATTATGCAGAGAGAGTTAAAAATATCGTGCCGCACAGAGTGCTGGCATTAAACCGGGGTGAAACATTAAAGGTTCTATCAGTTAAATTAACTCATGATATAAAAAGAATAGAGAACTATTTAAAGAAACAAGTTATCGCCGAGCATGTTAAAACAGCAGAGCTTCTGACTGAAGCAATTGAAGACAGTTTGAAGCGTCTGATTTTACCGTCGCTTGAAAGGGAGGTACGTGCTGACTTAACAGAGGCGAGTGAGAAACATGCTGTTATTGTTTTTGAAGAAAACTTAAAAAGACTGCTGCTCCAGCCGCCGTTAAAAGGCAGAGTGATTTTAGGATTAGACCCTGCCTACCGTACAGGGTGTAAACTTGCTGTAATAAACGATACAGGTTCATACCTTGCAAAAGACGTTATATTTCCGCATAAGCCTGTAAACAAAAAAGATACAGCTAAAGCAGTCATTTTAAAATTAATTAAAAAATACGATGTATCATTAATTGCGATAGGGAACGGTACTGCATCAAGAGAATCTGAAGAATTTATCGGTGAACTGATAAAAGACGAAAATCTCGATGTTCCGTATATTATCGTTAATGAAGCGGGTGCCAGCGTGTATTCGGCATCTGATATCGCAAGAGAAGAATTTCCTGATTTTAATGTTGAGGAAAGAAGTGCGGTATCAATCGCAAGGCGCGTTCATGACCCGCTGAGCGAGCTGGTTAAAATCGATCCGAAATCTATCGGTGTCGGACAGTATCAGCATGATATTAATCAGAAGTTTTTAACAGAGTCATTAAACTTTGTCGTGGAAACGGCAGTAAACCAAGTGGGCGTTAACTTAAATACAGCGTCGACGACACTGCTGCAGCACGTTGCAGGGCTGTCGCCGGTAATAAGTAAAAACATCGTTACGTTCAGAGAAGAAAATGGCGGGTTTAAAAAGAGAAGTGAATTGAAGAAAGTAGCGCGCTTAGGAGATAAAACTTACGAGCAGTGTGTCGGTTTCCTTAGAATATTCAACGGAAAAGAGCCGCTTGATGTGACACCTATTCACCCTGAACAATATAAAAACACTTACCAGCTTATCAAGACAATTGGTTTAACAATTGAAAGTCTCGGTGAAGATGTGATGAGTGAAAAACTGGATGCTTTAAATATTAAGGAAACAGCAGAGATGCTGGACATCGGTGTGCCGACACTTGAAGATATTATTTTAAGTTTGAAAGCACCGATGAGGGATATCCGCGATAAATACGATACGCCGCTGCTAAAATCAGATGTTCTCGGCATTGAAGATTTAAAAACAGGTATGACTTTATCGGGTACAGTTAGAAACGTAACGGACTTCGGTGCATTTGTTGATGTTGGTGTAAAGCAGGATGGACTGGTTCACGTATCGCAGATTTCGAACCGCTTTGTCAAACACCCGCTTGAAGTGGTGAACACTGGAGATATTGTTGAAGTTAAAGTCATGGACGTCGATGTGAAGAAAAACAGAATTTCACTGACGATGAAAAATATATAAAACATAAAAAAACGGAAACGACTCAGTCGTTTCCGTTTTTGTCTTAGACTACATGTTGTGGAAGTAATCAGGAGTTTCTAAATCAACGTCGTTGATGTCGATTCCTAATGCTGCTGCAACACCTTTACCGTAATCCGGATCTGCCTGATAGCAGTTAAAGATATGACGGTGTTTAGTACGTGTAGTTGTACCAGTCATTTCATTTGCTGTGTTGTAGAATAGACGCTGTTTGTCTTCGTCTGACTGCAATCTGAATAATTTACCAGGCTGCTCGAAGTAGTTGTCGTCATCCTCGCGGAAGTTGTGTTCGTAAACTGAACTGTACTCAAGATCAAGTGCAGGCTGTTTAGCTTCCGGCTGTGAATTATGAGCTCCATAGCTGTTCGGGTAGTAGTTAACTGAAGAACCTTCGTTACCGTCAACTCTCATTGCGCCATCACGGCTGAATGGACAAACATTTGCTGCACCTTTAGGTGAGTTAACCGGAATCTGGTGGTGGTTAACGCCGAGACGGTATCTTTGAGTATCTCCATATGAGAATAAACGGCCCTGAAGCATTTTATCTGGTGAGAAACCAATACCAGGAACAATGTTAGTTGGAGCAAATGCTGCCTGCTCAACTTCTGCAAAGTAGTTTTCAGGGTTCTTGTTAAGCTCGAATTCACCAACCGGGATTAATGGATAATCGCCTTTATACCAAACTTTAGTTAAGTCAAATGGATTATCAGGGTGGTTTTTAGCCTGTTCTTCAGTCATTACCTGAATGTATACTTTCCATTTAGGGAAGTCGCCTTCTTCAATTGAGTTAAATAAATCTCTTTGAGAAGATTCACGGTCCTGACCAACTAATTCAGCTGCTTCTTCAGCAGTATAGTTTTCAATGCCCTGCTGAGTGCGGAAGTGGAATTTAACCCATACGCGCTCGTTATTTTCATTGATCATGCTGTAAGTGTGTGAACCGAATCCGTGCATGTTTCTGAAACCTTTAGGAATTCCGCGTTCAGTCATAATAATTGTTACCTGGTGAAGTGCCTCAGGTAAGTTAGTCCAGAAGTCCCAGTTACTTTCAGCATTATGCATGTTAGTTTTAGGGTCGCGTTTTACAACGTGGTTTAAACTTGGGAATAATTTAGGGTCACGGAAGAAGAATACAGGTGTGTTGTTACCAACTAAATCCCAGTTGCCTTCTTCTGTATAGAATTTTAATGCAAAACCGCGAATGTCGCGTTCAGCATCAGCTGCACCGCGTTCACCGGCTACAGTTGAGAAACGTGCGAACATTTCAGTCTGTTTACCAACTTCGCTGAAAATGCTTGCTTTCGTATATTGAGTAATATCATTTGTTACTGTAAAAGTACCGTAAGCGCCAGAACCTTTAGCATGCATGCGGCGTTCAGGAATAACTTCACGGTCAAAGTGAGCCATCATGTCGAGGAAATACGGGTCTTGCATAACAAGCGGTCCGCGAGGTCCAGCTGTCATTGTGTTTTCGCGATCGCCAACAGGGTTGCCGAAAAGAGTAGTAAGTCTATTATCTTTGTTTGCCATTAATAAGCGCCTCCATTAATTAGAATGATTATAAATAAACTATACCAAGTCAGATGAGCAAAAGCAAGTTCTGAAACCGCAATATAATAATTTTTTAACTGGATTAATACTGTACATATATTTAATATCTAAGTGCTAAGAGAGAGGGCGAGTAGCTAAATGAGAAATTAGATGATGGTAAAAACTGCAGTTCAATATTCCCCGTTATTATAGAAGGTATTGGTAAAACATAAAAAGTTTTAATTAATTTTCTGGAAAGTGTTGACTTCATATCAAATGCTCTGTATATTAATAAACGTTGGATAAAACAGATGGCCCGTTGGTCAAGCGGTTAAGACACCGCCCTTTCACGGCGGTAACACGGGTTCGAGTCCCGTACGGGTCACCATTTATTTTTTTGAAACAAACTGTTGACTTCCAGTTTTTACTGAAGTATAATAAATAATCTAACCAGTTAAAGGGAACGCAACTGGCGAGAAAAACAAGATTTAAATTAAATGAAATTAGTTGTTGACATTAACTGCTGAACGAGATATACTAGTTCTTGTCGCTAAAAACATATTAACGAAAAGTTAATACATATAATAAGCTTTGCGGTTGTGGCGGAATCGGCAGACGCGCTAGGTTGAGGGCCTAGTGGGAGTTAAATCCCGTGGAGGTTCAAGTCCTCTCAGCCGCACCATTGAAAACTTATTATAACATATACCATGCGGGTATAGTTAAATGGTATAACCTCAGCCTTCCAAGCTGATGTTGTCGGTTCGATCCCGTCTACCCGCTCCATATTAAAAAAACTGAGCAATACAATAGAGAACATTGAAAACTGAATGA
>DONT01000003.1:0-23847 GCA_003513765.1 Jeotgalicoccus sp.
CAGTTCGAATCTGCCCCCTTCCATTAGTATAGGGGTATCGTATAATGGTAATATAGAGGTCTCCAAAACCTTTGATGTGGGTTCGATTCCTACTACCCCTGCATAATAATTTTAAAATGGCGGTTGTGGTGAAGTGGTTAACACACCGGATTGTGGTTCCGGCATGCGTGGGTTCGATCCCCATCAGCCGCCCCATTTTTGGGCTGTAGCCAAGCGGTAAGGCAACGGGTTTTGGTCTCGTGACGCGAAGGTTCGAATCCTTCCAGCCCAGTTTTTATTTCCTTTGGCGCCATAGCCAAGTGGTAAGGCAGAGGACTGCAAATCCTCTATCACCGGTTCAAATCCGGTTGGCGCCTTTAACTATACTTTATGCGGAAGTAGTTTAGTGTTTAGAACATGCTTCTTCCTGAAGCAAGACATAGGTTCAAATCCTATCTTCCGCTTTATTCTTTTAAACTAATTAGATGACTAATTAGTATTTTTTTTACTTAGCCACCGTGGCGGAACAGGCAGACGCGTTGGACTCAAAATCCAATTCTCGTTAAGAGAGTGTCGGTTCGATCCCGACCGGTGGTATACAGTGAACACTGTGCTTCTTGCACAGTGTTTTTTTTATATACATTTATTTTGATATTGATTAATACTTTTCTTTGTAAAGTTAATAATATAAGGTGTATATTATAGTTAATTTCTTTAGGAAATCTATTTTAGTGAAAATATTCTCATAATTTTAAATAAAAGTGTTACTTTTTAACATAATAATGGTTGTTTTGTGTTAAAATAAGTTTTTATTGCTTAAATACCTTATAATTAAAGCAGTAAAAAGTGAGCTAGGAGGATAACAATGCATCCTAAAGAAAATGACATTTTAAAACATATAAAGGATAACCCTTTCATATCACAAACTGAACTGGCTAAAAAGGTAGGATTAACAAGTTCTGCTGTAGCAGCAATCGTATCTGATCTTGTTAAGAAAGAGTTCATTCAGGGACAGGCCTATGTACTGAATGCTGAGTATCCGATTGTCTGTGTTGGTGCAGCTAACGTTGACCGCAAGTTCTTCGTTCATGATGAGCTGATACACGGCACATCCAATCCAATTCAGTCTGCACATTCTGTCGGCGGTGTTGCGCGTAATATTGGTGAAAATCTCGGCAGGCTTGGTGAGAGTGTTGCTTTAATTACGACACGCGGTGATGATGGTGAATGGAAGACGATTCACGATTCGACTTCACCGTTTATCAACCTTGATTTTGCAGAACATATAGAGGGGCAGAGTACAGGTTGTTACACGGCTTTAATCAGTCACGAAGGTGAGATGGAGTACGGCTTCGCTGATATGAACATCTACGATTATCTGACGCCTGAAGTGCTGATTAAACAGACGTACATATTAAAGCGTGCAAAATGTATCGTGGCAGATTTAAATACGCCTAAAGTATCCCTCGACTTCTTATGTGCATACGCAGAGAAACATGATCTTAATCTTGTGCTTATACCAGTATCTGGACCGAAGATGAACCGTATGCCGGATAATTTAAAACCGGTGGACTGGATAATCGTCAACAGAGATGAAACAGAAGCACATTTTAATATTGAGATTAACAGTGATGATGAATTGCTTAAAGCAGCGAATATGTGGAATGATGCCGGTGTCAGTCATGTTATTGTGACGAATGGTGTTAAATCGATAGCTTACAGCGGCAAGAACGGCGTCGGTAAAGTATACAGCATAATCCCATCGGAGAAAGTTGTCGATGTCACAGGTGCCGGAGATTCGTTTTCCAGCGCAATTGTCTACGGCTGGCTGAAAGGTTATTCAATAGATGACATCGTTAAGATGGCAATGATGAACAGCAGTAAGACGATAGAGACAGAATATACCGTACGTCAGGATTTAACAGAAAGACAACTTATTAAAGACATGGAGGAAGTTAAATGAATCATTTAATCGAACTACACCCGGATGTTAAAGAAGCGTTAGCAAGCAATAAACCGGTAATTGCTTTAGAATCAACTATTATTTCTCACGGTATGCCTTATCCGCAAAACGTGGAAATGGCTAAAAAAGTAGAAGATATCGTGCGCGAAGGCGGAGCGGTTCCTGCAACAATTGCAATTATGGACGGCAAGATTAAGGTCGGACTTGATGAGGCTTCACTTGAGAAGCTTGGTAACTCACAAGGCGTTGCGAAAGTATCACGACGCGACCTCGCAGAAATCATTGCAACAAAACGCATCGGTGCAACAACTGTAGCATCGACAATGATCTGTGCTGAAATGGCAGGCATTAAATTCTTCGTTACAGGCGGAATTGGCGGTGTGCACCGCGGAGTGGAAGACACTATGGATATCTCAGCTGACCTTGATGAACTAGGGAAAACTGATGTAGCTGTAATCTGTGCAGGTGCTAAATCTATTTTAGATCTGGATAAAACAATGGAGTACCTTGAAACTAAGGGTGTACCTGTAATCGGTTATCAGACTGAAGTACTGCCGGCATTCTTTACACGCACGAGTGATATTAAATTAAACACTGTGTCTGAAACAACAGAAGACATTGCTGCGATTATTAAAGCGAAACATGACCTTGAACTTGAAGGCGGGGTTGTTATCGCTAACCCTATTTTAGAAAGTGATGAACTGCCTAAAGAATACATCGACAAGATCGTTATGGAAGCTGTTAAAGAAGCTGAAGAAAACGGCATCGGCGGTAAAGATTCAACACCGTTCCTATTAGGTAAAATTGTTGAAAAAACAGAAGGTAAATCTCTCGAAGCCAACATTAAATTAGTATATAACAACGCTAAAGTGGGCACACAGATCGCTGTAGACTACTTTAATATCCAATAATTATAAAAATGAGCCCTAATCCTTACAATTCGCTGAGGATTAGGGTATTTTTATATATAAGGATTATATAATTTAAAGAGGGTGCAAAAGTGACGGAGTTTACTAAATATCTATCATTAAAACTGGATACAGCAAAAGAGAATTTGTATGTTATTTCTGATGAGACAGGGAAGCGCGAGCTGCACAGCTATAATATTAAAGATAAAAGTTATGTAAAAGTATCAGCTGAACAGGAAAATGTGAAAAACTACTGGTTTGAAGATGATGGCTTATTAATAGCAACGGATTTAAATGGTAATGAACGCGAGCAGCTGACTCATTTCAAAGGGGCAGAAATGAAGCAGCTTACAGCGGACGATGACTATTATCATCATTATGGTGTACATATGGACGGCAGATTTATATTCTTAAGACATCATAAAGAAGGTAAGACGTTTGAAATGATGGATTATGAGAGTGGACAGCAGACTGTACTTAAATCATTTGAGACGCCGTCATCAATCATCGGTAAATTTGATGAAAATCATATACTGATGAGTCAGGATGTAAATAATTTAGATAAAAAAGTCTTTCTGTACAATATAAAAACCGACGAATTAACGGACACAAAACTGCCGGCAGGACGTTTCGGCAATTACCGTTCTTTAAATGATTCGGAGGCTTTGTTTACGAGTGATTACTTAGAAGGACATTTAAATCTGTATAAATTAAATAAAGATACTTTTGAATTTAAAAAGCTGACTTATTTTAAATGGGATATTCAAAAGGTGCTTGTGCTTGAAGATAAAAACACTGTGATTTTTGAAGTAAATAAAAAAGGATTCTCTAAACTGTTTAAGTACAATGTTCAGGATGATCTGCTTGAAACACTGGATTTCTTCAGTGAAGGGGTAGTGCATTCGCTGGTTAATTCAGGCGATACACTGTATGCACTGTATTCGGATATGAGTACGCCGCATGCAATCTACGAATTCAATTTAACCGATAGCAGTACAGAAAAACTATTCGGCAACGATAAAATTGATACTGTTATTAATACGGTATATTCGACATACCCTTCATTTGACGGGCTGGATGTGCCTTACTATTTATATCAGCAGAGCACGCAGGCACCAACAGCAATACACGTGCACGGCGGACCGGAATCACAGGCACGTCCTGAATTCAACGAACTGTATTACAAGCTCTATAAAGAAGGCTATCAGATTGCTGTGCCGAATATTAGAGGATCAACGGGTTACTCCAAATTTTATATCGGTCTCGATAATCAGGAGAAGCGTATCGATGCAGCGAGAGATGTTGTACGGCTGCGGGAGCATTTAATTAATAATCATCAGTCTGATAAAGACAATATTTTTATTATGGGAAGAAGCTACGGCGGATTTATGACGCTCTTGTTAATTACCCAGTTTCCTAAGCTGTGGAAAGGAGCAGTGGATATCGTCGGCATATCACACTTTACAACGCTGCTGTCGAATACACCTGCCTGGCGCCGGGAACAGCGTTCATACGAGTATGGCTTTATTGGTGAGCACGACGAATTTATGCAGTGTATCGCACCGCTGAACAATACTCAGAGAATACGCTGTCCGCTTAGAATATTCCATTCTCATAATGATGTAAGGGTGCCTTATTCTGAATCCGTGCAAATGTATGAAAAAATGAAGGAAGAAAACAAGGACGTCGAGCTGACCGCTTATGAGAATGAAGGACATCAGTATTTATACACTGAAAATCAGGATGATATGAATACGAAAGTAATAGAATTTTTTAACGAACAGATAAATAAATAAAAATGAGCCGTTTCACCTCACAGAGGTGAAGCGGCTGTTTTAATTCATTAAATTATTAAATTTCTGAAGCAGATGGGCAAAATCTTCAATTTCTTTATCTTCCCATTCATCAATAATTTTAGCAAAACGCTGTTTTCTGCCCTGTCTGATATGTAAAATTACATCATGACCTTTATCGTTAATATCATAAAGATATGAGCGGCGGTCTGTTTCAGATTGTTTTTTCTCGAGCAGTTCGTCTTCCATTAAGTCGGCAGCCTGTCTGCTGACTGTAGAAATATCAAGGTGAAGTTTTTCAGCAATACTTTTAACACCCATCGGGCCATTTTTAGAAATAAGCAGCAGTATTAAATAACTGGCTCGTTTAAGCTCCTGCTTTTTATCGTTTTCAAATGTCCGGGTTCTTAAGGCACGGACCATCATAGCAATTTCCAATTCTAAAACTTCCAATGAGTCGTCGTTAACCATTCTGCACACAGCCTTTCAAATTCTATTCTTGACTTTACATGTAGTTGTATTATACAATCAATTTTCGTGAAAGTCTATGAAAGAAGGAAAATGAATGAGTTTAGGAAACGAAAACAGCAGTAAATTAACAGATAGAAACAGAACGATATTAATGGCTGTACTTTTATCGGGTGCATTTGCAGCGATATTAAATCAGACGCTTTTAGCGACAGCAATTCCTCATATAATGACGGATTTGAACCTGGATGCTGATGTTGCCCAGTGGCTGCAATCTGTGTTCATGCTCGTTAACGGGATTATGATACCAATCACAGCCTTTTTGATTAATAAATTCTCAACGAGAACGTTATTCTTCACCGCGATGTCCCTGTTTGGCCTCGGAACGCTGGTCTGCGGTATATCACCGTCATTCCCCGTGCTCATGGCAGGCCGTATTTTACAGGCGGCAGGAGCTGGTATTATCATGCCGCTGATGCAGACGATTTTATTCCTGGTTTATCCGCGCGATCAGCGTGGTAAAGCGATGGGAATGTTTGGTCTTGTCATAAGTTTTGCACCGGCAATCGGACCGACACTGTCGGGATGGTTTATCGATATATATCCGTGGCGCGGACTGTTTTACATGCTGCTGCCAATCGTAATTATCGATTTAATCGTTGCATACTTTATTTTAAAAAACGTTACAGAGAAGACGAATCCAAAACTCGATATGACATCTATTCTTTTATCAACACTTGGGTTTGGAGGACTGCTATACGGCTTCAGTGCTGCAGGGAACAGCGGCTGGCTGAGTCTTACGGTAATTGTGCCGATTATAATTGGTGCAGTGTCGCTGTACATGTTCATTAAACGCCAGAACAGACTGGAAGAGCCTATTTTAGAGTTCGGAGTATTCAAAGATAAAATCTTTACTTTGTCTACATCTTTAGGAATGATCGTCTTTATGTCGATGATCGGCGGTGCAGTAATTCTGCCGATATTCATGCAGACAATGCTGGGCTTCAGTGCGATGGAATCCGGTATGATGCTGCTTCCCGGTGCGTTAATTATGGGACTGATGAGTCCAATCACCGGCCGGCTGTTCGATAAATACGGTGCCAGATGGCTCGCTATTATCGGGCTCGGTATGCTGACAGTAACGACGCTGATGTTTGCGAACCTGAGTACAGAAACTACCTTTACGTATCTAGCAGTCGTCAACTCATTCCGCATGCTCGGTGTGGCGATGGTAATGATGCCGGTAACAACAGAAGGGCTCAACAGATTATCGAACTCGCTTGTGCCGCACGGTACTGCGATGAGTAATACGATGAGACAAGTTGCCGGAGCAGTAGGAACGGCCTTACTGGTATCAATTATGACGAATACAATGAGACCGACAGAAGGTACCGAAGGTATGATACATGGCGTGAATATGTCATTCCTGTTTGCAGGTATACTCGCATTTGTCGGATTTGTACTTGCCTTTAAACTAAGAAGAACGAGAGATATGGATTAATTTAAAAACAGCTCACTGTCATTTTGACAGTGAGCTGTTTTTTTTATGATTCGTTCTTATTTGAAGATTTAGCTCTTAAATACTGAGCGATAATAATAATAATTAAGCCGATGAACATAAAGTACTGAACGATAAACTCCGATAATTCATTAAGGAAATCAAATGGATAAATCAGACGTCCGGCACTGTATATAAACAGTACGATAAAAATTAACTTGCTCGCCCAGGATTTAGAACTGAAGATGAAATATACTGAAGCGGCAGCGACAATAACAAAAACAACAAAGAGCAGTGTATCCACTAAAGAAGCATCGTAAGACGTAATTTTTAAAGGACTGAGTGTTTCAGAATTCATAAACAGTATTAAAAGGTTCGCACCGACAAACAGAATTAAAAATAAGACGCCGGAAACCATCTGCTTATTGCCGCGGCCGGAAGACTGGTGTTTTATACCGTGATTCATTAAAGGAACCATAGCGAGTATTAATATGAGAATTCCAGGCAGTACTAATGAAATAACGACTTCTCCAAAGAAGAAAATACTTGCTGAAAATAATACGGCAAAATAAACGCCGAGAATCGCTGCATCAGACCAGTACTTATTACGATACTTCGGTAAATCTTTTGAAGCTACACGTGCAACATCTTTTGTTTTGGCGTTGTAATACGTCACGTAATCCTTGCCGGAACGCACCATGACATCAGCCATTATGTATAATTTTTCATACTTCGCATCTTCGGTAACGAAGTGTTTATCAAACTCAGTATTCAGCGAGTTAAATGCCAGCTGATCATCTTCAGGCAGTCCGCTAAATACTTTTTCATATTCTTTTTTATAATTCGTCATAAAAACATCCTTGTGTAATATATAATACTCATCATTATATCAGATAATGAGTATTTTACACTGTTAAATGTGTGCGTTTTCATAGACTTCCTTAGAAGACTCAAGTTCAGCAGAGATTTTTATTATATCGGCTTTGGATTCAGAGATAACCCGTTTATTCAGGAAGATAAGCGTTACAGCAATCAGTGCAGCAAAACTGATGGTGTGAATAATCCAAAAAGGAAGGTAATTGTAAGCGAAACCGTACAGTAACGTACCAGCTGGGGCTATATGCTGGAAAACTTTTCATATAAAATGTATGAACGGCCGCAGGCCCAGCATCCGCTGGACAGAATTTTATTTGCGGTAAGGAGTCTTGTCTATCCGCTCTGTTTGTTTGAAACAGGGAAAGTTGAAGAGGCAAAAGATGCGTATTATATAATTGAAAACACTGTCGCAGATATAAAGGAATCTATATATGCTAAAGAAATGCACATGATTAAAGCGCTTATATTTGAATAATGATTGAAACGGGATATGGGGGCATATTCCGTTTTTTGTTTGATATATTTATTTAATTTAAAAATTCCTCATACAATACAAAAAAAGGACGCAGCATGGCTGCATCCGATTAACTTTCATCTACTTAACTTCATCTTTTGAGTATTTCTTCGGATAGCCAATCAGTATTGCGGCGATTCCGCTAATTATTAACAGGAACGGATAAATTGAATAGGGCATGATTTCTATCGGTGAGATTCCTGCGGCGAGTCCTGAAGCGGCAAGCATCTGTCCGCCGTACGGAATTAATCCTTGGAATCCTGCAGCAAATGTATCCAGAATACTGGCAGATTTTCTTGGATCGACATCGTATTCATCCGCAATATTTTTTGCCAGCGGTCCTGTCATAATAATCGAAATCGTATTGTTGGCAGTCGAGACGTCAGTCACACTGACGAGACTGGCGATTCCAAGTTCAGCACCTTTTTTCGTCTTAATCTTACTCATTATCGTATCGAGCAGGTAGTTAATCCCCCCGTAATGACTGACGAGACCAATCATTCCCCCGATTAATATCGTAATAATCGAAATTTCCTGCATGCCCGCGATACCTTCGCCGGCAGCTGATATTAGCGTAAGTACATCAAATGCACCGGTAAACAAACCGAGTATTCCTGCGAACACTGCACCGCTGATTAGTACAATCATTACGTCCACGCCGAGCAGCGCGATAATCAGCACTGCAAGATAAGGGAGGACTTCAATAATACTAAATGCGTAGTTTTCTGTTTGATCGAGAGATACGTTAGCAGTCATTAAATATAAAATAACAATTGTTAATATTGCTCCGGGTAAAACAATCCAGAAGTTCACTTTAAACTTATCAATCAATTTTATACCCTGTGTTTTTGTAGCAACGATGGTCGTATCGGAAATGAAGGATAAGTTATCACCGAACATCGCGCCGCCGATTACAGTGGCTAAAGCGAGTGCAAGGCCGATTTCTGTCTGATCAGCGATACCAATCGCAATGGGGGCAATCGCTACGACTGTTCCCATGCTTGTTCCCATAGACAGTGATACGAAACAGCAGATGATAAAGATCCCGCTTAATAACAGACTGCCGGGAAGATACGTCAGACCTAGATTTACAGTTGAATCTACAGCACCCATCGCTTCAGCAATACCTGAAAAAGCACCGGCAAGGAGAAATATAACGACGATTAATACGATATTCTCTTGAGATGCACCTTTCAAATAAGCAGAAAGTTTATCTTTAAATGGTTCTTTAAAGTATAAAAAGAATCCGGCGACTGAAGCGATAATCGCAGCGACAGTAATCGGCATTGCGTTGAAGTCTCCGGCGATAAGTCCCGTACCGATAAATAATGCAACAAATATAAATAAGGGCAGCAATGAAACGATACTGCCTTTTTTATTAGACATATAAATCCTCCTATTGAAAAATCCCCATTCCTTATCAGTAAAGATAAGAGATGGGGAAGTCCTCAGCTTATCTTTGAGCAGTGTTCTGCTCCTGGAATTAGCACAGTACCTGACGGTCTGTTGCTGAGGTATCGACGGGCCAGTCCCTTCACCTCTCTGGATAAGAAATTATTTAATTAATGAGATTAAGGATACACGGATAATAAATAAAGGTCAATAATTTAATAATATATAATAAAAAGGTTTAATTTTCTGACAATAGGTAATCGACTCGTGTACACTTAGAAATAAAAATAAATGCATTAAATTTAATTTATTTTAAGTTTGTTACTTGCTTTTTGTAACTAAGTGTATTAATATAATTATTGTGATAGTTCGAAAGCGAAATATTTAACAACAAACAAAATTTTGGAGGATGAATTAAGATGGCTAAATTTGTAGCAGACACAGCACACTCAGAATTAGAGTTTCAAGTAAAACACATGATGGTAACTAAAGTAAAAGGTACTTTTGGCGAATGGTCAATCGACATCGAAGCAGATGACATTGAAGATTTCACTACAGCAAAAATTACTGGTAGAGCAAATACAGCAACTATCGATACTAACGTAGCTGACCGTGACGCTCACTTAACTTCAGCTGATTTCTTTGATGCAGAAAACAACCCTGAAATTACATTTGAATCAACTAAAGTTGAAGGATCAGGCTCGAAATTCGAAGTAACTGGTAACTTAACTATTAAGGATGTAACTAAAGAAGTAACTATTCCTGTTGAGTATAACGGCAGCGGTGTAAGTCCTTTCGGACCGACAGTTTACGGTTTCGAATCTAAATTCTCAATCAACCGTGAAGAATTTGGTTTAACATGGAACCAGACATTAGAAACTGGCGGCGTACTAGTATCTAAAGACGTTAAAATTAGTCTTGAATTACAAGTTAACCCTGCAGACGCATAATAGTTTTAAATTAAGCAGCTGAAAATGATATAGATATATGGGTCAATACTCTCTCTTATTCTTAAATGGATATCAGAGAGTATTTTTTATTTTATGGCTGAAAATTTACTAAGCACTTAGTTTCTAAATTATCAGGTTAATTGATATTCTTTTAAGAAGGGATCATTTATCGATAAAATAAATTAAGGGATGTATTGACTATGAAACTGAGTATATTGGATCAGGCGCCTATAACTAAAGGCAACACAGCAGCATCTGCTTTAATAAAAGCAGAAGAACTTGCAGTGCTGGGTGACAAACTGGGATATGAACGTATGTGGATGGCTGAACACCACGGCACATCTGCCTATGCAAGCTCTGCACCTGAAATTACTGCAGCACATTTGGCTGCTAAAACAAAAAATATCCGTATCGGCACCGGCGGAGTTATGATGATGCATTACTCTCCTTTGAAACTGGCAGAAGTGTTTAAAACACTCTGTGCATTTGCACCCGGGCGTATTGACTTCGGTATGGGCAGAGCACCGGGCGGCGACCAGTTCTCTATATATGCCTTATCAGAAGGACGTCCGCCGATGGTACATAATATGTATGAGAAATTTGATACAGCTCTGCAGCTGATTAACGACGAAGTGCCGGAACTGGAGTTATATAACAGAACAATTGCTACACCGTCAAACATTGTGCTGCCTGAATCATGGCTGCTTGGTTCCAGCGGCAACAGTGCTGTAGAAGCAGGACGCCGCGGTGCGGGCTATTCATTCGCTCAGTTTTTTAACGGCCAGCTGTCAAAACCAATTCTGGATGCGTATAAAGATAATTTTGAGCCCTCTGCTTTTATGGAGAAACCTGAAATTACAGTATCTTATATGGTTACAGCAGCTGACACGAAAGAAGAAGCTGAATTTGAAGCGAAACCACAGGATATCTGGCGTCTTCAGTTTATGAAAGGCAGAAGCGGGCAGCTGTTAACACCTGAAGAAGCACGGGATTTTCCGTTGACAGAAATGGACCGCATTAAAATTCACGAAGGCCGAAAACTTCATTTAGTGGGCTCTGCAAAAGAAGTCGCAGCCGAATTGCAGGAGGAACAGAAAAAATATGGCTTTGATGAAGCGATGATCTGCAGCATTCCGCATTCACAACAAGCTCGTCTTAATGTGTATAAGCTGCTGGCAAAAGAATTGTTTTAGGAATATGTCACTTTATCTCTTAGTTTATAAAACACTTATCAGGGGTAAATATTCTGTGATGATAAATTTAAGGAGATGCTGTGTTTGACACATTTTGACGCAATAATAATCGGTTTCGGCAAAGCCGGTAAGACACTGGCAGGAGAACTTGCAAATCGTGACTGGAATGTAGCGTTAATCGAAAAAGATAAAACGATGTACGGCGGGACATGTATTAATATCGCATGTATTCCGACGAAGTTATTAATGCACGATGCACTTGAAAAGAGAGAATACCGTGCTGCTGTTGAACGCAAGAATTCAGTAATCGGAAAACTGCGTGATAAGAACTATCACAGCGTTGCAGATTTAAATAAGGCGAAAGTTTACGATGCTAAAGCTTCGTTTATAAGCGACAATGAAATTGAAATAGAAGCGGCCACTGGTAAAAAAGAAGTGCTCAGTGCTGATAAAATCTTTATTAATACCGGGGCAGAAAGTATTATTCCGCCAATTGATGGTGACATAAACTCTGACAAAGTATACACAAGTACGACATTAATTGATGAAAAAGTCCTTCCGGACAAACTTACAATTGTCGGCGGGGGCTATATCGGTCTTGAGTTTGCAACAATGTATAATGCTTTCGGTTCTGAAGTCAGTGTTATTGTTCCGGACGATAAGATACTGAAATCCGAAGATAACGATATTGCTGCTGAAATTACTAAGGATATGCAGGAGAGCGGCATTAACTTTATCTTTGGTGAACGCGCAGAAAAAGTGACAGAAGAGAATTATAATAATATTACTGTAACTTTATCGAGTGGCAATGAACTCACATCAAATGCAATATTATTTGCTACGGGACGTAAGCCGAATATAAACGGACTTGGTCTGGCTAACACTTCCGTAGAACTGACGGATAAAAAAGAAATTAAAGTGAACAATCATCTGCAGACTAAAGCTGAGAATATTTATGCACTCGGTGATGTGAAGGGCGGTATGCAATTTACGTATACTTCGCTCGATGATTACCGTATTGTGAAGAGTCATTTATTTGATGACGGCGCGTATTCGTATGATTCAAGAACGAATGTGCATTACACGATGTTTACTGATCCGCCGTATTCGCGTGCAGGTTTAACCTTGGAAGAAGCACAAGAAAAAGGATATGAAGCGGCAGAAAACAGTATGCCGATGTCAGGACATCCGAGATCTCATATTAATAACGAACTGCGCGGTTTATTTAAAGCGGTAGTTGATACTGAGACTAAAGAAGTTCTTGGGGTACACTTATACGGTGTCAATTCAGAAGAGCTGATAAATTTAGTGAAATTGGCGATGGATAATAAAATTCCTTATACTGCTCTATGCGACCAGATGTACAATCATCCGGTGATGAGTGAAGCATTTAATACTTTATTTGATATATAGAAAAATTCCCATGTGCTTAACAGCACATGGGAATTTTTTAAATGCCGTATTTTTTTAAGGATCTGTATACTTTAGAAAGCGGCAGTCCGACAACGGTATTGTAGTCGCCTTTTATCTTTTCTACAAAGACAGCTCCAAAACTTTGAATACCGTAAGCTCCTGCTTTGTCATACGGTTCATCGGTATTAATATACTGCTCAATTTCTTCTGCCGACAGGTCGTAAAACGTGACCTCTGTACAGTCCAAAATAATTTCCTCAAAGCCTCTTGACTTTAATATGGCCGCGGAGTACACTTCATGAGTGCTTCCGGATAGAGCCGTGATCATTTGACGCGCGTCTTCAATTGTGGCCGGTTTTTCATAGATTTTATTATTGTGGCTGACAACTGTGTCGCATGTTAGCAGAACGGAATTATCATCCACCGTCAGAACAGAAGATTTTAATTTGGCAGTTTCAATCACTTTAGTTTCGGGAACGCTGCTGGTAATCTGTTTTTCATCGGCATTAGGAACGAGAATTTCATAATCCAGTCCTGCCTGTGTGAGTAATTCACGGCGTCTTGGCGACTGTGAACCCAGTATAAGTTTCATTAATGATACCTCCGGTGCATAAATTGAGTGAAATATTCTTATCCATTGTCTTTGGCCGGAAAAACGTTATAATGGCCTTAAAGCAATTTTTTCAGATAAAAGGCTTAAAATACATATAAAAACTAATTAATTTTAATAATACATAGGTTAAACCTAAATAGATAGTCGTTTTAAGAGGGGAGCAATCATGAGAGTAGAATTGACGAAGTACAGAGTTAAAGAAGGTAAAAGTAAGCTGGTAGATGAGTGGATTGAGTACATGCATAATCATATGGATGATGTTCTCATGAACCTCGAAGGCGAAAAAATGTTCGTTGAAACAATCTTCCGTGAAGCTTTTAATGATGTAGAATATTTATACTGGTACAGTGTTCAGGATGACAATCAGTCAGAAGATAAATTATCTAAAACTGATTTGGATGAACAACATCTGGATTACTGGGAGAAGTGTATTGATAAAACATTCAGACCTGAAGATATGAAAGCTGAAATCGTGATGATACCGGAGCGTATCAGACGTGCGATGAAATATAATAACAATTAAAAGGCATCCTTTGGGATGCCTTTTTTTTATTTTCAATATTATACGAAGTTTCTGAGACACTTTCGAGAAATAATTTATAATATGAGACTAAAATAACTAATTTGGGATAGCTGCGTCGTACGTGGATTTGTTATTATTAAATAAAGCACATAAGAATAATTTGCAAATAAAGGATGGGAATTATGGACCGTCATGAGTTTAAAAAACGCATAATTGAATATGCACATTCGATCGGTATTGATGATATCGGATTTACGACGGCTGAACCGTTCACTGAGTTTAAAGCTAAACTTATTGATTACTATAAAAATGGGTATGAGTCGGGATTCGAAACGGGGACGATTGAAGAACGTACAAATCCGAAGGCAAGTCTGCCTAATGCAAAGAGTATTATATCTATTGCAGTAGGATATCCGAACAAGCTGCGCAATGCGCCTAAGTCGAAGCAGGGCGAGCGGCGGGGTATTTTTGCGAGAGCATCATGGGGAATGGATTACCACACGCTTCTAAGAAGCAGGCTTCAGAAACTTGAGACATTTATCAATGAACTGGATCCTTCTGTTGATTGCAAATCGATGGTGGATACAGGCGTGCTCAGCGACCGTGAAGTGGCCCGGAGGAGCGGCCTCGGTTTTGCCGGGAAGAATGGTTTTATCATCAACCCGAAACTCGGTACGTATTCGTATCTCGGTGAGATGATTGTAAGCTATCCGTTCCCGGCAGATGAAGAACTGCTGGATTCATGCGGGGACTGCAATATTTGTGTAGACCGCTGTCCAACAGGGGCTCTGGTTGGAGACGGCCAGCTCGATTCTAAAAAGTGTATTTCATTCCTTACTCAGACAAAAGGATTTATGCCTATGGAGTACCGTTCTAAAATAGGGAACAGACTATACGGCTGTGATACGTGCCAGCAGGTATGCCCGCGGAATAAGGGAATTAATACTGAACATCACGAAGATATTGTCCTCGAACCGGAAATATTAAAACCTGAACTGACCGGGCTGCTGCAGATTTCGAACAAGGAATTTAAAGAAACATATGGACACCTTGCGGGCGTATGGCGCGGCAAAAAGCCTATTCAGCGTAATGCAATCATTGCACTTGCTCACTTTAAAGAAACGGCAGCAATTGATATACTTAAAACTGTTGCTGAAACTGATGTGCGTCCGGTCATTAAAGGAACAGCCTACTGGGCAATTGGACAAATTTCAGGGGACGCGGCACTCGATTATATTTATGAACGATACGCCATTGAAACAGATGACGATGTAAAAAAAGAAATGCTTACAGGCATTCAAGAAGCGAGTTAGGAAGAAGGAGAAATAATGAACCACGTTGTATTATATCAGCCGGAAATACCGCAAAACACAGGAAACATCGCAAGAACATGTGTCGCAACAGGCACACCGCTCCATCTGATTAAACCTTACGGGTTCAGTCTGGAAGACAAGTATGTGAAACGTGCGGGTCTGGATTATTGGAAAGACCTCGAGCTTTATGAATATGACACAATAGAAGAGTTTTTTGAGAAGAACCAAGGGCATTACTATATGATTTCCAAGTTCGGCAAAAAGAACTTTACGGATATGGACTACAGCAATTCTGAAGAAACGCATTACTTTGTCTTCGGCCGGGAAACAAAAGGGCTGCCGGACTGGTTAAAAGACGAATATGAAGAATCGCTGATGAGAATACCGATGACAGACAAGGTCCGTTCGCTGAATTTATCGAACACAGTCGGTATACTGGTATATGAGGCATTAAGACAGCAGGACTATCCAGGACTTAAATAGGAGGTTTTTTTGATGAATGACGTTATAAAATTATTAAATAATCACCGTTCTTTAAGAAAGTTTACAGATGAGAAATTATCACTTGAAACAATTAAAACACTGGTTGGTGCAGCGCAGAGTGCAAGTACATCAAGCTATGTACAGGCTTACTCAATTATGGGCGTTACTGACCCTGAAAAGAAAAAGGCGCTGCGTGAGATTAGTACACAAAGCTATGTAGAACATAACGGGCATCTGTTCGTTTTTGTTGTGGATTTTTATCGTCATAAAGAACTTGCTGAACAGACAGGCGGGGAAATTGCATACGATAAAACAGAAAACCTGATTGTCGGTGTCGTGGATGCTAGTTTAGCAGCTCAAAATATGGCAATCGCAGCAGAGAGCATGGGGCTGGGTATTTGCTACATTGGTTCACTGCGCAATGATATGAAAAAAGCCGGTGAAATTTTAGGACTGCCGGAAGGTACATTCGCACTGTTTGGCATGGTTGCAGGATATCCTGAAGATGAAGGCTCACAAAAAGAACGTCTGCCGTTTGAAGCGGTATATCATGAAAATACTTATCAGAGAATTGACGAAGTTCAGAGTGATATCGAAGCATACGATCAGCGTATCAGCGATTATTACAGCGACAGAACTGACGGTAAACGCGCTGATAAGTGGAGTGAGCAGATTATTGATATGCTCAGCAAAAAACAGCGTCTGGATGTAGACACTGTCTTAAAAGAAAAAGGCTTTTTAGGCCAGTAAAGATAAAAGTGCCTGCAGAATTAATTTTCTGCAGGCGCTTTTTTTACCTTAATTTAATTGGCAAAGAATTTTTCTCTCTGACCCTCATGTTTGTCGAGCATAATCTGATGATTTGGAATACCCTGTTTAAGCAGCAGTTCGATATTTTGTCTTAAAAACTCATCACTGCCGACGACGTAAAATAACCCGTCTTTATCTTCGGTAAGTTTTGCTGCTTCCTCGTAATATTCACTGCGGCTGCCGACGAAATGTGCAGTCAGATTTTTATCAGCAGATGATTCAAATATATTAGTGAATAAATAATTTTTAGATGAATCAATATTTAACGAGTGTATTTTAGCCACATTATCATTGTTGCTAAGGTAATCCAGAGCGAGCGGTCTGAAAGTAGCGAGGCCGACACCTGAAGAAAGCATATAAATATTTTTGCCTTCACGTTTTAAAGGCACGTTGGTATGTGTTTTAAAGATTGCTGCTTCGCTGCCGATCGGCATTTCATTTAAAATTTGTTTAAACTTCGATGCATCATGTCTGATACGTGTTGTGATACCAATCGTATTTTCATCTTTCAGTGTTGAAATCGACATATGTCTGATTAAGCTTCTGTCAGGTTTTTCACCAGCATTGAAACCTTCAAAAGCAAGATGGATGTGAGAACCTTCCTCCCACGTATAATCTTCAGGGCATTCGAAAACGAAAGTTTTTACTTCCGGTGATTCAGTAATTACATCTATGAGCTTGCTCCAGTAAATTTGCATGAATATAATCTCCTTAGTCCTGCTTAATATGTATAGCCTTTACATATTATTATATATTAATTGATAATAATTCTCAATTATTTGATTTGAAAGCAGTTTGTCGGTGCTGAAAATCGACAAGGAAAAAGCCATCGTACTTCATTCTCAAAATTTGCACAAAAAAACTGAGCAGCACAAAGCTGCTCAGTTGAAAAATTTATTGAATAGAACTATTCTCTAATTTTTGTCTCCCCATCGTCCTTGTATCCCCAGTCAGTTTCGCGGCCTGCTGTAAGAATTGAAGTCAGGAAGGCTGCACAAACCATTAAAATAAGAAATGCTTTCATTGTTGATTTGCCTCCAGTACTTATATATTAATTACATTTATTATAAACCATTCTGCGGAGATTAAAAAGGCTTTGTTGTAAAAAAGGTGTTTTCTCATTTTTAATTTATGTTTCTTATCAAGATTACGTTATTTTAATCGACGTTTAGGGTAAGATAAATGTAATATTAAGATTAAACTACAATGCGACGATTATTGGAGGACAAAAATTATGGCAATGAATTTTAAAATATTTGAAACTAAAGAACTCGCAGACATTTTTGCGGCGGATTTATTACGTAAACAGATTCATAACAATCCGGAGAGTATTTTAGCTCTTGATGTTAATGAAGACTTATCTCAGGTATATGAAAAATTTGTCGGCGAAGTAAAAAATCATCCTGCAGATTTATCTGAAGTGCAGCTTTTTGCAGTAGGCAAGGGCGGAATGGATGTTTTCAAAAATCTCGATATTCCTTCGTCACAGTTAAACAGCGGGGGCACAGCCGATGATCTTGAGGACAAAGGCAAGAAAAAAGTAAATGTAGCAATGCTCAATTTAAATTCGAATAAAAAAGTCGGTTTCAATAACGATAACGAAGAACTCTTTAAAGCCAAGGAGCTCTTTATCTATGCAACTGGAACTGATAAGAGTGCAGTAGTAAGAAATCTTTATGATGCTAACCTGAACGGTAACGGCGCATTAAGCGAAATTAAGAAGCATCGCATGGTAACTGTCGTTATTGATAAGGAGGCAGCAGCTAATTTAGATCAGGATATTGTGGAATATTACTCTTATAAGTTTGCATAGATCATTTCTTAATGAATCCTTTCGCAATATAGTATAAACTAGTAATGAATACTATATTTCGGGGGGATTTTTGTATGTCATTTAGAATTGAACACGATACAATTGGTGAAATTAAGGTGCCTGCTGATAAGTTTTGGGCAGCACAAACTGAAAGAAGCCGTCAGAACTTTCCAGTAGGCAAAGAAAAAATGCCGATTGAGGTTATCGTAGCATTTGCTCACTTAAAGAAAGCAACTGCGATCGTAAACAGCGATTTAGGAAAGCTTTCTTCTGTGAAAAAAGATGCGATTGTATTTGCATGTGAAAAAATAATTGCCCGTGAACTGGACGAGCATTTCCCGCTTGTCGTATGGCAAACAGGCAGTGGAACACAAAGTAATATGAACGTTAACGAAGTAGTAAGCTACGTTGCGAACCAGTACTTGAAAGATCAGGGCAGTGATGAAGTTGTACATCCAAACGACGATGTTAACAAATCACAAAGTTCGAATGATACGTATCCTACTGCAATGTACGTTGCACTGAGTCAAGCAATTGAACACCAGCTGATTCCTGCACTTGAAAAACTTCACGGAACGTTTGAAGAAAAACAGGAGAAGTTTAAAGATATTATTAAAATTGGCCGTACGCACCTTCAGGATGCGACACCAGTTACTTTAGGCCAGGAAATCAGCGGCTGGGCATATATGCTTGAAAAATCAAAAGAAATGATCAATCAGTCGAGAAAACAGTTAGGCAACCTTGCTATCGGGGGGACTGCTGTAGGTACGGGGCTCAATGCTCATCCAGAATTCGGTGACAAAGTAGCTGCACAAATTGCCAAACAGACTGGTCTGCCTTTTGTGTCGTCACCTAATAAATTCCATGCCTTAACTTCATATGATGAAGTTGTTTACGTACATGGTTCATTGAAAGCACTTGCTGCAGATTTAATGAAGATTGCAAACGATGTTAGATGGCTTGCATCCGGACCGCGTGCCGGTCTTGGCGAAATTGAAATTCCTTCAAACGAGCCAGGCTCATCAATTATGCCGGGCAAAGTGAACCCGACGCAGTCTGAAATGCTGACAATGGTCGTAGCCCAGGTATTTGGTAACGATACTGCTGTAAGCTTCGGAGCATCACAGGGTAACTTTGAGTTAAACGTCTTTAAGCCGGTTATTTTATATAACACACTGCAGTCAATTTACTTACTTGCTGACGGCATGGATACATTTAACGACAAATGTGCTGTAGGAATTGAACCTGTTCAGGAAAACATCGACAGATTCTTAAATAACTCATTAATGCTGGTAACAGCATTAAATCCGCACATTGGTTATGAAAATGCTGCGAAAATTGCTAAAAACGCACACGCCAAAGGAATCACATTAAGAGAGTCTGCGCTCAATTCAGGAATGCTGACAGAAGAGCAGTATGATCAATGGATTAGACCGGAAGACATGATTCACTCTAAAGAGTAGGGGTTTTTCGATGACAAAAATAAGCTTAATAGATATCGGGTCCAACACGATTCGACTTGTACTTTTTAAATACACTAAAAAACACGGTATAAAGGAAATAAGAAACATTAAAACACCAGCACGTTTAGCCCAGTATATTGATGCTGACGGCTATATGGCTGAAGAAGGTATTTTAGCTTTATTAAAAATACTGAACAGTTTTAAGCAGATTTCCGAAAAATATCATATAACTAATATTTATCCCGTGGCAACAGCTGCTATAAGGCAATCCAATAACCGGGATGAAATTTTAGAGCGTATTAAATCCGAGCTTGATCTGGATGCTAAAATTATCAGCGGTGAAGAAGAAGCAACGCTTGGATTCGAAGCAACGGTTCATACAATCAGTTATTACGATGCCGTGACAATTGATATCGGTGGGGGAAGTACAGAGCTTACTTTTTACGAAGATAAAGAAATTATTTACCGGACGAGTTTATCGTTTGGTGTGGTTACTTTAAACAAAATGTTTTTTGAAGGTAAAAAACATAATGATAAAGCAGCAATTAAACAGACAAAGCAATTTGTAGAAGAAGAATTCAGCAAAGTAAACTGGCTGCGTGACCGCCGTGTGCCAATTTTAGCTATCGGCGGGAGTGCGCGTAACATAGCGCGTATACACCAGTCGATGATTAGCTATCCGATTGCCGGTGTTCACGGCTATACGATGGTGCGCAACGATTTGCACGACGTGTATAAGCGGCTGAAAAATACAGACACTGAGAACCTGGATGATATCGACGGGCTGAGCAAAGACCGTGCTGATATTATTCTGCCAAGCAGCATCGTCTTTAAAACACTGCTTAATGTCGTCGGCGCTAAAGAATTCAAATTCAGCCGCAAAGGGCTTCGTGAAGGAATGGCGATGAGAATTTTCGGTAAAGAATACCCCGTTGCTTTTAATAAGTACAGAGTATTTGAAGATTCTATCGAACAGCTGGCTAATGATTTTAATCTGGATCCGACAGATACAGAAAAGCGTACAGAAATTGTTGATCGTCTCTATCATGAGCTTGAGCGTCTGGATATACTTTCCTTATCACGGACAAATAAAATGATTATGAAACATGCTGCGGGGATATATTATTTAGGAGACTTTATCGACAGAGACGCGTCGAGTCAGCACACGTACTATTTAATTTCCAACAGTAACATTAACGGAATCGGTCACCGCGACCGTGTCAGACTTGCTCTGATTGCAAGTTATAAAAACAAAACACTGCTTGATTTTTACGCGAAGGAAACAGGCTGGTTTAATGATGAAGAGCTGGATGAAATTCAGTCGCTCGGCTCCCTCGTTAAATTTGCCAATGCCCTGAATATTTCCAATACGGAAATTGTCGATAACCTGGAGTTATCTAAATCAGAAGACGGTTTCAGACTGAACATCCAGTATAATGGGGACCCGATTGCAGAAGAATATCATTCAGTACGTCAAAAGAAACATATTGAGAAAATTCTCGGCGGGGATTTGTGGATAGAATTTACAGAATCTTAATATTTATACGCTATAATTATCAGGAGCAGGAGGATTATAATGGCTTACAAATTGAATGATAAATCTTATTACAATAACCGCGAGTTAAGCTGGCTGCGATTTAATTACAGAGTACTGACAGAAGCAGGCGATACACGTAATCCTCTTCTTGAGCGCTTGAAATTTATAGCAATAACGAGCTCTAACCTTGATGAGTTTTTCATGGTCAGGGTGGCTGGCTTAAAAGATCAGGTTAAGATGAACTATGCGGAACCGGACACCAAAACAGGTATGACGCCTGAGGAACAGCTGTCTGGAATCGGTGAACTAAATCGTGAAAACTGCCGAATTCAATATGAAACTTATCATAATCTTATGCTTGAACTGGAAAAATTGAATGTCTTTTTAAGAAGACCTCATCAGCTGCACCAGTCATTACAGGATAAGCTTGAAAAGTTATTTGATGAAGAAATATTACCGGCATTAACACCTTTAGGCATTGATGCATATCGGCCATTTCCTAAACTGATGAACAAAAAAATTAACATATTTGTAGATTTATCAAATGAACTCGGAAAACAGACTGCGATTGTGCAGCTGCCGACAGTTATTAAAAGATTTTATGAATTATCTCATGAAGATAAAACATACTTTGTTCTTGCAGAGGATATTATCGAAGAATATGTATATAAATTGTTTAACGGTTATAAAATCGACAGAACATTTCCATTCAGAATTACGAGGAATGCGGATCTGACGATACATGAAGAAGGCGCAGCCGATTTATTAATTGAAATCGAGCGTTTCTTAAAAGAACGTACAAAAGGTGCCGCAGTGCGTCTGGAAATTGACCGCAGCCGTGATGTTACGATTAACGGATCATTTTTAGAAGAACAGCTGTCATTGCACCCAGAAGACGTTTATCGTTTTGACGGGCCGCTTGATTTAACGTTTCTGTTCGAACTGACGGGAAAGTTGAAGCACAGATTTCCAAATCTTGTATTCAAACCGTTTTTCCCGCAGCAGTCTAAGTTTTTAGGCAATCGGAATGTGTATGAAACAGCATTAAAAGAAGATATATTCTTCCACCATCCGTATGAGTCCTTCCAGCCGATTGTAGAATTTGTACAGCAGGCGGCGACGGATCATGATGTGCTGGCAATTAAGCAGACACTTTACCGGGTATCCAGTGATTCACCGATTATCGAATCATTAAAATTAGCGGCGGAAAACGGCAAGCAGGTCACAGTGCTTGTTGAACTGAAAGCCCGTTTTGATGAGCAAAATAATGTCCACTGGGCCAAAGAACTTGAAGATGCCGGCTGTCATGTTATTTACGGGATGAACTACTTGAAGACACACAGTAAAATTACGCTGGTTGTTAAAAAAGTGAATAAAAAAATCGTTAAATTCGTGCATTTGGGCACGGGGAATTATAATGATTCGACAGCCAAACTGTATACGGATATGGGAATCATTACGACAGACCCGCGTATCGGTGACGATGCTGTAAACTTCTTTAACTATCTAAGCGGTTATTCGCTTAAGCCGGAATATAAAGAACTGCACGTTGCACCGTTTGAAATCCGCGATATGTTTGCAGAGCGCATTGATCTTGAAATCGAAAGCCATAAAAAACACGGCAACGGATATATCTTTGCGAAGATGAACTCGTTAACTGACAAGAGAATAATCGATAAACTGCTGCAGGCATCTCAGGAAGGCATTAAAGTGGATCTCGTTATCCGCGGAATATGCTGTTTAAAACCAGGGATTGAAGGCGTCAGCGATAATATTAAAGTTATAAGTGTCGTCGGCAGATTCCTCGAACACTCGAGAATCTATTACTTCTATCATAACGGTGATAAGAAAATGTTCTTATCATCAGCCGATATGATGACGAGAAATATGATTAAACGTGTGGAAATACTGTTCCCGATTAATGATCCGAGAATAGTCGAGGAATTAATCGAGGTTAATGAACTGTTTCTAAAAGACAATGTCAAAGCCCGTATGCAGATGCCGGACGGTACTTATGAATATGTTAAAAATGATTTGCCGCCGCTAAGCGTTCAGGATGAACTGATGAAACGCGCAATGGAGAACGGCGAACAGAAGAAAACAGAATTACTTCATGAACACAGCAACATACTGGAACGAATTAAGAGCCGGTTCAGGAAGTAGGTTGTTGAAGGTATATTACGACTGTATGTCAAATAGATTTGAGTAATATTAAAATTGGAGCACCTAACTTGCGATCAGCGAGTTAGGTGCTTTTTGTTACGGGGATTTTTAATAATAGTGATATTTTGGATCAGTTAATCACCTTGTTCACTCCACAAAGTATTCCGAAGTCGTTTGGGTTA
>DONT01000003.1:23980-46528 GCA_003513765.1 Jeotgalicoccus sp.
TATTCCGAAGTCGTTTGGGTTACGATGTGCATTCGACAAGGTAGTCCGGAATCGTTTGGGTTACGATGTGCACTCGACATGGTAGTCCGGAATCGTTTGGGTTACGATGTGCACTCCACATGGTAGTCCAGAGTCGCTTGAATTATCATGTGCATTCGACATGAGCATCCGCAACTCAAAATACGAAAACAACAAAAAACCTGCTCCCCAAACGGAGAGCAGGTCCGAAACTATTATACGTTCAGCGTTACGCTGATTTCTTCGTCTGTAATCGGGTGTATGAATGATACTTTGTAGCCGTACAGGTGAAGATAGGGTGATGGCGGTCCGCCATACAGTTTATCTCCAACAAGCGGAGCGTTTAAGTGTTTCATGTGTGCACGGATTTGATGCGTACGTCCTGTTTCCAGTTCGATTGTCAGCTCTTCGTACTTGTCTGTAACTTTTTTTCCTATGATATGAGTAATAGCGTCTTTACCAGTTCTCGTGACATGGAAAATATTCGTGTGCGGCATTTTGCCAAGTGGAGCACTGATTTTCTGAACAGCTATTTTACTGTTTTTCTTAACGTGCCCCATGTAAATACGTTTAATGTTATTTTCAGCCAGCATATAGTCGAGCATTTTCTTCATATATGCGTTTTTAGCTATCAGTACAACTCCTGTTGTATCGACATCAAGGCGGTGAACCGGTTCAATATAGTCGCTGTCAACAGTATTGATAACATCGTTAACCAGCGTATTATGCTCTGTCGGTTCATTCGGATGTACTTTTTGGCCAGGTGGCTTAGATGCAATCAGCAGGTTTTCATCTTCGAAAAGAATAACCGCTTTTTTAGTACTCTTTTTATAACTGCTCGGTTCACTGAAGTCAGGCAGTGTGACAGTGTCACCTGTACTGAGTGCAGTTTTTACCGGCTGTGCTTCATTATTAATGAGGATGTCTTTTGACATACGCAGCCAGTGCAGTTCTTTTTTAGGAATATGAAGTGCGATAAGCATTTCTTCCAAAGTAGTTTCATTGAATTTCTCAGGTACGATAAATTTCATATTATTCTCCTGCTGCTGCTGTCATAAATTCTTCGAAACCTTCAGGTGAGCCTGGGTTACCTTCTAAACGTTCAACTTCTTCACCGTTTTCAAAGTAAATGAGTGTCGGTGTTGCATTAATGTTCCAAGTTTCCCAAGCGTCTTCATATTCTAAAACGTTGAGCTGTGTTACTTCGCCGTCATTACTGTCCAGTGCATCAGTAAGAAGCGGTGTTGCTTCCTGACAGTGTGAACATGTCGGGCTCCAGAAGTAGACGAATTCGCCTTCGCCTGAATTTACCATTTTCTCAACTTCTGCCGGTGTTTTGTTAGCCTGATAATTTTCATCATCCAGCAGGTCGATTGTCGGTCCTGTCAATTCCTCCGGTTCTTTATCAGTGTAAGGGTAATAGCCTGAATCACTTAGGCTTTCCGGATCTGATGTCTGATTGTTCATAAATAAAAATACTCCTACAAATACAACGACGATTAAACCAATAATGCCGTAAAAAATCTTATTGCCCATAATTAAAAGCTCCTATTCTTTAATCTTTTTTAATGAAGAATGATAAAATGAAAATAATGATGAATGCAGTCAATGCAAGAAGCGGGATAGTAATAAAACCAGCCCAATTTATATATTGTACTGTACAGGACACACCCATACAAGCATTGGCGCTGTCACCGAGTGCCGGAATTTTTTGCAATGCATAATGATAGGTAGATACTAATATACCAATTCCGCTCATCACACGGACGTACAACCCGGCATTGATATCATTTTTAATGATACCGATAAACGACAGCAGCACGATTGGATACATTAGAATACGCTGGTACCAGCACATCTCGCATGGTTCATACAGTCTGATCTCACTGAAGTACAAAGAACCGAGCATAGCGATTAATGACACGATAAAAATCATTTGCATATACAATTTGTTATTTTTCATATCGGTGCCTGACCTTTCGTTTTTGTTTTGTAACTTACTTTTTTATTATAAGTGCTAATCACTGTCTTAAGTGTAACAAATTTCTTACAATTTATTAAAAGAGGTGTCAATTGTGAAAAGTAAACTGCAGCTGTTAAAAGATATCGCAGAGTTTTTAAATACGGAGACACACCGTCAGTCGATGATTGACGGTGCTTTAAAAATGCTCATTGATCATTCCAGCTTTAAAACCGGCTGGATTTTCTTTATTAATGAGAATGGTAAACATGAGCTGAGTGCACATTATCAATTGCCGCCAACACTGCAGCATGACAGTAATACTTATCTTTGCAATGATAAATGCTGGTGCGTAAATAAATTTAATAAAGGCGAGCTGTCGAATGCGACAAATATCGTCGCCTGTTCAAGACTTGAAAAAGCTGCACGGGAAATGCCGGATGAGAACGATAATATTACACATCATGCCACAGTACCGCTGATTTCCGGTGATGAATCTTTCGGCTTATTAAATGTAGCCACTCCATACAGCACCAAATTTCAAAAAGATGAATTGGATCTGCTCGAATCCGTTGCATTTCAGCTCGGTTCTACATTAAAGAGACTGGATTTAACAACGCGTGAAAAAGAAAATATGATTATTAAAGAACGCCAGCGGCTTGCACGGGAACTGCACGATTCTGTTAATCAGATGTTATTTTCCATCGGTATTACTTCACATGCGGCGAAAGCTTTAAAAGACAGCGAACAGACCCGTCTGGCTTTTGAAAGAATAGAAAATACATCGAAATATGCAATGAAGGAAATGAAGGCATTGATATGGCAGTTGAAACCAATTGGTCTCGAAAACGGTATTATTGAAGCGGTTAAACATTATGCTAAGATTCTTGATTTGAATATAGAAATTACCGTCAATGGATTTTATAATATAGCGGATGACATGGAAATAGAGCTGTACCGCATCATGCAAGAAGGACTTAATAATATTAGGAAGCATGCAGGAACAAAAGATGCACAAGTACTGCTGGAAATTACAGATGAGGAGCTCATGCTCGTTATCAGTGATAAAGGTCAAGGATTTATTCCGGCTGAAAAAATTGGCCTGAGCCACGGTTTAACAAATATGCACGAACGTGTTCATAAGATGAACGGCGCACTCGAAATTAAATCAGCTAAAGGGCAGGGCACCATATTAATTACACGTTTAAAACTCGGAGGGAATTAAATGTACAATATAATTTTAACTGATGATCATCAGGTGGTAAGAGAAGGCATGAAGTTTTTATTATCGACGACATCGGATATTAATGTAGTAAAGGACTTTGACAACGGTGCTGAAACACTTAAATATCTTGAAAATAATCATGACAATATTAATCTTGTATTAACAGATCTCGTTATGCCGGAAATGGACGGCATTGAACTGACTAAATTATTAAAAGAAAAATATAAGCATATTAAGGTGCTTGTGCTGTCGAGTTATACGAGCGAAGAATATATCCGGCCTGTTTTTCGTGCAGGTGCAGACGGCTATATTATTAAAGAGATGGAAGTCGATGAACTCGTTCAGTCGATAAAAAATGTTATAGAAGGGGACAGAGTTGTTCATCCTGATATTTTAAAGGTTATCGATGAAAAAGGAAATCTGCCGCATGAACGAAATATACTGTCGAGAAGAGAAACTGAAGTTCTAAAAGAAATTGTTAAAGGGCAGTCGAATAAAGAAATCAGCGAGGCACTTTTTGTCAGTGAAAAGACTGTAAAAACTCATGTCAGTCATATACTGAATAAACTGGAAGTTTCAGATCGGACTCAGGCCGTCATTTATGCAATAAAATTCAATATTATCGATTTTTAGAGCAAAGTGAGAAAAAAAATTAACTCATGAAAACGCTTAACCATGCGGTTTTAAGGGGTTTAACAATAATTTTACATTAAATTTTATGGACAAATCTCCGATGCTCAAAGTATACTTGAATACATGTTCAATGAATTATTAGCTTAGGGGGATACATATGAAAATAGGAAATAAACTCACAATCTATATTGTAATCGCTTTAATTGCGGGTATTGCAGTAGGTTCAATATTTAATACAATGGCGGATACGGCGTGGGTCCAGTGGATTGATCAATACATATTTAACGTGTTAGGACAAATATTCTTAAATCTTATCTTTATGGTTGTTGTTCCAGTCGTATTCATTTCTATCGTACTGGGTGTTGTCAGCGTTGGGGATCCGAAAACACTTGGCGTTATCGGTATTAAAACGATGATGTTCTATCTGGCAACAACAGCAATTGCGATTTCACTGGCAATTGGAGTTGCACTTATACTGCAGCCGGGTGAAGGACAGGCAGACTTACTGAATACTGAAGAAGTATCGGAGTACCGTTCAACAGAACTTGAAGGCGGAGATACTGAGCTCGCTATGCAGACAACATTTGATCAGACTTTAATTAACATTATTCCGGACAATCTGTTCATGGCGATGGCTGATCAGAATATGCTTCAGATTATTGCTTTTGCAATCTTCATCGGTGTCGGCTTAATCGCTGTTAAAGAAAAAGCATCAGGCATTGTTAAACTTTTTGAACAGGCCAATGAAGTGATTATGTGGATTGTTCTGGCAATCATGAAATACTTCGCTGCACTTGGTGCATTTGGTTTAGTTGCTACTGCATTTACACAGGCGGGATTCGGTGCGATCCAGCAGCTTGGAATGTATTTTATCTGTGTACTGTTAGCATTGTTCATTCACTTTGCTGTAGTTTACGGCTCTGTAGTACAGTTCCTTGGGAAGAAAAGTTTCGTGTGGTTCATTAAAATGTTTGCGCCTGCAATGTCAGTGGCATTCAGTACATCATCATCAAGTGCTGTATTACCGGTATCACTGGAAACAGCACAGAATAAACTGGGAATACGCAAGAGTATCTCAAGTTTCGTACAGCCTTTAGGTGCGACTGTCAACATGGATGGTACTGCAATCATGCAGGGTGTTGCGACAGTATTTATCGCACAGCTGTCAGGTGTTGATTTAACAATTGGCCAGATGGCTACTGTGGTAATTATCGCAACAATCGCAAGTATCGGGACAGCAGGTGTGCCGGGTGTCGGTCTTGTAATGCTCGCAATGGTATTAACGGCAGTAGGACTTGATCCTGCAGCAATTGGTATTATTATCGGTATCGACAGACTTCTTGATATGACCCGTACTGCGGTCAACATTACCGGTGATGCAACAATCGCATTAGTACTTGATCACCATCAGGATGTTAAAGAAGGCAAGTTCATCAAAGGCAAGAGTAAATATGTAGACGGCAAAATCGTCAACAAATAATTAATAGTAAAAGAAGTATGACCGGCAGTTTAGTACTGTCAGTTCATACTTCTTTTTATATTTTAAGCAGAATGAAAGAAATTGTTCAATAGTGAATAATTAGTGAATTTTTTCATAATCTCTTTAATTTGTAATGATTATCATTTACAATATATATCAGGTAAATTGATATACAAGCATGATTGATTAAGTTTTAATCGCGGTGCTATGAAGGGACGATTTTAATGGATAAGCAGGAATTTACAGAGATTCTACAGTCTAAGTTCAAGATAGTTCGGACGGAGGCTGGTTACACCCAGGATGCTATGAGCCATACCATTGGATTATCCAAAAAAACGCTGGTACAAATAGAAAAAGAGCGAATATTACCTAACTGGACAACATGTGTCTCACTTTGTGCACTGTTTAGAGATAGTGAAGTACTGACGAATATTTTTGGCGGAGATCCACTGGAGCTGACACAGGTATTATCACGCGGCTCAGCAATATACCCAAATTATGAAAAAGAAAATATATATTGGGAAACGCTTGAATCAAATAACGGCTTTAAATTGGAATTCAACAAAACGAATTCAATTTACAGAGTGCTAAATGCAGATAACCAGCCGGTTCATGCATCATATATCGAAAGAGAAATAAGAACTTACTTCGAGCGCAAAAGCAATCGATAAATTCCAGGCACCCGCGAGGGTGCTTTTTCTTTTATTTCTGCAAAAAGTAATATATAGTTATTAAGCTAATAAGGGGTGAAATAGTAATGAATCCAGTAACGCAGGTTCTTCTGATGGCATTAATTGGTGCACTTATCGGAGGAACGACAAATACAATCGCAATAAAAATGCTGTTTCGGCCGTACGAAGCAAAATATTTATTCGGGAAGCGTCTGCCGTTTACACCGGGTGTTATTCCGCTGCGGCGCGATGAAGCATCGACAAAGCTTGGGGAAATAATAACAGGACATCTGTTAACACCGGAAGTATTCAAAGAGAAACTTAAGAGTCCGGAAACTGATAAATTAATTATGCATTTTATAGACAGACAGATAGAGACTATTGAAACGGAACGCCTGACACCAGGCTACTTTCTGGAACGCCTGTCGGCAGGACTGACGGATAAGATTGTCGCTTCATTTAATGAAGAAATCCGCTCTAAAGTTACTGAAGAGGGGACGAAGCTCTACGATAGAAATATCGATGATATCATGCCGCCTGGTGCATTGAATGCTGTAGACACGAAAGTGGCTCATCTTGCCTATGATATAAACGATAAGCTGGTGCAGTATATTTCTTCCGATAAAGGGTTCAGGGATATTTATACGATGGTGAATGAGTTTACTGAAAACAGAGGCAGACTCGCACGCAGTATAAAATATGTAATGACGAAAGAATCGCTGACTGAACGTGTTCAGACGGAACTGCTGAAGCTGATTCAGCAGGAGAAGATGATTGCCATTGAAAACCGTGTGATTGAAGAAGAGTATAATAAAATAAAACAAAGCGGATTATCGGAACTCGTTACCAGATCCGATCTCGATAATATTTTAAACAGTATAATAGAAGTACTGCAGCAGAAAATTGATATTAGAAAAATATTAAATACACCGATTGCTGAGTTCAATAAAGAATTATTTGAGCGTTTTAAAGAAAAAGGGAAATACAAACTTAAAGATAACTTTATCGATTACTCAGGTAAAAATATGAGTAAAATTATGAATAAGCTGCAGCTCGCTGAAGTGATTAAAAAGCAGATAGACAGCTTCGAATTGTCTAAGCTGGAAGATCTCGTTATGGATGTCGCCAATAAGGAATTCAAAATGATTATGATGCTCGGCTATGTGTTGGGCGGAATTGTCGGAATTGCACAGGGTATATTAGTATTGTTTTTCTAAATTAGAAATTTGTGTTAATGTAACAATATCAAACTTAAAGGAGTTTTATAATAATGGTTAATGTATACGATCAGGCTAATGCCCTTGAAACAGCATTACGTGAATCAGAAGAATTTCAGCAAATGAAGGAACTTTACAGCAAGGTGAACGAGGATGCTGAATCAAAACAATTGTTTGATGAGTTTAGAGAACTCCAAATGACATTACAGCAAAAACAAATGCAGGGTGAAGAACTTTTAGAAGAAGATATTCAAAAAGCTCAAAACTCAGCACAGGAAATTGAAAATGATGAAAACATTAAAGGTTTAATGGAAGCTGAACAGAAAATGAGCCAGCTTATCCAGGACTTAAACCGAGTTATCATGAAGCCTATCGAAGAGCTTTATGAAATTAACAATCAATAGTCAAAAATATCAGTTGAGAGGCCATGCTGGCCTCTCTTTTTTGTTATAATGTTGAAGAATAGAGTTTTTTCCGAAGGAATGGTGAACCCAATGGTAAAATTTATCCATGCGGCAGACCTGCACCTGGACAGCCCGTTTAAATCCCGGTCTAAAATGCCTAACAATATACTCGAAATATTAATGACAAGTACATATAAAAGTGTGTCCAGGATGGTCGACTTCGCAATTAAAGAGAAAGTAGATTTTTTACTTATATCAGGTGATATTTTCGATCAATCCAACCGTTCTTTAAAATCTGAAATTTTTCTAAAAAAGGAATTTAACAGACTAAAAGAAAAGGGTATTTTCGTCTACATGATTCACGGAAACCACGATCCGATTTCTTTTGGATTTAAAACGACGTGGCCGGATAATGTTTCTGTGTTCAAAGAGAATGTAGAAACATATGAAATGCTGAGCTCAAAAGGGGAGCGTATTTATCTGCACGGCTTCAGCTATCTGCTGGATGAATCGTACGAAAACAAGCTTGATGAATATCCGACGAATACGGATAACCGAGGTATTCATATCGGCCTGCTGCACGGAACGTATGCGAAAACGAAATACGACGCGAAGCGCTATACGGAATTTAATTTAGAAGCATTGAATAACAAGCTGTATCATTACTGGGCGCTCGGCCACATTCATGTGCGTTCGCAGCTGGCAGATTTACCGCAGGTTCATTATTCAGGAAATATTCAGGGACGCCATAAAAATGAAACCGGTGAAAAAGGATTCCTCCTTGTTGAAGGGGATGATGTTTCATTAGCGGCAAACTTCGTACCGGTACAGGAAGTGATCTTTGAAAACCTGGAACTGGATACTGACTCGCTTAGAAAAGAAGAGCTTTATCAGCAAATCGTTGAATTTAAGCAGGAGCTGAGGGAACAGAGTAAATACATCGTTAACCTCCAGCTGAACTATGACGGAGAAGATGAAATCTCTCAGAGTGACTATGCTGAACTCATTAATCTGCTGCAGGAGGACGAGGTAAATATTTCTCAGTTCGTCTGGATTGATAATATTAAAGTCTCATATAATAATGAAGAGCAGATAGCATTGCTGAAAGATATTAAAAAGAGTTACTCGGATAACGAAGAGTTATTCAGAAGCGCGGTTAATACAATGTACATGGACCCGAATATTAACCGGTATCTGCCGCCGATTAGTGAAGTATCTCCGGAAGAACTTCTCAAAATGGGTGAAGATCGTCTGAAAATGTTGATGAGGAAGTAGTGAAATTATGAGAATCCTATCAGTAAATATATACGGCTACGGAAAAATTATTAAACAGGAATTTAATACGAATCAGGATTTCGTCCAGATATTCGGTGAAAACGAAGCCGGCAAGTCGACGATGATGTCATTTATTCATTCGGTACTGTTTGGGTTTCCGACGAAGAAAGAACAGGAACCCCGGCGTGAACCGCGTATGCATAACTTATACGGCGGCAAGCTGACTGTTAAATTTAAAGATGAACCGGAGCCTGTAGAAATAGAAAGACTTAAAGGTAAAGTGCAGGGCGATGTCAAAATTTACTTTAAAGACGGTACAACTAAAGGTGAGGAATGGCTCGCTAAAAAAATGAACTATATAGATAAGCGTACATACCGCTCAATCTTTTCATTTGATGTGCTTGGACTCCAGGATATTCACAAGAATATGACGGAAGACAAGCTGCAGGAATATCTGCTTCGTGCAGGGGCTCTCGGTTCTCATGAATACGATGAAATGCTCGGTGCAATCGACAAGGAGCTTAAATCTCTCTATAAGAGAAACGGCATTAATCCGGTCATTAATACAGAGCTCGAAGATTTAAATGAGCTGAGCGATAAAATCCGCGGACTTGAAAAGAACGAGAATGAATACAAAACGCTGATTAATGAACAGGTTAAAACGCTTGAGAGCTTAAATTCCAAAAAGCATGCACTGCATCAGATGGAATTGATCCGCAAGCAGAAGATGAAAGAAGTTATGTATCATAAAGATATTAAGGACTGGAAGCAGCTTGAGAGCAAACTGAATATCGAACCGGTAAACTTCCCAGAACGGGGTATTGAACGCTATGAGTCATTGCGTAACCACGTTAAGCAGTCTGCAAAGGACATCGGACTGCGCCAGGAAAAACTTAAAACACTGATTGCTGAAATTCAGCATGTGAAACTGCCCGACAAAACGATGATAAGCTACTTAGAAGCACTGCAAAAAGAAGAGCCTGAAATTAAACAGCAGAACTTGGAAGTAATGCGTTTATCGAACTCAGTATCGAATCTTGAAAATGATATTTTAAATCTGCAGAAAGATATCGGCTGGAAAGAGGAGTATCCGGATGTTGATGATTCAAACATCGTCCGTGAATCCGTGCAGTCTCTGCTGTCGAAATACGATGAGATTATGCTGGAAGAACAGTACTTAATTCGTGAAATTGATCATCTGAGAGCGGATATAAAACAGCTCGATGCAGAGATTGAAGAATCGTCACAAAATCAGATTGACGATCAGAGAATGAAGAAAAAACGTGAAGTGCTGGACCGAGAATTTGAACTGACTGAGAAGAAGCGGATGTATCAGCTGATTGAAAAAGATTACGAGCGTGAAAAACGTGAACGTGACAGAGTTAAAAACTGGCAGGCAGCGCTGATTATTACAATCAGTGTGATTTCAATCGCCATCGGTGTAATGTTCATTATTAACAACAGCTATCTGTACGGCGGTCTTGCACTTGCTGTCGGAGCAGCGGCACTGTTTATCCTCGTTATTACAAATAACCGGGAACAGGATACGCTGAAAACCGATTATCAGCTTGAAGTCGACTCGCTGCAGGAAGAAATTAATGAACTGAAGAGCGGGTATAATATTGACTTTGATATCGACGATGCGAAAGACCTGCGCCAGGAACTTAAAGGGCTGCGTGCAAAACGTAATTCGTTTGCAGTTAAACTGGATGACCTGAAGGAAACGCTGTCGGTTAACGAAGCGAATCAGGATCATTTAAATATTCAGCTGGCTGAAGCGAAAAAGAAATTAAAAGTAAATCCTGAACTTGATGATAAGTATATTGTCGATGCGATATATACTATCCGTCAGATTAAACAGAAGCGTCATCAAATCAACCGCGAACAGCAGGAACTCGATAATATCAATCAGAACCTGAATGACTTCGATACGCGTGTAAGTGAAGAAGTGAGCGCGTTCGGCATCCATTACAACAAAACATCGATATTCCATGAAGCGGCTCAACTGGCTTCAAAATTGAGTAAAGACGAAGCGGCATATTACAGCCTGCGTGAACAGGCCAATCTTCTTGAGAATGAAATAACAGTTCTTGAAGAAAGAAACAGCACCTCACAGCGTGAACTGAATCAGCTCTTAGACTATGTCGATGCGGATGACGAAGAAGAATACTATTACTATGCAAGAAAATATAGTGAGTATGTCAGTAATGTTAACCGCTTTAAAGAACTAAGCGATAAACTGGATGAAGAACATTTCGATTACGACCTTAGAAATGAGCTGTCGGGGCGTCTGCTCGCTGACCTGAAAACTGATGAAGATAATATCAGTGAACAGCTGGACAATTTAAATGAACAGATTCAGCTTGAGCAGCAGTCACTTGTTGAAATTAACAATGAAATCAAGGTGCTGGAGAGCGACGGCAAGCTGAGTGAACTGAATCATCTCTACGGTATGCGTAAAGGTGTGCTCCAAAGCCTGGCGGAAGAATATATGTCATTAACTTATATCCGTATCTTAATTGAGACACATATTAAAGCAATCAAAGATGAGCGTCTGCCGATAGTTTTAGAAGAAGCGAGAGAAACATTTGAATTCGTAACGAAAGGCCGTTATATTAATGTCATCTACAGTGACGAAGGCATTTTCGTGAAACATCAGAATGGACAGGTTTTCCATCCGCTTGAACTGTCGCAGTCAACCAAAGAGATGCTGTACATCAGCTTGCGCCTAAGCCTTATCAGAGCACTAAAAGGCTACTATCAGCTGCCGATTATTGTCGACGATGCATTCGTCCATTTCGACAGCGAACGTACGAAAACGATACTTGATTACTTTAGAAGTAAGTCAGACGACCAGGTACTGTACTTTACATGTAATTTAAATACGAGCATACCATCAGCTCAAACGATTAAACTGAAAGAAAAAATGAAGTAGGAGGGTTCAGTAATGAATAATATTTCATCATTACAGCCTGGGGATTCAGTAGATACATTTTTCCTGATTAAACGCAGTCAGCAGGGCGTGACTACTCAAGGCAAACCATACATGACAATAGTGCTGCAGGACCGTACGGGAGAAGTCGAAGCAAAACACTGGAACGTCTCACCGAAAGACATCGACGTACTCGTTCCTGAAGCATTAATTAAAGTAAAAGGTGATATTATTGACTACCGCGGCAAGAAGCAGATGAAGATTGCAAACTTCCGTGTGGCAACACCAGAAGACGGTCTGGAAGCTAAAGACTTCGTAGAAAAAGCGCCGATTGACGGTGAAGAATTATACGATAAAATCTTAGACTACTGCCTGAAAATAGAAAACGGCAGTCTGCAGCGTATTACACGCCAGCTGCTGACTAAATTCCGTAAAGAGTTCTCATATTATCCGGCAGCAATGACGAACCACCACGACTTTGTGTCGGGACTGGCGTACCACGTCTACTACATGCTCCGCGTGGCAGACTCATTATGTGATATTTATCCGACGTTAAACAGAAGCCTGTTATTCAGTGGAATTATTCTTCACGATATCGGCAAAGTGAAAGAACTGAGCGGGCCAATCGGCACGACTTACACGAACGAAGGAAACCTGATCGGACACATCGTAATTGCAACAGAAGAAATTACAAAAGTTGCAGATCAGCTGAACATCGAAGGCGAAGAAGTTATGTTACTGAAACATTTAATTCTCAGCCATCACGGTAAACTTGAATACGGTTCACCGAAAGTACCGATGGTTAAAGAAGCAGAAATTCTGCACTTTATCGATAACATCGACGCACGCATTATGATGATGGATAAACATATTGATAAAGCGGGTAAAGGAGCATTCACTGAAAGAATTTTCCCGCTTGAATCGCGTAACTTCTACCGTCCGGAAACTTTTTAATAGAATTAATATTAGGTCCCCGCAGAGATGCGGGGATTTTTTTGGTGGTGGTGTGTAAACCGGAGGTGTTGGATTTACAACGGGGAAACGCCGTTGTAAACCGGGCGGGTTGGATTTACAACGGGGAAACGCCGTTGTAACCCGGGAGCGTTGGATTCATAACAGGGGAACGCCGTTGTTAACCGGGGGCGTTGGATTCAGAACAGGGAAACGCCGTTGTTAACCGGGGGCGTTGGATTCACAACAGGGAAACGCCGTTGTAAACCGAGAGGGTTGGATTCACAACAGGGACACGCCGTTGTTAACCGAGAGGGCTGGATTCACAACAGGCGAACGCCGTTGTTAACCGGGAGGGCTGGATTCACAACAGGCGAACGCCGTGGTATTTCAACAACAAAAAGACGCAAAGCCTATAGGCTTTGCGTCAATTCATATCAAATATTATTCAGCGTCTTCTTCAGTATCTGCTGATTCTTCTTCAGCATTTTCCTCAGTTGGAGCACCTTCAGATTCTTCTTCAGCTGCAGCGTCTTCCTGCTGCTGTGCATTTTCTAATGCTTCGTCAGCGTTAAGGAATGTTTCTTCAATGTACGTCTGAATTTCTTCATTTTCAAATGCTACATTGTACTCTTCCAGTAGATCACGGTAGCCTTGTAATGCCTGGCTCGGATCTTCCTGGATATTTTTGTTTACAATTTGTGTTTTAATTGTGCTTAATTCTTCTGCAGGTGTGTCTTCAAGAGTTACATCTTCATTAAGAATGATGTGGTAGCCGAATTGTGATTCGACCGGCTCTGAAATTTGTCCCGGCTCAAGTTCGAATAGTGCTGTTTCGAATTCTTCAACCATCTGTCCTTCACTTACATAACCGAGCTCGCCGTTTTGCTGTGCGCTTCCTGTATCGTCCGAGTGCTCAGCAGCAAGTTCACCAAAGTCTGCACCGTCATCAATCTGTGCTTTTAAATCATCAGCTTGTGCTTTTGCTTCTTCTTTAGTCATTGCCGGTTCTTCTTCACCTTCAGCGCCTGCAGTACTTTCTTCTGCATCTTCTTCAGCGAATGATACGAGGATGTGAGATGATTTTCTCACACTGTCGAATGCTTCTTCATCAGTGATTTCAAAGTAATCGGCAAAGTATAAATCATTCAGCGCATTGGATACACGCTGCTGTTTATATGTATCAACTGTCATTCCGGGCTGAGATTGCTGCAGCATCATCGAGAAGTTTTCCTCACCGCCGTATTGTTCAATTTCAGCATCGATTTGCTCATTGAGCTCATCCATATTTAATTCTTCACTGTATTTATCAGTTAAAACTTTGTCTAATACTAATTGGAAAGTCTGGTTTGCAACCTGATTAGTACCAATCTGGTTCAGCACATCGTCTGCAGTAACATCTCCTGCGTCACTCGTCGCAAGAACGTTGCCGAATTCTACATCTCCGCCTTCTTCTGTCGAAGCTGAATCTGTGTTCTCTTCACCTTCATTGCTGCAGGCAGCTAGACTTACTAAACCTAATCCTATTATAAATGGTGCAAATTTCTTCTTCATTCGAAAATTCTCCCTCCGGTTCATATACAAGGCATAATATATCATATAAAAAGGACGGTGCACAAACTAAAACACACCGTCCTTTGTAAATATTCTGTTTTTTTAACAGTTAGTTGTTATCGCTGTCATCTTTTTTGTCTTTTTCATCTTTGCCTTTAACTTCTGACATCGCAGTATCAGCTTTATTAGAAATAATTTCGATATTTTCCTGCAGTCTTTCGATGTTCGGGTTAATATCCGCCTGGAAGTTTGAAATCATTGATTTTACTTCGTCACCGAGAGTGGAGAAAACTTCGCTTGATTCATGTTTTGTTTTTAGGAAAGAATTTTTAATTTCTTCTCCTTCGATTTTTAGCTGGTTCATCTGTGATTTTAAGTCATTTGAACCTGTTTTTAATGACTGCTGGAGTTCTTTACCTGATTTAGGTGCATTTAAAAAGGATATGAGCATGCCGCCTGTAATGCCGACTGCGAATCCTACACCGATATTTTTAAGTTTCATAAATTCATTCACATCCTTATCTCAAATGTAATATACCCTGATTTTATCTTAATTATTCATTTAATTTATTTTTAATTGCCGCTTCAACATCTGAACGTACTTCAGGTGTGTTATTGTCATCTTCCACACTGACCCATTTATAGCCGAAGCCGTCGTGTTCTTCTTTGTAGCGGGGAATAATATGGAAGTGAAGGTGGAAAACAGACTGTGATGCATAAGCGCCGTTATTCTGAACCACGTTTAAGCCGGCAGGTTCAAATGCATCTTTGACTGCAGAAGATACTTTAGTAATGACACTCATTACTTTCGCCCCTGTCTCTGCATCCAGGTCATAAATATTTTCAATCGGCTGTTTAGGGACGACTAGCGTATGTCCCTTAACGATTGGGAAGGCATCCATAAATGCGATAACGTGGTCGTCTTCATATACAATGTTGGCAGGTATTTCTCTGTCGATAATTTTTTCAAAAATTGTCTTGTTCATCTCATTATCCTCCATTAAAAACTTATGATATAGTTTTACTTAAGTATCAGTATACAAATAATTAGAATTATTTAAAAGGAAGTCAGATGATGGTCTTAGAAATTAATGAACTTACAGGCGGGTATTCGAAAGATCCCGTCATTCACGATATCTCTTTCAATATAAAAGCCGGTGAAATTATCGGCTTAATCGGCTTAAACGGAGCAGGTAAAAGTACGACGATTAAACATATCCTCGGGCTCCTCCGTCCGCACAGCGGAAACATTAAAGTAATGGATAAAACAATTGAGTCAGATGTTGAAGCGTACCGCAGACATATGGGCTACATTCCGGAATCACCGATTCTATACGAGGAGCTGACACTCCGGGAACACATTAATATGACGGCGATGGCTTACGGTTTAACGCCAGAGGAAGTAGAGACGAGAAAAGGACCACTCTTAAAGCGTTTCCGTCTCGATGATAAGGAAGATACATTCCCGAGCCATTTCTCAAAAGGAATGAAGCAGAAAGTTATGCTGATCTGCGCCTTTATCGTAGAACCGGAACTCTATATTATCGATGAACCGTTTCTTGGTCTTGATCCGCTCGGTATCGAATCGTTAATTGAACTGATGATTTCTGAACGCGATAAAAACCGGTCCATTTTAATGAGTACACATATTCTTGCAACGGCGGAACGCTACTGCGACCGGTATATCATTATCGACCAGGGCCGTAAAATAACAGACGGCACACTGGATGAGCTGCGTGAGCAGACAGGGCTCCGTGAAGGCACGTTAGATGATGTTTATATCCAGCTGACTGGCGGGAAACGACATGAGCAGTAAACTGTTTAATACGCGCATGGAGGAAGACGTAAAAATACGGAGCTATTACGGCAAGTTTATTTTTAACAGTCACTTCCTCGTATTCTTAATGATCGCAGGCGGTGTGCTTCTTTATACGCTGCTCGGCTTAAGAGACACTCTCAGTCCAAGTCTGTATATCGACACGCTGTGTGCGCTCTTAATGGCGGTTGTATTACTGCCGAAGTACCGTACACTCTTAAAAGAAGCGGATATGCTGTTTTTGCCGCCTTACGAAAAGAAAATGACTGCTTACTTTAAGCGGGCGGATATTTACAGTCTGTCGCTCGGTATCGCCGTGCCGGCAGTCGCAGCTGTTGCCGTCTTGATTCTCTTATCAATCGGTCATGATTTAACATCGATTGTACTGTTTTTCCTACTGGCAGTCTTATTGTACTTCAGCGCCTTTAATATCAGACGCCTGTCGGTCAATACAAGTTATAAAAAATGGGCAGTCACTTCAGCTTTAATACTGCTTAACTTTATTTCACTGATGCTGGTGCTGGTTAATCCATTCTTTATGATTGCAGGGCTTTTCTTTATTATTATATTTACTGTAATTATGAAGAAGAGTTCATTTAAAACATTGTCTTGGCTGAACTATGTTCAGTATGAAAAAGAAGCACTTCAGCAGTATTACCAGACCGTCAGTATGTTTACAAATGTTAAGCGCATCGATAAAGCATTTAAACGCAGACGCATTTTAGACGTACTTCTCTGGGTGCCAAAAGCCGATAAGTTCAATAAAAAATATATGTACGAATATTTATTTTACCGTTCATTTATGAGAGACCACGATCTGCCGATGATTGTGCTCCGCATCATAGTATTATTCTTTATTATTATGTTCTGGATTGGCAACTTGTATGTATCGCTGATATTCAGTCTGTTTGGCATTTATTTAATCGTGCTGCAGATGTCTCAAATATATACAGCACAGGCATATCTCCTATGGCCAAAAGTATGGCCGGTCTCCCGGACGTATATTCAGGACAGTTATATCAGATATTCGCATAAAGTCGTTTTTGCCATTACGCTGATTTTTGCAGTTATGTTCACGGTAACGCACCCGGCGCTGTTTTTCTATGCACTGGCCTTCCCCTTATGGGGTTATCTGTTAAACAGAGTGTTATCAAAAACTATCTATAAAAAAGAAAGAGAACTCAGCGATTAATCGCTGAGTTCTTCTTTTTCTTCTTCAGTATATTCATTGTCATCGATATTGTAGTAAAACTTCGATGATAAATAGTCCCCGAACAATGATTCTTCATTGCGGAACTGTTTCAATGAATCGGCTGTTAAATATTTTTTATAGACATCAGTGTGTTTAAAGTCATTATAAATACTCATGTCCGCCCATTTAATCAGCACGATGTAATTCTCATCGCGTGTGTTGACACCGACTCTGTATGACACAATGCCGTTAACTGCTCTTAATTCTTCAGAAAGATCGCTTAAATGTCCTCTTAAAGAATGAGTACCGTCCCCTGCAGCGGGTATATAGAACATTGATAATGGAAGCTCTTCATCAAGCGAGCCCTGTTCATTCAGCACTTTATAAGTCATGTTAGTGGAGAAAATCGATTTTTCATTATTATCTTCATAATATAAAATTGCTTCCGGACCTCTTGCACTGATTGATACATAAGGATTTTTTTCCTGAAGGGAAGATAGAAAATCAATCGTCCCGGTAGTTGCGTGTAAATACACTGTGCTTCACCTCTTGTTTAGTTATGGTAATCAGTATATACCTGAAACAATGCAATGTTAAACAAATCTCAAATAGTACGTTTTTTTGACAACTTGCGTCTAATTAATAATTGTTCTAAAGAATGTGATAAAATGTGTAAATGTATGAACATATAAATATTAGGGGGTACCACTGTGTTTAATGATACACTCATTCGAGCAGCACGCGGAGAAAAGACAGAACATACACCAGTTTGGTTTATGAGACAGGTTGGCCGTTCGCAGCCGGAATATCTAAAAGTTAAAGAAAAATATTCTTTAATTGAAATTACAAAACAACCTGAACTGACTGCTTATCTCACGGCTACACCTGTAGATAACTATAATGTCGATGCGGCAGTACTTTATAAAGATATAATTACACCGCTGGCACCGATCGGTATTGATGTTGAAATCAAGGCCGGAGTAGGACCGGTAATTCATAACCCTGTCCGTACTGAACAAGACGTTGAAAAACTTGGAGAACTGGATCCGTTTAAGGATTTAGACTACGTCTACAAAGCGATTCAGATTTTAACGCAGGAAAAATTAAATGTTCCCCTTATCGGATTCTGCGGCGCACCGTTTACGGTCGCGAGCTATATGATAGAAGGCGGACCATCTAAAAATTATCACCGTACGAAAACAATGATGTATTCGAACCCGAAATTGTGGTTCAAATTAATGGATAAGCTTGTTGAAACAAGTATTACTTACTTAACAGCACAAATTAAAGCAGGCGCAAGTGTTATTCAGATTTTTGACTCATGGGGCGGTGCGCTGAATAAAGCGGACTACAACTTCTATCTTGCACCTGGCATGAAGAGAATTATCAATGCAGTGAAAGCACAAAATGTACCGGTTATTATTTTCGGTATCGGCGCGAGCCACTTAGCCACTGAATGGGATAAACTCGGCAGTGATGTACTTGGACTCGACTGGAGAATGTCGATTACAGAAGCGCGCGATTTAGGTATTACGAAAGCATTGCAGGGTAACCTTGACCCGGCATTATTATTATCGGACTGGTCAGTAATAGAAGAACGTGCAAAGAAAATTGTTGAAGAAGGAAACAGAACAGGACATATCTTCAACCTTGGCCACGGTGTCTTCCCTGAAGTAGATCCGGATGTTTTAAAACGACTGACAGAATTAGTACACACACACAGTAAAGGATTGTGATTTTGAAAATGGCAGAAAAAAAAGCACTATTAGTTATGGCATACGGTACACCGTATAAAGAATCGGATATCGAGCCTTACTATACACACATCAGACATGGCAGAAAGCCAAGTGAAGAAGCACTGCAGGACTTAAAAGACCGTTATGAAGCAATCGGAGGAATTTCTCCTTTAGCGGATACTACAGAACGCCAGGCGGAAGCTCTGGTTAATGCTTTAAACGAACAGAGTGATGATGAGTTCCAGCTGTTTATCGGTTTGAAACATATTCACCCGTTTATCGAAGACACTGTTAAAGAAATCAGTGACGCCGGTATTAAAGAAATTTACAGCGTGGTGCTTGCACCGCATTATTCAAATTTCTCTGTCGGTTCATATAACAAACGTGCAGCTGAAGAAGCGGAGAAATACGGTATTACTGTTAAATCTGTAGAATCATTCTTCGAACAGAAGCCGTTTATCGATTTCTGGGTGGATGCCCTTGAAACGACTTTCAAAGAAGAAATTCCTGCTGACGAAGCGGATAAAACTGCGATTGTTGTTAGTGCGCACAGTCTTCCTGAAAAGATTAAAGAACATAACGATCCATACCCGGATCAGCTTGAAGCAACGAAAGATTTAATTAAAGCACGTTTTGACAAAGGTCATTACTTCGTCGGCTGGCAGTCGGAAGGTAACACGCCGGATCCATGGCTTGGGCCGGATGTTCAGGACTTAACACGTGAATTATATAAAGAACACGGCTTTAAGCATTTCGTTTACATTCCACTTGGCTTTGTATGCGAGCATTTAGAAGTGTTATACGATAACGACTATGAATGTAAAGTTGTGACTGACGAAGTCGGTGCGGCATATCACAGACCGGCAATGCCGAATACGGATTCACGTTTCATTCAGGCTATGGTGAACGAATTAATTAAATTGTAATAAGCGAGGCGTTAAGAGTGAAAAGAGTAGCGATAGTAGGTGCAGGAATTACAGGATTGTCGGCAATGCATTATCTTTTAAAAGACGGAACAGACCTGACAGTCGATTTATACGAAGCGTCGGACCGCGCCGGCGGTAAAGTAAATACTCATATTCGTGATGGTTATACAATCGAGCTCGGACCTGAGTCTTATTTAGCGCGTAAAGAAGTCATGACAGAGCTGGCAGAAGAAGTTGGGCTCGGTGACACGCTGGTCCGTAATCAGACGGGACAGGCGTACATCTATGCGAAAAATAAGTTGTCACCGGTGCCGAAGGGCACGATGCTCGGCGTACCTATGGAGCTCTCTCCGCTCTTAACGACAGATTTAGTGTCGTGGACAGGAAAACTACGTGCAGGACTGGATTTCTTTAAGCCTGCCATGCCATTATATAAAGATATTTCGGTTGGAGAGTTTTTCCGCGCACGTTTCGGTAATGATCTTTTAGAACATATGATTGAACCGCTCTTAGCGGGAGTATACGGTACAGATATCGACAAGCTCAGCTTAATGTCGACTTACCCGAACTTTAAAGAGACGGAAGAAGAACACGGCAGTCTGATGAAGGGCCTGATGGCAGAGAAGAAAGATAAGCCGGCGGCTCCGAAGACGAAAACCGGTGCTTTTCTGCAGTTCAAAAATGGACTGCAGTCGTTTATCGACCGGCTGGTCAGTGAAAACGAAAAGCGCGGCGGACAGATTCACTTTAATTTTGATGTGACTGCGATTGAAAAAACTGCGGACGGCTATGAACTGACAGCAGACGGCGGAACGCATCATTATGATGAAGTCATCGTTACGACGCCTCACTTCCAGTACAAACGCTGGTTTAAAGATAAGGAATTTGAATACTTCAAGCATATGGAAGCAACAAGCGTTGCGACAGTTGTAATGGCATTTGATGCTGAACAGGTGAAAAATACGATTGAAGGTACAGGTTTTGTAATCAGCCGCAACATGGACACATCGATTACTGCGTGTACGTGGACGAACAAGAAGTGGGAACACTCCACACCGGACGGCAAAGCGCTGCTGCGTGCTTATGTAGGCCGCCCAGGGGACTTTATCGTCCATGAGAAGTCAGACGAAGATATCGTCCGGCTGGCACGCGAGGACCTCGATAAAATTATGGAGCTGGACGGTGAACCCGAGTTCACTATCGTTACGCGGATGATGAATGCGATGCCGAACTATTTTGTCGGACATAAGTATATCATCGATGATATTCAAAAATATGCTGCAGAAAACTATCCGGGACTGCACTTAATCGGTGCATCACACTATGCAGTCGGGCTTCCTGACTGTGTGCAGACTGCGAAAAACACTGCAGAAAAAATATTGAATAAGTAAAATATGATTTTAAGACCTGTTTCTATTATAATAGAGGCAGGTCTTTTATTATGTACCAGGGGGAAATATAATGAAATTTATTTCGAACAACGACATCAAAGATCCGATGATTAATCTGGCCATGGAAGAATATATATTAAGAGAAATTCCAATGGATGACTCTTACTTTTTATTCTATGTAAACCAGCCGTCGATTATTATCGGTAAAAACCAGAATACAATTGAAGAAATTAACGAACCGTACATTAGAGAACACGGTATTAAAGTTGTGAGACGTGTGTCAGGCGGGGGCGCAGTATACCATGACGAAGGCAACCTGAACTTCAGCTTCATTACAGAAGACGACGGCGACAGCTTCCACAACTTTAAAAAATTCACGCAGCCGATCGTAGAAGCACTAAAAGAAATGGGCGTAGACGCTGAACTGTCAGGACGAAACGACATTGAAATCGAAGGCGGCAAGAAAGTATCAGGAAACGCGATGTTCACACAAAAAGGGCGTATGTTCTCACACGGTACACTAATGCTTGAGAGCGATATCTCTGAAGTACAGAACGCATTGAAAGTAAATCCGAAAAAAATCCAGTCAAAAGGAATTAAATCGGTAAGTGCACGAGTTGGGAATATAAACGACTATCTGGATAAGAAAATTGATATCGAGGAATTTAAAGAACGCATTCTCGATAAAATCTTCGGCGGACTTGAAAACGTTGAAGAATATAAATTGACAGACGACGACTGGGCAAAAATTAACCAGCTGTCTGAAGAAAAATACCAGACGTGGGCATGGAACTACGGTAAAAACCCTAAATACAACTACGACAACTCACATAAATTTGCTGCAGGTTTGCTTGATGTGAGACTGGAAGTTAAAGGCGGCCGCATCGAACATGCGAAAATATTCGGTGACTTCTTTGGAGTAGGAGAAGTCGTGGACATTGAGAATCTGCTGATTGGTGTGGAACATAACCGTGAGCACATTGAAGAAGCAATTAAAGATGTGGATATCAGCCACTATTTAGGGCGCATTACGAGAGAAGAATTTTTAGATTTAATATCATAAGAGATTTTAGTTGGAGACCGGCGCTGAGGAGCGCCGGTTTTTTGTGTTTGTGAGGGGATGTGGGTTTTGGATGACGATGTTGATTTCACAAGGTAGTCCGGGGA
>DONT01000002.1:0-165 GCA_003513765.1 Jeotgalicoccus sp.
GGAGTTCTATGAAACAAGTTCATTGAATTTCTAATCGCTGCGGGATCCTATGAAACAAGCTCATCGAATTCCTAATCGCTGCGGGTTCCTATGAAACAAGCTCATCGAATTCCTAAACGCTGCGGGTTCCTGTGAAACAAGCTCATCGAATTCCTAAACGCTGCG
>DONT01000002.1:214-306781 GCA_003513765.1 Jeotgalicoccus sp.
ATGAAACAAGTTCATTGAATTTCCACAGCAAAAAGCGGAGAACAGAACAGTTCTCCGCTTCACTATTTATATTTAACTACCATTTTTGAATATCGTCACGAATACTGTATTCCTGTTTCTCACCGTGACGTTCTTCGAGTTTATTCTCCACATCTTTCATCGATACGCCTTCGTTGTTCAGCATGACCAGCAGATGATATAAAAGATCACTCGTCTCATCGACAAGTTCCTCTTTATCTTTATTTTTTGCCGCGATAATGACTTCCGTCATCTCTTCTCCGCATTTTTTCAAGATTTTATCTGCGCCTTTATCGATTAAGTATTTAGTGTAGGAGCCTTCTTCAGGGTTCTTAATTTTCTCCTGTACTGTCCGTTCCAGCGTCTGCAGGCTGAAGTAGTCATCACTGAAGCAGCTTCTTGTGCCCGTATGACATGTCGGGCCTTGCGGTACGACTTCTATCAGCAGTGCGTCCTGATCGCAGTCCAGTTTCATCGATACGACTTCCTGTACATTGCCGCTCGATTCTCCCTTTTTCCATAATCGTTTTTTTGAACGCGAGTAAAACCAGACCACTTTGTCAGTCTTCGTTTTCTCAAATGCTTCTTCATTCATAAAGCCGTTCATCAGTACCTGCTTTGTATTTGTATCCTGCAGTATTACTGATAATAAGCCGTTATTTTTACTGAAATCAGGATTCACTATAAACGCACCTCGATTCCATTGTCAGCCAGTTCCTGTTTTAACTCGCCAATCTTTACTTCTTCTCTGTGGAATATTGAAGCGGCAAGTCCTGCAGACACATCTGTAGTCTGAAACAAATCAACAAAATGATTAATATTTCCTGCACCGCCGCTTGCAATAACAGGTATATTGACAGCATTCGCAGCCTGTTTAAGAAATTCCGTATCAAATCCTGATTTCACCCCGTCGTGATCCATACTGGTAATAAGCAGTTCTCCTGCACCAGCCGCTTCACCTTCAACAATCCAGTCCAGAGCTTTAATTTCAGTTCTTTTCGTACCGCCATGAGTATATACATAATAATCTTCAGCTTGATCATCGTATTTCACATCCACCGCGAGTACAATACACTGGCTGCCGAATTGCCCGCTCGCTTCTCTGATAATATCCGGGTTTTCAATAGCAGCAGAGTTGATACTTATTTTATCGGCACCTGCATCCAGGAGCTGTTTAATATCTTCAGTTGATCTAATGCCGCCGCCGATAGTCAGCGGGATAAACAGTTCTCTGGCCGTCTCCCGTATAACATCGAGCATTAAATCATGGCCTTCCTGTGTTTTTGAAATATCAAGAAAAACGAGTTCGTCGGCGCCTTCCTGATTATATCGTTTAGCCAGTTCTGCCGGTTTTCCAATATGCTCAAGATTAACAAAGTTGATTCCTTTGACTACCGCTCCATCTTTAACATCCAGGCATGCTATTATTCTTTTTTTTATCATTTGATGCCCTCCCAAAACTTTTCGTTATGACTTGCTTTTCCAACTATTGCTTCAGTGATGCCAAGACTTTCAAGCTTATCGAGGTCAGCTTTATTTCTTATACCGCCGCTTGCAACAACTTTATGACGGGTCATATTATTAACTCGTGCAGTATTTTCAAAGTTTGGTCCTAGGCCCATGCCGTCTTTATTAATATCGGTATATATAATACCGGCAAGATTGAAATCCTCAACAGTCTTTAAATAGTCATCTATTGAAATACCGCTGTTTTCTGTCCAGCCATTGATGTAAATATCGTTCTCTTTCGCGTCCACACCGACAAATATTTTCCCGGGAAATAGTTCTGACACTTCTTTAAGCCAGGCCACATCTGTAATCGCGCGTGTTCCTAATATAAAATATTCAACACCTATATCATGATACTGTTTAATTGTTTCAAGCGACCTCAATCCTCCGCCTATTTCAAAGGGCAGTGAAGACTGGCCAACAAGTTCTTTTACGAGATTCAACTCCAGCGCTTCTTTCTTTAAAGCACCCATCAGATCAACGACATGGATACGCTGAACCGATTCAAATCCGGCATAGAATTCCAGCGCCTCTTGAGGTGTTTTTTTCATCTGTGATTGCTTATTATAATCACCTTGTGATAAGCGTACATTTTGTCCATCAATTAAATCTATAGCTGGAATTATCTTCACTTTAAAAACTCCCCTCTAAAGCATTTTTCAAAATATATAAACCTGTTTCTCCAGATTTCTCAGGATGAAACTGTATACCGGTAACATTTCCTTTTTTCACTATCGCCGGTATATTTGAGTTATAGTCGGTTTCGGCAATAGTATATTCGGATTCAAGACCCTTATAACTGTGTATAAAATAAACGTCTTTTCCATTTAAAGATTGATAATTGCTCGTCAGTGTGTTCCACCCCAGATGAGGAATTGTCAGATCAGTATCTATCCTCGCGATACGCCCTTTCAATATACCGAGACCAGCCGCATTACCTTCTTCACTGTGCTCAAATAAAAGCTGCATTCCAAGACAGATGCCGATCAGCCGTTTATATTTACTCAGCTCAATAATCATATCTTTCAGTCCGGAAGTATTTATAATATTCATAGCGTAGCCAAAATGTCCCACTCCGGGTAGAATAATTGCTTCACATGAGGAAAGTACATTTTTATCTTTTGTGATTACTGACTCATAACCCAGTTTTTTTAAAGCATTTACAAGATTCCCCGTATTTCCAAGAGAGTAATCAATAATACCTATCATTCAATCACACCTTTTGAAGAGGGTACACCGCTCTCTGAAGGCTGCAGTGCAATTTTGAGGCTGCGTGCAAAGCCTTTGAATATCGCTTCGATTTCATGGTGAGAGTTGCCGCCTTTTAAAAGATCGATATGAAGGGTCATCCGCGAATTCATCGAGACTGCATTAAAGAATTCTTCTGTAAGTTCCGTATCAAAATCGCCGACCTTCTCTCTCGAGATGACAGCGTTATAGCTGAGGTGAGGTCTGCCGGATAAATCCAGAACGACACGTGCCAGCGATTCGTCCATAGGCAGATACATCGAACCGTATCTTTGATAGCTTTCTTTTTCGGTGTACAGCTCTCTCAGCAGCTGGCCGAGTACTATACCGATATCTTCAACGGTATGGTGACCGTCAATGTGCAGGTCGCCTTTTGCCTGAATGTTCACGTACAGTTCAGAGTGAAAGCTGAACAGTGTCAGCATATGATCAAAAAAACCGATGCCTGTATTTATTTCCGATTTTTTGAAGTCTTGTTCATCATCTATTTCAATACTTATTTTTGTTTCTTTAGTCTCTCTGTCTTTACTGTACTTCGTCATGTGATTTACCCCACTCTGTAATCAGTTCTTTCAGCTTCGGATACTCATCTTCATCGATAATTGAATAGCGTGCGGCATCTTGCAGATTTTCTTCATCGTACACTCTGCCTCTGTAGCCATTTTTATAAAGATATTCATATAAATCTCTTGCCTTATCACCGTAAGTAAATACAAAGTTCGTATGGGACGGTTTAATTTTAATATGACGGCGCACTGTTTCAAATGCATCAACAAGTGACTGCTGCAGCTGTTTTTGATAGTCAAACCATTCGTCCAGCTGTTTATCATCGCTGAGCAGCTCACTGCCGAGGTTTAAAGTTAAACTGTTTAACGGATACGGATGATTAATTCTCGTAATTGTGTCGTAAGTTTTCCCTGTAGCAATGACGATTCCGATTCTTAAACCTGCCAAACCGTAGACTTTACTCATCGTTCGTACAATGATAATATGCTCGCCTTCAGGTAGCTGACGGTCCAGTGCAAACTCTCCGTATGCCTCATCGATTACTAAGTATCCTCCAACCGATTTCATTGCATCTGCAAGTTCATTAATAAAATGACTCGGCAGGAGTACGCCTGTCGGATTATGCGGATTTGAAATAAAGAACACTGATGGCTTTTTCTTTTTAATTTCCGAGATTGTTAAATCATAATCGTATGAGAAATCTTCTCGTGACGGTACTGAGTAGTAACGCAAGCCAACCTGATTAGTATAAATCTGATACATGAAAAAATCGGGATTCAGAGACATAACACCATTTTTTCCAAGTGTCATAATAATCTTCTGCAGCCATTCATCCGAACCGTTAGCCACTTCAATATTCTCTGGATTAAACCCATTACGCTTCGCATATAATTCTTTAAAGCGCTCCAGTTCTACTTCAGGATATACTTCAACATTTGTTTTACTGACCGCCTCTGTAATCTGTTCTTTTGAAAGCGGTGACTTCGGTGACGTATTTCTGTCCATGCTGATCATCTTATCGCTCCGTTCTAATGTTTAATGATTGATAGTGGGCATCCAGCCCTTCTTTGTTTGCAATTGTCTTCGCAGCATCTGCGATATGATTATATGTTACCTCTTTTAGGTTAATAATTGCATGACTTGTTAAAAAATCATTCACATTCAGTCCGTGGCTGAAACGACCGGTCTGGTTCGTCGGCAGCACGTGCGACGGTCCAGCTGCATAGTCACCGATTGCTTCCGGTGAGTATTTGCCGATAAAAACTGCACCAGCATAACGAATTCTCCGGCTGATTTCCTGTTCATCACGATGCTGGATTGATACGTGTTCCGGCGCAATAAAATTAATCACATCAATCAGTTCTTTTCTGTTATCGACGATTTGATAATGATTATTTTTCAGTGATTCACTAATAACATCTTTTCTCACTTGAGAATCGATGAGACGATTTACTTCAAGCTGGATGTCATTAATTACATCTGATGATTCCGCAATCAGGAAAGTCCGTGCATTCACATCGTGCTCCGCCTGGGCAAAAATATCATAGGCGGCGGCTGTATAATCCGCTGACTCATCAACATAAAGTAAGATTTCACTTGGACCGGCGATCATATCTATACCGACATCGCCGAACACCTGCTTTTTAGCGAGTGCTACATACTTATTACCAGGGCCGACAATCTTATCGACTTTCTCAATAGACTCTGTACCGTAGGCCAGTGCTGCGATTGCCTGAGCGCCGCCCACCGTATAAACTTCCGTTACGCCCGCGATATACAGGGCGGCGAATGTAATGTTGTCAGCGCCGAAAGTCGGCGTTACAGCAACTATGTTTTTAACCCCTGCCGCTGCTGCCGGAACAGCTGTCATCAATACACTTGAAGGATATAACGCTGTCCCTCCAGGAATATAAATACCAATTCTTTCGAGCGGGTGATAGACATAGGAAAACTCGCCATCTTCATAATCGTTATATTTTATCGACTGCTGATAATCAGCTATTCGTTCTTTTATTAACAGCAGTGCATTCTGTTCTTCTTCATTTAAACTGTCGAAACTGTTTTTCAGTTTTTCTGCAGACACTTTAAAATCTTCCACCTGCTGCCCGTCAAACTGTGCAGTATACTTTTTTAAGGCAGCATCTTTATTTTGTTTAACATCTTCTATGATAGAAAGTACATTGTCGATGCTTTCTAAATCTGTACTGTCATCCGTTGTAAATATTTGTTTAAACGTTTTTGTATTCATTCAATCACTCCGATTTCACTTAAAAATTCATAGATGCTGTCTTCTTTCGTATAGAACGTCTGCTTGTTAGCAATCAGACGCGCCTGTACATCGAGGATCTTTTCATATTCAATCAGGCCGTTATCGCGCAATGTATTTCCTGTCTGGACGATATCCACAATACCGTCTGCCAGACCGAGAATTGGTGCCAGTTCAACAGAACCATTTAAATGAATCAGCGAAACCGGCTGCTGCTGGCTGTTAAAATACTTGCGGGCAATATTAGTATATTTAGATGCAACCGTATTAAAATGTTCGACATCCGGCGGTCCTGCTAAAGCAAAATGGCATTTTCCAAAAGGCAGTTCAGATACATTTAAATAGCTGAACACTTCTTCTTCAATTATGTCACTGCCGACGATACCGATATCCGCGACGCCGCGTTCAACATATACCGGAACATCCGGGCCTTTCGCGAAGATGAAACGAATATCGTCTACTATTGTATAAAGTGCACGCGATTCATCTTTTAACACTTTGCTGTATTTATACAGCTCATATTTTTCTAAATAGGACACGAAATCATCAAATAAACGTCCTTTGGATAACGCTACTGTAATCATAAAAGTCCTCCGTCTGCCAAATTTAAAGCGATGCCGAATGAATTACTGTTATATTCTCCGCCGCTCAATATCGGTGTGTTTGAATTTAAAAATGCCTGGAAGTACAAACCGTTATAGTAATTTTGCGGTGAACGGAATGACAAATCCAAAATGAACTTCGTATTGTTATCCGCAATTTTTTCTTTTAAATGAGCAATTGCCTGCATAATTTCTGTATCGCCAAAAACTTCTCCGACCATTTTAAACTGGTCGCTGACTTTTGCACTCATTATTTTATATAAATCATGATCTTTCCCGAGCTGCTGGCGCAGCGCTGATATATTCTTCGTGTATATCAGCTGGCGCACGTCGTCCGGCAGATTATATTTTTCAATGAATAAATCTAATAACTGATCGTTATTAATGACTAGTGTTTTAATATTTGTTTCTGCACATTCTTCAACAAAATTCATATGCATCAGGAGCGCATCTATAATGTCCTCTTCTGTTGCCTGATAAATCTCGACGCCTGCCTGATAGAACGATTCATTCTCTCTGACAACAGGACCGAAATAACCGAAACGTGTATCATTTGAATAAAAATTACTGTTGAAATTTAACAAGGTACGCGTCCAGTCACTGCGAATTGCATACATTGTATTGTTTCTTTCAAAAACTACACTTGTCGGATGATGATATTTATCATCTATTGAGAAAGGTTCTATCATGTTCATATCAACTAATGTATAGCCCGAATCGTCAAGCAGCCCGAGATACTTTTGTCCCAGAGCAAGTCTTTTCAAAATGAATTTGTTGTTTGTCATATATATTCTCCTTTAGCACTTTAGCGAGATAAAGAGTTGCCAATAAATAAAATAGTAACAAAGATATTTCAGATACACAACCATTTTCTTTATCACTTTAGTATGTTAAAGTGATATTATCTTATTACTACGGAGTTGAAGCTATGCAAATAGATAAATTAAAAGGGCAGGAACTCGATGATCTGTTCGACGGAATTCTATCGCTTGAGACGAAAGAAGACTGCTATAAGTTTTTTGATGATATTTGCACTTCCAATGAACTCGTTGCATTAAAGCAGCGTTTTCAGGTCGCAAAGCTCATTGATGAAGGCAAGACGTATTCTAAAGTCCAGGATAAAACCGGCGCTTCGAGCGCTACAGTATCACGTGTAAAACGATGCCTGGATTACGGCAGTGACGGCTATCGTACTGTTCTGGACAGATTAAAATAACGCTGTGCGTTACGGCAGTTAAAACAGTTGTGAACATGTGTTCACAGCTGTTTTTTAATTCAGCCGCTTTTCATTTGAATTCATCAGCCGTCATGATATATAGTGATTCAATCATTGAAAACACCGCAAAATACTGAGAGTATGTATAAAGCTCTTTAGGACTATGAGGGATATCATAATGGCTGAAAAGAAAAGATTTACTGAAATTGATGCACTAAGAGGCATTGCCGCGATTGTCGTCGTACTCTATCACTACATCATTCTGTACGATGAAAAATTCGGGCATTCAAAAGAAAACTATATAGAAATATTTTCCTACGGACATTACGGTGTCCAGCTGTTTTTTATAATCAGCGGCTTCGTGATTTATATGTCGGTCTTGAAAGTAAAATCAACTTCAGATTTTTTAACTAAAAGAGCAATCAGACTGTATCCGACTTATATATTTGCGATTATCGTGACATTTATAGTGGTTGGAATATCGTCAGTTGATACGCTGAAAGCAGGCATAGGTGATATGTTTATTAACATGACCATGTTTCAGGACTTTTTCGGCGCTAAAAACGTCGACGGCGTTTACTGGTCACTTCGTGTTGAACTGACTTTCTATCTCTTAATGGCGCTGCTCCTGATGTTTAATCTGCAGAAGAGAGTCATGCTGTTTACAAGTATCTGGCTCGCAGCTTCTGCACTGATACAAATTACCAACGGCATTGCCGGCACCGAGACAACTGCTCTACTCGAAAAATTCTCAATGTCCAACTACTGCCAGATGTTTATTATCGGGATTATGTTTTACTATATATGGCAGCACGGCAATCATTTTAAATATTATTTGATGATCGCTCTGTCGCTCATTTACGACTTTTCATTTGAAGGTGTAACGAACGGTTTATTCACTATATTTTTCATAGCAGTATTTTATCTGATTCTGAATAATAAAATGCAGTGGCTGAAATCCGATACACTCGTCTATCTCGGCGCACTGTCATTCCCCTTATATTTAATCCACCAGAACATTGGCTATGTTATTATCCAGAAACTCGAATCAATGGGCTTCGTCCATGAAGTATTTCTGGTTGTTCCGCTCGGCTTAAGCCTTGTTCTTGCCCACATGATTCTGCATTATGTGGAAAAACCAAGCCATAATGCGCTCTTTAAACTTTATAAAGAAAGACAGCTCGCTATGCCGAATATCTAAATATGCAGAAAAAAACGCCTTGAATTTCAAGGCGTTTTTTCATGAGTTTAGTTACTAGTTATCCTGTTCACTTTCAAGTATTTCCAATGTCTCGGCATTAATTGTATATTCGTGTGTCTGCCCTTCATATTCTAAATCGATGTCGTATTCCGGCGTCCCATCATCCATACTTAATGACCATTCTCTAACTTCTCCGCCGCCAAGGTCAGCAATGGCTTCATCGATTGCATCATAAGCTTCGTTCAATGAACCGTAATCGATTACTTCGTCCTGATCGTCGTTGTCATTATCTTGTTCGGTTCTCACGTCCATGACTTCTTCAGTATCGTGGTTAATAATTACTTCAGCTTCTTCGCTGTCATTTTTCATATCAAATTGATAAACCCATTCGCCGTTTTCCTGTTCAAATGAAATATCTTGTACATCTCCTTCAAACTCTCCTTCAGCAATTGACAGTGCATCACTTGCCATCAGGCTGATGTCTTCCAGAGCGATAGTGTTCATGTTAGAACCGCCGCTGTCAGTGCCTGCTTCATTTGAACTTCCTTCAGTTTCAGTGCTTTCCCCTGAAGAGGCGTCGTCTGACTCATCATTCGCATCAGTACTAGGATCGCTGGAACCGGCCGGATTTGCAGCTGTACTCGAATCTGTTTCTTCACCGTTGTCCGCACCCTCGTCCGGAGTGTTTTCATCCGTAGCAGCATCCTGTTCCGTACCGCCGTGTTCTGTGCTTGTTTCTTCACCTTCATCCGATGCTTCCTCTTCTGTTATCGCTGCACCTTCAGGGGATGTATTCGCTGAATCCTCATCTTCACTGCTGCATGCTGCCATAATTAAACTCGAGGACAGCAGCAGTCCAATTGTTTTTATTTTCATTGTGAATTCTCCTTTCAACGTCTTAGTCTTATAATATCCTGTTGCTGTTACAGACAAACATATTTTATTAAGACGATAACCATTTATCATTTATACAGTTATGGATATAATGGAACTATTATGAGATTTAACTATAGGAGTGTTAATCAGTGACTGTATCAGATAACAGTAATGAAGAATATAAAACACGTTATTTTCAGCTGCTGGCTGAAAAGTTTAATTCAGAAGAAAAAGTTGCGACTGAAATTATAAACCTGGAATCTATTTTAGAACTCCCTAAAGGCACCGAGCATTTCGTCAGTGATCTGCACGGCGAGTTCCAATCGTTCCAGCATGTACTCCGTAACGGGTCCGGCAACGTGAAAGTGAAAATTGACGACCTGCTTCAGGACCGTCTTTCAGAAGCTGAGCTCAGTGAACTTGCAGCTCTCGTTTATTATCCGGAGGAAAAATTAAAACTTATTAAAAACCAGTTCACGGATAAAGAGGAATTAACTGACTGGTATAAAGCTAAAATTGAACAGCTGATTGAGCTTGTTGCTCATTCTTCTTCAAAATATACCCGTTCCAAATTGCGTAAAGCACTGCCTCAGCATTTTGCTTACATAATCGAAGAGCTGTTGTATAAAAAAGATGAGCACGATAACAAAAAACGTTATTACGATCGTATTTTAAACGAAATTATCGAACTGGGTCAGGCTGATAAATTAATTACGGGCCTTGCTTTTACGATTCAGCGTCTGGTTGTTGATCATCTGCACGTTGTCGGCGATATTTATGACCGTGGACCTGAACCCGATAAAATCATGGACACGCTGATTGATTACCACTCAGTCGATATTCAGTGGGGAAATCACGATGTGCTGTGGCTCGGAGCTTATGCCGGCTCCAAAGTATGCCTCGCAAATATTATTCGTATTTGTGCACGCTACAATAATCTCGATATTATTGAAGATGCATACGGTATTAATCTGCGCCCGTTATTTACGCTCGCAGATAAGTACTACGATGATAATCCTGCATTCCATCCGAAGAAAACATCGGACAAAGTGTTATCCGATCACGAACAGCTGCAGATGACTAAAGTTCAGCAGGCAATATCAATGATTCAGTTTAAGCTGGAAGCACCGATTATTAAAAGACGCCCAGGCTTTGAAATGGATGACCGTTTAGTACTTGAAAATATTAATTACGACACGATGGAATATACTGTTGACGGCAAAGTTTATCCGCTTGAAAACACATGCTTCAGTACAGTCAATCCAAATAATCCTTCAGCTCTTACCGAAGAGGAACAGGACGTTATGAATACGCTGCTGATTTCGGTTCAGCAGTCCGAGAAACTTAAACGCCATATGAACTTTATGATGAAGAAAGGAAGTCTGTACTTGCGGTATAACGGCAACCTGCTGATTCACGGCTGTATTCCAGTTACGGAAAACTGTGAGATGGAAGGCATGGAAATCGACGGTGAAGTTTATTACGGCAGAGAGCTCCTCGATCAATTTGAGAAGTATTTACGTCATGCATTCGTTAATCTGGATGAGACTGAAGACCTCGCTACAGATTTAATCTGGTACTTATGGACAGGCAAGAAGTCATCGCTGTTTGGTAAACGTGCCATGACGACGTTTGAAAGATACTTTATCAGTGACAAAGCAACGCATAAAGAAGAAAAAAACCCGTACTATTATTTACGTGAACAGCCTGAAATGGCAGAAGCTTTCTTAAAAGAATTCAATCTGGATCCGGTGAATGGACACATTATAAATGGTCACACGCCTGTTAAAGAAAAAGAAGGAGAAAACCCAATTAAAGCCGACGGCAAGTTAATTGTAATCGACGGCGGTTTCTCAAAAGCTTATCAATCGACGACAGGCATTGCCGGATACACTCTCCTCTTCAACTCATACGGCATGCAGCTGGTTGCCCACCAGGAATTTAACTCCAAAGATAAAGTACTGGAAAATGAATCCGATGTACTCGCAGTCAGAAGAATAGTCGATGAAGAACTCGAACGTAAAAAAGTAAGAGATACAGAAATCGGTAAACGTCTGAGATATGAAATCGATATGCTGAAAGACTTAATGAAACACCGTTATATCAATTAAATATTTCCAAGAAAAAACAACGCTCACAGCAATCTGTGAGCGTTGTTTTTGCGTTATATATTATTGTGCTGTAAAGCCGCCGTCTACCGTTAAAGTGTTTGCTGTCATAAATGATGAATCATCTGATGCTAAGAATAATGCTGCTTTAGCCATTTCTTCAGATGTACCTAGACGTCCAATCGGCGTACTTCCAGCCAATGCTTCCTTCACTTCTGACGGGATAATCGGTGTATCGATGAAGCCCGGGCATAAGGCGTTTACTCTAATATTTTCTTTAGCATACTCAACACCTAATGAACGTGTTAAGTTAATTACGCCGCCTTTTGCTGCGTTATAAGCAGCACTGCCTGCCGCACCAATCCAGCCGTACATTGACGCTGTGTTAATAATGTTACCGCTGCCCTGTTCACGGAAGTAATCGATTGCCAATTTAGAGAATAGGAATACTGCATCTAAATCCACATTGACCGTTTTACGATATTCAGCATAAGATACTTCGTGTGTCGGTTTCGTTGCACCGATACCTGCGTTATTGAACAGAATATCTACACGTCCAAATTTCTCTATTGTTTTATCAAATACTCTTTTAGCGTCTTCCTCACTTGTTACATCTGCCTGGACAAAAATTGTGTCTCCGCCAAATTCTTCTGCAACTTTATTTCCTTTGCTTTCATCCAAATCGACGAGGACTAATTTCGCTCCCTCTTTATTAAATAACTCTGCTGAAGCTTTACCGATTCCTGAAATACCACCTGTGATAACGACGACTTTATCTTGTAATTTTGCCATTGTATTACCTCCAAAATGATTTTCTTTCTTAATTACATTGTATCATTTAAATTTTCTAATAATACAGTAATAACCGCTGAAATTAATATGTGAAATTGTTCACATTAAACAAAAATATCTTTAAACTGTGTAAAAACGGGTAATACTTCATAAACATATCATTTACATAAATCATCTCAGAAAGGAGATTTCCATGACTTCTATTACAGTAGGTCTAATCCCGGCTCCCGGTATGTCGAGGACTCTGATTGAAAAAATTATTGATGACCTGCCCGAGTTCGCCGGAGAGTTTGTCGATAAAGGCTGCACATTTAAATTTGAAGTTGAAGTCAGTCCTTTAGCGAGTTCGTCGGAATACATTAACGAAACAATTCACAGAATCGTTAAGATAAAAGAAAATAATGGCTGGGATTATGTCATCGGTGTTACTGACCTGCCGAGCTTGTCTGACAATAGAGTGGTCGTATCTGAGTTCGATTCACAAAAATCAGCCTCCTTGCTTTCGCTTCCTGCACTTGGTTTCTTTTTTGTAAAAAGAAAATTAAGAAAGATGGTGACACATCATCTGGAATATTTGTATAAATATAATGAAGACAGCACGTCATTCAGCTCAAGTGAGTTATCTTCCCCGACAGTAATGAATATTTCCCGGGAAACTCCACCGGAAGACAATGAAAGTACCAACCGTTATATTATAAAGTCTTATATTATTGGCTGGCTGAAAATCATTCTGGGGATGACCTACATCAACGAACCTTGGTCTATTGTTACCAACTTTAAAACACTGGTGTCACTGGCTTTTGCTACAGGAACATATATTGCGATATTTTCAACACCTTGGGAACTCAGTTTAGATTATCAGCCATGGCGGCTGATTGCTTTAATGCTATTTTCTATTACGGGTATGGTGTTCTGGCTAATATATGCTCATAATTTATGGCAGGGTTCATCAACAAAAACAGCAGCTCATTACCGCCTGCTTTATAACCTGACAACATTTATGACACTTCTGTTCGTTACAGTAGCCAACTACGGCATTCTTTTTATCCTGCTTACAATATCAGTTACGATGTTTGTTCCTCCTGAGATTTTTAATGAGTGGACACAGGCTAATGAGAATTTCACGGCAATGAATTATATAAACCTGATCTGGTTTACAACTTCTCTCGGTATGCTCGCAGGTGCACTCGGCTCTACCGCCGAAAGCGAGGATAAAATTCGCAATGTAACTTATTCATACCGGCAAAGCTACAGGTACAACAAACTCCAAGAAGAAGATAATGATTCCAGCTAAGATTTTAGTAGAGGAGGCAAACTATGATTCGTGTAGGGTTAATCGTGGCCCCTGGAACGGCTAACAATATAGTAAATAAAATAGAAAACGAACTGGTAGAAGATTTTAAAAAACAGATATCTGCTGCTGATGAGTGGGAAATTGATATTATCGTCGATCCTTTGACTGGCGAAACAGAGTTCACCAATCAAATTTATTCAAAAACAGATGAATATCTGCGTGAAAATGACTGGAATTTTTTAATCAGTATTACAGATTTACCATTATTTTATAAAGATAAGGCTGTAGTTATAGATATCGACAGTTCTGACTGTGCTGCCATGATGTCTATTCCAGCATTTGGATGGCGTCCTCTGAAGAAGAGAATGAAAACTGCAATTATTAATACATTAGTTATTATTAACAAGATGAATAATAATGACACTGATATTGAAGAGGAATGCCGTGAATTAAAAAATATGTTCACATTATCAAAACTGAAACACACAGAAGACTATTTCGAAGACTCAAAAACTGAACATCTTCTATTTCATATGAATTCTAAAATTCGAGGCACTGTGAGACTGGTCAGCGGAATGACTTTTGCAAATAATCCATATAATACGATGCAGAGTTTAAGCGGTGTAACGGCGATTGCATTTGCCACCGGTGCATTCGGTATAATTTTTTCGACCATGTGGAATCTGAGCTATCTGTTTCCCACCTGGCGTTTAGTTGCAATTTCAGTCTTATCAATTTTTGGCATGCTGTTCTGGATTATCATTTCCCACGATTTATGGGAACAATTTAAAGAAGGTGAAAGTAAAAAACTTACCTCTCTCTATAACAGCACCACATTGCTGACGCTGTTTATATCGTTGTTGTTTTACTATTTACTCCTGTATCTTCTATTCTTATCTGCCGCGGTAACATTGCTGCCGCCTGACTTTGTTGCGAAAACTATTCAGGCTGAGCATATCGGAGTCAGATTTTACCTGGAACTTGCCTGGTTTGCAGCCTCTCTAACAACAGTGGCCGGAGCGATTGGTGCCGGATTCCAGGATAAGCAGGTTATTCAGGAAAGCACTTACGGTTACCGGCAGCGAATGAGGTATCAGAAAAATGAAGAAGAAAACGGCGAGTCATAGTTTCATTTTAAACATTTAAAAAGCACTTTATCCTCGGCTCATAAAGAGTGTCAGGATAAAGTGCGATTTTTTTATTCCAGCAAATTATTTTCTTCTAAATATTCTTCAGCCACATCATAAGGGCTTTCGTCTTCTACAGATACACGGTAGTTCATGTCCTGCATTTCTTCATCCGTAATCATGCCGGACAGTTTATTTAACGGTTCCACTATCTCCGGATGTTCATCCAGGAACTCCTGCTTAAACATTGGTGCTCCCTGATAAGGCGGGAATACCGCTTCTGTATCTTCAAGTATCACCATATCGTATTCCCTAAGCTCAGCATCCGTTGCATATGCATCCATCAGGTTAATATCCCCGCTTTCAATCGCCTGATAACGCAGCTGCGGTTCCATTGTCACTACATCATTAAAGTTTAAATTATATGCTTCCTGGATTGCCGGATAGCCGTCTTCTGTTCTGTCATTAAACTCCATAGTAAAGCCTGGTTTAACAATATCTTCAATTTGTCTGAGGTCTCCGATGGTTTCTAGTCCGTGCTCTTCTGCAAAGTCCCTTTTCACAGCAAGTGTATATGTGTTATTAAATGCCATCGGTTCAAGCATCGTCATGTCATATTGTTCATCAAGGGCAGTGTTCGCCTGATTATAAACTGCTTCAGCTTCATTGGATTCCGGCGGTATATTGACGAGTTCACCAAGTACTGTTCCTGTAAACTCAAGGTAGCCGTCTATATCATCAGATTCCAGTGCATTGAACAGGAATGATGTTTTACCAAGACCATCTTCAACATTAACGTTGTAGTCTGTCTCTTCCTCGATCAGGATTTTATACATATTCGTAATAATCGAGGGCTCTGCACCAAGTTTCCCGGCGATTGTCAGACTGTCACCGCGGTTAGTTAATAACGGTGCTAGCGCTACGAGCAGAATAACGATGAATATCGTTCCAACGAGTGTGACTGCTTTTTTATACGACAGATTTTGAATCACTCTTAAAATAACATCGAAAAGAATCGCCAGTAATGCTGCCGGTATCGCACCGATTAATATGAGATGTGTATTGTTTCTGTCGATACCTAAGAGAATTAAATCACCAAGACCGCCCGCACCGATTAGTGCAGCGAGTGTTGCAGTACCGATAATCAGTACCATTGCTGTTCGGACACCTGCCATAATAACCGGCATTGCAATCGGCATTTCCACTTTCATCAATCTTCTCATCGGCTTCATACCGATGCCCCGTGCTGCCTCAACGAGCGATGCATCCACCTCAGCTATACCTGTATAAGTATTTCTAAGTATCGGGAGTAACGCATAAATAACGAGCGCGATAATTGCCGGCACCACACCAATACCGAACAATGGTATCATCAAACCCAGTAATGCCAGGGATGGTATCGTCTGCAGTACTGCTGCGACATTAATGACCACTTCTGCCGTACGCTTCGTTTTTGTTAAAATAACGCCTAGCGGTATACCGATAACAGCTGCAATCAAGAGCGCGATAAACGATATCTGAATATGTTCTATTAAAGTCGACAGCAGTTCGCCTTTACGAGAATTAAGTGTTTCTAAAAATGTAGTCATGCACTGTCACCACGCTTCAGGGATAAATGCTTAAAGACATCCTGTCTGTTCAAGCATTTATTTCCATTTTTAGTCTTCACTATTACTGTCTCGTGTTCCGCAAATACTTTAAATGCATCTTCAATTTTTGTATCTTCTTCCACAAGAGGATAATCTTCATTGTTAACTTCCTGTGAATTTTCGCTGACGAATTCGCCGACAGTTATATTTTCTTTCTGCCGGTATCCTATAAATTCTTTTACGAAATCATTTTTCGGATTCGATAAAAACTCATTCGGGCTACCGATCTGTTCAATCCGGCCTTCATTAAATAAACAAATACGGTCGCCAAGCTTCATGGCCTCTTTAATATCATGTGTCACAAAGACAATTGTTTTTTTAATTTCTTTCTGCAGTGCTATTAAATCATCCTGCAGGCTTTCCCTTGTAATCGGGTCTAAAGCACTGAATGGTTCATCCATTAAAATAACCGGCGGATCCGCTGCCAGTGCGCGAATTACTCCGACACGCTGCTGCTGTCCTCCTGAAAGTTCAGCAGGTTTCCGGTCTTTATATATATCCGGATCAAGTCCCACCATCGCCATCAGTTCAGCAGTCCTTTTACTAATATCCGCTTCTTTCCATTTTTTCATCTGCGGCACCTGTGCAATATTTTCGCCGATTGTCATATGCGGGAACAGTGCTATCTGCTGCAATACATAGCCGATATCCCAGCGCATTTCATAGACTTCGTAATCACTCACCGGCTTATCTTTAAAATAAATATAGCCTTCAGTTAAGGGAATCAGTCTGTTAATCATCTTGAGAGTTGTCGTTTTGCCGCTTCCCGAAGGACCAATTAAAACAAAGAACTCCCCTTCTTTAACATTAAAGCTTGCATCTTCGACAGCTGTTTTACTGCCGTAGCGCTTCGTTACATTCTTAAACTCAATCATGGATTATCCGCTCCTCTTTATTTTAAGTAAATCATTATATGTATTAAAATAAGGAATAATGATGTATACCCTATTTACGACAAACATAAAAAGGGAATAGTATATATTACAATATATTTTTTTGAGAGGGGATTATACATGTCGATACAATCAATAGTTGAAAATCAGCGTGAATATTATTATAAAAACCATACCAAATCAGTCAGTTTCCGCATACGCCAGTTAAAGAAGCTGAAAGCTGCCATTCAGGCTAATGAAAGAATGGTTCTGGAGGCCGTAAATAAAGACCTCGGAAAATCCGAAGCCGAAGCATATATGACAGAGCTCGGCATTGTTTATAAAGAATTTGACTACGTTATTAAAAATCTCAGGAAATGGAATAACCCAAAGAAAGTTTCAGGCTCAATGATGAGTTTCCCGGCGAAAAATTATATCTACCGTGATCCGTACGGCGTGGTACTTATTTTATCACCGTGGAACTATCCTTTTAATTTAACGATGATGCCGCTGATTGGTGCGATCGCCGGAGGCAACTGTGCGCTCGTTAAACCTTCTGAAACAAGCCCTCATACAGGTGCGATTATCGAAAAGATACTGAATTATACGTTCAGTGAAGAATACGTTTACTGTGCACCTGCGGATACACCGCACGATGAAGTAAATGAGCAGCAGTATGACTATATATTCTTTACAGGCAGCACGAGTGTCGGCAAAGAGATTATGGGTATAGCCAGCAAAACACTGACTCCTGTATCACTGGAACTTGGCGGCAAAAGCCCTGCTGTAGTCGACGAAACAGCAAATATCGATGTTGCGGTTAAACGGATTGCCTGGGGTAAATTTGTTAACGCAGGACAGACATGCGTTGCACCCGACCATGTGATTATTCACAGTTCGAAGAAACAGGAATTTATCGACCGCATGCTTGCTGAAATTGAAGAACGCTACAGCAATGCTGTCCACAGAGATGACTATCCTAAGATTATTAATGAAAAGCATTTTACGCGTCTGTCAGGATTACTCGAAAATGAAATGGTACTTGGAGGCAGTTTAAATGTACATGAGCAGAAAATCGCACCTGCACTAATACCGGACAGCACATTTGACTCACCCGCAATGGAAGAGGAAATCTTCGGTCCGATTCTGCCGATTATTACGTATGATAATCTTGAAGACCTGATTGTCCACCAGCAGACACTGCCTAAACCGCTCGCGTTCTATATCTTTTCTGAAAATGAAATTAATACTGAAGCACTGCTGTCAAGACTGTCATTCGGCGGCGGCTGTGTGAATGATACCATTATGCATCTGTCACACCATGACCTGCCGTTTGGCGGCGTTGGTGCCAGCGGTATGGGACATTATCACGGTAAGTATTCATTCGACACGTTTACACATGAAAAGAGTGTCGTGAAGAACAGCACATTAATTGATATTCCTGTTCGTTATGCACCATTTAACGAAGCAAAAACCAAGCTTTTCAGAAAGTTTTTAAGTTAGACTGAAATTAACAACACATTTAAGGAGTGTATTTAGATGAGTATTTTAGTTATCGGAGCAAACGGCGGGGTCGGAACACACCTCGTACAGCAGCTTAAAGAAAATTCTGCGGACTTTACAGCAGGTGTCCGTAAAGATGAACAAGTTTCGGATCTGAACAATAAAGATGTAAAAGCATTATTAATCGATGTTGAGAAAGATTCCATCGAAGAACTCGCAGAAAAAATGAAAGGCTTTGAACAGGTTGTCTTTTCAGTAGGCTCAGGCGGCAGCACAGGTGCCGAACAGACTATTATCGTTGATCTGGACGGGGCTGTAAAAGCTGTTGATGCAAGCAAAGAGGCAGGCGTTGAACATTTCGTTATGGTGTCAACATGGGACTCAAGAAGAGAAGCATTCGATACACCTGATGCACAAAAAATTAAACCATATACGATCGCCAAGCATCACGCTGATGTGCACTTAAGAAATTCGGGACTGACGCACACAATTGTACACCCTGGTATGCTTACAGATGAAGCAGGTTCAGGCAAGGTCGACGTAGATTTATACTTCGATGACATTAAAGATGTTGCACGCGAAAACGTTGCGCACGTACTTTATGAAGTAGTTACGAATAAAGAAAACCGCGCCAAAGAATTCCAGGTCCTGGACGGCAGTACTGATGCAGCGGAAGCTGTTAAGAACTTTAATAATAAATAATGATATTAAAAAAGGCAGAAATCCAAATGGATTTCTGCCTTTTCTCATTTTATGACCATCCTGTAATCTGTGCGATTGTTAATGCACTTAAAGAAATCACCATAAAGATTATAAACAGCGGGAAGAAGAATCTGATCCACTTGTGCCATTCTACTCCTGCCAGTGCCAGCGCAGCCATAAAGTATCCGCTCGTCGGATATAAAATATGTGCGAATCCGTCACCCAGCTGGAATGCAAGAACTGCTGTCTGGCGTGTTACGTTAACCATATCAGCGAGCGGCGCCATAATCGGCATTGTTACTAACGCCTGGCCTGATCCTGAAGGGATAACGAAGTTAATAAGCAGCTGGACAAAGTACATACCTGCCGCAGCAAGTACCGGCGGTAATTCCCCGACTACAGTACCCAGTCCGTTAACGATTGTATCCATAACCTGACCGTCTTCCAGTATTACTGCAACTGAACGTGCCAGGCCGACGATAATCGCACCCATTAATACTTCTCTGAAACCTTTAGTAAATGCTTCACTGATACTCGTAAGGTTTAAACCTGAAATAAGACCGACAGTTACACCCATAATAATGAACAGCCCTGCCATTTCAATCATGAACCAGCCCTGCGTTGTTACTCCCCAAATCAGAATACCGAAAAAGATTAAGATAAAAAATGCTCCGGCAATCTGACGCTTAGTTGCAGTTAATGGTGCAGAATCCCCGATAGCTGAGTACATTTCACGTTTCTCTGCATCATCTTCATACACTAAACTTGCTTCCGGATTTTTCTGTACTTTTCTGGCATACCTCATTATAAATAACGCTGTTACTGCTAAGACGATAACAAATAGTATCAATCTGAATCCAAGTCCTGAGAACGTTGGAATTTCTGCGATTGTCTGTGCAAGCCCTGTATTAATAGGGTTCAGCACGCCCACTGTATATCCGATTACCGTTCCGCAGAGCGCTATCGCAGCGGCGGTCATCGAATCATAGCCAAGAGCGATAACCAGCGGAATAATGACCGGGATATAAACCAGTGACAATTCTGCTGTACCGATTAATGTCGCAACTGCAGCAAATACTGCAACGAGCACCGGTATAATAAAAATACTTTGCTTCGAAAACTTACGCGCCATTTTATCAACAGCGATTTCTATAATCCCGCTTTCACGCAGTACCATAAACATTCCGCCGATAATCAGCGTGAAGAATACAACTTCACCTGCGTCGACAAGTCCGCGCGGAATTGCCGTTATAAATTCCGTTAAGCCTGTCGGTGTCGATTCAAGATATGTAAATGATTCCGGATCTACTGCTGCACGGCCGTTTTCCAATTCAATACGGTCGAATTCACCAGCTGGAATTAAATAAGTTGCAGCTGCTGCAACGATACCGAATACAAATAATATTACATAGATATGCGGCATTTTGAATCCGCTTTTCTTTTTCTGATCATTGCTCATATGTAAACTTCCTTTTTTATTTTTCATTGTAACTCATATGAACTCTGTCTAAAAGTACTAAAGGGGATAAAAAAAGACGAGTCTATGACCCATCTTCTCTAAGATTCGATAATTTTACCATCTTTCATCTCAACAATACGTTCTGCATACTCCAGCATATCGTTATCGTGCGTAACCATCAGTATTGTAATATTTAATTCACTTGCCAGTCTCTCAATTAATTCCATCACTTCAACCGAACGTTTTGAATCGAGACTTGCCGTCGGTTCATCGGCAAATAGTATTTGAGGTTCATGGATAATTGCACGGGCAATTGCCACACGCTGTTTTTCTCCGCCTGATAAGTTTTCAGGATAGCTGTCTTTATGCTCCCGCATATCGACAGTTGTCAGCGCATCTTCGATACGTGCCGCTCTCGATTTTTTGGACCATTTCGTTTCAGCAGTATCAAGCATCAGCTCAAGCTGTTCTCTCACAGTAAGGAATGGTACAAGGTGAGCGTGCTGGAAAACAAAACCGAAATGCTTCGCTCTGATTTCACGGACACCTTCTGCGTTCATTGCCGACATATTTTTTCCGCCGAATGTAATTGAACCGTCGCTTAAGTCCTGCAGTCCCGCGGCGATTGTTAAGAGCGTACTTTTACCGGAACCCGAAGCACCGACCAGTGCCGTCAGTTCTCCTTTATTTAATTCGAGATCGATACCTTTTAAGATTTGTTCTTTCGTACTGCCGTGCTTGAATTCTTTTTTAATATCTTCTAATTGGAATAAACTCATTTTATGCGCCTCCCTGGTTAATTGCCTGCATCGGTTCTACCTGCTTTATCTGAATACCTGACAGTGTCGCACCAATGAATCCGATAATCATGAATGCCCCTGATGACAGCAGCACCATGCTCGCTGTTAAGTGGAACGGCATACCGCTCGGTGCGAACATGTTAAATAACTGGCTGACGCCGACAGCTAAGAGCAGTGAAATAATTGTGATGATAAACATCTGTGTCCACATCATTTTGAACAGCGTAAATGTTTTCACGCCGATTGCTTTTAAAATACCGAATGTACCAAGTTTCTGAACATTAATCATGTAAAAGAATATCGCAAATAACATTCCGCTGATTACGTACAGGAAAATAATAATCATGTTCAATGACATCTGTTCTGCGCTGTAACTTGGAATTGTATTTAGAAAATCCCCGTTATTAAAGTGTGAAAGTTCGTCCACCGGCTCTTCTGCCGCCGTAGTAAATGCCAGCTGGAATGTATCCGTTCTGTACATTTCAAAGAAATCTTCGCTGTTAATAAATCCGACTGGAGAGTGGCTGAATTTTTCCTGTTCGGCAAAGCCTGTAATTGTCAAATCTTTATCCATTAGGCTTGTTGAAACAGTATCTGCAACTTCAAATCCTTCTTCCTGGAACGACTGATCCACTACAATTTCACCAGGTGCTGTTTCCGGGAAAATTACTGAGTCATCGGCACTCACATATGCCAGACTGTGTTTTTTATCTTCATTATCCTGGAACTCACCCATTTGAATCGAGAATAATGTAACATCTGAGTCTGCATCTTTAAGACTGTCAATCTGCTCATCAGACAGTGCTGAGAAACTGTGATTCTCTTCTGCACTCTCTTCCATATAAAACGTACCTTCCGGCATATTTTTAATTAATGCCGCATTATCCTGTGACAAACCGCTAGCGAGCCCCGATATACTTAATGTTAAAAGACTGATTAAAAATATAATCGATCCGAGAATCGTATACCGCAGTTTGTATTTTTTCATTTCTTTCCATGCCATCTTCATTAAAAAATCCTCCTCGTAATCATCTGTGAGTCATACTCTACACGCGGAATATGAACTCACTATGAACGAGGAGGAAAAAATATTATTCTGCTGTATCAACCGGCAGTCTGACTGTAAAGACAGTGCCGTTTTCGCTGCTTCTTACATTAATTGAACCATTATGCAGTTCGAGAATCTTTTTAACGATGGACAGGCCAAGACCTGTACCGCTGACACTGCTCGTACGAGCAGTATCCACACGGTAAAATCTGTCGAATATCTTATCGATGCTCACGGTATCAATACCTTCGCCGGTATCGCTTATTCTGATTACAGTGTGTGCTTTATAACGGGTCATCTCTATATCGATGCTCCCTGCGTCGCCGTTATACTTAACAGCATTCGACAGCAGGTTATCCCACACCGTGTTCATCAGCGCTTTGTCCGCCATAATTTCAGTATCCTGAAGTTTATGCGACAGCATCAGTCCTTTTTCGTTAATCTTCCACTCGTATACTTTAATCAGCCGCTCCAGCTGTTCTCTTAAATTATAAGATTCCTTGCGGAGCAGATAATCTTCATGGTCGATGGATGACAGCACAAGGAGCTGCTCCGTCATCGTTGACAGTCTGTCTATTTCAAAATCGACAGTTTCAGTATATTCGCTCCGCTCTGCTGCCGTGAGCGGTTTATTTAACAGCTTGTTATAACCTTTAATACTCGACAGAGGCGACTGGATATCGTGGGATATGTTCGAAATGAAATCCATTTGTATTTTATCGTTGTATTCAATCTGTCTCGACATCCGCACAAAGTTGGATGACAGTTCTCCAAGTTCGTCCCTGCGGTTCGTATCAAGGTCGTGCACAGAATAGTCTCCTGCTGCAAGCAGCTTCGTGGCTTCACTCAGTTTCGTTACAGGTTTAATCAGGAAATGCGCACTGATAAATACCAGCACAATACTTAACAGCACAGTCAGCATAAACAGGATTCCGAATAACAGATGCATCTCATTAAATAAGAGATTAATATCCGGGCGGATAAATAATGCGTATGCTGTACCGTCATGATTTACCGGCACACCGATAGTGTTCGTCAATTCATTGGCAAAAAATCCGGTCACAAATATTTCCGCCTCAAAATTCGCCATACCATGATACGTTTCACCGTTAAGCACGCTTTTCACAACATTCGAAGACAGATTATGGTCGTTAAAGTCTGCACCGAAGAACGATTTATGCGCCTCACCGTCCGCAAGGTACATCTGGTAGCCTGAAGCAGCGACAGTCGACAGATAATCTTCGATCTGCACATCTGGATTGCCTTCTATAAATTCAGCGATTTCTGCTGCAATCACCGTATTCTTTTCATCATTGCTGTCTTTTAAATTAAATTGATAGTACGCATTCGACACAACAAATGCGATAAAGAAACTGAGTATCATGATGCCGAGCGTCATCATGACAAATTTTACATATAACGACTTCATGCAGACGGCTCCAGGAAGTATCCGACACCCCGCACGGTCTTAATCGTAAAATCTTCCGTCAGTTTAGTAAATCTCGTTCTGAGTCTTTTAATGTGAACGTCCACAGTGCGCTCGTCCCCTTCATAAAAAATGCCCCAGATCTGCTCGATTAACTGTTCACGGGAAAACACCTGACCGGGATGTTCCGCCAGCAGCTGCAGCAGCTCGAATTCTTTCAGCGGCAGCATATACGTCTTATCTTCGATTTCAACAGTATAATTGTCGGGATAAATGCTGACATTGCCGATTCGGATTGAGTCTGTTTCGCCTTCAGCTTTATAGCGGCGGAGCAGCGCTTCAATTCTGAAGATCAGTTCCTGCGGTTCAAACGGCTTCACGAGATAATCATCCGTACCCGCTTTAAAACCTTCCGCCTTATCATCAATATGGCTTTTCGCTGTTAATATAATTACAGGAATATCATACTCTTCCCTTATTGCTTTTGTCAGCTCAAGACCGCCCATATAAGGCATCATGACATCGACCACTGCAAGAGAACACGGGGCTTCCTTCAGGCGTGCAAGCGCCTGTCTGCCGTCGTTCGCAGCTGCAACACGGTATCCGGCTTCAGTTAAATTCAGCGTTACAAACTTTACAATATTCGGATCGTCGTCAACGACTAATATTCTCTCCATACCGATCCTCCTCAGGCTGTTATTACCAGTATTATATCACCATTTTAAAAATCCTTAAGTTCAGATTACTCATTAAAAAAACCATCCGCTGATGCGGATGGCTATACAATTATTAAATTATACGGCTGTACTTAAGCGCGGGATAAAGATTTCGTAGTGAATACGTCCTTTATCAACGCCTGCTTTTCCTAATTCCTTAACGATTGACTGAATGAATGTCACACCGCCGCAGACGTAAATTTCCTGTTCGTCTTTAAGGAATTTCTGAAGCTCATCACTCATCAGGAAGCCTTCTTTGTCTCTTACGTGAGTGTGCAGCTCTGCATTTTCAGCTTCTGCGATATTTTTAAGTTCAACTTCAAATGCAATATTGTCTGCATTGTCAGATACATGGATGAACTGCGCGTCAGCATTCGCACCTGCTGTTTCACGGTACATTGGGAATAACGGCGTTACACCGATGCCTGAACCGATGAACAGCTGAGGTTTATCAGCATTTTCAACACCGAATACACCAACAGGCGCGGATAAATTAATCGTGTCGCCTGTATTCACTTCTTCATGCAGGTATGTCGATACTTCACCGCGGTTGCCGTTAAGATTTTCTTTTCTTACCGCGAAAGTCAGCTTGCCGTCCTGAACATCGACGATTGAGTAGTGGCGTTTTGCTCTGTAAGGCAGTCCCGGAACCTGAACATCTACTGTGATGTACTGTCCTGCTGAATACGGGATATCTGTAATGTCATCAGATTTAACTGTGAATGATTTAATAATACCTGTTTCTTCACGGACACCGATAACTTCAAATGGCTTGAAGCTTTCCCATGCCATACCTGCATAGATATCTTTTTCAATTCCGATAAATGCATCGGCGATCTCACCATATGCTTTACCCCAAGTCTGGATAATCGGATCATCAGCTTTCAGACCTGTAACTTCCTGAATAGCAGCAAGCAGGTTTTCACCTACGATTGGATAGTGTTCAGGCAGTACTTCAAGTCCGCAGTGCTTGTGTGCAATCGGCATTACTACCGGTACGATTGGCGTTAAGTCCTCAATATGCTGTGCAGCTGCAAGTACTGCAGTTGCAAGTGCAGTCGACTGCAGTCCCTGTTTATGGTTAGGCTGGTTAAACATGTTGCGCAGCTCAGGATGATTTTCAAACATTCTCTTGTAGAATTTAGAAGTAATTTCAACACCTTTATCTTGTAAAATTGGAATTGTACTGTGAATAATTTCGATTTCTTCCTTATTGACCATATAAAACACTCCTAATTTGTTGTATTTATTACATTATCTAATACTTCTTCACTTATCTCAACAGAACACGCTTTCATTGTTAAAATTTTCACAAATATATGAATATTTTTTGACGTCCCATTAAAAGTATAGAAAAAAGACGTGAATCGGAGTAAAATTCACGTCTTGAAAAATTTACACTGCAGCCGCTTCTTTTACTTTTCTGAAACGGCCTTTCTGAACTTCGGTACCATACTGTTCCTGCACAAATAGCAGCGCACAGAATGCAGTAATACAAGGTAAAGCGAATCCTAAAAACGACAGCTGTGCGGGCATATTAGTCATCAGCACCCAGCCGATCAGGAGCGGTCCTGTAATTGAACCGATGCGTCCCATACCGACAGCAATGCTTAAACCGGAACCGCGTATATCCGACGGATAGAACATCGTTATATAAGGGTTAATCAGGTTTTGTGAACCGGCTGTGCATGCGCCTGCTACTGCTATAAGAACATACAGCAGTACTGTGGAGCCCGTCAGGCTTAACAGGACAAATGCTGCTGCACCTGTTCCGAGAAGCGTCAGGAGTACATTGCGGTGGCCGATTTTATCCACCATATAGCCTCCGGCGAGAGAACCCGACATCTGGCCGACTGCCAGTGTCATCGTAAAGATCATCGCCGATGATACCCCGTAGCCGGATTCCTGCATGATATTCGGCAGCCATGTACCAAGGCCCGAAATCATCATGAGGCAGCTTATTACTGCAATCCAGAACATAATTGTCGACAGTGCTTTCCGTTCACTGAATATTTTCTTAAACGGCAGACCTTTTTCTACACTAGCCGTATTCGGTATTGCATACTCGTCAGCAGCACTGTATTTGTCAGTCCCTGTCGCTCTGTTTAAAATATCTGCAATTTTTTCTTTATTTCCCCGTGCGAGATGGAATGAGATTGATTCAGGGAATTGCTTCAGGAAGAACGGCGTTATAACTACTGTAAAAATACTAACCCAGAAAAACAGTCTCCAGCTTAAATACTCAAGGAAGTAAATCCCAAGAAGCGATGCACCAATCGTACCGATTGAATACCCGCAATACATCAAAGCAACAATCATCGCACGATTTTTACGCGGCGAGTATTCAGCCATCAGTGAAATAACAGCAGGCATTAATCCCCCCATACCAATTGACGCGATAAAACGGAAGATTACAAAGACCTTTTCATTCGGCGCAAAACCGGCAAGGAAGTTGAATAAGCCGATAATCACAAGACAGATTGCCAACACTCTTTTACGGCCGATTACATCAGTCATCGTGCCTAATACAAATGTCCCAATCATCATCCCCATCATGGCGTAGCTGCCTATCGCACCCGCTGTCGCAGGTGTAATTTCAAAATCGCTCATCATTTGCGGCAGTCCAAGTCCGTAAACTGCAATATCAAATCCGTCAGAAGCAATTGCGATAAAACACCATATAAACACGAGCAGGTGGAATTTGTTGAATTTACTGTTTGCAATAACCGTTTCCGGGTTAATAGTTGCCATTCACATGTCCCCTTTCTATTTCCAGACGTCAGCTGCGATATCCGTGACGTATTTTAATTTATTCCATTGTTCTTCTTCTGTGAGCACGTTACCTTCTTCAGTCGATGCGAAGCCGCATTGCGGGCTGAGCGCCAGCTGATGAAGCGGCACAAACTGAGCCGCTTCATCAATACGCGCTTTAATATCCTCTGCATCTTCAAGTTCACCGCTTTTAGAAGTTACAAGGCCAAGAACAATTGTTAAATCCTTACGGTTCACGTGACGGAGCGGTTCGAATCCGCCTGCACGATCGCTGTCATACTCGAGGAAGAATCCATCGATGTTTAAACGTCCGAACAGTATTTCCGCTACCGGCTCATAGCCGCCTGAAGAGATCCATGTTGAACGGAAGTTCCCGCGGCAGATGTGCATAGTAATTTTAAAGTCATCCGGACGACCATCAACTGCTTTATTTAATACTTCCAAATACTTCTCTTTTAAGTATTCAGGGTCAATTCCTTTATCGATTAACTTCTGTCTTTCTTCATCTGAACAGAAGTAGCCCCATGAAGTATCATCCAGCTGCAGATAACGGCATCCTGCATCGTAGAATCCCTGCAGAACTTTTTTATATGCTGCCGCAAGATCGTTAAAGAACTCTTCTTCGTCAGGGTAGACGGCCTTATCAATTTCTCCTCTGAAGTGCAGCATGCTCGGACTCGGAATTGCGTATTTCGCTGTCGTTCCTCCGGCCTGCTCCTGTAGATATTTAAAGAATTCTATTTCTCTGTGTCCATCAAAATCCACTTTGCCTGTGACTTTAATAGCGCGTGATTTCGTCTGGCGTTCTTTAAATGCGATTCCGCTGCCTGTATCGGAACCTTCCACACCTTTTAATCCTTCGAGGAAATCGAAGTGCCACCATGCACGTCGGTACTCCCCGTCAGTAACTGCTTTTAATCCCGCTTCTTTTTGTTTTTGAACCGCATTTGCAATTGCTTTGTCTTCTACGGCTCGAAGGTCTTCAATTGTAATATCGTTATTTTCGAATTGTCTGCGTGCTTCTTTCAGTTCTGCCGGTCTTAACAGACTCCCTACGTGGTCTGCTCTGTATATCTCTTTAGTCATATGTATTTGCCACTCCATCTCTTTTTAATGATTGTTTAAATACTATCACGCCTGTAAGATATAGACTAACTAATTAAATTCATTACTCGTTATAACTTTCAGCTATAACCAAAGGAGAATCTTATGACACTTCAACAGTTAAAGTATTTAATTGCCGTCGTCAACAGCGGTTCCATTAACGAAGCAGCGAAGAATTTATATATATCCCAGCCGACTTTATCAAAAGCGATTAAAGAGCTGGAACGTGAAATGGGTATTACGATTTTAAAGCGCACTTCAACTGGTATCGTCCTCAGCCCCGACGGCGCGGAGTTCCTCAGCTATGCCCGACAGATTACAGAGCAGGTGGAGCTCCTGGAGAATAAGTATCTTGATACGCCCTATCAGGAACAGCTGCTGTCAGTATCGACACAGCATTATTCTTTTTCTGTCGATGCAATGGTCCGGATGATTGAACTGCACGGCGGTGACAAATATCAGTTTTCACTGCGTGAAACACGCACATACGAAATTATCGATGATGTGAAAAACTTAAAAAGTGAAATCGGCGTTTTGTATATGAACAAATTTAATGAGAAAATACTGACTCAGCTGTTAAAAGAGAGCCATCTGACATTTGAGCTGCTGTTCACAGCTAACCCTCACGTTTTTATAAGTAAAACTAATCCGCTCGCAAAAAAAGACAAGGTCACTCTGGATGATTTGGAACCTTATCCGAGATTATCTTTTGATCAGGGTGAACACAGCTCATTTTATTTCTCAGAAGAAATACTGAGCACACTGCACAGCCCGAAAAACATTCTGGTCAGCGACAGAGCAACAATATTCAACTGTATGATCGGTTTAAACGGTTATACGATTTCAAGCGGGATTTTAAGCGAAGAACTGAACGGTACTGATATTATTCCCGTACCACTGGATGTCGATGATGAAATTAAAGTCGGCTGGATAACGAATAATAAAGCACAGCTCAGCCGCGTAGCAAAACTCTATCTTGAAGAATTAGTTAAAACTATTAAAAACTACAATCTGCTTTAGACGTGTAAATATGTTGTTGAAGGGTATAGTACTAGTGCAGAAAATATTCGGAGGTGTTTTAATTGGATATTAAACAAGGTACTAACAAATTTTATTTCGGAGATGACCCGCAGAATCCTGATGGTGAACTCACGTATCTTCCAGATGATAAGAACAAACTGGTGATAGACAGCGTTGTCGTGAAAGAAGAACTGCGCGGTGAAGGTTTAGGTGATGTGCTGCTTGATGCCGCTGCTGATTACGCCCGCGAAAACGACTTGAGATTAATCGGACAATGTCCGTTCGTTCAGAAACGTTTTGACGAGTACAACGATAAATACAAAGATGTTATTTTCAGAGAAGCATAAAAAAATCCCTTTAAGACTTTCATTCATCAGTCTTAAAGGGATTTTCTATTCATTAAGCTTTGGTTCCGGATGCACATACAGGGACATAATCCCTTTATCATGCATATGCTCTTCAACCTGATCGCATATGTGATGGGCTTCTGTGATTGAAATTTCCGGGTCAACGATAATCGTCACATCCAAAAATATGCTGCTGCCGTGATAGCGTCCTTTTATCGATTTAACATCCATCACACCTAGGACTTCCAGAACATCTTCTTTATGTTCTATTAAATCGGCATCATTATAGCCGTCACTTAAAGCAAACACTGCGTCTTTTAATATTTTAAAGCCCGTATACATAATCAGAACCCCGAGTATTGAAGCTATAATAACATCGGCTATAGGCAAGCCAAGCTGCGTCAATATCAAACCGGCAGCAGTTCCGAAACTGATCATACTGTCCGACATGTTATCCATTGCCGCAGATTTCAGTGAGCTGCTGTTCGTTTTCTCTGCAAGTTTTGAATTAATAAAGAAGACAGCGAGCATTATTAAACCGCTGGCAATACTTATATAAATCACTACCGGGTCAGGCGTTGACACTACCGGTGAAAAGATTGACGGGAGGTTTTCAAAAAGTACCTGAACACCAACAAATATAATAATGAAAGAAACGACGAGAGAAGCAATGTTCTCAGATTTTAAATGGCCGTACGGATGATTGTCATCGGGCGGTCTAATCGATATTTTCAAACCGATTAACACAGCAACAGATGCAAAAATATCTGTCATATTATTTAAAGCGTCGGCACGCACCGCCGCAGAATCATATTCCATACCGAAATAATATTTCACTACAGATAAAATAATATAAGTAATAATACTTAAGTAAGCGCCTCTCTGGGCAAGTTTTAATTTATTTTTATTACCCATAGTGACCGCTCCTAAAAGTTAGTGGAGATTCATTATGCACTGTATTCAAAGTATTTTCAACAGCTTTCGATGTATTCATAAAACTTTCTATTACATGAAATAAATTTTTAGAGCAGCCGAAACTTTATCTTCTGCAACACCTTTTTAAATAAAAAATAACACTCCTCTAATTAAGGAGTGTCATTTCTCGGCTTCCCGAAAATATAACTGATAAATAGTCCCGCTAAAAATACAATAATGGATATAATCCACCCTGTACCACTGTCCGGCAATCCCGGATAAATGGCGAATGTCGATCCGAAAAGCAATCCGATAATACCGGCGTAAGTCAGATAAGTATAATTTTTAAGCAAATGCGCAATCATCCTGCTCGCAACAAGTATACCTGCTATTATACCGAGACCAGTTGAGATTAAAATCGGCAGTACTTCAAAGTTCAATGATGTAAATTCATTAATCGCATAAATAACTATTGGATATACTCCGAGCATAAGCATCACGAGAGAACCTGAGATTCCCGGCAGCAGCATCATAGAGGCCGCTAGTATGCCGGTAAGGAAATATTTAATCAAATCGGCTATTCCCATTCCCGCGCTGCTTGCCGGCGGCGCATCAGCATTAAATAGTGACATAACATAAAGTATTCCGATTCCGATAAATATCAGTATAAAGTGTACGGCTCGGAATTCTGTTTTAACATTTGAAATTCTTATCATCATTGGTATTACACCCAGCACCATTCCCATAAAGAACCAATGAGTGGGTATTGTATGATTTTGCAAAAAGTAATCCAGAACAGAAGACATCGTTAATATTGCAATTGCCATACCAATTACTAAAGGCAGTAAAAATGCTAATGCCTGTTTATAATACTTTGATACTATGCGGCTGATTGCACCTAGAAACTGATCGTAAATTCCTAATAATAACGCCATTGTACCGCTGCTGACGCCGGGTACCAATTCAACAATCCCCATTAAAAAGCCTTTCGGCACATTTTTCCAATTAAACATATATTCAGTTCCATTCTTTGTAATTTACTCTGTATATTTTATCATATTTTACCAGCTGTCAATAATCATATATATGCCGAGTAAGAGAAGAACCATCCTCAATATGAATACAACGGTATTTGAATCGAGCTTTCTATTCAGTTTAACACCGATTTTCGCCCCAAGATAAGCAGCTGGAATCAGCGTCAATGCATAGAAAAAGTGAATATTACCCTGCAGCAGATGGCCGGTCGCAGAAGAAACACTGCCGAACAGCACTAAAAACATACTCGTGCCGACTGCAATTGACGGCGGCATTAAAAATAATATAATCATCATCGGTGTCATTAAAGCACCGCCGCCTACACCGAATAATCCGGCTGCAAAGCCGGCAAGTAAACTTCCGATAACTCCTATGTAAGGCGGGAAGCCGTAGTAATGAACTTCTCCTGCCCCGTCTGTATGAGGTCTGACATATCTTTCGTCCTGAAATACTTTCATCGGTTTTATTTTGTCCCTAATGAGCAGTATAAAACTGACTAAAATGATAAACAGCCCAAAATACAGCTTCAGGCTGTCGACTGTAAACAAGCTGCTTGTATATGAACCGAGCATTGCACCTGGAATAATTCCGTATAAAAGATACTTCCCATTTCTCCAGTCGACCTGTTTATTTTTATTGTATGAAATAACAGATGATAGTCCGATAAAAACAAGAACCAGACTGGAAGTACCGACAGCAATCTGCGGTGTGATTCCTTCCAGTATCCCGAGTTCAGCCCCTAAAAATATAAGAACGGGAACGATGACTATACCGCCGCCGAGCCCTATTAATGATCCGACAATTGCTGCAATCAGACCTGTTGCCGCGAGCAGTATGAAATCCATAGTCATCATCCTCATTTTAGTTAATTATTTTTCAGCAGATGCAAGAAACATTGATGCGTCTTTGTTCATAAATACTTTTTCTCCATGGTAAAACGTCTTAATATCGGCCGATTTAAAACCTGCATCGATTAAAGCAGAATGCATTTCATCATGAGTAAATCCGTTATGCACTTTTTCATGATAAATCGATTCGTTTTTATCGAAATCAGCAATCAGCAGCTGACCCGAATCATTTAATAAGGTATATAGTTTTTTAATCAATTCTTTATATTCAGGTACATGCAGCATTACGAGTGACACAATAATTACATCGGCTTCATTGTTATCCAGCTCATCCGTCGCTCTCGTTTCAGCATTTTTGACATTGCCCGCTTCAATCTTTTCACTAACAACTTCCATCATACCTTCTGAGATATCACTGAAAATCAGCTGTTTAAAATAATCGGTAAACTGAAAACCAATGAGTCCGGTCCCGCAGCCGTAATCTATTAATGTTTTATTAGAATCAGCAGGTAAATGTTTTCTCACTTCTGCTGCTACTGTATTAGCCAGTTCAATTCTCTGTTCATTGTCATACTTCTTTGCCATTCTGTTAAATATATTTTCAGCCATATATTCTCCTATTCTTTACTTATTATGTTCCTCATTGTACTACTTACACTGCCGAGATACATCTCTCCAAACTTTACCAGATGAACGAGCAGCACCTTCTTTAAACTTTATACTTCTCTTTATTTCCTTTACAATATATGTGAAACACAACAGCAGTTCAAACTCAGAGAAAGCCTGCCACATATAGGTTATAATGCATATAGTTATTAAATAACGCATAGCGTTACATTTTGGAAAGGACACTATTTTATGAAAAGAATTATACTTCCCATCATCATTATCGCTGCTGCGGCATTTGGTTTAGTTTATGCAGACAGTAAAACTGATGATGGCTTAATAGAAGAACTTAGAATTATTCTCACACCTAATCCTATGGAAAATAATACATATGATCAGGGAGAATGTACGTACTATGTTTTCGATAAAGTTAAGGAAGACGGCATGATGATAGAACGAACATGGAACGATGCTGAGTACTGGGCAGATCGTGCAGAAGATGACGGCTATGTTGTAAATAATGTACCTGAAGAAGGTTCATTAATGCAGACTGACCGCGGTGAAATCGGGCACGTTTCCTACATTGAAACTGTCTATGAAGACGGTTCATTCGCTGTGTCGGAAATGAATTTCCTTGAAGCATATGAAGTTTCAGAGCGAACAATTACAACAGAAGAAGCTGCTGATTATAAATATATTCATCCTAAAGTAAATAAACACGCCGGCAGAGGATAATATCATGGGGCTAAACAAGAAAATAAGGTTGTACTTCCCGTCGGTGCCCGATTGGCTTCATCATCCTAGCATATTCAGTATAATAATCGCTCACCTCTAAGTACAGTACGTTATTGACGTGCTGTATTTTTTATTTATGCAACACAGTAGATTTTTGCAAGTACTCCACTTCGTATTTATCTGCTGATTTTCTAATAAAAGCCAGCATCTTTTCAGCCGGCACCTCTTCTTTTTTATAAGCTTCTTTTAAACGCATATATTCATTTTTCTCTGCAGCCGTACATACTTTTTTAAAATATCCCCACATATGATCAGCTGTATTGATTACAGAACCAGATTCCGGCGTAATTTTAAATGCATCATTAATCAATATTTCCAGCGTTTCTATTGAGATATCTTTTTTCAATTCTTCCCTGATTAAATTATAATGTTTTTGCGAATGCATCATAACTTTATATTTTTCTTCTGCCCACAGTTTTTCAATCATTCCACGCCGTTTCATCAGACCCCTTCTTTCCTTTACACTTTAATTATCTTGTACCCTTTTTCACGCAGCGATATATATTATATTGACATTCGGATATTATTGGCATAAACTTTCAGAGTGATAATGATTCTCAATACTCTTGAAGAATCATCTATATGAGAGGTGACTGTGTTGAACGCACTTGAAATAAATAATATAGCGGTTGGCTACCACAACCGTTCGGTAATAAATGACTTAAGTGTTACGATTCCCAAAAATAAAATAACGACAATTATCGGACCGAACGGCTGCGGAAAGTCTACGCTGATAAAAACGGTTTCCCGTATATTAAAAGCTGAGAAAGGTACGATTTTACTCGATGGTAAAGCGATTAATACTCTGGACACTAGAGAGATCGCCAAGCAGATGGCGATTTTGCCGCAAACTGCAGAATCTCCGGGCGGGCTCACCGTTTTTGAACTTGTTTCATACGGTCGTTTTCCATACAGAAAAGCACTCGGTTCTCTAAGTAAAGAAGATTATAATTATATTAACTGGGCGATTGAAGTAACAGGCCTTGCAGACTTCTCAGATCGTGAAATCAGTGATATGTCAGGCGGCCAGCGCCAGCGTGTCTGGATTGCTATGTCTCTTGCACAAGGCACGGAAACACTCGTGCTCGATGAGCCGACTACTTATTTGGACCTCGCTCACCAGCTCGACATTCTGCTTCTCTTGAAGAAATTGAATATTGAAGAACACCGCACCATTATTATGGTTCTGCATGACCTGAATCACGCTTCAAGATTTTCTGATTATATGATAGCAATGAAGGATGGAAATCTTATTACAAAAGGCAATCCTGAAGAAGTAATGACACATGACAATTTAAGAACATTGTTTAATATCGAAGCCGACATTCAGAAGTGTCCTTACAGCGGTCATCCGATTTTCACTTCTTATCATTTAAGCAGTCAGGACAAAGATTATGAGTAAATTCAATTCTTCCTTAACTGATAAAGAACAAGTAAAAGAAGTTAAAAATACTGCAAAACCTGTCCGCGGAACGGTTATCATCTCAGGCGGGATAATTTTTCTGCTGTGTGCGTTTGCAGTATCTATTTCACTTGGTGCAGCAGATATAAACTTATCAACAATATGGAATGCTTTGTTTAACTTTGACGGGTCTGTCACACAGCACCAGATAATATGGGAACTCCGATTCCCGCGTATTATCGGTGCAGCAATCGTTGGAGCGGCATTCAGTGTTGCAGGTGCATTAATGCAAGGGATGACACGAAATCCTCTTGCCGATTCCGGACTCCTGGGATTGAATGCGGGCGCAGTGATGATGCTCGCAATCAGTTTCAGTTTTTTTCCGGGACTGCCGTATGTCTATGTTGTACTGATGTCGTTTTTTGGCGCTGCACTTGGTGCAGGTATAGTTTACGGCATTGGTTCGATGAGCAGAAATGGTTTAACACCGCTTCGCTTAGTCCTTGCAGGGGCAGCTGTTACAGCATTACTTACTGCATTGAGTGAAGGTATCGCTCTGTACTTTAACGTCGGACAGGATATGGCATTCTGGTATGCCGGAGGCGTATCCAGCACCCGTTGGAGTCATCTCGCGATAATAACGCCTATCGTTATTACCATGTTATTTATAGCGATGCGTATTTCAAAATCTATTACTATTTTAAGTCTCGGGGAAGAAGTCGCCGTTAGTCTCGGGGAACGCACAGTCAGAACAAAACTGATCAGCGCAGGCGTTATAGTCGTGCTTGCCGGTCTTGCAGTTTCAGTAGTCGGTGCAGTCAGTTTTGTCGGCTTAATTGTCCCGCACTTGACCCGCAGGCTCGTCGGTTATGACTACCGCTGGATAATACCCGTCAGCGCCGTTGTCGGTGCAATTCTCGTTGTTGTTGCAGATTTATTCGCACGTACGCTGAATGCTCCTTTTGAAATACCAATCGGTGCACTCATTTCTTTAATCGGTGTACCATTCTTCTTATACCTTGCTCGTAAAGGAGGTAAGGCAATATGAATCAGTATAGACCCGTTGGTCTCATGAAAAAACAGCGCCGTGCTGCAGTGGTTGCCAGTATCTTTATAGTTCTTTTACTTGTTTTATTTCTCGTCAGTTTAAATACAGGTGTTATACGCATCGACCCGGTCACTGTGATAAAAACAATATTCGGCAGCGGCGAACCGCGTGATGAACTGCTGCTGTTTGAGTTCCGTCTGCCGAGAATTACCATTGCCGTACTCATCGGTATGGGACTCGCCGTATCCGGAGCCGTGCTTCAGGGGATAGTGAAAAACCCTCTGGCAGATCCCGGAATTATAGGAATCAATGCCGGGGCAGGACTTGCAGTGATGCTGTTTGTATCATATTTCTCAACTGAACTTGGAAACTCGGTATTTATTATGCCGTTTCTCGCGTTCATCGGTGCAGGCGCGGCGGCTGTTGTTATATATGCTTTCTCCTATAAAAAAGATGAAGGCGTATCGCCTATCCGATTAATACTTGTCGGTGTTGCAGTTGCTGCCGGTATTAGTGCATTAATGATTGTTCTGACCTTAAAACTCGACCCGAGAACATATGATTTCGTTGCCACCTGGCTTGCAGGGAGCATTTGGGGTTCAAACTGGAACTTCGTATTGGCCCTTCTGCCGTGGCTTGTGATTTTGATTCCATTTGTCTATATGAAGTCACGAGTGTTAGACGTTTTAAACCTCGGCGATCATACTGCTGTCAGTCTAGGCATGAATCTCGAAAAGGAACGCCGAATTCTGCTTGCTGCAGCTGTCGGTCTCGCTGCAGCGAGTGTTTCGGTCAGCGGCGGTATCGGCTTTGTCGGGTTAATTGCTCCGCATATGACCAGAAGGCTCGTCGGCAATAAACATAAGTACGTCATTCCGATATGTGCGCTTATCGGTGCAGTGCTCGTATTAACCGCTGATACACTGGGCCGTGTCATACTTCAGCCTGCTGAAATTCCGACAGGTGTTGTTGTCGCGATTATAGGTGCACCTTACTTCCTGTACCTTTTAGCAAAATTAAATGATTAAACCAGTAATTATAATCCGGCTGTAAAGCAGCCGGATTATATAATAAACAGCCATTGAGAATTCATCTCAATTAGCTGAAAAAGGAGAAATATTATGAAGAAATTTTTAAGTTTTACACTTGCGCTGGCTCTGTCAGTAATACTCGGGGCATGCAGTTCAGAAGAACCTGCCGGTGAAGAATCATCAAAGGAAGAAACTATTACATATGAATCTGAATTCGGTCCTGTAGAAGTTCCGGAAAACCCGGAACGCATTGTTGCTTTAGCCTACGCCCCAAACCTTCATGCCCTCGATATTGAAATGTCAGGTGTTGACCAGTGGTCTAAAAATAATCCACTGTTCGAAGAAGACCTGGAAGGTGTTGCCGAGGTGACTGAAGCTGAACCAGAGAGTATCTTAGCTGAAAATCCTGATTTAATTATTGCAGGAGCCAACATGGAAAATCTGGAAGAGCTTGAGAAAATCGCACCAACCGTGACTTATACTTGGGGAAAATTAAATTATCTCGAACAGCAAATTGAGATAGGTAAACTCGTTGGTAAAGAAGATGAAACCCGTGCATGGGCAGAAGACTTTGAGAAACGTGCTGCAGATATCGGCAGTAAGATTAAAGAGAAGCACGGTGAAGATACTACCGTTACAGTGATTGAGACTGATGGCAAAGGATTTTATTTATTTGGCGAAGCATGGGGAAGAGGAACTGAAATTTTGTACCAGGCAATGGATTTAAAGATGCCTGAAAATGTACAGAAAGCTGTCTCATCTGATGGATATTATGAAATTTCACAAGAAGTCTTGGCAGAATATGCGGGTGACTACATTGTATTAAGCCGCGGTGAAGAGACGGACATGTCATTTACTGACAGTGAAGTATGGCAGTCGATACCCGCTGTACAAAATGACAATGTTATTGAAATTGATACTGCAGCATCCAGCTACAGCGATCCAACAACATTGGAATACCTGCTTGAAATATACAGCAAAGGTTTAATGGAATAAAAAATAATACGGTCCGGATTTCCTCATTTAAAGGTTCCGGACCGTTTTTTCTAGTTTTAAACTTAATCTATTTTCTTCACAAATTCAGACTTCAGATTCATCTGGCCGATACCCGGTATTTTACAATCAATGTCATGACCATCTTCCGGATCAACAAGTCTGATACCTTTAACTTTCGTTCCCTGCTTAATTACATTGGACGAACCTTTAATTTTTAAATCCTTAATTACCGTCACGGTATCTCCGTCATTTAATACGTTGCCGTTCGAATCTTTAACAAGTGCTGCCAGCGCTTCTTCTTTAGCTGACTCACGCGTCCATTCATGCGCACACATCGGACAAATTAACAAAGGTCCGTCCTCATAAGTATATTCCGAATTGCAGCTCGGACAATTTGGTAATGGTGTTGTCATTATAATCCTCCATATCACTGTATTAATTCAAAGATACCACATTTATTTATAAATAGAAGCCGGGGTTCTGATGAACTCCGGCTTCTTTCTTAATTATGCTTCTTTTACTTTCAGTACTTCATAGCCCAGTTTCTCAACGACATTTTTAAGTTCTGCTGCTGTTACTTTCTCCGGATCGTATTCCGCTTTCGCTTTGCTCGCATTAAATAGCAGCTTAGCTGATTCTACACCGTCTGTTTTCGTCAGTGCACCTTCTATTTTCTTAATGCATGTAGGACAACTCAATGTTTCAAGTTGCATTGTTACTTTATTCATAATATATTCCTCCCGGTTTTTTATTTACTTTTATCTTCTATCTTTATTATATCGGTAATCCGCCGATTAAAAATTGACCTGTATCAAGATTACGGTTTAAATTTTATTAATCTCATCGCGTTGAGTATAACAATCAGGACACTCGCTTCATGGGCAAACATTCCAATCGCCAGGTTAACGCCGCCCATCAAAACACCGACAAGAAGTAACGCTACTGTAACGAGTGCAATAATGATGTTCTGCTTCATGTTGCGCATCGTTCCTTTTGATAACGACAGTGCGTGTGCATACTGCGACAGTTTATCCGCCATCAGCACTACGTCCGCTGTTTCCATCGAAATATCCGTGCCGCCTTTACCCATCGCAAGTCCAACATCTGCGGTTGCAATAGCTGGTGCATCGTTAATACCGTCTCCTGCCATAGAGATTATTCTGCCTTCCTCTTTAAGGCGTTTCACGTGCGTTACTTTATCTTCCGGCAGCAGTTCCGCATGGACCTCATCAATGCCGAGTTCGGCTGCGACTGCTGCAGCTGTATGACGGTTATCACCTGTCAGCATAATGATGTGTTTAATGCCGTTGTCACGCATCGTTTCCAGAGCTTCTTTTGCATCATCCCGGATTTTATCGGCAATAGATATTACCGCTGCAAGCTTCGAATCTATCGCTGCAAATACTGCAGTGTTTCCTTTCTTTTCCCGTTCAAGTGCATAAGCCTCAATATTGTCCGGTATATCAATACCGTTTTCCAATAACATCTTTCTGTTTCCTGCAATAATTGAATGATTATTTATATCTCCTTCGATACCTCGCCCCTTAACTCCGGATGCCTGCTGCATTGTATAAGCTGAAAGATCTGCCGTTTTCTCTGCATACTCAACTACAGCTCTCCCGAGGTGATGTTCCGATGCAGTTTCAAGCTTCCCTATCAAACCGGTAAGTTCGATCTCGTCTCCTTCAAACACTTTAAAGTCCGTAACTTCCGGACGACCTTTCGTTAATGTACCTGTTTTATCAAAAACCAGTGTATCGACTTTGGACAGTTTCTCAATAACTTCTCCGCCTTTAATAAGCGAGCCGTTTTTTGCACCGTTTCCGATGCCGGCCACGTTTGAAACCGGTGCGCCGATAACCAGAGCTCCCGGACATGCGATAACAAGAAATGTAATTGCAAGATGAAGGTCTCTCGTAATGAACCAGACGATTACCGACAGTACTAAAACTCCGGGAGTGTAGTACTGTGCAAATCTGTCGAGAAATCGTTCTGCATTTGACTTACTGTCCTGAGCTTCTTCAACAAGTTCTATAATTTTAGAAAACGTCGTATCGTCTCCTACTTTTTCCGCTTCCATTTCCAAATATCCGGAATCCAGAATTGTTCCGCTCAGAACCTGATCACCGTTAATTTTTAATACTGGCACCGATTCCCCGCTGACAGCAGCTTCATTGACCTCTGCTTCACCGCTCAATACTTTACCATCTACAGGAATCATTCCCCCCGGCAGTATCGCTATTCTGCTGCCGACTTCCACATCATCTACATCAATGACTTTCCGGCTGCCGTCTGCAAGTATTAAATTAGCCTCCTGCGGTGCCATCTCTGTCAGTTCCTTAATTGAAGTACGGGTTCTTTCAAGCGTTCTCGCTTCCAAGTAACTCCCGAACAGGAATAAAAATGTAACAATGGATGACTCAACATATTCACCGATAAACAACGCCCCTATAACGGCGATGGTTACCAGCAGTTCAATGCTGAAAAGTTTCATCCGAACCGCCTGATATGCCTTAATACCAATTGGCAGCATAGCGATAATTGTGGCTCCGATTAATGCAGCGTTTCCTGCATCAGTATAGCCGGAGAATCTTAATATAAGACCCGCTGCTATTAAAATAAATGCAATAAGAGTAATTTTATTTTCCTGTTTAAATATAAACCTAATCATTGTAGATCTCCTTCCTTCTTAAAAAATGTTTTCCGGTGTATCTTCATTTATAATGTTACAGTCTTTCGTCCATATAGAAATTGACCGTGGTCAAGAATACAAAAAAAGTTCCCGGAAACGGGAACTTTTAAGCTCTTATAATTTACTATAGAATATCGTAGGTCTTATTATTAATTTTCTTAATGATACCCTCATTTTCCAGCTTCTTGAACGTTCTTGTCAGTGTCTCCGGCTGCATGCTCAGATATGAAGCAAGATTCTTTTTTGTCATAGTTAATATGAGTTTATCGTTCTTTGTATGTGTACGAATGTATTCAATCAATTTTTCTCTGCTGTTTAACAGTGAAATATTAGTAGTCAGAGATTCTGAATCATTCAGTCGTTCTGCAAAGCTTTCAATGATTTTAATACTGATATCGGGGTATTTCTGCATCAGTCCGTAAATATCCTCGCGGTTAATGCGGCAGACTTCTGCATCTTCCAGCACTTCAGCATAGGACTTGCTCTCTTCATCGGCACTGAACAATGAAAGTTCTCCGGTAAAGTCACTGTGACTCAGCACTCTGATTAACTGTTCCTCGCCATTGTCATTTAAACGGTAGATTCTCACCTTGCCTTTATGTATGACAAATAATGAAGAAGACCGGTCACCGGCCATAAAAAGATACTCGCCTTTTTTCATGTTCTGATGATTAATTCTCTGAAACACTTCTTCCAGTTCATCCATTTCAAGGTGGCTGAAAATCGGAACTCTGCTGACGCACCGTTCATGTCCCTGTAATTCCATGTTACTTCCCCTCCAAAGTGATTAATCTCGTTGCTACGATTATATCACGAGCAAATTTATAATATATAAATGTAAAATTCATGTTAAAATTGATGCTGATTACGTGAAGATTGGGGATACTTATGGCAAAACTCTACTATCGCTACGGTACAATGCAAAGTAACAAGAGCAACCAGATTATTACAACACATCATCAATATACGACTCAGGGGAAACGCTGCCTGGCTTACACAACACCGATTGATTCAAGAAGCGGACATAAAAAAATTAAGTCCAGAGTCGGTCTTGAACTTGACGCTGAATATATAACAGAGGATATTTTTGACAAAGTAAAACAGGAGCATGATAAAGAAAAAGTATATGCTGTTCTTGTTGATGAAGCACAGTTTTTATCGAAAAAAGATATTCATAATCTGAGCGACATTCCGGATTCCCTCGGGATTCCTGTTATTGCTTTTGGTTTAAAGACGGATTTCAGAAATGAACTGTTCGAAGGCAGCCGCGTTTTACTTGAACTGGCTGATGCTATCGATGAATTGAAAACAGTTTGCCAGTACTGCAATAAAAAAGCGACGCTTAATATGAGACTCCGTAACGGCATTCCGATTAACGTTGGAGAATCTATACAGATCGGCGACGAGGAATACGTTCCCGTATGCCGCAAATGCTATAAAGAACGTCTGGAACTGGTATAGTGAAATTATATATGACAACTGACACAGGAATCTTAAGGTTTCTGTGTTTTTTTAGCACGTAAATGTTTCCCGTGAAACTAAATTTTTTTTCTAACAAGGAGGATATTTATGAAAATTACCAGTAATATTTTTAAAACCACTTCTTTTAAAAGTCCGTTTTTTAATAACTTCACTGCAGATGCACTGACTGAAATTTTAAACTTCCACCAAACAGTGCCCGGATACGAAGAAACACCGCTTTACAGTTTAAGGGACTTTAGCAGCAGTATCGGCATTGGCAAAGTTTATGTTAAAGACGAATCACATCGTTTTGGTTTAAATGCATTTAAAGGCCTTGGCGGCATTTATTCTGCTGCGGCGTATTTAAAAGAACGTCACAGCCTTGAGTTTTCCACTTTCGACGAGCTGCTGGCCCAGCTGCAAGACAAAGTACCGGAAACTTTTGTTACAGCGACTGACGGGAATCACGGTAAGGGAATTGCTTGGGCTGCACAACTGCTTAATCAGCGGGCACTAGTTTTTATGCCTAAAAATACTAGCAAATCACGTGTCGAAGCAATTGAAGCTTTAGGCGGTAAAGTCGCTGTTACCGACCTGAACTACGATGATACAGTCCGTTATGCAAGCAATATAGCGCATAAAAATAACTGGCCTGTTATACAGGATACTTCATGGGAAGGTTATGAGGATATTCCTTTAAAAATAATGCAGGGGTATTCAACGATTATTTCAGAAATCAAAGCTCAGCTTAAAGATGATTTTAATGAACTGACACATGTATTTCTGCAGGCAGGTGTCGGCTCATTCGCCGGTGCGATGGCAGCTTCACTAATTCAATCTATGGATCATACCAATATTAAAATAGTTATTGTCGAACCGGAGAATGCCGCTTGTTTATATAAATCTGCAGAACATACCAGCGGTAAACCGCAAAATGTCAGCGGTGATCTTCAAACCATGATGGCAGGATTATCTTGCGGAGAACCCAGCATACAGGGCTGGAGTATTTTAAAAGATTCAGTGGAAGCCTTCATACATTGCAGCGATGACATCAGCTGGAGAGGTATGAGAAAACTTGGTCGTCCCACTGGCAAAGACGAGAAAATTATATCTGGAGAATCCGGCAGTGTGACCATTGGATCTTTACACGAAATTATGACAAATAGTGATTTTAAAAATATGGCAGAACAACTTGGATTAAATAAAAAATCATGTGTTCTCTTAATCAATACCGAGGGTGATACAGACCCGGAAAATTACCAGAGAGTAATGCATGATTATAATGCAAAGAGTTAAATACTAACGCTTTAAATTACTATCTAACTTTCTTAATAACAAGCCTAAAAAGGGAGTAACGCATAGCGTTACTCCCTTTTACATTATTAATACCGCTATTATAACGCCCTATCTTTTAGTTAAAGTTATCTCTGGCATATATCTCAAGTTCACAATATCACCGTCTTCAAATGACATCGTAAAGTTAGTCATTCCGCCATATTCTGCACTCCCCAGTGTATGTCTCGATTTATTATAATCGGGATGTGATGACACTTCGAGTGATCCTGTTTCCTCAGTTTCTGGCATACTGACATCATAAACACCTGCAGGGAAATCTTCACCGGCTACCCACTGACCAGGAAAAATTGTTTCCACAGATACTGTTTCATACGGAGTAAAGTATACATTCTCAAAATTGGCTATCTCAACTGAATATCCTTCGTCAAGAAATCCAACAATTTCAGTCGTCTGACCTTCAGGACTATCCGACTCTCCTGCTAAAGTTTCATTGAATCCGCCGCGCTCTTCTTCGTTCTTAACATATATATTTCCGTATCCTGAATCTGCTGTAATGACATAGCGGCCAGGCTCAATATCTTTGCCGACTTCATGCATACCTTCATCGAGTGTAACCGCCTCACCTTGATTCATTAAGTGACTGTAGTCCAAAGTTTCAATTTCCTCAGTGTCACTGGCGGTATCATTGTCTGTTTCGTTATTGCTGTCGGTATCGTCATCTTTCTCAGAATCATTACTTTCTTCACTCGTGTTCGCGCTTTCTGAACCAAGCCAGCCGTTAATTTCATCAGCAAGCTGATCAAAAGGGTTACTGCATGCGCTTAAGATAATAGAACTAAAAAATAGTACAGATATTAATTTAAGTCTTCTCATTTCTGTTCACTCCATTCACCATTTCGTAACATTTTCTTAAGTATAAAATTTAAGAGCCCGAATAGCAAACTGATATATTTTGTAACTATTTACTTTTTCTTTGTTATACTATTGGAAATTACATTGGAGGCGGTCTTATGATTAAACCCCGTAAATTACAGCATGGTGACACGGTTGCACTCGTCTCATTATCGAGCGGACTCGCAGGCGAAGAAGATATACAATGGAGAACTGAACAGGGAATCGAACGGCTGGAGAGTGTTTTCGGCTTAAAGGTGAAAGTAATGCCCCATGCTTTGAAGGGCCTAGAATACGTTTATGACCACCCTGAGAAAAGGGCAGAGGATTTAAATAACGCTTTAAGAGATGATTCTGTTAAGGGAATTATCTGTGCAATCGGCGGCAATGAAACTGTACGTATCCTGCCATTTGTAGACACTGATGCTCTTAAAAATAATCCAAAGATATTCACAGGATATTCCGACACTACAACTAACCATTTATTCTTTTACAAATATGGTATATCGACCAGTTACGGTCCTGCTCTGTTAACCGATTTTGCTGAAAATATCGCAATGGATGATTATACTGTCGATTCAATTAAGAGGACATGGTTTTCTGCAGAACCTGTCGGCGAAATTAATACTTCTCCGCACATTAGAAAAATCGGACTCAGCTGGGCTTCTGAAAATAAAAGTATTGAACGTCCTAAAGACAATAATTCCGGCTATGAAAGCATCAGTGGTTCCGGAAAAGCCCGCGGACATTTAATCGGCGGCTGCCTGGAAGTCTTTAATAACCTTCGGGGCACTCAGTATTTTCCAGAATTAAAAGACTTTAAAGATTCCATACTGTTCTTTGAAACATCTGAATGTTATCTTGATCCAGAAATATTTGAAGATTATTTACGCGCTATGTCTGTTATCGGTATATTTGAGCATATAAATGGTATTGTTATCGGGCGTCCTCAGGATGGACGATATTACACTGAATACAAAGAGGCATGGCGACGTATACTCACCGAAGCAGGACGCAGTGACCTGCCGGTACTGTATAACGCAAGCTTCGGTCATAATGAACCGAAATGCATAATTCCATATGGTCTTAAAGCTGAAATAGATACTGAAAAACTTACTTTTAAGATATTGGAAAGTGCTGTAAAAAATTAAAAATCCGAAGAGATAACTCTTCGGATTTTTTACATTAAGTATGATAAAAACGCTGTTGCGATTCCAAAATAAATTAATAACGACAATATATCATTAATTGTTGTAATTAATGGCCCGGAAGCCACTGCCGGATCCACATTTAGATGGTTCAAAATAAGCGGTATGATTGTCCCGGCGAGTGTACCGATAATCAGAGTGCAGAGCAGTGAAATCCCAATAACAAAACCTAACACCGCACTTCCCTGCCATAGATATGCAATGATAAATATAAGCAGTCCGCACGTCAAACCAATGTATACTCCTACTTTCAATTCTCTGAGTAAAAGCTTAAACACTTGTTTTGTATTCACATTTTCTTTCGTGAGCCCCCTGATGACAACAGCAAGTGATTGCGTACCTGTATTACCGGTCATTCCTGCTACCATCGGCATGAAAAATGCTAGCGCAACTACTTGTTCCAGGGTTTCCTCAAAGCTTGCAATGATACTTCCTGACACGATTCCGATGAAAAGCAGAAGTATTAGCCACGTCAGTCTTCTTTTCGCAGCAGTAAATGGTTTTGTCGTAAAATCAATCGCTTTTCCTGATGCAGAAAACTTTTCAATATCTTCTTCAGCTTCCTGATAAACAACATCCAGAATATCGTCGATTGTAACGATACCAAGCAATTTATTTTCTTCATCAACGACTGGAATCGTTACGAGATCATAACGCTGAATTATTCTCGCAACTTCTTCCTGATCCATCAGTGCGTCCACTGTAACTATCCGTATTTTCATAATTTCTTCTATGTGCTGTTCTAAATCGGCCAGCAGCAGATCTCTGTATGATACGACCCCGACAAGTTTTTTATCATCATCGATAACATGCAGATAGTTGAGATACTCAGCCAGCTCCGCAAAATGTTTTAACTTATCGACTGCTTCACGCACAGTATAGGATTTATTAATCCAGACCATTTGATTATTCATTATTCTGCCGGCTGTTTCCGGCGGGAACTCCATAAGAGTTTCGATATCAGCAGAAAATTCTTCATCTGCATCCGACAAGAGTTCTGTTGCTTTCTTTTCACCGAGATTGCTCAGCATACCGATTAAATCGTCGTTGTTCATCTGTGTAATAACCAGAGAGCCTGCGTGTGAATCAATCATGCCGATTACTTTCCGCTGATTAGCAGCATCTAATTCCGATAAAACATCTGCGAGCTGATGAATCGAAATGAATTCTAAAAATATTTTTTGCTCCGCTGTTGATAACTCCAAAAATATTTGAGTCAAATCATACTTCTGCAGATCGCTGATATTTTCGTGGAATGCATGTTCATCTTTTTGTTCCAGTGTATACGTCACACTGTGGACGAGCTGATTTAGATTTTGAACCATATCCTTATTCCTCCTAACTACAGCAGGATGTTTTTATTTTCCAGACGCTGCGAGATTGCCTGCACAATAAATGCATCATCCAATAAGCCGACCGGCAATAAATAGTCCGGCAGCAAATCTGTTGTTACTATAAAATAAAGTAAAGCTGCTCCAATAAGTATTTGATCCCTGGTATGACCGTGTCCATTTATAAAATGAGCGTACATTGCTTTGAGCTGTTCCACATATTTACCAATACCCGCGGTTTCTTTCATCTTAGTGTCAAACTCTGCAACTATCTTCTCTTGACCTGCTGCTGTCTGGCTGTAAGTTTCAAAATTCGAAATTTCCTGATTCACACGCTCAAATGAAATACTTTCATTAACGTCAGTCAATTCCTCTGCTATTTTCTGCACTGCTTCCCACGTTTGTTCAAGGTCATCTTTAACAGGTTTCCCATACCCCGCAAGCTCTAATAAAAAATCAAAGTCCACTGATAGACTCTCCGATAGTTTTTGAAGGTGATTTAAGTTTACCTGACGCTTGCCATTCATAATTTTAGACAATGTTGCATGGTCGATATTTACAAAAATGCTGAAGCGCCTTAGAGACATACTGCGCTTATCCATTTCATTTTTCATAAACTGATAGAGTCTATTCTGTCTTTCCATAAAATCACCTTTCTTGCTAATATTCAATATCATGAATACTATTAGAATGGTGACAATATGTCAACATCATGTTAAATTAGATAATCTACTATAAATAAGTCAAAAAGAAAGAAGTATGATTATGACAAAAAAATTGCTTATTACAGGGATATCATTTTTAATACTGTACATCTTCATTGCTGTCAGTGTCATGACTGCCAGCGGTTGGGTAAACCATCTTGATCTTTACTTTATCGAAGCCATACAGAGTACTGTCACTGACTCAAGGGCAGCGGTCATCCTAGTGATGACAGAAATCGGCGGAACCGAGGCAATTGTTGTCCTGACCTTGATTGTTACTGTGTCATTATTTATTAAAAAAATGTATACAGCTGCCCTTTGGTTTGGCCTGACTATTTCACTCAGTCCGGGTGTTCTCGTACATTTAATGAAACCTGTTATAGGCAGAGAACGTCCTGAATTTCTAAGACTAGCTGCAGAGTCCACATACAGCTTTCCGAGCGGTCATTCAACCGCTTCAACTGTTTTTTACGGCATGCTTGGTCTGATACTGATTCTGTCAGTTCAAAAATTATGGAAGAAGATTATTATCGCTTTTATAACAGTTACAATTATTTTATTTGTGATGGCTTCCAGAATATATCTCGGCGTGCATTTCCCAACAGATGTACTCGCAGGATTCTCTTTCGGGGCGGCAACTGTGCTATTGTCACTCAGCTTATATCATCTGGCACTTCCAAAATTCAGCCAGTGGCTTCGTAGTAAAGATATTACTGATAAAAGTCTGTCATTATTCCAATAAAAAAAGCATTGCCAATTACGGCAATGCTTTTTGCTGTCTTATTCAGGGAATGTTACATTTTCAATTCTGACGATTCCTACCGGGTCTAGTTCAACACCGTCTACAAGTGTATTGTTTACACCGATACCAAGCTGACCGTAGTATAACGGTGTAATAGGCAGATCTTCCATTAATATTTCTTGTGCTATTGCATATGCTTCAACACGTTCGTTCTCATCAGAAGTCTGCTGTCCTTCTTCTAAATAACCATCAAGCTCAGGATTAGAGTAATTCCAGCGGTTTCCTGACCCGTCCTGTGAGTCTGTATGGAACATCGGGTACAGCCCATAGTTTGGATCCCCTGTCACTGTAATCCACTGAAGCATGAACATATCATGGTTACCTTGATTAGCCATATCTAAAAACGCACCAAATTCATATTGTTCAATCGTTACATCGATGCCGATTTCTCCTAAAGATTCCTGCATTATTAATGCGATATCTCTATTTTGTTCTGAATCCGATGTCCAGATAGTAGTATCGAAACCGTCAGGCATGCTGGAATTAGCCATATATTCTTTTGCTAAATCCAAATCAAAGGCCACTTCTTCCATGTCTTCATTGTGAGCGAAAACAGAGGGCGAAATATGATTTTTTGCATGGATACCGCGGTTATCCAGCACGCCGCTTATAATTTGCTCTCTGTCCAGAGCATGTGATATTGCCTTTCTGACATTTTCATCGTCAAAAGGTTCTTTTGTATAGTTGAATGCAAGGTAAGTCATTGATAAGCCGTCCTGGTCAATAATGTCTGTTGATTCATGATCTCGGACTCGGTCCATTGATGACGGATCTACAGTATCTGTAATGCTGATACCTCCTGTTTCCAACTCAGCCAGACGCGATGAATTCTCAGGGATAACACGATAAGTAACTGTATTAAATTGACGTTCTCCACCGTGGAAATCCTCAAATTTTTCTAAGACAATTTCGTTACCGGGTATGCGTTCCTGTAACTTCAAGTGACCTGTACCGTCCGGTTTTTCAGAAATAACAGCACCGACATGGGTACCGATGTCTTCCGAGACAGCTTCAAAGTCTGTACCTCCTTGTTCACGCAAGTCATAATACTCTTCCAGAGTGACGTCCGAGCCTGCTTCATCTAAAGCATTTTGATAGTCTTCATCGATAACTTCTTTACTTAAAATACCTGCTGTATTGTGTGCAAGATGACTCGGCAGCGGTGTAAATGGATAATCTGTTGTTAAAACAATTTCATAGTCATCTGTAATCTCAATATTGTTAATCATCTCGAACATAAATGCAGCTGATGAACCTACTGAAGGGTCGACTACACGTTCAAGTGTCGCTTTAACATCTTCAGCAGTAAACTCACTGCCGTTATGAAAAGTGGCACCTTCTTTAAGACCGAGTGTCCACTTATCCCCATCCTGTTCAAATGAAGTAGCAAGACCTTCTGTTAATTCTAAATCGACTGTTTGTTCAATTAAAGTATCGTAAATCTGAGTTCTCAGCTGCGCGGAGGGTATATCATTCGATACGTGAGGATCCAGTGATACTGCTTCACTAATCATCCCAATCACTAAATCTCCCCCGCCGGATTCAGCTTCCGTATCCCCTTCAGCCGCTTCATCCACATCACTGTCGTCCGTACAGGCCGCAAGTACTAAAAGCATTGTAAAAAGCATTAATAGCCACAATTTCTTTTGCATAAAACACTTCATCCCCTTTATATGTATACGCTTACAAACCAGTATACCTTTCGGGAATCGAAATGACAATCTGTTTTTTAAAGATTCTGTTAATTTAGCGTTGGAGTTGTGCGGCTGCTTTTATAAATGCTCTGAATATTTTCTTTGATGCTTCGTCTACTAAATAAGTTCCTTCGGGATGCCACTGAATACCGATAACAAAATCGTGCTGAGCACTCTCCACCGCTTCGACAATTCTGTCGTCTGTCATTGCAGAAACTTGCAAACCCTCCGCCGGGTATTTGTTTGCCTGATGATGAAAACTGTTTGTCCTAATTTCTGTCTCACCGAGAATCTCATGAAGTTTCGTACCTTCTATAATGTTAACTTTATGGGATAAATAATCTTTCGCAGCATCCTGGTTATGCTTCATCGTACTGTCGCCGTGCTGGGAATAGATATCCTGATACATCGTGCCGCCCTGCTGCACATTTAATATTTGAGCTCCCCGGCATATACCGAGAATCGGCTTGCCTGCTTCAAGGGCATATTCTATCAGTTTCATTTCATAGAGATCACGCCCCGGTTCTATCGTACCCATTTTCTGATGCGGACTTTCTCCAAAAAATGAAGGCTCAATATCATCACCGCCTGATAGCAGCAGTCCGTCAATATTCTCTATCTGCTTTTTAATTAATACGTCGTCTTCTACCTTAGCCAGTATTACCGGTACACCTTCTTCACCTGCTATCGCAATACTGTAATTCTCAGGCAGCCTGAGTCCGTCACTGCTTATAAACGTTGTTACACCAATAACCGGGTTAGTCATATACTCTCTCCTTACATTTAGCATTTACCTTAGATTTTATCAGAATATTTAAAACTTAACACTAAAAAGAAAAACAGCAGGTTATTTACCTGCTGCTGCTACAAATCTTCTTATAATATTCTGAGAGGATTCATCAGTATGATACCTCTCCTCAGGGTGCCACTGCAGCCCGATAACAAACTCGTGCTCAGTGCTCTCTATCGCTTCTATAATGCCATCGTTTGTCTTGGCAGCAACATGGAATCCCGGTGCGACTTCATTCACTGCCTGGTGATGGTTACTGATTGTAAATATTTCTTCCTGTTTAACAATGTCGTACATCTTACTATCTTTTTTAATGTTCACTTTATGAGTGAAATGCTCTTTGCTGTCATTCCTCTGGTGCTTAATCAATTCTGTACCTTCTTCTATCTGACTGTAAATATCCTGGTATATCGTTCCGCCCTCGTGAATATTCAGCATATGTGAACCGCGGCAGATGCCGAGAACTGGTATGCCTCTTTCCAAAGCGTAATCGATAAGTTTCCATTCATACTCATCACGTTCAGGTTCTATATTACCTAGTTTCTGATGCGGATCCTGATCATATAATGCCGGATCAACATCATCGCCGCCGGTCAGCAGCAATGCATCTATATTCTCAACTTGCGCTTTAATTAAATCTTCATTCTCAATTTCAGGTAGCAGCACCGGAACCCCATGTTCTCTGCTGATGACATCTATAAATCTCTTAGGGACTTCCTGATTGTTTTTACCGATAAAAGTCGTGATTCCTATAAGCGGTTGCTTCATAATGATTACTCCTTCTATAATTCAATTCTAACTTCAATAGCTATATATAGCCGGATTCAAAAGTTTTTAATCATTTTGAACATAAAAATTAAAAAAAGGCATCTCCGGAATGGATATGCCTTTTTACTGTATTATTAATGTTTGTTCAGCCATTCTTTACCTGCAACGAGCGCTTCCTGAGGAAGTGTATGCCCGTTCACCCAGATATGCGTTACATCGGCGTTACGTTCTTCAAACAGTCTGATTACTCTTTCACTTTCAGACTCCGGTACGATAGGGTCTCCCTTACCTAATGACAGGAATACTTTAACATCGCTGAAGTCATGTTTTTTCTCAAGGTCTGTTGGATATAATGGGGCAAACAGCATTGCTTTTTTAAATTTTTCTTCCTGCTGCAGCATTAACTGAATTGCAATATTCGAGCCGTTTGAGAATCCGACGAAGATTACATCTCTTAACTTAAAATCGTGTTCTTCCGCTTTGTCTGCAATAAATTTATACAGTTCGTTACCGCGGAATTCAAGGTCTTCCCAATCATAGTTTCCTTCGCCGAGACGGCGGAAGTAGCGGTTCATACCATTTTCTTTTACGTTACCGCGAATGCTGAGAACATTATACTCAGGATTTAAAGCTTGTGCCAACGGCAGTAAATCTGTTTCTGTTCCGCCTGTACCGTGAAGTAAAACAAATACCGGTGCACCTTTTTTATTCTCGTTATAAATATGTTCCATAAATTATCGCTCCTAAAAATTATTTGGGTCTTTCTATCGTAAACATCCGGCCGATTTCTGCGTAATCATTGCCTGCCAGTCTGCTGACCGCGCCAAGCTGTTCTACATCAACATAGCCGTTTTCAGCATTATACACTGACTCATCCAGATGAAAGTGTTCAATTTTTAAAAACAGGACGTCAGTTGTCGGCTCATCACCGTCATAAATAACATGCCTATCATAAAGCGTAGTCTCAAATCTTGCTTTCGCTTCTTTTAAACCCGGCACTTTTACCGATTCAGATTCAACCGGGGTAAAGTCGGCATAGTTCAATTCACTGTCTTCCGGTGCAAGCTGTGCTGCTGTAATATTGGCAAGTTCCACATTCGACATATCAACAACGTGAACGACCGCTTCTTTACCGGACATAATATTTCTCGCTGTATCTTTCGGTTCGCTGCTGATTCTCTGCACTGCAATCGACAGAATCGCCGGTCTGTAAGTGACAATATTGAAATAGCTGAACGGTGCCACGTTAACGACCCCGTCTGCTGATTCCGTTGATACTAATGCAATAGGTCTCGGTACAACCGTGCCGATCAGTATTTTATTTTTCTCTTTAGTAGTTAAATCATCTTTTGAAAAGCTGAACATGATATATCGCCCCTTAAAGGTTTAGCTTCGGCATTGTTCTTTCGTACTCTTCTCTTTTGTGCTCGTACTGCGGCGGAAGCTGCATAGAAGAGCCAAGTTCTGATTTATCTTCATCTACATCGAAGCCCGGTTCATCAGTCGCGAATTCAAATACAACATCGCCCCGCTCGCTCGTATATATCGATTTAAAATAGTTTCTGTCTCTGACTTCAGTAACACCGAAATTCTTGCTTTGCAGTAATGTCTGCCATTCTTCTAAAATTTCTAGATTCGGTACTGACCATGCGATATGGTGCACTGTACCGATACCGAATCTGCCTCTTGGTTCAGGCGGCAGTTCAGTGATGATGTGATGCTTCTCTTCACCTGCTGTTTCGAAGTGGAGATTTCTGTCATTAATATCGAGCTCGTTTAAGCCCATCGTACGTACTAAAAGCTCTTTCGTACCGTCAGGATTGCCTGACAGTAATACTGCACCGTGGAAGCCGGTAATATCTTTCTTATCAGCTTCGCTGTCTCCTTCAACCAGAGCGAGCTCCAGTCCATGCACATCGTCAAACTGAAGTGTGTCCTGTCCGAACAACTGAGTAATTTCAGTATTTATATTTAACTCTTTCAAGTGATCTTGCCATTGTGTCATACTGCCTTTCGGAATTCTGAATGCAATTCTTCCGACCTGGCCGCTGCCTTTAACACCCGGTCTGTCGACAACCCAGTTAAAGAACGTAATAATCGTTCCCGGATTTCCGTCGTAATCTCCGAAGTATAAGTGATAAACACCCGGATCATCGAAGTTGACTGTCTGCTTAACTAATCTTAAGCCGAGGACGTCTCTGTAGAACTCTATATTTTCATTCGGATCACCGACAATTGCTGTAATGTGATGAATTCTTTTAATTGCTTCCATTTATATTCTTCCCCTTTATTATTTACTTCTTGTAGTATCAAATGGTCTAATGGCTGCTTCAATCTGTGCGCGTTTCGGCTCTAAAAACGGCGGCAATGCAAGACTTTCACCTAATGTTTCGTACGGCTCGTCTCCCATGAATCCAGGTCCGTCTGTAGATAATTCAATCAGAATATGGCCAACGCGTGCATATAACGCTTCAAAGTAGAAACGGTCTACAAGTCCCGAGTTACCGATACCCATCTTGCGGTATTTATCTTTCCACGCTGCAAGTGCTGCGTGATCTTCAACTCTGAATGACACGTGGTGTACTTCACCGTAACCCTGACGTCCTTCAGTACCTTCATCTTTACGAAGAATAACCTGACCGCCGTTACCGCCTTCGCCAACATCTAAAAGTATTACATTGTCTTCTTCAAGAACCGGTTTCATACCGTAAACTTCCTGAAGAACTTTTTTGAAATCATCGTAATAGCTTACTGTAATCTCAATCGGACCAAGTCCGTATACTGCTTTATCTTCTGGTACAGGACCGTTTTTCCACGGTTTACCAGGCGCTACACCTTCGTTATTTTCATCCGAGAATAACTGATAGCGCTGACCGTCAGACTCTTCAAACGGCAGTACTTTTTTACCGAACAATTCTTGAATACCGCTATGCGTTACACCATTTTCTTCAAAGCGGTTTAAATAATACTCAAGCGCTGCATCGTTTGGCACTCTGAGTCCTGTTCTCGAAATCGAGTTAGTCCCTTTCGAACCTTTAGGATTATTCGGGAAATCAAAGAAAGTCATATCCGTACCCGGTGATCCTTCATCATCAGCAAAGAATGTGTGGTAAGTCTGAATATCATCCTGGTTTACAGTTTTCTTAACCAGACGCATGCCGACAACTTCCGTCATAAATTCATAATTTCTCATCGCATTGTCTGTCATCGCTGTTACGTGGTGTATACCTTTTAAATTTTCATTAGTCATAATGTCTTCCTCCAAGTTTTATTTAAGCAGGCTTTCTGCGTGCAGCCCGATTCGTTTTAATAGATTGATTGCATCTGCTACTTCTTCGTTATCCCACTCATCAAATATTGTATTGATCAGTGCTTCCTGTTCTACAACTCTTGTGTCCATATACTCTTTACCATCATCGGTAATGCAGGCAAACATTACCCTTCTGTCTTCAGGGCATGGTTTTCTGTACAGAAAACCTTTCTTTTCAAGTTTATCTATAACGTAAGTGATGCTGCCTGTTCCCATCAGTACCTTTTTACCGATTGCCTGAATCGGCTGATCACCTTTGTGATACAGCAGCTCCATTACCGCATATTCATTGAGGTTAATTTCTTTCTTTAAAAAGTCCTGTTTAATAAGTTTCTGTACGGACTGTGAGGATTTTATAAAAACAGTAAATGCTTTTATACGCGCTTCCTTTTCGTTCATGTCTGCACCTCCTTATATAGCTCATTTCTGTATATATTAAATTTAATCTAATTGCAGTATAATACTTAGAATTCGAAATATCAAGGATAATACATTAAATTTAATATATTTTTAAATTATGAGCTATCTGAATATTTATTGTATTGAAATATTTGTTATGCTAATGTTATGAAAAATTCACTTTTACTATAAAGAAGGTTTGCAATGATTACGCTGAAAGAACTAACGACGATTAAGAACCTCAGACTAATCGGAGAACTGGAACACAATATTTGGAATTCGCCGCCGCTGCCGATTCACCAGACGCTGACTGCAGTTAAAAACGGCGGTGTTATTATCGGCGCTTTTGATGAAGATACTTTTATCGGTTTCAGTTATGGCTTTACCGGATTTAAGGACGGTCAAACATATCTCGTTTCTCACATGCTGGGAGTAGAAAAAGAATATCGTTCCAGAAAAATAGGGGAAAAGCTTAAAAGAAAACAGCGGGAGATTGCCATTAATAAAGGATATTCATTGATACGCTGGACATATGACCCTCTTGAAACACGCAATGCATATTTAAACCTGACTAAACTCAACGGCATTTGTTCTGTTTATAAAGAAAATGCATACGGTGAAATGAAGGACAGCATCAACAAAGGGCTGCCATCTGACCGTTTTGAAGTTCACTGGCACATAGCAAGTGAACATGTATCAGAAAAAGAGAAGGCTGATTACAGAAGTGCTGTTCCATTAAATGAAGTCAGCATTTCTAACAACCTGCCGGTCAGTACGATGTTTCACAATGAACAATATGATGCAGAGTTATATTCTCTCGAAGTTCCAAAAGATTTTCAGTATGTTAAATCTCAAAATCATGCACTCGCACTGGAGTGGAGAATGAATACCAGAAGTATATTTCAGAAACTTTTTGCCACAGGATATGCTGCGGTTCATTTAATTCCCGGGAAATATACCGCGAAATACATATTTGTTAAGAAAAACACATTACAGCTTGGAGGACATAATTAATGAAAGATACTTTATTAAAAGATTATAATACTGAACTGAATTACGACGGCATTGACGGCAAACGTCTTGCTGAGCGCCTTGATGCGATTTCAAAAATAGGCGTGCTGCAAACCGGCGGTGTCAGCCGTCCGGGGTTTTCGAAAGAAGAGAAAGATGCTAAGGCATTAGTTTCTGAGTGGATGGAAGCTGCCGGGCTGACTGTTGAAACAGATGCTGCCGGAAATCTTTTCGGCAGATTGAAAGGCAGAGATGATTCACAGTCTGTCGCTTCAGGTTCTCACGTTGATACTGTGCCTGCGGGCGGGAATTTTGACGGCGTCCTTGGTGTGCTTGCTGCACTTGAAGTTGCAGAAGCATGGAAAGAAACTGGCTATATTCCTGATAAATCATATGAAGTCGCTATATTTTCAGATGAAGAGGGTGCCCGTTTCTCAAGTGGTGTATTCGGCAGCCGTGCCTATATGGGTTTGGTTGACGATGAATTAATTGAGTCGCTCAGAGACAGTGACGGCTTAAATCTTGAAGAAGTTCTCGAACAGTATGGTTCTTCTCTTCCGGATTTTAAAAAGATTCAGCAGCGCGACTGGACGTTCTTTGCCGAAGCTCATATTGAGCAGGGCAAGCTGCTTGAGAAAAACAATCTTCCTGTCGGTATCGTTAAAGGTATTGCAGGACAGGCGTGGCTGGAAATTGAATTCAAAGGACTTGCCGGACATGCCGGCAATACACCAATGAACGATCGTCAGGATGCGCTTGTTGCTGCCGGACGTTTTGTCAGTGAACTTGAAAGCATACCGAAAATCGTCAGCAGTACCGCCGTTGCAACGGTAGGTAAACTCGCTGTCTATCCGAATGGTGCCAACGTTATTCCTGAATCGGTGAAAATGATTGTCGATATACGCGACATCCATGAGAAATCGCGAGACATGCTGCTTGAGCTCATATCAGAGCGGGCATACGACATTGCAAAAGAACGAGGTATCGACGTTACAGTAAGCCGTACGTCGCGTGTTAAACCCGTTCCTGTTGAAGAAACTTACAAAGATGAACTCCGCGATATATTAACAGATTTAAATATTGAAGCGATGGAGCTGCCGAGCGGGGCAGGTCATGATTCAATGAATATCGGACTCGAGCTGCCTGTCGCAATGATTTTTGCGCGCAGTAAAGCTGGCATCAGTCATAATCCCGCTGAATGGACTTCGCTCGATGACTGCGTTCTTACAGTACACGTACTGAAGAAATTCATTGAGAAACAAATGTCTAAATAATATAAAGAGCAGTGCGCATAAATTATGCGGCACTGCTTTTTTAGTTTCCTGTATTTTTAAACTGCTGTATTCTTGTTTTGATTTCATCTCTGACTCTTTGGAACTCGGTCCATTCTTTACCAGCCGGATCATCAAAGCCCCAATGTTCTTTTGTCACATGAGCGGGCAATATCGGACAATTCTGATCCGCGTCGCTGCACAGCGTAACTACTAAATCAGCTTCATTGATGATATCCTGCTGAATTAAATCAGATGTATTTCCGCTGATATCGATGTCGATTTCAGCCATCGCTTTAATCGCATTTGGATTCACACCGTGCGCCTCTATACCGCCGGAGTAGACGTTCCATTCAGACCCAAGTATCTCTTTGCCGAGGCCCTCAGCCATTTGGCTGCGGCAGGCATTTCCTGTACATACAAAGTATATTGTTTTTTTAGTCATAGCTATCCCTCACTTAAAATATTAACAGCGTAAAGTATAATCCGAGCAGTGTCATAATAAGCACCGGCGGAGTAATCAGTATGCCGATTTTAAAATACGTGCCCCACGATATCTTCATATCTTTTTTAGCGAGCACATGCAGCCACAGCAGCGTTGCCAATGAGCCGATAGGCGTTATTTTCGGTCCGAGATCCGAACCAATAACATTCGCATATATTAATCCTTCTTTAATAGCATCCTGAGCACCTGTTTCGCTGATTGCTATCGCGTTAATCATTACTGTCGGCATGTTATTCATAATCGATGACAGAATAGCTGCAATTGCACCCATGCCCATTACTGTTGCGAGTAAACCGTACTCCGTAATGTTAACGATGACGTCTGCCAGTATATCTGTCAGCCCTGCGTTACGCAGCCCGAATACAACGACATACATTCCGATAGAGAAAACAACAATATTCCACGGTGCACCTTTAATTACACGTGAAACACTGACTGCTTCCGATTTACGCGCTGTAACGAGAAAGACAAGTGCAATAGCTCCCGCGATAAACGACACTGGCACAGCTATAAATTCACTCGCAAGATAACCAATCAGAAGCAGGATAAGTATTACCCACGAGAATTTGAACATTTTTTCATCTTTCACAGCTTCGTACGGTTCTTTTAAGCTGCTGTCATCAAACGTTTCAGGAATAGATTTTCTGAAAAACAGCCACAATACGAGAATACTCGAAATCAGTGAAAAGATATTAGGTATTATCATATGCAGAAAGTATTCTATAAATCCGATATTAAAGTAATCCGCCGACACGATGTTCACCAGGTTGCTGACAATTAGCGGCAGGGAAGTCGTATCCGCTATAAATCCGCTGGCAATAACGAATGGAAAGATTACTTTCTCTTTCATATTTAAGTTGCGGACCATGGCCAGTACAATGGGCGTCAGAATTAATGCTGCACCGTCATTGGCAAAGAATGCTGCTACGACAGAGCCGAGCAGTGCGATGTAGATAAACATCTTCAGTCCGCTTCCGTTTGAAGCTTTCACCATGTGTCTTGCCGACCATTCAAAGAATCCTATCTCATCGAGAATTAATGAAATTAAAATTACCGCAACAAAAGTAAGAGTCGCATTCCAGACTATCCCTGTCACTTCGAGAATGTCTCCGAACGAGACCACACCTGTAATTACAGCGAGAAGGGCACCGGCCATTGCAGTAATACCAATATCTAGCCCTCTCGGCTGCCAGATTACAAATATTAAAGTAATAATAAATATGCTTACCGCCAGTATTGCCATAATCAGCAGACACCTTTCTTCATAGTTTGACATGCACAATATCCGCTTGATGAGTTAATAATTTGAAGCTGTTTTTCTATTTTATTCATCGTCTTGTGATTGAGTTCATACATTACTTTATTACCATTTTTTCTTTTCGTAACAAAATCACTGTTTACGAGAACTTTCATATGGTGACTCAAAGTAGGCTGAGAAAACTCAAAGTGCTCGAGTAAATCACAACCGCATAGTTCATCACACGATAATAAATCGAGTATTTCAAGACGGCTTGGATCCGCTATAATTTTTAATAATGAAGCTGTTTCGTCATAATTCATGCATATACCTCCGTAATTTATATATAGATTATCATCTATATAGATATATGTCTATATATTTTTAGGAGTGTTTATCATTTAAATAGTTCTTTTTCTCTCCATTTTCCGAACTTGTAATACAGATAGGCGAATATACTGCTGATTATAAAACTGACGCCCATACCCATGCCAACTCCGATTTCTCCAAAGTATGAAGCAAACAGCGCTGACACAGGATACCTGAGTATCCAGAAAGAAATGATGTTCAGTATAAGTACCTGATACATCGCTCCTGATGCTCTGACAATACTGTTTAAAACAAAATTCAATCCTAAAAATGGATAACACAGTGCGACAATTCTTAAGTAGTTCGTACCGAATTCTACCGCTGCCTCGTCCTGAATGAACATTCTGATGCCCGCTTCAGCAAATATAATAACGACAGCCGCAATACTCAGCATTAAACCAAAGTTATAAAGAGCGGCATAACGTGCGATTTGCTTTACGCGTGACCATTGCTGTATGCCGATATTCTGTCCTGCCATAGCATTAACAGCAGTACCGAGCGCCATTGCAGGGAGCATAATTAAACTGTCGAGACGCTGAGCGGCACTGAATCCTGCAACGCTGTCTGCACCAAACTGAGTCACAACACTCAGTATCGCTGCAATTCCCGCGTGAATTACTCCCATTTGCAGTCCTGCCGGAATACCCAGTTTTAAAATTAGTCCGACTTCATAGCGTGCCGGTATCGAAGGCATTTTAAACGGCATCAGCTTGCGTTTCACTGCGAGATAAACACTGTACAGAAATGCAATTGTTTGTGAACCGACTGTAGCGAGGGCCGCACCCTGTATACCGAGATCAAATACAATCATAAAGAGCGGTGACAGAACAGCATTCAATATGACTGCAATGAAGACAATTCTAAGCGGCGTCTTGCTGTCGCCAAGCGCTCTGAAAACAGTATTGATAAAGTTATAGCCAAATAAGAAAAACATCCCGAGAAGGCTTATTTGAAGGTATGACGCTGTCATATCCAAAATAGCATCCGGCGTACCGATAATTCCGAGCAGACTTTCTGCAAATATGTAGCCGATTACCGCAAAAACAACAGACATTACAGTCATAATAACGATAAAAGCATTTAAGTAGCGCTTCAGGCCTTCATCATCTTTACGGCCATGCTGCTGAGATAAAATAGTCAGTGCCGCATTGTTCAAACCAAGTATGAAAGACAATATAGTGACCAGTATGGTCGTTGCTATGGCGACAGCACCCAGTGCCTCTGCACCAAGAATATTTCCGACCCACAGACTGTCGACAATTTGAAACGAAGTCTGCAGCAGATTTGCCAGCATGATCGGCGCTGAAAATATAATCAGCGGCTTTAATATAGGACCGGTTGTAAAATCATTTTTCGAGCTTTTCATTTCTTCACCTGCTGATTTTTAATTACTATAAAACACAATGTAATATTATAAGATGTAGCAGCTGAAAAAGCTAAGTATTGATCTCGAAATTACCGGTATATGTTTAAAGAGAAAGGGTATATGAATACCAAGATAATATAAGGGAGCTGCGTTTTGTGAAATGGGCTAAATGGGGACTGATATTTGTACTCGGATTAATTGCCGGATTTATACTCTCCGGTTTGTTCAGCAATGTATTTACTTTTATATAAAACAAGAAAAAACCGGACATCGACGTGTCCGGTTTCTTCATTATTCTATCGGTTCGCTGCGAATATGGAATCTGACGCCTCTCGGCCCCTCGACGCTGAACATGCCGCCGATGCCTTTAACAACATCAAGCGTGATTTGCGTATGCTTCCAGTATTCATACTGCTTATGATTCATATAAAATGGTACACCTTCAATTACACCAAGCTGTACATCTACGTCTCCGATAATCATCATGCCTTCTTTCAGACACATTGGACTGGAGCCGTCACAGCATCCCCCTGATTGATGAAAAATTAAGTTTCCATGTTCTTCTTTTAATTCATTAATAAGTGATCTGGCCTGATCAGTCGCATAGACTTGTTCAAGTACTGCCAATTAAAAGAATCCTTTTGGCGTTTCGCTGTAGCTGACCAGCAGGTTTTTAGTCTGCTGATAATGTGCTAGCATCATCTTGTGATTTTCCCGGCCAATACCACTCATTTTGTAACCGCCAAATGCTGCATGAGCAGGGTAGTCGTGATAAGTGTTTACCCATACACGGCCCGCCTGAATTGCACGCCCTAATCGGTATGCTCTGTTTTGACTGCGCGTCCATACTCCCGCACCAAGGCCGTACAGTGTATCGTTGGCAATCTCAATCGCTTCGTCGTCATCTTTGTAAGTCGCTACTGCTAACACCGGCCCAAAAATTTCTTCCTGGAAAATACGCATCTTATTGTGGCCTTTAAAGATTGTCGGTTCGACGTAGTAACCATTTTTAATATCACCGTCGACTGATTTAATGTTGCCGCCTGTAAGTAATTCAGCGCCTTCTTTTTTACCGATATCAAGATACGATGCAATTTTTTCCTGCTGCTCATTTGAAGTCTGTGCACCCATCATCGTATTTGGATCCAGCGGGTTACCTACTTTAATCTGTTCAACACGTTTAACCACGCGCTCCATAAATTCATCAAAGATATCTTCGTGTACAAGTGCGCGTGACGGACATGTACATACTTCACCCTGGTTCAGTGCGAACATTACAAGCCCTTCAATCGCTTTGTCTAAGTAGTCATCATCCGCATCCATAACGTCTTTTGCGAAAATGTTTGGTGATTTACCGCCAAGTTCCAGTGTGACAGGAATCAGGTTCTGACTCGCATTCTGCATAATAATACGGCCGGTAGTCGTTTCACCCGTAAAGGCAATCTTGTTAATACCGGTATGCGTCGCCAGCGATTGTCCTGCTTCAGAACCGAAGCCGTTAACAATATTAAAGACACCTTTAGGCAGCAAATCTCCAATGAGCTCCGCCAGATGAAGTATCGTTGTCGGTGTCTGCTCGGCAGGTTTTAAGACAATTGAGTTTCCTGCTGCCAGTGCAGGAGCAATTTTCCACGTCGCCATAAGTAATGGGAAGTTCCATGGAATAATCTGTCCTACAACACCAAGCGGCTCATGATAGTGATACGCTACAGTATCATTATCTATTTGAGAAATTCCGCCTTCCTGTCCGCGTATTACACCTGCAAAGTATCTGAAATGATCGACGACGAGCGGTAAGTCGGCATTCAGTGTTTCACGTACAGCCTTACCATTTTCAAAAGTTTCAAGTACAGCAAGCTCTTCAAGATGTTCTTCAACACGGTCAGCAATCTTTAAGAGAATATTGCTGCGCTCGGTTACAGATGTCACTGCCCATGACTTTTGTGCTTCCTGTGCAGCAGCAACTGCCTTATCTACATCTGCCTGTTTCGAACGTGGTACTTTTGACACGACTTCACCGGTTACCGGCGATTCATTCTCAAAGTACTCTCCATCAGCAGGTGCCACCCATTCACCGCCGATGTAGTTTTCATACTGAGACTTAATTCTGTACTTGGCGCCTTCTTTATTCGGAAATTCAAATACCATTTTATTTCCCCCTTGTTTATGTGTGATAATTTCATTCTACCTAATTTCAATCCAAAATGTAAAGGCTTTCAATTTACAGATAATTTAAGAATTTAAATAAAAAAGGCGAACGCTATTAGACGCTCACCCTAACACAATTATTTAACTATCATCACCGGTATATCGGCACGTTTTGCGACTTTATGACTGACACTGCCCATCATCATTCCCTGCAATGCGTTCAACCCTCTATTGCCGAGCACTATAATATTATATTCCCCGCTATTAGAGACTTTAACGACTGTTTCATCAGGCAGTCCTCTTTCAAACATAACGTTATAATTAACGTTTTTTCGATCATATAAATCAATAATTTTAGCAATCTTTTCTTTTTGCTGTTTAACAGTATTTTCACCGTGTAGTACAGCATCTTTCGACTTTTCTATTTGGATTACATTTAAAATTGTAACCATCGTGTCTTCATTGATAAAGTTCAATGTTTCTTCCGCAGCTCTGAAGCTGTTTTCTGAGCCGTCCGCTGCAAGCAGTATTGATTTATACATTCAAATGCCTCCTCATTTTACGTTAAGTTAAATGTTCTTTATTCAGCTGACTGAGTTCTTTAACAATTTTTCTGCTGTCTGCATTTAATTGATCCACATATACTGTATTACCCTTATCTTCAAATTTTCTCACCATTGTATCAATGGCATCCACTGCGGAATCATCCCAGAGATGGGCTTTCGAAAAGTCTAGCAGGATATCTTTATCGTATTGTTTAAATTCAAGCTGGTCTATCATCGTATCGATTGAAGCGAAGAATATCTGTCCTTCAAAATAGAACACGTAATTATTATTTATTATTTCCTTAGTAACTTTCACTTTCGAAATCTTCGTTGCAAAGAAAATTGCGCTGAAGAACACACCAGCAATAACGCCGACTGCCAGATTATCAGTAACAAGTATAATCAAGACAGTAATCAGCATAACGAATACATCCGTACGCGGGGCTTTCTTCATATACTTAAACGTTTTCCAGTCGAAGGTGCTGATAGTAACGACTACCATAATGCCTGCTAATATCGGCATCGGTATTTGCACGACCAGATCCCCGAAAAGAATGATAAGCAGCATTAAGAATGCACCTGCAGTAAATGTCGACAGTCTTGTTGTCGCACCTGATCTTACGTTAATCACCGACTGTCCAATCATCGCACAGCCGCCCATACCGCCAAAAAATCCGGTCACAAAGTTTGCGATACCCTGACCGCGTGACTCTTTGTTTTTACTGCTGTACGTGTCCGTCGCATTATCCACAATGCGGGCTGTTAATAGACTTTCCACTAGTCCGACAATGGCCATCGATAATGAATAAGGGAAAATAATTTTCAATGTTTCGAGCGTATAAGGCACGTCAGGAATTATGAAGCTCGGCAATGATTTTTCAATCGCCCCTAAATCTCCAACTGTGCGGACTTCTGCACCAAAAAAGATATAGCATGATGTCAGCACTACTAGAGCAACCAGCGGTGCCGGTATTTTTTTGAAAAATCTCGGCAGCACATACAAAATAGCAATTGTTATAATTACATATATATATGTATCAAATGAAATACCGAATATATGCTGCAGCTGTGCTATGAAAATCATTATGGCCAAGGCATTTACAAAGCCGATCATTACAGAATTCGGAATAAATTTCAGTAACTTTCCAACTTTGAAAATGCCGAGGATGATTTGAATAATTCCCATCAGTATCGTTGCGGCGAATAAATATTCCACGCCGTATTCTCTAACCAGCGGGACCACTAGTAATGCTACTGCACCTGTTGCCGCTGATATCATTGCCGGTCTGCCGCCGACAAATGAAATGATTACTGCGATAAGAAACGATGCGTAAAGTCCGACCATCGGGTCGACACCGGCAATAATCGAGAAAGCTATAGCTTCAGGTATCAATGCCAGTGCAACGACGATTCCCGCCATAATATTCGTTCCGGGCGACGTCAGCCATTCTCTTTTAAATTTTTCTATCATATTATCTTTTATCTCCTATAATTAATTACTTATAATTATTATATCAGATGAAATATACAACTTTCTTTATAAAATAACCTTATAAAATAGCATACATGTTAATTTTCATATAAAATGTATTAAAGACTGTTATTTAATTTTTGAATATCAGGAGGGATAATATGAGAGCTGAACTGACAAAGTTCAAAGTAAAAGAAGGTAAAAGCGAAGTAGTCGATGAGTGGATCGAATATATGCGTGACAATATGGAAGATGTGCTTTTAAACCTCGAAGGTGAAAAGATGTACGTTGAAACAATTTTCCGCGAAGTTTTTATGGATGTTGAATACTTATACTGGTACAGTATCCAGAGTGATGAAAACGGCGAAAAAATTGATGACACATACCTGGATGAAAAACATCTTGAATACATGGAAGAATGTATCGATAAGACTTTCCGTCCTGCAGATATGCAGGCAGAAGTAGTCATGCTTCCTGAACATCTGAGACAGTTAATAAGATAAAAAATACTCGCCAATGATATTGGTGAGTATTTTTATGCACGTGAATAGATATCTTTCGTTACTTTACTATATAATGAGAAAGAATATAAATATGGAATAGAGGATGTCTATGAGAAAACTCGCAGATTTATTATTAAAGAGAAGCCTGCTGTTTATAGTTTTAATTTTTACCGTGTCGATTGTAGGCGTGTATACTTTTTTAACTATTGAGCAGCGTGAAATCCCCGAAACAGAAGTGAATCTAATTAACGTCATCACGGCCTGGCCTGGTGCAGACAAAGATGACATCGAAGAAAACGTGACAAACCTTATTGAAACGGAAATGTTCAGTATCGAGGATATTGAAGATGTTTCTTCGGTGTCACAGGATAATGTTTCTGTTATTACACTGTCACTCAGTGACGGCAGCACACCTGACAATGTACTTAATGATGTTAATAATTTAGTGCAAAGTGTCAGCGGGGATTTGCCGGAAAATGCAGCTCAGCCGGAAGTTGAGTCTATTACAAATGCATTCCCGCTTTTAAGTTATCAGATACATAGTGATTCTTTTGAAGACCTGGAAGCTGTCAGAGGAGACATTGAAAGCCTGCAGCAGGAAGTGATTCAGCTTGCCGGTGTCGACAGTGTAACAATTAAAGGCTACAGAGAGTCGGAATACGAAATCCAGCTTGATTGGGATGCTTTAGCAGAAGCACAGCTGAATCCCAATGAAATTATGAATGAAATCGACTTATCTCTGAGCCCGGTCGTACTGGGACAGGATGTTCAGGATGACGAAATTATTCGTTTATCATTTGAAGATGAAACAGCTCTTCGAACACTTGAAGAAGTGCGTATCGGTGAAGACAGAGTGCCGCTCTTAGATGTCGCAAGCATTGAGTCAGTTGAGAGCACACCTGAAGACATTGTTCAGTATAACGGTGAGGATGCAATATCATTCACAGTATTCTTATCAAGTGAAGAAGATGTACCGTCAGTATCTGAAAATGTCGAGTCTGTTATTAATGACAGCTTTGACAATATGCCTGACAACGTAACGGTAGATAATATTTCATCGGAAAGAGAAAACGTTGAAGATATATTTATCGGCTTATACACATCACTGCTGATTGCAGTAATTGCTGTTATTATCGGTACGTCAATCGGACTGTCATTATTCGGTTCGATTACAGTAATGCTGACTGTACTTATTTCAATCTTTATCGGACTTATTCCGGTACCGTGGATGGGTGTTGACCTGAACCAGATTTCCGTTATCGGTTTAATTATCGCACTTGGTATACTCGTCGATGACTCTATTGTCGTTAACGATAATATTGAACGCAGATTTACACTCGGAGACAGTAAAGGTGATGCGATTTATAACGGTGTGAAAGAAGTTGCACCATCTGTTATTGCTTCAACAGCTGCTATCGTCTTTACATTCTCGCCGCTTCTGTTATTATCCGGTGCGAATGGTGACTTTATAAAAGCTCTGCCGAGTATTTTAATATCTACAATGATTGTTTCAACAGTGCTTGCACTGACATTTATTCCGGCGATGCGCAATGTAATTCCTTACAAAAAAGTACCTAAGAATCCAGGGTTATTAGGAAAAGCATTTACATGGGGCAGTAAAGTTTACGCCGATAAAGTATTGCCTAAAGTATTAAAACGTCCATTGCTGTCGTTCCTGGCAATACTCATCGTTACGTTATTATCAGTAGGTCTCATCCGCTTCACACCATTTGAGTTTTTCCCTGAAGCCGATCGTTCAGAAGTAACGATTGATCTGATTTTTAATGAAGGACAGACTATCCAGAAGACACATGAAGATACAGAGGAAGTCCTGGCTCATCTATTGGAAGATATGGACCATGTGGAAGGCTCATCTATCTTTACAGGTGAAGGTCTGCCAAATTTATTTGGTGCTTCTTTAGACCAGTCAGGTGAAAATACAGCACAGATTGCACTGCAGATAGACAAAGAAAAAATGAGCGCTTCAGCAACAATCGATGAATATGAAGCACCGCTGCGCGAAGCATTCCCGGATGCTAAAATATTCATGAACACGATTATCCAGGGGCCGCCGGCCAGCGCTCCAATTACAGTAGAATTCTTCGAAGAAGACTTAGATACTTTAAGTTCCGAAGTTGCAGAACTCACTGAACAGCTTGAAAATGAAGGTGCAATCGTTACTTCAAGCATCGGCAATCCTGTAGACACATTACAGTACAGTATTGATTACGATGCACTGGAAGAGAACGCCATTTCGATATCACAGGTTAAAAACGAGTTAAATATGATATCAGAAGGAATCCCGCTTCAGGAAATTATTGAAGACGGAAACAGTACAGAGATGTCGCTGAAATATGCTGATGAATATAACTTAGATAATATCGAGATTGTGAACATCGAAGAAGACCGTCCTGAGATGTATCCGCTAAGTGATTTTGTCACAGTATCAGAAACGGAAGATACACCTCTGATTCAGCACAAGAACGGTGAAAGAACTGCTGAACTTCAAGTGTATTCCGATGATGAAGCAAATATTGAATCGTTAATCAGCGATTACAGTAACAGCCTCGACGGCAGTACAGAAGTTATCGTCGGCGGAGAATCATCCGACCAGACCGACTTCTTTATCGAAATTAGTATTTTATTCTCAGTAATACTGATTCTTGTATACCTTGTTATCGCATTTGAATTTAACTCACTCGTCTTGCCGCTGATTATAGTATTCAGCATCTTCTTAGCAATAAGCGGGGGCATTATCGGCCTGTTTGTAACTCAGACACCAATCAGCTTCCTCGGTATAATGGGGATGGTCTCACTGACCGGTATCGTCGTCAGAAACGCGATTGTGTTAATAGACTTTATAGAAATACGCAGAAAAGATGGCAGTGTAGATGATATTTACGAAGCGATTTACGAAAGCGGACGCGCAAGATTCAAGCCGATTATTTTAACGACTGTAACGAGTATACTCGCATTGATACCTGTTGCATTCAGCGGGGACGTTCTATTCGAGCCGCTCGCAGTCACAGTCATTGCCGGACTTGCCTTCTCGACATTACTGTCGATGATAGCAACACCTGCACTGTACTATTTCTACTACAAATTTAAATACAACAAGAAAAAGTAATATAAGATAAAAAGGACTTCCCTCGGGAAGTCCTTTTCTATTTGCCGCTTGCAAGGTAGGGGAAGAATCCTTCCAAAAAACTTTCGGTTGCAGGCATGAAATATGAGCCAAAATGATAGTCCGGATCCAGCGTCGTCACAATCCATCTGCCGCCTGACGGTAATTTCTCTTCAAACATTACAGCACCGCCATCTGCTGTTGTAATTAATTTTTCAGCTTTCGCTCATGTGTATCCGGGACTTACCGGGCTAGCATGATGGGAGCTCATGTGTATCCGAGACTTACCGGACTGGCATGACAGAAGCTCATGTGTATCCACACACCCCCGACAACCTCAAAAAATTTAAAAATACCGGAAATCACTTAAGATTTCCGGTATTCTTGTTATTTATAATATTCTATCTGCAGCTGTTTTACTTGCTGCGACAGTTCTTCGTCAGGTCCATCTACTTCTGTATTATTAATGACTTCCTCAATACTCAAACCTTTTAACACACCCAATTCTGTAATACCCAGCTTTTGCTGCCATTCTTTCAGCTGTGCTGAGGAACTCGCGTAAACGATGCGGCCAAGTCCCGCCAGGGCATGTGCAGATGAGCACATTGAACAATGTTCTCCTGAAGTGTAAACTACTGAATTTTTACGTTCTGCAGCCGATAAATTCTCGGCAGCCCATTTCGCAATGGCATATTCCGGATGTTTTGTCTGATCTCCGTCTGCATCACGGTTATGGTCTTCAAATAGTATTTCGCCCTCTTTTGACACAAGCAGTGAACCGAAAGGTGAGTTTCCTGTTTCGAGAGCCTTCTGTGCCAGTTCCACACTGCGTTTTAAGTATTTTTTATCGTCCCCGGTTATCATTAAATGACCCCCTGATATTATTTTTTAATACTTTCTATGACACTTGCCATTTCAATTGCTGTCGCAGCCGCTTCCGACCCCTTGTTACCAACTTTCGCGCCGGCACGGTCGATGGCCTGTTCGATATTCTCTGTTGTTATAACACCGAATATAACGGGTACGCCTGTTGACAGTCCTGCATGGCTTATACCTTTTGCTGCCTCATTGCAAACATAATCGTAATGCGTCGTACTGCCGCGTATTACGCAGCCGAGTGTTATAACGCTGTCGTATTTACCCGTTTCAGCCAATGTTTTTGCTGTTAACGGCAGCTCAAATGCTCCCGGTACATAGACTAAATCGATATTGTCATCTTTAACGCCGTGTTTCAGCAAAGTTTTATGTGCACCGTCTAATAAACGACTCGTAATAAATTCATTAAATTCCGCCGTCACAATCGCTATTTTTAAATTTTGACCGTTCATTGTTTTCTCTAATTCATTCATAATTAATTCCTCCTATAATAGATGACCCATTTTTTCTTTTTTTGTATTTAAATAATCTGCATTGTAAATATTCGCTGTGACAATATGTTCTCTTGAATGCACTTTAATATTTTCATTTTCCAGACCTTGAATCTTTTTCGGGTTATTACTCAGCAGTGTCACTTCATTTACATTTAAATGCTTAAGCATTGCCGCAGCTTCTTCGTAGGTTCTAAGATCTGCATCAAAGCCCAGATGTTCATTCGCCGTTACTGTGTCGTAACCTTGTTCTATCAGTTCATACGCTTTTAATTTATTCGTTAGACCGATACCGCGGCCTTCCTGTCGCATATATAAAATAATGCCGTTCTCTTCACTCATAATCTCCATTGCCTTATCCAGCTGCTCACCGCAGTCGCAGCGCGAACTTTTAAACACATCGCCCGTCAGACACTCCGAATGAATGCGGACATTCATATGCGGTGTAATCTCTCCATGCACAAGCGCCAAATGTTCTTTCCCTTTACCATCGACAAAGTCATACATTTTAAATTCGCCGAACTTCGTCGGCAGATTAATAGTACTCGCCAGCGTAACTGACCGCTTTTTTAACATATAATGTTTTAAAGCTTCAATCGTAATCATTTTCATGTTGTGCCGCTTTTTGTACATTTGCAAATCATCGACGCGCGCCATGGTGCCGTCGTCATTCATAATTTCACAAATCACACCTGCCGGTTTTGCACCAGTCAGCTTCGCTAAATCCACTGCTGCTTCTGTATGTCCCTGTCGTTCAATCACGCCGCCTGCTTTAGCAACGAGCGGGAAGACATGGCCCGGACGGTTAAATTCTTCCGGTGAAACATTGCTGTTTAAAAGCGCCTTTATCGTGTCGAAGCGTTCAAAAGCACTAATACCGGTCGTTGAACTGACGTGATCAATAGAAATTGTAAATGCGGTCTGATATTCATCACTGTTATGCTCAGTCATCGGCACAAGTCCCGCCTGTGCAGCAATACTTTTTGACACCGGCGTACAGATTAATCCTCTTGCATGGGTGGCCATAAAGTTAATGGCTTCTGCGTCGATAAACTCCGTTATACCGATAAGATCACCTTCGTTTTCTCTGTCTTCATCGTCGACAACGATAATCAGTTTTCCTTGTTTTAAATCTTCCAGTGCGCTGTCAATTGAATCAAACATGAGTACCACCTGCTTTCTCAAAATTAAGCAGATGATCGATATGCTTAATCATCATATCCGCTTCAATATTCACGATATCACCGGTATTTTTCCGGGCGATATTTGTCTTATTCTGTGTTTCAGGAATGATATTTAAGATAAAAATATCTTCTTCAGGTTTGATATCAAATAATGTTAAACTGATGCCGTCGATTGTGACAGAACCTTTTAAGGTCATATATTTCATCAATGTCCGGCTGCACTTCACTGATATAACCAATGCATCTCCGTCATTATAAATATTCTCAATAATTCCCGTGCTGTCAACATGGCCTGACACTATGTGCCCGCCTAAGCGCTGGTCCAGTCTCATCGCGCGTTCCAGGTTTAGTATATCGTCTTTTTTAATATCAGATAACGACGTTACACTGCTCGTTTCATTAACGATTTCAACGCAAAATGAGCGCTCCTGAAGCTTTGTAATGGTTAAGCATGCACCGTTAACTGCGACAGAGTCGCCTATATTTAAATCGTCAAAAAGAGAGTTCTTTATTTCCATTTCAGTTAATGCAGATGTTTTATTAATAGAGAGTACTGGTGAAGTTTGTTCGATTAATCCTGTAAACATGCTGGAGTCCTCCTGTAAGTAAGTTTGATGTCCGACTCGAGCTTTTCAACATGATGCAATATCAAATCCAGCTGACCGGGAGGGTCACCTTGATGGAGCTGATATTCAGAATAACCAAATATTTTCGGGGCAATGTAAATGATGAGGTCATCGAATAATTTTTCGTTTAAAAATTGAGTGTGGATGGACGAACCGCCTTCCACTAAAAGTGATGCAATATTTTCTTCATATAATATATGAAGTATTTCAGTTAAATTATAATTTCCAAAGAAGATTTTTGCACTGTCCTTAAACTGTACATTCTCTTCGTTACTAGTAAATATAATAGGCTTATGCGGATGATCGAATATATTCATATCCTCGCGCAGTGTCTGCGAACCGAGCAGAATAACCGGCACCGGGTGTTTATCGTTTTCAGATAAACGGGTCGTTAAGCGTGGGTCATCATTTAACAATGTATGGGCACCAATCAGCAGGCCGTCGTGATACTGCCTTAAATTGTGCACGTCACGCCGGGATTCATCGTTGCTGACCCAGTGGCTGTCACCATTCTTATGTGCAATTTTACCGTCGAGGCTCATCGCACTCTTTAATGTAATGAACGGACGCTTATTTGCGAGTTGAATATTAAACGGACGGTACATTTCATCCACCTCAGTATTATTAAGATGAATCGTTTCAATACCATGACTGTTTAATACCTTCAGTCCGTCGACTTTATCATTCGTATCCCGGTACGCGTAGTATACGCGTTTAATACCCGCTTCAATAAGCGCATCGGTGCATGGCAGGGTTTTGCCATGATGAGAGCACGGTTCAAGTGTAACGTAGATGTCCGAACCAGCTGCGGATTCACTGCAGCTGTTCAATGCTGCACGCTCCGCATGAAGCTCTCCTGCTTTTAAATGCGCGCCGTAGCCGATGACCCTGCCGTCTTTAACGATAACAGCACCTACCGGCGGATTCATTGCCGTTTGACCAGCTGCCATATTGGCCATGTTAACAGCCATATTCATATATCTGTTCAAGTTTTTACCTCCTGAATAAAAAAATAGCACCGTCGAATAAACTTATCCGACGGCGCTAAAAAAATGTATGCTGAATTAACACAGTGTTTCACACAATGTTAAATAAACGTATACAAAATGAATTAAAAAGACATTTTTACGTTGCTACATTATTCTCTCTCCCATCCAGACTCTAACTGTCGGCTTCAGAATTTAACTGAATCAGCCATACGGTATAAATACCGTACAGGTCGCGGGCTTTCTAAAAAGATTACCGCCGGTTGGGAATTACACCCTGCCCCGAAAGAATAGTATTCAGTTGAAAAACTCTTTCTAAAATATAGTACATTACTATGGTAAACGCAATGTATTGATATTTCTGACTATTAATTCTCTGCTTAATACTATGAATTTAACTGCTAATCAATTGAAGTTAAAGCATCATAGAATAATTTTATCAAATTTAATTTAAAAGCGATATTTCATTTATTATGCCAAATGTTCTACCCTTGAGCTATACATCAAAAACAGGGGGAATTATAAAATGACAAACTATGAATATGATTTAGTTGTAGTAGGATCTGGTAACGCAGCATTAAGTGCAGCGGTATCTGCAAGTGAAGACAATTTAAAAGTACTTGTTGTCGAAAAGGGGCCGCAGCACAAACGCGGAGGCAACTCATTCTTTACTGATGGAGCAATACGTTTTGCTTACAACAATCTTGACGGTTTAAGTAAGGTTGTAGACAACTTATCTGAAGAAGAACTAAACTCAATTGAATTACCAAAATATGCAACAGAGGATTATCACGGCGACTTAATGAACGTTACTAAGAATAAAAGCAACCCAAGTCTTGCTGAACATTTAACAGGCAAGTCATATGAAACAATTCTTTGGATGAAAGAACAGGGCGTAGAGTTCCAGTTAAATGAAAATCAATTCTTTGAAAAAGACGGAAAGAAATCATTCTGGGGCGGTCTGCCTGTTAAAACAGTCGATAAAGGTATCGGTCTTGTAAAATCATTATTCAAAAAAGCAGAAGAGAACGGTGTGGACTTCTGGTACGCATCACCTGCTGAAAAGCTTGAAAAAACAGATGGGAAAATTACAGGGGTTCACGTAAACAGTGAAGAGCACGGTAAAGTACTTGTTAAAACTAAATCAGTCGTTCTTGCAAGCGGCGGATTTGAAGCCGATAAGAAAAAACGTATGGAACACCTCGGCAAAGAATGGGAAAACGCAATTGTCCGCGGAAGCGAGTACAACACAGGTGACGGTATCACAATGGCACTTGAAGTCGGTGCAGTAAAAGCAGGACAATATGACGGCTGTCACGCACATACTACAGACTACAACTCACCTAAAACTGGTGACTACAGCAAACCTGGTGACATCTATAAGAAATCATCATATCCATTAGGATTAATCGTTAACGTTGAAGGAGAACGTTTCGTTGACGAAGGTGCTGATTTCAGAAACTACACCTACGCAAAATATGGTAAAGAAACTCTGAAACAGACTCAGCAAAAAGCATTCCAAATCTACGACGAGCAAGTCAGAGACATGCTGAGAGTAGAGTACAATTTAGAAGAAGCAACAATGCTGAAAGCTGACAGTGTAGAAGAACTTGCAGTGAAAATGGGCGTTGATAAAGAAAATTTCCTGGAGACAATTAACAGCTACAACGATGCAGTTCAGGACGGCGACTACAACCCGAGTGTTAAAGACGGTAAAACAACAGTCGGCTTATCACCGAACAAAACAAACTGGGCGCTTAAGTTTAACGAAGGTCCTTTTTACGCTTATCCAATTACTTGCGGTATCACATTTACTTTCGGTGCAATCAAAGTAAACAACAAATCAGAAGTACTGGATGCGAATGATGAACCTATTGAAGGGTTATATGCTGCAGGCGAGATGGTCGGAGATCTTTTCTACCATAACTACCCCGGCGGTTCAGGCTTAATGTCAGGATCTGTATTCGGAAAAACTGCAGGTGACTCAATTAAAAACTATCTTTCTACAGCAGCACAGAATTAGACATAAATTAAAAAGGAAAGCATCCCCCCGATGCTTTCCTTTTTTTATTTGATATTTCCCCACGAGCGCATATGTTCAATGAATTTTTTTACAATAACCAGATTTTCGTAATCCTCATTGTACATTATCCATGTATCTCTTTTTATTAAAGCTCCGTCTTTCGATTCAACTTTTGATTTATACAGGTTCTCCTCTTCTTTTAAACAAATTTCAGGCACAATAGAATATCCTAAACCGCTTTTTACTAATTCCTTACACGTATCAAGACGATCTACTTCCATTTCTATACTTGCCGGCGAAGCAAATTCAGTCGTCCACCAGCGGTTAATAATCTCTTTAAGAGAAGAATCTGTTTTATAATCTATCTGCTTATATGAAGGTAATTCCTGCACATTAATTTCGTTTTGAGAAATAATATACAGCGGTTCCTGATTTAATAAATACTTCCTGCTTTGCCATTGATAATCTCTTCTAAGAATACCAATATGAACTGATGAATCGTTTAACATCTTATATACATCTGAACTCACACCTGTTCTAACATTAAAACGTACTTCAGGATATTTATTTGAAAATGTTTTAAGCAGGTTAGGCAGAACATATTGAGCAAAGTTACTCGATACACCGATCTTCAGTGTGCCCGATATTTCTTCACTCATATTATTAATATTATCTTTAACCACCTGAAGCTGCTGCAGCATATCTTTTGCATATTTAACGAGATATTCTCCTTCAGACGTAAATTCAATACCTGTTTTCGTTTTAAAAATAAGCTCGGTTCCTATTTCTTTTTCTAAATTTTTCAAACGATAACTTAATGAAGGTTGCGAAACATATAATTTCTCAGCTGTTTTCGTAATATTCTTCTCTTCATAGAGCAATTTTAATATTTTCCAATCCTTCTGATCCATCGGACCACCCCTTTTTAATGCTTTAAAGACTATAATTCACTCTTCATGTTATCAGATTTTTCTATCGCATAATGTAAGAAGTTAACAATTTGTTTATATAGTACCCAGTTTCTCCGGTTAAAGATATACTGGAATTAATAGATATTCTTTAAGTTGAATCGATATATTCAGATTGGAGATGGATAAACATGATTTCAATTGATAAAGACCTGGAATTTGAATTAGGAGAAGTCACACGCAGGACACACAATATGGGTATTCCTGTCATGATTATTATTGAAGGCGCTCCTGCATCGGGTAAATCACGGTTATCAAACGCCTTATATATGTCGCTCGATGCGAAGTATACAAACTTCGTCGCCACGCGTCCGCCGAGAGAAGCCGATTTAAGGTATCCTTTCCTTCACCGCTACTGGTATCATCTTCCGAAAGACGGCAATATTAATATTCATTTCAGAAGCTGGTACTCGCAATTAATAGAATACAAGGATTATAATATCAAGCGCAATATTAATACTGACTTCAAATTGATTGAAGAAGATATGAAGAACTTTGAAGAAACTTTAACAAACAACGGCTATGAGGTTTTAAAATTTTACATTACTACGGATAAAGAAGTCCGGGAACGTCATATTCAGAAGCTGAAAGATAACCCTATGCTGAAATGGAAAGCTGAAGAATTCCAGAGCCGCCTGCAGCACCATGACTATGACCATGAAATGGACTATTTCCTGCAGGATGAGACAGTTTCTCCGTGGACGCAGATTGATTTTCATAACAAAGAAGATGCCGCTAATACTTTATACTCTGCGATTATTACTCGTTTAAAGAAACGTATTAAAACCGAGCATAAATATAAGAAAAAAACAGACGGCAAGTTCAGCGATAACTTTAAAACTGACTTGTTCACATTTGATTTTGATAAAGAAAGCATCCAGAAGCGTGAATATAAAGAAATACTGCCTGATTTGCAGACAAGAATGCGTGAAATTCAGTTCCAGCTCTATCAGGAGAAGATTCCGCTTGTCTTGGTTTATGAAGGAATGGATGCTGCCGGCAAAGGCGGTAACATTAAACGTACGAGAGCACTGCTTGATCCGACGGGCTATAAAAACAATGCTATTGGTGCTCCGACCGATATCGAGCTTGCCCATCATTACTTATGGCGGTTTGCGAAACGGACACCAAGAAGCGGCCACATTGGATTTTTTGACCGCAGCTGGTATGGACGGGTTCTCGTCGAACGTGTAGAAGGTTTCGCTTCACAGGATGCATGGCAGCAGGCCTATGAAGAAATCAATGATTTTGAACAGTCTCTGCATAATTCTGGAGCCATCATAATTAAATTCTTCCTGTCACTGGAAAAGAATGAGCAGCTCGAACGGCTTAAAGACCGTGAGGACACGCCTGAAAAACAATGGAAGATTACAGATGAAGACTGGCGAAACCGTGAGAAATGGGATTTATACCTGGAAGCTTCTGAAGATATGATTCGTCAAACAGATACTGACTATGCACCGTGGATAGTCATACCGGCAAACGATAAGCGTTATGCTCGTATTACTGCATTGAAAACTATTATAAAAATATGTGAAGAACGTTTAGCAGATGGGAATAAAAGAGTATAATAGAATTGTTGTGATATAAAATCAAGGGGGAAAACATCAATGAAATACGTATTTTTAACAGGTACTAACAGAGGTCTCGGTGAAGCAACTGCGGAAATATTCAAAGACAGTAAAATTATCAGCATCACAAGAAGCAGTGTAGAAGAAACAGGAAATATCCATAAAGCATTCTCAGTTGATTTCAGCGATACAGATGCGATGGAACAGTTTATACCTGAAATCTTCAACTCTGTAGCTCCTGACGAAACTGATGAAGTATATTTACTGAACGTTGCAGGTATCGTTGATCCTGTAAAAGCTGTCAGCAATTTATCAGCAGAAGAAATGCTCGAAAACTATAAAGTGAATGTGGTGGCGCCAACACTGCTTATTCAGGGATTTGTTAACCGCTTCAAGAACTTCGGCGGAGAAAAACGTATCGTTACCGTAACGAGTGGTGCCGCACGCGGTCCAGTTGAAGGATGGAGCACGTACTGCAGCTCGAAAGCTGCAATCAATATGATTCACAGTGTACTTGATAAGGAAAACATTCATCAGGGCAACAATATTAAGAGCGCGGTGTTCTACCCGGGTGTTATCGACACTGGAATGCAGGAAGTTATCCGTGCATCTGATATTAAAGAATTTCCGAACGTAGACCGCTTTAAAGAATATAAGGAAACAAACAAGCTTGCAAAAGCTGAAGACGTTGCAGCAGCACTGCATAAAGTAGTAACACTGGAAGATTTCGGCAGCGAAGAAAGCTATGATGTAAAAGATTATATCTAAATAAAAACGGAAATAACGCTATGCGTTATTTCCGTTTTTCTATATTAATACTGGCTTAAATACTCTTCTTTTTCCCATGACGTTATTTGTGCACTGTACATTTTCCATTCATAGGTCTTGTTCTCTATGAAGTGGTCGCATATATGTTTACCAAGAGCTTCCTGAATAACCTCGTCTTCTTTTAATGCTTTCAGTGCTGTATATAACGTTGTAGGCAGGTCTTCTACATCTTCTGCCTGACGTTCTTTTTGTGTCATCTCAAAAATGTTTTCATCTACCGGCGTCGTCAGATTTTTTTGTTCCCGAATACCGCTTAACCCTGCTTTTAATATTACTGCAGTCGCAAGATAAGGATTAGCTGACGGGTCCAATGACCTCACTTCAGCACGTGTTCCTGCACCTCTTGTGGATGGAATTCTTAAGAGCGGTGTGCGGTTGCTCCCGCTCCATGCGATATAACGCGGCGCTTCAAATCCAGCACTCAGACGTTTATACGAATTTACCAGCGGGTTACAAATCGCCGTGTAGCCTCTTGCATGGTCTAACAAGCCTGCCATGAAGTATTTCATTTCTTCACTTAGACCATACTCATCATTTTCATCATAAAATACGTTTTCACCGTCTTTAAATAATGAAACATTGTAATGCATGCCGCTTCCGGCTTCATCGTATAACGGTTTAGGCATAAACGTCACATGTAGACCGTACTGTCGGGCTACTGTTTTTGCTACCAGCTTGAAGGTCTGGATATTATCACTCGATGTTACTGCATCACTGTATTTAAAACTTATTTCATGCTGGCTCGGTCCTGCTTCGTGGTGAAACATTTCTACATCAAAATCCATTTTTTTAAGTGTTTGCGCTATTTCACGGCGGCATCTTTCGCTTGTATCTGTAATCGACACATCAAAGTAACCGCTCGTGTCATTCACGATAGTAGTGGGATTATTGTCTTTGTCCAATTTAAATAAATAGAACTCAGGCTCCGGACCAAGGTTAAATGCATCGTAACCCATGTCTTCCATTTCTTTAACAATACGCTTTAAATTACTTCTCGGATCTCCTTCGAAAGGCTCGTTATTGAAGTTATGCACATCGCAAATTAAACGCGCCACTCTGCAGTCCTCTTCAGACCACGGGAAAATAGCCCAGGTATTATAATCAGGCTTTAAATACATATCCGATTCTTCAACGCGGACAAACCCTTCAATAGAAGAACCATCGAACATTATTTCCCCATCCAGTGCTTCTTCCAGCTGCTCAACAGGGATTTCCACATTTTTAAGTGCACCTAATATATCTGTGAACTGTAATTTCACATACCCGATTTTTTCTTCTTGTGCAATCTTTAAAATATCTTCCTTAGATATTTTACTCATTTAAATGACCACTCCTAAATATATTTAACACAAAATCTTCTCTTACTTTATAAACCCGCTTACCAGCTTCTTTAAACGGTTTTTTTATTTTTATTTTTAATTATAGCTGTAATCACAGAAGAAACTGCAAGCAGTATACTTATAATCAGCAATGTCATATCCAAGCTCGCATACTCGCTGTTATTCTCAACATAGATGGCGTAGAGCGGCCATATAATAACAAGCGGATACAGCCAATCTTTAAAGTAAAGTGCTGTAATTAAACCGATAACTCCAGCAGCTGACAGCATAATAATTGTCCATGTTAATTCGTCCAGGCCGACTATAGAATCGATATTATTATCATTTGTTAATTGGAACACATTCACAATTGATGCAACTGTTACCCAGGCAAAATAAATTGAATAAGGGAAACGATCGAACCAGTTATAATGCTGACTGCTAATTAAAATATGCATAATAATTAATGTAATCAGCAGGGCAAAAATAACAATTACCGAAGCGAGAATCATCTGCTGGGTAAATACTAAAATCCATGCGCTGTTCAGTAAGAAGTTAATGATTGGCCAGTATTTTAATTTGTAAGCAGGGGAATCTTTCCATGTTTTCTGAAAGAACTGCTTAATTATCCAGATAAATACCAGAATATATATTAAACCCCATATGGAAAATGCAAACCCTGCCGGCTGAATAATCGGCTGGTTGCTGTCTGCCACATTTCCTACATTAGTTCCTACAAAGTAGTTCATTACTATCATTACTATAAAAGCAGCTAAATAACCTGCTGCCCATTTTTTCTGAGGACTCATTACATCACCTTCCAAAAATTATTGAGTAAAATAAAAAGCGAGAGTATACTCCCGCTTTTTATTTATAGAATCACTTCGACTGGTTCATAGTCATCATTCATAATTTTAATAGCATCCGGCGTTATTTTTAAAACTTTAAGGTGGGGGTTTTCTTTTGAATCAAAGAAGCTTTTATCCTGCTGTTCCCACAGCCAGTCAATCGTTTCCTGATCGTTAATTCTTTCAACACTGCCGCTTATTTCGACAAAAGCGTTATTATCAGTATCATTAAAGCCAAGCAGCACGTGGGCCTGAGGATTTTCTCCCAGCTCATCATACTTCGGTGACTGATCATTTGTTTTTGCATATAATGTTAACCCGTCATTATAAAACCACATGTAACGTGCATTGGGCACATTATCTTTCGCTGTTGATAAAACACCGATTTTCGATTCGTTTAAAATTTCCTCAATTCGCTCAATAGCTTTTGACTGTTCCACAATATCACCTGTCCTTGTTTATAAGTTGTTTTATATCTTTACCACATAATCCACTGTCCAATCATCTGAATGATTTCTTTTATGCAGACAGGGTATAAATTACATATGTACAAAATGAGCGGGAGGTAATTGTTTATGGATGTTAAAGCAGAAGCAAAAAAACTCGAAGGCTGGGAATTAAAAGACGAAAAGCTGATTAAGAAGTTTAAATTCGAACGTTTCTTAGACGGCATTGAATTCGTAAATATGCTGGCTCAGCAGGCAGAGAAAGAGCAGCATCATCCCGGAATCAGAATTAATTACACGACTGTGACTGTGGTGTGGACAACGTTCTCTACAAACGAACTCAAGGAACGTGACATCGAAGGCGCAAAAGCAACAGACAAAATTTTCGGTTAAAATCACAGACTGCCTGGTATCTAATACGCCGGGCAGTCATGTTTATATCTTTATACACCTAAGGATTTGGATAGATGAAATATTTAAAATCAGGAACTGTCATTGGACTTATTTCAGGCACGTTTTTATTTATCGTCTGTGCACTGATAGAATGGCTGACTCAAATGGAACTGATGACTCTGCTTTTGAATGTGGATTTTATGACGGAAATGAAGCTTCATATCGGGATAGAAATCCTGTTGCATCTCATCGTCTCAATCATGATTGCAGTATTACTTAAATTTATATTTGATAATTTTAAAATACTTTATATACCGGCATTAGTATTTAGCTGGATAGTCACGAGCCTGCTGTTTTACGTGCTCGGTTACTTAAGTGTGATGCATATCGAACTGCAAGGCTTAATAGGATTTACTGTATGGACAATTATACATCTTTCTTATTTCATTATTATTTTTTCACTTCATAAAAAAGGTTTCTAACACACTGAGGGGGACATTATGAATAAAGAAGCAGCACCGTTATTAAATGATGTAAAGCAGATACGCCAGCAGGTAACTGAAGATGGAGAACAGATTCTTGAACGCTGGCAGCAAGTTAATGTGCGGGAGGAATATGTTCAAAGTCTTAAAAATCTTGCTTATTACATGGCCTTTCGCCGCCATGACCACCGCGAAATACAAAATGCTTTAATCCCCTGGGGTGTCTCATCGCTCGGGAGACTGGAACCAAACGTATCCGGTAATTTGGATGCTGTAATTAAAACACTCGGCTACATTACCGGGAACGCGGAAAATGATATTGAGTACTTCAAATATCCAGGCTCAGATGACAGAAACAGCCAGCTCGAAAAAAATACTAAAATGCTGCTGGGTGAAGGCAATGAACATCGGCTCACACAAATTATGGTCACGATGCCTTCCGAGGCTGCGAAGGATTATGAGTTAGTTAAAAACCTGGTGGAATCGGGGATGAATTCCGCGCGTATTAACTGCGCGCACGATGACTCGAATACGTGGAAACAGATGATTGAAAACATTAGAAGAGCATCTGAAGAGACAAATAATCCATGCAGAATATTAATGGATATAAGCGGACCGAAAGTCCGGATAAAAACTCTCCTGACTTCTAAAAGAAATCCTAAGCTGAAAACCGGCGAGTATTTCCTGCTGTCCAATCAGGAAGCAATGCTGCTGCCGTCAAAAGTATGTATAGCAATTAATACTTCAGTTCCTGAAGTACTTAAAAATGTAGACATTGATCAGCTCATTAAAATTGATGACGGGCAGGTTGAAGCAAAAGTAACTGAAATAAGGGATGACGGTTTAATTTGTAAAGTGACTAGAACATCCAAAGCGAAAGGCGTAAAAATTAAAACAGAAAAAGGTATTAACTTCCCGGATCTTGATATCAATTTAAATGTACTGACAGAGAAAGATATGTCCGATCTTGATTTTGCAGCGGAGCACGCAGATATCATTGCATTTTCGTTCGTAAAAAGTGCTGCTGATATGAAATATATTGAAAGTAAACTGCAAGAAAAACTGCCTGCTGACAAACAGAATATGCCGATAATCGCAAAGATAGAAACAACGGAAGCCATTGGAGAAATTCCGAACATCATCGCTGAGGCAGCATCAAGAAGGCCATTCGGAATTATGCTGGCACGCGGAGATCTCGCAGTTGAAATAGGGTATGAACGACTCAGTGAAATTCAGGAAGAACTCCTTTGGATATGTGAAGCAGCTCATATTCCAATGATCTGGGCAACACAGGTGCTTGAATCACTGATTAAGACAGGCATTCCGACACGCTCAGAGATTTCAGATGTTGTTGCAGGCTCCCGCGCCGAATGTATTATGCTGAATAAGGGTGATTACATCGTCGAAGGTGTGAAAACAGTAGATGATATCCTGAATAAAAGCGAGGATCATAATTATAAAAAAACAGCGATGCTCCGAGCATTGAATATTTCTAAATCAATGTTTGAATAAAGTAAACGCCTTCAGATAGTTGTGTTTATATGCGTAAGCTTAAGGAGTTTTTTAAATACATTTTGATTGCAGCAGTCGGAGGCGCTCTTGATTTACTGCTGTTTATCCTGCTGCACACATATACAGATATACACATTCAGCTAGTAAATCTGATAAGTATGTTCACAGGCGTAACAACAAATTTTATACTGAATTACCATTTTAATTTTAAAGCAGACAGCAAATTTTTCAGACGTTATTTTTCATTCCTGACAGTCGGTGCAATTGGTTTTTCAATCGTTGCACTGCTCGTTTTGATTTTCGTTCAGCATCTTGGATGGAATGCCATTATAGTAAAAATCGGTGCGACAATGCTTGCGACTGTTATTCAATATTTTTTAAATCGTTATATATCATTCCGGAGATACAGAGCATAATCAATTAACCCGGATAGTTTGAAAAATAATATTTATCTAATTACTATATTGGGGAGAAGGAGAGATAATATGATTACAGAGTTAGGTAATATTAAAGTACCAGACAGTAAGATTATTACACAAGCACAGGACCTCGTTCACGAATACGGTAATGAATTAATTTGGAACCATTCAAACAGAGTGTATTTATTCGGTGCTGTTAAAGGAGATCAGGATCAAGTGAAGTATGATCATGAATTATTATACATCAGTGCACTTTTTCATGATTTAGGTTTAACAAAACAGTACAGCAGTGATGATCTGCGATTTGAAGTTGACGGAGCGAATGCAGCACGCCAGTTTTTAAACACTCATAACATCACACCACAGCAGGTTCAGCTCGTCTGGGACGCTATTGCACTTCATACCACACCAGGTGTTGCGGAACATAAAGAGAGTGAAGTTGCACTTCTTTTCCACGGTGTCGGCATGGATGTAATGGGGGATAATTTCGATCAGTTCAGCGAAGAAATCTGGAAATCTGTCGTTCAGAAATTCCCAAGAAAAGATTTCAAAAATGACATCATTCAAGCATTTTATGATGGGATTAAACATAAACCGGAAACAACATTTGGCAATATGAAAGAAGATGTTATCAAGCACTTCCAGCCGGATTATGCGAATGACAATTTCTGTACATGCATTCTTCATTCAAAGTGGGAGAGTTAAAGTGAGTTAGAAACTTAACACTGACAGCATTGTAACGCAAAGCGTTATAAAAAGATGACAAGCATTACAAAGGTTATTCATATTCCGTCAGAGCTGCTAAAGCTCCGGCGGGATTTTTGTTATCCGCAAAATGTATGCGTTCACAAAAACTACATAATTTACGGCAAAGATGTAAAAGTTATTGTTGGTTATTCTTCAGTTATAGATTAGAATGGGTTTTCTGATGAAATTTTTAAATGATGGAGGATGAGATATGGAATTAAATTTAGTAACATCATTATTTTTAGCAGTGATGGTTTACCTCATCGGTGCTTACTTAGTTAGAAAAATACATTTTTTAGATAGATACTCTATACCGGCGCCAGTTGTCGGCGGGCTGCTGTTCGCCGTTTTCACTTTAATAATGCACAGTACAGGGCTAGTTACAATCACTGTTGAGACTTCCTTACAGTCTTTGTTTATGATTATATTTTTTACAACAGTCGGCTTAGGCGCAAGTTTTAAACTGATTAAACTAGGCGGTAAATTACTCGTTATTTATTTACTAGCAGCGAGTTTCTTATCAGTGATTCAGAATACACTTGGAGTTTCCCTTGCAGGTCTTCTTGGTATAGACCCGCTGCTTGGTCTTATGGCTTCGTCTCCTGCAATGATAGGCGGACACGGGGGTGCTGCCGCGTTTGGTGAGACAATAGATGGTCTGGGAGTACAGGGTGCAACAACGGTTGGTATTGCCGCAGCCACACTCGGACTTATTGCCGGCGGGGTATTTGGCGGTCCGGTAGCACGCTTTATGATTAACAGACATAACCTTAAGAGTAATGAGCCTGATTTTAATGCAGCACAATATGAATTTGAAAATCCAAAAGAAGAAAACAAATTCACAATAAACCAATTCTTTATTTATCTTTTAATAATTACGTTTGCCATGGCACTTGGTACATATATCGGCGGTATATTCTCTGACTTAACAGGTGTAATCCTGCCTGATTATGTAGGAGCTATGTTCGTTGCGATTGTGGTCAGAACACTGTTGGATGCATCACAGGATAGAGTGCCGTTTGATTTCGACACAACTGTAAACGATAAAATCGGAGCAGTTTCTTTAGGTTTATTCCTGTCATTTGCATTGATGAGCATAAAACTTTGGGAACTCGCAGACTTGGCGCTGCCGATTCTGCTGATTGTTTCTGCTCACGTCATTGTTATCATTCTGTATACGATGTTTATCGTCTACAGACTTCTCGGGAAGAACTATGACGCAGTCGTGATGATTAACGGTATGATAGGAAGCGGATTAGGCGCAACTCCTACAGCTATGGCTAACATGGATGCAGTTACATCTAAGTTCGGCTCTTCGAAGACCGCTTACTTAATCGTACCGGTCGTTGGAGCATTCCTTATTGATATCGTTAACATTCCTGTTATCGTGTTCTTTATAAACTTATTCAGCTAAACAAAAAGCCGGGGGATTCCCCGGCTTTTATCATGCGTATTTGTCTTCCTGCTCAGAAGCTTTATCACGTAGTTCGTAATAATACAGCACGCTTGTCATCGCACCTTCATCAACCATATTCGAATCGCGGACTTCGTTAGGTTTGCCGAGATTAATAATATAGTCATCATCCGTCCATTTATTCATAGCACCTTTGATTAACTGCCCCGTTTCTGTCTTTGATGCATAAAGTGCTCCTGCTGCGAGTCCCGCTCCAATAATAAACTTCGTTCGTTTACGCATGGTAAATCCTCCTTAAAAGATTAGTTCGCAACTGCCTTTATTTACCTATTCCCGTTTTAGAGCATGACCTAACAACTTTATGATGTTTCACACATTTGATACTCACTATTATAAATGGGTATAATTAATTAAATTGATTTATAAAGAGGTAGTTATATGAATATTAACGATGTAAAGCCGCCTGCAGAGTTTAAGTATTTTGAAGAACAGGTAACCATTCACAAACATTTTTCGTTTATATGCGATAACCGTATATTTTTTTCGAATACTGCTTTTAAAGATTTAAAGAATCATCATTATTCTTTCAGCATTGAGATATCTTCACCTGTTAATGCTCTTGGGCTTGCGACTGATTTTCATTTAATCGATAAAATTTACGATGAAGAAATCGGCATTAAGCTGGATAACTGCCTGCTTAATGAAACGCTTCCGGAGATGAATACGACAGCAGAAAACATAGCTTACTGGCTGTTTGAAGAGTTTTCTGCACGTTTTGCCGGAGAATGATGTACTGCTGAAAGTAACGCTGTACGAAAATCCGAGGCAGGGTGTTACGATTACTAAACAGATGACACTTCACAAATTCACATAAGTGGACTATGATAGTGATAATCAAATAATGAATTCACCACCACTGGGGGTGTCCGTACGGACTGAGATTGACCCTTATCACCTGATCTAGATCATACTAGCGTAGGGAAGTGGCATATTTTTATATGCACACCATTCCGTTAGTGGTGTGTTTTTTTGTTTGAAATTTATAACGGAGGCTTCATCATGAAAAAAGGAAACAGTTTAACACTCACTGATATTTTAATTACTGTCGTTATCGCACTCGTTTTCGCTGTTATTTATTCTTTATGGGACGGAATTTATACTATTCTGCAGCCGTTCGGACTTCACTTAAATGAACTGGTTTACGGCATGTGGTTTATCGCTGCAATTGTTGCGTATTTAATTATAAGAAAACCAGGTGTTGCACTGATTGCCGAGTTTGCAGCGGCTTCAGGCGAAACGATTGTCTTGCTGCAGTTTGATGTCTCGGTGATTATGTACGGTTTAATACAGGGACTGGTTTGTGAACTGGTATTCCTATTCTTCAGATATAAAAGTACAAGTCTGATGGCGGCAGTTCTTGCCGGTATCGCAGCTGCTTTATCAACGCTGCCGCTCGATTGGTATTACGGTTATCTCGGACACCTTGAAACATGGAATCTGGCATTAATGTTCTCACTCAGAATTCTCAGTGGTGCGATTGTAGCCGGCTGGCTGGGTCATTTGCTCTATAAAGCTTTGAAAGAAACCGGCGTCTTAAAGTTTGTCGGTCGAAGAGCTGATAATTCACATGAAGGATTATAATATGTCTGGTGTAAATATAGAAAAATTGAATTTAAAATTTCCGGAAGCACCTGCCAAGCTTTTTAACGATTTAAATATTTATATCGAAGCAGGGGAGAAAGTACTGCTGCTCGGACCGAGCGGTTCGGGAAAAAGTACGCTGCTGAATGTCATGGGCGGATTAATTCCCAATGTTATTCATACACCGATGAAAGCTGAGATTCTCGATATTCCTGATGATAATGCTTATGTGTTTCAGGATCCTGATTCCCAGTTTACGATGCCGACTGTTGCAGAAGAACTCGCTTTTATATTAGAAAACAGAAGTATTCCAAAAGAAAATATGGAACCGATGATGCTGGATGCACTGAAGCAGACCCGACTCGATGTGCCGTTCGATTTAAATATTAATAACTTATCCGGCGGAATGAAGCAGAAGCTGTCTATCGCTTCCGCACTGCTGCAAAAACCGGATACGCTGTTTCTGGATGAACCGACAAGTATGCTGGACGATGAATCCGCAGCTTCGTTGTGGAACGTTATTGAGCAGATTTGGGAAAAACGCACAGTAGTTATCGTTGAACATCGTGTTGATTATATTTGGGATAAAGTCGACCGTGTCATTCTGATGAATGGCGAAGCACAGATTATCCACGAAGGTATACCCAATGACGTTTTAAGACATCACAAAGACCTTTTAAATGAATACGGTGTCTGGCATCCGGAATCGTGGCAGAAGGCTCCTGTATACGCTCCGCTGTCACCTCAGGATGAAGTACTGCTGAAACTGAAAGACCTGCATCTTGAACGCCGGGGCATGGAGATTCTGCACGTTGATCATTTAAGTGTTGGAAAAGGGGAATGGATTACACTAGAAGGCAAAAATGGCACTGGTAAATCCAGCCTGCTGCTTGCGATTATGAAACTCATTCCGGCAGACGGCAGCATTTATTACCGGGGCAAAATAATTAAAAAGACCAAACACATTGCGGGAAATGTATATCCTGTTTTCCAAAATCCGGAACTGCAATTTATTACACATAAAGTATTCGATGAGATTTTTATCAATATGGAATCACGTTTTGACTATAACGAAGCAGTGCGCCAGACAGAGGTCATTTTAAATCAGTTCGGGCTGAATAATATTGCCCATCTGCATCCGCTTGAAATTTCCACCGGCCAGAAAAGACGCTTAAGTGTTGCAACAGCTCTCGGCGGTGTACCTGATGTGCTGCTGCTCGATGAGCCGACGTTCGGTCTCGATCAGAAATCAGCTTTTCGTATGCTCGGCATGTTTCATGAAATGGCAGTCGCAGGCACAACGATAATTATGATTACGCATGATGAGAATATTAAAGAACGCTATCCGTCGAGACGGTTGATTATTGAAAATGGAACACTTCATGAGAAGAGGACAGGTCATGCTTGAAACGATAAAGAATTACAGCACCTTTATAGATAAAGCGAATCCGCTGACGAAAATACTGCTCGCGGCAATACTTTTTGCCACAGTAATTTTTATTCATAATCCGAACGTCCTCTTTCATCTGACAATACTCATGCTCATAGCATTACTGTGCCTAAGCGGTGTTAAAATTAAATATCTCGTCATGCTGCTGATTTTCATATTTATTTCAGGGTTCATCTCAAGTCTCTATATGATATTTTACGGTGAAGGTACTGAAACACTGTTTCGCTACGGCATTATTCATATTACTGACGAAAGCTTTGTCAGGGGACTTCACATTACGATGCGCGGCGTTATTCTGTCGTTATTCGGTGCACTCGTTATATTTACGACGAAGATTACCGATGTGTTTTACGCTTTGATGATTCAGCTTAAAGTGAAACCTAAATATGCCTATTCTTTTATGGCAGCGATACGAATGGTGCCGATTATTGTCTCTGAATACTTCCAGCTGAGACAGGCGAGAAAAGTGCGCAGTGCACTGATTAACAAAAAACATATTTCTGGATTTAAAGGCCTGAAATCAACGATTGTCACATTGCTCAGCCAAAGTATCAGACGGGCATACAGACTCGGCATTGCTATGGAATCAAAAGGGTTCACAGACGACAGCCGAACATATTATCACAGAACAACTTTCTCGAAACACGATTTATATTTACTGCTGATGATCGCTGCTGCAATATTTGCTGCCGTACAGCTTGGAGCAGTAATTTCTCCGTTCGAAAGTACTGATGCAAGATAAAAAAAGTCCGCTTAAAAATTAAGCGGACTTTTTACATTCACTATTCTGCCGGAGTTCCCGGTTCAATGTCATATGATTTCTGTACTGTTTCGTTACGTTCGCCGAGACCGTCAGTTGTTTTCTTATCCCATACAGCCTGCTGTTTTTCTTTCAGCCCTGAAACCATCTTCTCAGGAATGACGTTTCGGTACTGCTTAGTCTCACCGAGTATGACTTTAATTGCCGGTTCCGTCACTTCGTGAGGGTCGAATTGTTCACTCGGGAATGCCGTTTTACTGTAATCAAATACCGTTTCACTGAGATCTGTCTCCCAGTTTTTCCACGTTTCAAATTCACGGTCATTAAATCCGGTTAAATAAGGTCCCGGATTAATCGTTGATACTTCCACATTGAATTCCTGAAGCTCTTTACTCAATGCCAGTGCAAAGGCTTCTACAGTATGTTTGGAGCCAGAATACGGGCCGGACAGCGGATTTGTTGTAATCCCTGAGACCGACGATACAAACACGATGCGTCCGCTCTTATTCTCCACCATTTTACGGGCAAATCCTTTAGTTAAGAGTATCGGTCCAAAAACATTAGCCTCGAATTGATGGCGTAGATTCTCTTCCGGTATATCAACTAATGAACCGCCTTCTTTTACTGCAGCGTTATTCACCAGCACATCAATATCCCACGTCCATGCCTTCTCACGGTCTTTAGCATTTGTTACGTCCAGTTTCTCAATCTGCATCGTCATACCGCGTTCGCGCGCTTCCTGCTCTAACGCTGAGACCTGCGACATCACTTCCACCGTTGCAATCACCGGATTGCCTTTTTCCGCCAGTGCAAATGCAATATTTTTGCCGAAACCTGTTCCTGCACCTGTAATGAGTACTGTCTGAGTCATTAAAAAGCCTCCTTGAATTGAATATTACCATTCCTAAAATTCTATACCCTTTATGATTTTTTAAATGCATGCTGGTTTTATGAGTATTTTATGAAGGGAATGTAATATTATGATTGAAATTGGAGGGATAACAATGGAACAGCTGTATGAAGATGTTGCATCTTATACTCTAAATCTGTCGGATGACGATGTTTTACAAATCACTGACTTTACTGCTTTAGAACCTATCTATCCTCATTGGTACCGTGCAATGAATACGATGGATATGGCTTCAGAATAAACACTTTTAGACCACTAATTTTTTTAAAGCATTTTTAAAGAGCATGTCTTCGCGCTGACTCGGCATCCAGCTGTTATATTCTTCAAGTTTCATTAAAATCATAGGATCTTTGGTTTTAAAATACCTATAGATATCACCAAATACAAAGTATAAACTTGTATTAACTTCATTAAATATTTCAATCTCTTCTTCAGTCAGTGAATTTTTGTCTACGGCTTTATAAAGATTTTGGAATGCTTTTGCCAATTTGCGATTCAGTTCTTCAGTATCATGAAGCTCGGTGTTATATATTCCTGTTATATTATCGCTGTCTACATTCTGTTCAATCCATGCAATATTCCGTGAGTAATTAGCTATAATGTCACGATTCTCTTCAATTTCATTTAAAATGCGTGTGTGAGAAACTTCAGGGTCATACATATAATTCATAGAGTCATAGTACTTCAGTTCATCAGTGTTACCTTTTATTAAATTCCATATACTTTTCCCATCGGCAGCTGCTGGATTTAAACCTGTAACTAACCCAATAAGTACATTAGTTAATAAAGCGAAATTCAATACTGAATTCTCGATATCAACAATGTACTTCAACATCAGTAGAATAATAATCGCAATAAGATTAAATAGCGCTCCTCCTAGATTGAGCCATATAATATCTTTTTTAGTGATATGTCCCTTTCTAAGTGGCTTATAAGCAAGCATTGCACCAAAGCTGAAATACATAGGAATTCTTAAATACCATCTGCCGTTCATATACATTCCGGGAAGTCCCGATATAAATGAGATTCTCATACCTCTTAAAAGAGCAATAAAACAGTGCCCTAGTTCATGAAATACTACGGTAAGCATCCAAACAGTAATTATCATCATGAGATAAATTCCATCAAAATCTAAAAATATATGGATAATCGGTGCAACAATATAAAACAATAATATAACTATTAAATTACTTTTTAAAAAATTCATCTCAACTCATTCCTTCGTCCCATATTTAGGAATAGAACATAAAGTAACTTATGAGCATAACCAGAATTAACAGCATCGGTATAGAAAGATATGTTATTACAATATCACCAGCAGTTTTTTTCTTACGAATATTTTTTTCATCATAAAAATCAACTAACTGCCTGTATGTGTATATCTTATACTTACGTTTCATAATCTCCAGGGGAATGGCAGCCAATAATGCTATGATATAAAGCAAAATAGATGATATGAGTAAAGTTCGATTATCCTGAAGAATAGCGGGTACAAATAAGAAAACTGCTATAAGTGCAGAAATTAGCATAATACCAGACCAGAGCTTCCATTTCTTTTGATGAGCTTTTTCACGTATGTATTCAATATCGCCTTTAATTAATTCGTCTATCGAGACATTAAACAGCACACTGAGCATCATTAAATTATGGACATCAGGATAGCTCTTATTATTTTCCCAATTGGATATTGTTTGTCGTGAAACATAAATTTTTTCAGCCAGTTGCTCTTGTGAGTATTCATAACGTTTTCTGTACTTTTTAATTTGTTTACTAAGTTCCATATGAACTACTCCTGTTTTAAAAGTAATTAATTCACTTTAATATTAACACCAATTTTCTTTTACAACTTCATTTTATAGTGTCTAAATGCTTTTACATAGCATCACAACCATATTATACTGCTATGCGTTATATTATATCGCCACGCATTATCTATATGATGCCGGACATCAATTGCAGTTCATTAAAAATTATGCAACAATTAAAGCTTAGCACTAACACTATAGGAGATGATTCCAAATGAACATGCACAAGTTAGTTAAAGTGCTGGCATCAGCGGGAATTGCAGCTACTGTCGTGACAAGCGCACACGTTGCAAGCGGAGATGACGGTATAAATACAGTCGAAGCAGCAGAATCTACAAGCTCAAATTATAAATATCAAGGCGATACAGGATATGGAGATGGAAACTTCCTTCTCAATGAAGCTCTTATCAAAACACTGGAAGAAGACGGTGATTTGGCATTCAACGGGCATACTATTGAAGCTTCAGAAGATGATTATGAAACACGTGCAGATAAAAAATCTGAGTTCGTAGAAGAACATGATCAGAAGTTCACCCTGCGTGACGGGACAGCAACTAAAGTCGTTTTCCCAATTCAAGATGAAACATTGTCAATTGACGACGTAACAGAAGCATACGGAGATGACTTTGAAACAACAGAAAGTAAAAATGGTAAATACGAAACATATGTATATAAACTCGGCGATAAAAAAGATGATGATAAGAAGAATATTATAGCTTTCAAAGTAGAGGACGGGTATGTAACACAAGGTACGATTGGTTACAGCAAGTCTCACTAAAGATAAAAAGTCGGGACAAATAATTTGTCCCGACTTTTCCTAATTTTTTCCGGTTTGCAGATTGCGTGGTCTTATCGACCTCAGAATCAGCACGCCAATACCGAGAAGGACAAGTACCAGCCCCAGCCATGATAGGCTGCTCATATATTCCCCGAGTAAGAAAACACCAAGCAAAGTAGCTGTCAGCGGTTCTGCCAGTGAGAGAGTCACAGCCGTGGAAGAAGACACATTAAACAAACCAATGGCAAAAAGATAATATGCTATTCCGGTCGCTACGACACCAAGATGCAGGCTCACAATTATTCCTTCCTGACTGAACACCCAGGACATATCGAATATGAATAGTAAAGGTGACAGCAGCAGCCCGCTCAAAGTAAATACTACGGCGACTGCCGGCAGAGGAGACATCTTGATTACTATGTCTTTATTGACTATCGTATAGCAGCCAAAAGCGAGTCCCGCTCCCAATGCCAATATAATTCCGAGCGGGTCTGCCTGCACCGATCCCTGACTTGAAAAAAGTAAAATAACACCGGTTACTGACAGTACGGTAGACAGCCACCAAATGGCTGCAGGTTTCTTTTTCAGAAACAGCATTTCAATAATTCCTGTCAGCATCGGCGCGCTGCCAATTGCAACAACAGTACCTATCGCCACGCCGGTAATTGCTACTGCGGAAAAAAATAGAGGTTGATATAAAGCCATACACAGAGACGCAATGAGCGTTGTCTTTAACGGCAGATTTTTTAAATTCAGTTTACCTGTAAGCAGTACGATAATCAGTAAAAATAATCCGCCGATAAAAAGTCTCGCGGTACCAATTGCAACCGGATGGGCTGAATCCGGCGCCAGTACCTGCATTGTTCCTGTCGTCCCCCAAAGTATCGCTGCCAAAAGAATGAGCAGTGGTGCAAATTGCTGTTTCAAAGAAAATCACCTCATTATAAGTATGTTACAGATATCTTATACAATTATCGGATGATTTACTTTGCCGAAAGCAGCATCTTATTTACCTTTTTTTAAGATTTCTAAATTCATGGGGAGACACGCCCTCGTTTTTCACAAACCAGCGTGTGAAAGAAGATATAATCTCAAAATCCATTTCCCCGGCTATTCTTGTTATCGGCCAGTCAGTCCCAATCAGCATATATCTGGCTTCTTCAATTCGAAGTTCATTTATATATTCTTTCACACTTTTGCCGGTCTGGTTTTTAAACCATTTAGAATAGTAAGCCGGATGGTAATTTTCTATTTGAGCCAGCATTTCCAGACTCAAACGCTGTTTAAAATTTTTATTAATATGTTCAATCGACGGCGGGGTTGCAGTTTTAAGTTTATTTGTAATATAATTCGTTAAATTCAAAAGTGCCGCACTGTCAGATGCTTTCTTTACTTCTTCTGTCAGAAGATACTTTATTGCAGACCAGCCGGCATCCATTGCTTCATACATATCATTTGTACTTCCGGGAAGAATGCGTACCGGAATATCCAAGACCAGAAATTCATTCTGTTCTGATGAATGAAATACATGGTCTGTATAAGGCGCAAGATAAAAACAATATTCCGGGGTAAGATTAACCTGGTGACCAGCCGTTTTTAAATCCATAGAACCATGCAGAGGGAAGAGAAATTGACCGTGTGTGTGATGATGAGATGTGACGGTTTCAGTGTAAATTCTTTTTTCGCAAACAATAGCACTATTTTTCATAAGAAACACCCCTCAAAATACATTATTCGTTATTAGCCGAAACACAATTCTTTTAATAATCAAATCATATATTTAGAAAAATTACTATTTTATCTGCTTTTTTGAAAAAAAAGATCCTGGAGCAAATGCTTCCAGGATCTCTTGATTTACTTTAAATCAGCGAATCTGTATTGAACCGCCGTCAGCCATCAGTGTCTGGCCTGTCATATAATTTGAATCTTCTGATGCTAAAAACACAGCTATCGGACCGATATCTTTTTCAGGGTCTCCCCAGCGTTTCATCGGAACTTTGGAAACAATTGCTTCAAATGTTTCGGGATGTTCTTTTGACCACGCTTCAACACCCGGTGTCATTGCGATTGGGCTGATGATATTCACATTAATACCATATTCTCCCCATTCGTTTGCTGCAACTTTTGAAATCGCACGAATCGCTTCTTTTGCTGCTGCATATGCCGTTTGTGTTTTTTGCCCTTCAAGACCTGCACCGGAGGCAAAATTAATTACGCTGCCTTTAGACTCTTTAAGATGCGGGAATGCACTTTGCATCAGATAAAATGTCGGATAAAATCCTGTGTCGAATGAGAAGTCCATGTCTGCCTGTGTTGTATCTTCAAAGTTCACCTGTCTGGATGCATGTGCATTGTTTACAAGCACATCGAGTTTGCCGTATTTCTCCACAACAGTATCGACGATTTCATGCAGTTTTTCGCGCTCTGTTAAGTCCGCTTTAATGAACATTGAATCCGGTGATATTTCCTGAAGTTCACTCAGTACCGCGTTGCCCTGTTCTTCGTTCAGGTCAACAATCGCTACTTTAGCACCTTCTTTTGCCATTGCTTTCGCCATACCGCTGCCTATCCCGCCGGCACCGCCTGTAATAATAACTGCTTTATTTTTTAATCTCATACATTTCACTCCAGTATTACAGTTTAAATTACATTGCTGTTAAGCCGCCGTCGATAATGAATTCCGATCCTGTAGAATAGCTTGATTCTTCTGATGCCAGGAACAGCACCATATTTGTCACTTCTTCCGACTGAGCCATGCGGCGCATTGGGATGTGTTTCGCGAACTCTTTAATCTGTTCCACTGCATCGCCTTCAGTAACCATCGGTGTTTCGATTACACCTGGATGCACAGAGTTTACTCTGATACCTAAGTGTCCAACCTGCAGCGCAGCTGCTTTAGTCATTCCTCTGACAGCGAACTTGGAATCTGTATAGCCGATTGCTCCGCCGACAATACCGTTCATAGAAGAAATGTTCACGATAGATCCTCCTTCAGCTTTTTGCATTGACGGCAATACTGCTTTCATACCGATGAAAACCGATACCTGATTAATATCGATAATCTTTTTATAGTCTTCAACCGACATATCAAAAATACTCTTGCTCATGCTGATTCCTGCATTGTTTACAAGAACGTTAACCGGACCGAAAGCCGCTTCTGTTTTTTCAACAACTTCCTGCCATCCTGCTTCATCAGTCACATCGTGTTTCACAAATAATGCGTTATCCCCAAGCTCAGCAGATAGTTGCTCTCCAACTTCTTCATTTATATCAGTAAATACAACTTTAGCGCCTTCTTCAACGAAACGGCGTACGTGCGATTCGCCCATTCCTCTTGCTCCACCTGTAACAATTGCAACCTTGTCTAATAATTTTGTCATATTGTAACCCTCCAATAATGATAGTCTGACTCTCAATATAATTATAACGCTAATTTAACTGTTATGCTAATATTTAGACATGCATTATAATTAATATTTGAAAGGGGAAGATTGTATGTCAAAACAGCTGGCAAACAAAGAACGCCGTCATAAGGCTATTGTCGATGCTGCCGAAAAACTGCTGATAGAAAGTTCCTGGGACAGCGTGCAGATGCAGGATATCGCAAAAGAAGCTGAAGTTGGTGTCGCAACACTTTTCAGATACTTCCCGAAAAAGCAGACACTGATTATTGCTGTTGCCAATCAGATATTATCAGAAGAGCTCGATTTCTATTGCAGCATCAACCGGCAGAATAACACCGGTCTTCAAAAAGTGGAATCTATTTTTCAAAGAGTCAACAGACTGGGCCAGGCAGAAACACTGAAAAAATCCAAATTTATTGATATATTCGAATCAAATATTGGTGAGCTTGAAAACTTTGTAACAGAAGCCGAAGAATATTTTAATATACGTAACGATATTTCCAATATTGTCAGCCGTATAGTAGTTGACGGCCAAGATGATAAAACACTCCCTTCAGGTAAAGGTGTCACTGATGAAATTATGACGATGATTAATAACTACAGTCTATTTGCCAGAAAGCTCGCACTGATGAAAAATATTATGTCATTAGAAAAACATCCTGGCACATATGTTCAATTAAAAATCATGCATGACATGTATATGGAGCGTTTGAGGAGTTTATAAATTGTTATTCTTTACTTTCAAACGGGTATATAAATTTAAAAGGCGGGATAATCAATGAGCAGTATTTATGATATAGAAGTTGAAAATAAAGACCACAGCACTTACACACTCGATAAGTACGAAGACCATGTAATAGTTATCGTTAACACAGCAACAAAATGCGGTTTAAGCGGACAGTTTGACGGACTTGAAAAGCTGTATCAGCAATACAAAGATCAGAAGTTTACCATTCTCGGTTTCCCATGCAACCAGTTTGCCAATCAGGAACCCGGCAGCGGGGAAGATGCTGCGGAAGCTTGTAAAATCAATTACGGGGTTACTTTCCCAATTCATGAAAAAATTAATGTTAACGGAGACGATGAACACCCGTTATACACTTATTTAAAAGAACAGCAGGGCGGACTGCTCGGCAGTAAAATCAAATGGAACTTCACTAAATTTGTTATCGACAGAAACGGTGAAGTTATAAAAAGATTTGGACCTAAGGACGAGCCTGAAAAAATGGACAGCCTTATACAGGAACTGCTGTAACAATATAAAAATGCCTTACCGGTTATTCCGGTAAGGCATTTTTCATTTACTATTTTCTATTGTTCTTATTTTTCATTTTATCGATTAAATTTTGCATCTCATCGATATAATTTCTTTCCTCTTCTTCTTCATTTACTTCATCAATACTCATCTGTTCTGCCTGTGCTTCTTTACGTTTCTCAGCATCGATATCTTTTTGAGTAATGATTTCACCTTCAGGCGTCATGTACTTCTTATGCATATTGCGCGTTTCTTTATCGATATAGCTGTAGAAAATTGGAATCACAAACAGTGTAAAGAACGTACTGCTGACGAGTCCGCCGATGACTACTGTCCCCATAGGTGCAATCATCTCTCCGCCTTCACCGATACCCATTGCCAGCGGCAGCATACCAAGCGCTGTTGTCAGTGCTGTAATAATAATCGGACGGAAACGGTGCTGAACACTGATTTCGAGCGCTTCAATTGTCGGAATACCTTTTTCTTTCTGCTGATTCGTATAGTCGACAAGCAGTATGGAGTTGTTGACCACTATCCCGAGCAGCATTATAATACCGACGAATGACACAACGCTTAACGGGCTGTCTGTAAGTACCAGTGCCGCCATGACACCGACAATACTTAACGGCATTGCCATAATAACGATAAACGGATGTCTAAATGATTCAAACTGTGCAACCATAACCAGGTAGATAAATACTACACCTAAGACGATTGCGAGCAGCATTTGAGGAATCGCATCCCCAAGCATTTCTAGATCTCCACCGACAGAGTAGTGTGTATCTTCGCTGAAGTCCGCGGCTGAAACTATATCTTCGACGTGTGTCCCCGCTTCATTGAGAGACATATCTGAAGAATAAGTTACTGTCAGCTCACTTGTTTCTTCCTGGTCGTTGCGCGTAATTAACGGCAGCATTTCAGTTTCTTCAAGTTCTGCGACTTCGCTGATTGGAACGTACTCACCTTCAGCATTTGGAATCTCAAGTGTTTCAAAATTCGATACGCTGTCGAGATACGTATCCGGATATTTCACGTTGATAGAAAGATAATCATTATTTGCTTCCACAGTAGAAGCTTCCACTCCATTTGAAGCTTCGTATAATGCCTGACCGATCTGGGCCGGCTGCAGGCCGTTTTCACGTGCTGCATCTCTGTCGACTCTGATCTGCATTTCTTCAACCATATCTTCACGGCTTGAAGCTACGCTGTCGATACTGCCGTCTGCTTCCAGCTCTTCGATAATAGTCGCTTCTGATTCTGCTAAACGTTCAGCGTTATCATCAGATACTCTCAGCATCAGAGTGTTCGGCTCAGAACTTATGCCGGACTGTGACATCGGAATGACGTTGATTTCTGCTGATTCATCCAGTCCTTCTATCTCATCTTCAATATTGCTTATAAATTCATTAGTCGTAACATTACGGTCAGCCTGGCTTACCAGTGTCGCTGTAATACTCGCTTTGTTTGTTTCTTCCGACATCGACATCATCGGCTGCAGAGAACCGACGTTGCTTAAGTACATTTCTACTTCAGAGTAATCTTCCAGCTGATTTTCAATGCTTTGTACTGTTTCAAAAGTATCTTCATAAATTGTGCCTTGTTCTTTTTCAATTTCAATTGTTAGGGCACCTTCATCGCTTTCAGGCATTAATGTCATACCCTGATTGACGATTCCGAGAATACCTGCTGCCATAAGCAGTACAGTGATTATCATTACTAAGAGACGGTGCTGTAAAGTCCAACGCGTAAACTTAGTCAGTAATTTCATGTACGGTCTTTCGCTGCGTGCTTTTTCAATATTCTCTTTAGGCGCATCTAAAATACGGCTCGAAATCATCGGCACTACAGTTAACGCGACGAATAATGAAGCAAACAGACTGAAAACAACTGTAATTGCCAGCGGTGTGAATAACTGTCCTACAAGGCCGCTGACGAAAACAACCGGTGCAAACACTGCTGCAGTTGTTAATGTTGATGCAATAATGGCTGAAGCGACTTCTTTTGTTCCGTCACTCGCTGCTTTCTTAGGATTTTTACCCATAGACAAATGTCTGTATATATTTTCTATTACAACGACAGAGTTATCGACCAGCATACCGATACCGAGCGCAAGACCGCCGAGTGTCATTAAGTTAATGCTGATGTTTGTAAAGAATAACAGCGCAAATGTTGTAATAACTGAGAATGGTATCGCAAGACCGATGATTAACGGTGCTTTCAGATTTCTAAGGAAAGCAAACAGTATAATCATCGCGAGTACCGCACCGCTGATCAGTGAAATGTACACACTGTTAATCGCGAGGTCGATATATTCACCTTCATCGTAAAGTGTTTCAACAGTTAAGTTGCTGAATTCATCTTCATCGAGTTTTTCATCGAGTACTTCATTGAATTCACTATTTACGTTCGATGCGTTTGCATCGGATGCCAGCATAACGTCAATAGAAAGTGCGTTATCTTGATTCAGTCTCGTAATTGAATTGCTGTCCTGTTCTTCAACAGACACATCTGCAATATCATCCAGTGTCAGCGTCCCGCCTTCCGGCAGATCCGCAATAACTAGTTCGCGCAATGTTTCAACACCATCGATATTACTCACTGTACGAGTTGAAATCGAAGTGCGGCTCTCTGTATCAACTATAGTTGCGTTAGGAATAGATATATTATTCGCTTCTATAAGTCCCGCAACATCGCTTTGGCTCATATTAACTTCAGATAATGCATCGACATCCAGATTAACCTGGATTTCTTCGACGACAGTACCATTTTGAGATATCGAAGCGACACCTTCAATGTTTTCTAATTCAGTGACTAAGCTATCGACCTGCCCCTGATAGTCAGCAACATTTTCACCGCTTGAAGTAACTGCCATCTGGATACTCGGCATCATCGAGATATCGAATTCAAGGAATGCAGGATCTCCTGCCTGTTCAGGTAGCTGAACGCTTTCCAGTGCTCTAGTTATATCACTTTCCACTTCATCAATTGTCATATCATAACCAAATTCTAAAATAACAACTGAAGAGCTTTCTTGTGATTGAGAAGATATATTCGATAGTCCGTTAATGGATGACAATTCCGATTCTATCGGTTTCGTGACATCCTCCATTACTTCCTCGGGACCCGCCCCCTGGTAAGTTGTTGCCACTGCCGCAATCGGAGGCTGGATGTTTGGCATAAGCTGAAGTGGAAGTCTTGTTAAAGAAACGATTCCAAGCAGCATAAGTATAATCATAACGACGATTGTAAATTTAGGGCGTCTTATGGAAAAATCCGATAGTTTCAAATTGAGTACTCTCCTTATATATTGTTTATTTGTTTAAGCCGACAACGTGTTGTATAATCCCTTATAATCATAATAAAGTAGTTGAATACTATCAATAAACAATAACCGGTAATGTGTTGAAAAATAGAAAGAAGTGTCTAAAATGAGTCAAAGAGATGTGACCAGAAACAACCTGATAGAAGCATTTTGGGATATTTATAAAATAAAACCTCTGTCAAAAATTACCGTTAAAGAGATAACAGATAAAGCAGGATATAACCGCGGAACATTTTATACATACTTCAGTGATATAAATGAAATTCTGACGCTACTTAAAGAAAGTTTAATTCCGACAAGAGATATGATCATCGCCCCGCTGATGATGCTCGATAAAAGCGGCGGCAATATTTTTGAAACGCTGGAACGAACGAATGATTTCGTCAAAAAACACAGTGATAAAATCGCAGTCCTGATTGGACCTGAAGGCGATCCTAGTTTTGTTCACGAATTTAAAATGCGTATCAGAATGATTATTATGGATTACGTTTATGAACTTAAAATTAAAGAACCTGAAAAAATCGAGTACATTATAGAATATCAATTATCAGCTCTTATCGGCATGTTTCAACTATGGCTTGAGAAGAACGGAGAAGTTGATGAAATAATTCTGGGTGATTTCGTTGAGGACATTTCGAATCAGGGTGTTACGACGATGATGACTGCCATGCTGAATAATAAAGAGTAAATTAAACCCCGGTACTGTTTTTCAGTTCCGGGGTTAGGCTGCATGTATTACTTTCTTCTCCATAATTCAAAAGTATGCTCATATAAATTTTTCTCATCAACGATACCCTTTTCAGTTTTAACCAGTTCAAACTTGTTATAGTCAAATTTTTCATCGAAATAGGTATCGCCTTCAAATGTGTCATGAATAACAGTACGGTATAATTCATCGACTTCGTTTTCAAACATTTTAAATAATACCGCACCGCCGATGATATAAAGATCTTCATCACCAGTCTGTGCAAGTTCAAGTATTTCCTCTTTGGAGTGCACTATTATTGCGCCCGGCGCTTCATAATCCTGCTGTCTTGTTAAGACGATATTCCTTCGGCCGGGGAGCGGTCTGTTCGGAATTGATTCGTAGGTTTTTCGGCCGGTCACCATGTCACCCCGCATCGTTATCTTTTTAAAAAAGGCAACATCAGCGGGCAAACGCCAGGGCAGTGCATCGCCTTTACCGATCAGCCTGTTTTCATCTTCAGCCCAAACATAAGCGAGCATATACATCTCTCCTTTAAAACTAAAACTGTTTGTTATATCTGTCATACCCTAATGTAAGATAAATCACTCATTATTATAAAAATCCTTTGTCAGCAGGTCTGTAACGCTATGCAATACAATATAACGCACGGCGTTATTTTATATAATCTGCGAGCAATTCTCTATAGAACGAGTCTTTACCAATAACAATAACACGATCGCATACTTCTTTAATTTCATTCATATCATGCGATGTGTAAATGATAAGTGTATCGTTGTTCTTCGCTTGAGCTTTTAAAAATTCTCCAATTTCTATCCTCGATTTTAAATCGATACCTGCAGTCGGTTCATCCAGCAGCAGAAATTCAGGATTATTAATTAAACTGATAGCGAGATTAAGTTTCCGCTTCATACCTCCGGATAATTTACTGACTTTAGTATCATGTCTATCTAGCTGTATGTTATTCAGCAGCGTTTTCAATTCATACACAGATTTCTTAACAGGTGACAGCTTTTGAAAGAACTTCATATTTTCAATGACAGTTAAATCTTCCCATACAGCAATATCCTGAGGTACGTATCCTATAACTTTCCTGTGTGCTTTAAAATACTTTTTGTATGGCTTGCCGTTTAAATAAAGTTCTCCGCTATCAGGTTTCGATAAGCTTGCTAAAATTTTCAGCAGTGTTGATTTACCTGCACCATTCTCACCAACGAGCCCGATAATTTCTCCCTGTTCTGCGGACATGCTGAAGTCTTCCAGTACGCGGCGCTTACCATAACTTTTATTTACCGAGTTAACTTCCAGCATTGTTATCCCTCCAAATCCATATGAGCATTAAAACTGATATTAGAATAATCCATGGAATATTAAGTCCATTCACTAAAAACATCTGCACCGGGTGCACCGACGACATTAAAGACAGTCCTGTCAGTGAAATAATGGCAGGCATAGCGAGTTGAAGTGCCAATAGAGCAATCGTTAACGCCACAGCTGCCTGATATAATTTCACTGGTGATTTTACGGAAGAGGCAAGCAGGAATGCAATGCCGTTTATAACAATACGGAACATGACGAGTGACAGAAAGCTAATATTCCCTGTTAGTACTTCTTTTATTATCACATAAGTAATACTGTCTACTATCAGCATCACAGCGGTCATAATAACTAGCGTCAGTAACATAAAATTCGTATATGAATGCTTCATAAAATAAAATCGGGTCCTGGTACTGCTGACAGTTTCACGTGTAACAAAGTCAAATATAAAAATAGTAACGGTGAAAGTTATATATGCCCAAACTATCCATGGATGAAAGGCTGGTGTTTCTTCGATATCAGCCGATTCTCCAAGGAAATAAAACACCTGTTTCAAGAGATTAGTATCTGTTTCTGTACGTTTGCGTTCAGCTGCTACATCTTCAGCGGTCACAGCTGTTTCAGCCAGCAGATTATTCTGCAACTCCAGCACATAATCAACAGTCGTGTATTCACCCATCCGCTCCTGCACGAGCGAAGCTGCCAGTTCTTTCGCCTGTTCGTAGTAGATCGAGCGGTCTGTATAATACGTTTCAATTAAGTCCCTGCGCTGACCTTCATGTATTTTTTCTGCAAAGTCTTCCGGCAGTATAAACACACTATCCAGCCTGTATTGTTCCAGCTCTCTTAGAACAGCTGTACTATTTGTTGTATTAAATACTTCAACATCCATAAATTCGCTGCTCTTAAGGCCCGCTGTAAAGATCTCCGCTTCCACACTGTTTTCATGGACAACGACTGCTGCAGGCACTCTGAAGTCTTCTCTGGTGCTGTTAAACACATTTGTAACGACGAGTGTCAGCAGCACTGGCACAATGAGCCACAACGATATTTTAGGAAGCTGCCGCTTTATGAGCAGCCATCTCGCATATATCATATCTATCATAAGAATCGACGCTCCTTCAGGACACTTAAAACGAGCAGCAGCACTGCAGCTATCCCGAATGTCGCTATCATAATATCGATCTCCATAGTAAAGCGGCCGTTTAATATAATTTCTTCAATCCAGAATAGTGATTGATAACTGTACATATAATCAAAAAATGTATCCAGATAAATAGGAAAGTATATTCTCGGAATGATACTGCCGGCGAACAGTATAATCATGAGCAGTACCGCAAGCTGAACCACCATACTGATTTTAAACGATGGAAGCAGCCAGTCGATAATAATCATAATCATCGCTGTAATAAATATGTGAAGATCAATCAGAATAAGCAGCCTCAGCAGATTTTCTGTCTCCAGGTCAATACCGCCGAACGTTAATACTCCATATGTGAAAAGGGCAGAAGCCACCGTGACAATTATGCCGGTTGAAAGCACTCTCGCAAGGCCTTGAGCAAGATGCGTTACTCCGAACACCTTCATCCGGTCTTCCAGGTTACTGCTTATGTCCCGCATTAAAGCGATGTACAGCATATACACCCAGACAGTCATTATAATGAACAGGCCATTCACGATAAAATACATATTTCCCGCGCTGATATTCTGCGCTTTTTGATGTTCATCCATCAAAGTATCACTCGAGAGCACCTGAATAAACTGGCTCACAAACTCTTCGAAAATTAAGTTCTGCCTTGCCTCATCAGTCATGCCGAATTCACGGGCATAATGATTAATCGTTAATATATTGGCCTGTGAATTCCGGATATGTCTGACGACTGTATCAATTACGCTGCTGATTACATAACTCTCCAGCTGCATATCCGGGTTGCCGACGACAATCAGTTCACTTGATTCCCCCTTCATCATTTTTTCCGTGAATTTCCCGGGGAATATTATATATGAAACAAGTGTATCGTTTTCAATCATCAGTTTTGCATCAGATTCCGATACTTCAATAATCTCAAGTCCATCCGCTGCCTCAGCTGAGCCTGCGAGCGCCGAGACAATCACAGCTGTCTCGGCACTGTCATCCAGATTTACAAGGCCGACAGAGATTTTATCCTCATCATCAAATGACAGGAGTGAGCTGAGCATCCAGATTATCAGTCCGATAAAAATAACCGGTGAAATTAAAATAAGAGGAAGTGTCAGCCACTTCCTCTTAAGTCTGCTGATGTCGTTAGCGATGAATACAAATATATGCTTCATTATTCTCATCGCTGACGCATCCTTTCTTTTTTAATTAAAATCCTGATGGCGCACCGAAGTTTTCATTCATCCACTCTTCAAATTGCGGACCAACTTCATCGTTAAAGTACGCATCAAGTTCTTCCATGCTCATCTGGCCAATGTTTTTCTCATTATCCCCGCCAGGCATTTCAATTTCACTTATCGTCTGACTGTCGCTTGTCAGATTCAACACGAAAGTATCTCTCGTTACATTGATACCATCGTCAGCATACAGGGTCATATCACCAGTTGCCTGGTCTTCATTGTACACAGAATTGCTTTCCATGAATAATGTCAGCGGCGAACCGGTCATTTGTTCGTTAAAGTTAATATCCATATTCCAGACTTCACTGTCTTCTTCCTCTGTTTTAACAGAGTTGATGACAAACAGATCTTCAGAATCTGCTCTTAATGTAATCATGTCTTCGTAACCTGACTCAGTTTCATTTAAATCAGCAGTATAGCCGATTACTGATTCCATAGTCTCATCAGAGAATGTCATATCATAATTAAAGACTGTGCTGTCTTCAGAAATTTCTGTAGTTCCATCGACTGCAATCTGGCCTGTAGATCCATCAACCGTAATTGACGTATCGAAATCACGCTGAATGATATTATCGTCGCCGTCTGTCCAGACAACAGATGTTAAACCTTCAGGGAAGCCGACATCTTCTATATTTTCTGCCGCTTCTTTTAATGAGTTATTAAACTCTGCTGCAGTATCTTCGGCAGATGGCGCTGCAGGGTTGCCAAGGTTTGCGGCCATCATCTGAGTTTCGATAATGTTTGCAAGTTCTTCATCTTCTGCCATCTTATTAAATAAGTCTCTTAAGAACGTGTGAATCTGTTCTTCTGTTAATATCATCGTCAGTTTATCAGCGTTTACTGTATTCTCACCGACAGTAATTTCTTCACTTTCCGACTCGAACGCATCATCCGGTAAGTTTTCTCTAATGAAAGTTGCATATTCATCAATGAAATATTCACGCTGAGTTTCTGTCAGTGCACTGGTTTCAAAGAACATTGAGTAATCAATTTCTTCTTCACCTGTAAATGTTGCAGGATCAAGTGTATTCAGGAATGTTGCTGCATCCGCTTCATTAACCACCATATACTCTTCGATGAACGGCAGTGTAAGTCCTGCTTTTTCACCTGTGATATATGCATTTACATCTGAAATAGTTAAGCCTGCTATGTCTGCATTAAGTCCCATCGTACTGACTTCATTTGCCATATCCTGACCGATTGCAAGATTAATATTAGAGTTATTAATCATCTGATCAAGACCCATCTCCTGGAATGAAGGGTCGTTTGTTTCTGCTGTAATGCCTAATGTTGACTCAATCGCATTTTGCTCGGCATGTTCATACCAGTCAAGTTCACTCTCAAAACGTTCCTCAAATAACTCGAAAGTACCTTCAACCTCGTCCAGTTCCGCCATTAAGTAATTATTTTTCGGGTTATTCACCATCGTCTGAAACAGGATGTATGCTCCGATTGCCAATACTGCAACAACACCGACCGATATCCCTAAAATTGTTAAACCTTTTTTACCCATAATAAACTCTCCTTCACGGTGCGTTAATTTACTCTAATATTATATTTAGTTAATATTTTACCATATATTATGTCTAAAATGTGACGACCGATGGATTTTATACTTATCGCTTAAATATTGATAATATAGTAAAGAAAGTAATTTAAGAGAAGGATGGGATGTTATGAGACTTAAAAATAAAGTTGCAGTCGTTACCGGCGGGAGCCAGGGAATAGGGCGCGGCGTCGCGAAAGTTTTTGCTGAAGAAGGGGCACAAGTTGTTATTGCAGATATTGACGCCAAAGAAGGCGAAAACACTGTAAAAGCATTTATCGATAAAAACTTCGATGTCCGCTTTCATAAAACAGATGTCAGTAATGAAAACGATGTTAAAAGTTTAATTGATTACACGATAAGTGAATTCGGCAAATTAGATATTTTAGTAAATAACGCCGCGATTAATTTTCGTAAGTCTGTCCACGAAACATCGCTTGAAGAATGGAACAATTTAATGGGAATAAATTTAACAGGACCATTTCTGTGCAGCAAGTACGCTATTCCCGAAATGCAGAAACAGGAGACTTCATCGATTATCAATATGGCATCCTGGCATGCTGAAACAACAATTACGAGACTTGCAGCGTATGCCAGTGCAAAAGGCGGACTGACAGCCCTGACACGTCAGATGGCACTCGATTACGGCCAGCATCAGATTCGTGTCAATGCAGTCGGACCAAGTTCTGTTGACACACCGCTACTTCATAAAACTTTTGCAAGTCTCGAAAATCCGGAGAAATCATTTGAAGAATCACTGGCTTTCAATCCGATGGGCCGCGTCGGCACAGTCGACGATATCGCTAAAGCATGTCTGTTTTTAGCATCAGACGATTCAACTTATGTCAGCGGCCAGACGATACTTGTCGACGGCGGACAAAGCAACAAAGTAGCGAGACCGATAGAATTTGACTGATAAATAGGCGGGGGACTACCATGTGCGGTTGACATGATCATTCAAACGCTTCCGAACTACCATGTGAGCTCCACTTCGTCATCCAAACTCATTTTCTCCAAGCAAATACGGCTCAAAATCTTCATCCCAGGATTTTGAGCCGCTTCTTTATTTTTTAGGCTGATAAAGCAGTGTCTGTACGAAAAATGCAACAAAACTTAAGAGCAATGTAACACCGCCGCCGATGTAGACGATAAGTGTAACTGCAGCCGGAAGATTGAATGACACAACATTAGTTAAGAACATTCCTAAAACCAGACCTGTCGTACCGATAATGGCAGACCAGACATGGAATTTCGATAATGCATTATATTTAACTTCAAATACTTTATAAAAAATGGACCATGAGAATAAACTTAACCATCCCACGACTAAAATATGTGCGTGAATCGGTCTTAGTGCATATGATCCTGAACCTGCCATATGTGCGCCCATTACAGAACCAATCAGCCCAAAAACTCCTGAGAATACGAGTAAAAGTTTAACTGGATTATTCATAATAACTTCCTTTCAGTGACTATTTACCTTATATTCTATAATCGCAATATGAACAGAGTATGAACAGGATTGATAAAATAATATATAAATAAAGCCGCGTATAACTTTCAGTTAGATACTGAGAGTTATACGCGGCAGTTTAAATTAGTTTATCTTAATCCAAGGAATGATAATACAGCTAAAATAACTACAATCAACCCAATAATATAAATAATATTTCTCATTTTATTTGCCCCCTGTTATTGTCTTAAAAATTACATTCCCCGAACTTACCTCCTGAAAACATTAATTTTACTTCAGACCTGTCGTTATGATTTCATACCTCTATAACAGGGTATGGTTTAAATATGCTTACTTACAGATAAATTTATATACAGAGGTGGATTTCATGTCATATATACGCGTGCATGGTGCGAATCAAAATAACTTAAAAAATGTGAGTGTCGATATTCCAAAACATCAGCTGACTGTCTTTACCGGTCGTTCGGGTTCAGGAAAGTCTTCACTTGTGTTCAACGTCCTGGCTGCGGAGTCCGAACGTCTCTTGAATGAGACTTACTCTAGTTACATCCAGCATCAGCTGACGCAATATGAAAAACCTGATGTCGACAGAATAGAGAATCTGCCGGTCTCAATGGTTATTAACCAGAAAAAACTCGGCGGAAATTCACGCTCGACAGTTGGTACAATTTCCGATATATACTCATCTGTCCGCTTATTATGGTCGCGTGTCGGCGCACCTTTTGTCGGTTACTCAAATGTCTTTTCATTTAATAATCCAAGCGGAATGTGTGAACGGTGCCAGGGTCTCGGTTACGTCGAGGATATTGATTTAGACGAGCTGCTCGATTTTGATAAGTCACTGAACGAAGATGCCATTAAATTCCCTTCATTCAGACCCGACAGCTGGAGGGGGAAGCGTTACTTATACAGCGGTTTATTTGATAATGATAAAAAATTGAAAGATTATACAGAAGAAGAAATGAATACATTTCTTTATACGAAACCTAGAAAGATTAAAAATCCGCCGGATAACTGGCCGAGAACTGCTAAGTTCGAAGGGTTAATTCACCGCTTCAGACGATCGTTCTTGCTCAATGATAACTTTGAGAAGAAACGTTTCTTAACTGACGTCGAACGCGTTGTAACCAGTCAGAAATGCCCGGACTGCGAAGGTAAACGTCTTAACGACAAAGTACTGAGCTGTAAAATTAACGGTGCGAGTATTGCCGACTTCACTGCATTATCAATCGATGATGCGATTAGCTTCTTAAAAAATCTGAATGATGAGAAGGCGAAGTTTATCATTAAACCATTACTTGAACAGATGGAAGCTCTTGCTTATATCGGCTTAAATTATTTAACGCTCAACCGGGAAACACCGACACTGTCAGGCGGGGAGTCACAGCGCATTAAGCTGATTCGTCATTTAAACAGTCCATTAACCGACTTAGTTTACATTATCGATGAACCAAGTGTCGGACTGCATCCGGAAGATATTAAAAAAATTAATGAAATTATGCGTTCCCTGCGTGATAAGGGTAATACTGTACTGATTGTCGAGCATGATCCCGATGTGATTCATATTGCAGATCACATTATCGATATCGGGCCTGGTGCAGGCCAGCACGGGGGAGAGATTATATTTAACGGTACGTATGAGGAATTAATGCAGACGGATACGCCAACCAGTATCGCACTTAACAGAAAGCATCAGCAAAAAGAGAATCCCAGACAGCCTGAGTCATTTATATCACTTAAAAATATTACTAAGAATAACTTAAAAGATGTATCCGTCGATATACCCGAAGGTCTGATATCAGTCATTACCGGTGTCGCCGGTTCAGGTAAAAGCACGCTGATTAAAACAGGTTTAGGTAAATCTGAAGATGCAATCTTTATAGATCAGAAAGCAGTACAGGCGACGAACCGTTCCAATCTGCTGACTTATATGGATTTGTTTGATGAAGTCCGCACATTCTTCAGTAAGCAGACCGGCTTAAGAAAAGGTATGTTCAGTTATAACTCAGAAGGTGCATGTCCTGAATGCAATGGTAAGGGCGTTATTAAAACAGAGCTTGCTTTTATGGCCGATTTTTCACAATTGTGTGAAGTGTGTAACGGTACGCGTTACAAAAAAGAAGCCCTTGAAGCCACAGTAAACGGTTATTCCATTGCAGATGTGCTCGCATTGACAGTCGAAGAAGGTGTGTCGTTATTTAAAAATAATGAAAAAGTTGTATCGCGTCTTAAAAATCTGGAAGCGACAGGACTGCACTATATGACGCTCGGTCAATCTCTCGACACACTGTCAGGCGGAGAAATTCAGCGCCTGAAATTAAGCCGTTATTTAGACAGTGATGCGCAAGATAAAATATTTATTTTCGATGAACCGACAACTGGGCTGCACGAAGATGATATTCCTGCATTATTATCGTGTTTTGAACAATTAATTGAACAGAGTAATACCGTCATTCTAATCGAGCATAACCTGACGATGATGACACATGCCGATTGGCTTATCGATGTCGGCCCAGGACCCGGTATGAGGGGCGGTAAAATTCTATACAGCGGCGAGCCTAATGGCTTGTTAAATGTTAAAAATTCAGTGACTGCAGAACATCTTAAAAGATATACGGGAAATTAAATTCTTTTGAGCAGAAATTTAGGCTGTACCAGTGAACTTGGTTATTATTTAGTACTGTAATGATATTTCACAAAAGCTTACTGGGGGATTTTATTTATATGAATAAGAAATATGAGACTTTATTCGAGAAAGTTACACTTAAGAATGGAGTCGAATTAAAAAATAAATTTGCACTTGGACCGATGACACACATTTCTTAACACGATGATGGAACTGTGTCAGACGAGGAAATTGAATACATGCGTACACGTTCGAAAGACGTCGGCTTATCGATATCTGCAGCATCCAACGTAACTGATCTCGGTAAAGCGTTCCCTGGACAGCCGTCAGTCGTCCGCGACTCAGACGTAGAAGGATTAACACGTCTTGCAGATGCCATGAAAGAAAATGGAGCAAAAGCAATACTCCAAATTCACCACGGTGGTGTTCAAGCAATTCCGAGATTAACACCCGGTGCTGATTCTGCAGGGCCGAGCCCGATTACCATGCAGAGCTTTGATGAAACAGAACCGCATGATGCACGTGAAATTACAGAAGAAGAGATTCTTGAAACGATTGAAGCATTTGGGGAAGCAACACGCCGTGCTGCTGAAGCAGGATTTGACGGCGTTGAAATTCACGGTGCCAACCATTATATTATTCACCAGTTCGTTTCGCCGTATTTCAACAGACGTAATGACAAGTGGGGCAAAGACCGTTTCCTGTTCGCAATGGAAATCGTCGATGCAGTCATGAAGGCAAAAGAGAAATACGCTGAAGATGATTTTATTATCGGCTACCGTTTCTCACCGGAAGAAGCCGAGACTCCCGGAATCCGCATGGAAACTACAGAAGAACTGCTCGGCAAACTGGTTGAAAAGCCGCTTGATTATCTGCACGTTTCATTAAGCGACGTTCACTCTAAAACACGTGAAGGTAAATATGCCGGTACAGAGCGTATCGAACTGCTTCACAAATGGATAGATGGACGCATGCCCCTAATCGGAGTTGGTTCTGTATTCACTGCAAATCAGGCACTCCGCGCTATTGAAGCGGGCAATATGGAAATAATTGCTCTAGGCAGAGTTCTGCTGCTGGATTATAACTTCATCAGCAAAATCGAAGAAGGCAGAGAAGATGAAATCTTTGAGTACTTTGATTCTGAAAGAGAAGATAAATACGAATTGCCTGAACTTTTATGGACACAGCTTGATAACGGCGCTTACTCAATGCCGAAAAAAGAGAAATAGAGAAAAAATGGCTCCGGACAATATACTGTCCGGAGCATTATTTTATAAAGTTTTTCGTCTGTTTCTCTGACTGAATATAAATTCAATATATCCTGTCCCAAACAGCACACCAATCACTACAAATATAAAGCCAATTACCTGAGAAGCAGTAATCATTTCATTTAAAAAAATCACTGAAAATACAACGCCGAAAAATGGAACAAAGTTATTGAATATAACAGTCTGTCCGGCACCGATTTGCTGTATTGCCGAGTTATAAATTATATAGCCAAATCCTGTGACGACCATACCGGAAAATATAAAAAGCACATAAATAAATGGACTGGCCGTAAACATCTGACTGAAACTTCCTGGTTCAATAATAAAGCTCAGAATCACCAAACCAATAGAACCGGTTAGAAACATCATCGTCGTAATTTGTTTTGAGTCGATAGTTGCAGTCGCTTTTTTTATAAAAATAAAACTGATTGCCTGCACAAGCATTGATGTAAATATTAATACTTCACCTAATGAAAATTCGAAGCTTGTAAAAGATTCTCCCTGAATAAAAAATACACCCACCAACGCCAGCGAAATACCGAGAAGCCGTGCACCTGTCAGCTTTTCACCTAAGAAAAATATCGCCATTATAACAGTCGTGAGCGGGACAAGTGCAAGTATTAATGCCGCACTGGATGCATCAATCATCGTTAATGATATCGCCAGCAGCGAATGATGAAGTACGACCCCAAATAATGTCCCCAACAGAGTGTAAATCCACTCCCGTTTTGTCATTCGGCGGAAAGATCGTGTCAGTATTAAAATACATAACGTCGTTACACCGGCAATCATTACCCGAAAAGCAGTCATCGTCGCAGGAGGTAGTTCCGTAACCAGAAGTTTAAGAATAACAATATTTAAACCCCATAAAACCATAATGGTAAACACTAATAAATAAATGAGCATATTTTTATTTTGCTTCATTTTACATCCCCGTTCTATTTATAGTATCCATTCTGCTGAATCAGTTATTGCTCACTTTTTCGCGTGCTTCTTTATATACTGCTTTCGGAAATTCATATAGTCTCAGTAACTCAATCGCATTTGAACTCGTGGCGATACCGTCTTTTATTTTATAATCAAAATTAATGTCGTCACCGATCAGTTCTTCGCTGAAGTGGTAATATTCAAACTCGCCAGCCAGTAAATCTGTCAGCTCCATATCGTGTGTTGCTGCGATTAAGCAGACATTTTCTTTCTCATGCAGATATCTTAAAAATGACTCGCCTGCAGCCAGCCGTTCTATCGTATTCGTGCCTTTAAATATCTCATCAATAATACAGTAAACCGTACCGTTAAAATCTTCAATTTCATCCACAATCCGCTTCAGAGATTTTACTTCGCTGATAAAATAACTGTCGCCTTCGATTACACTGTCGGTAATTTCCATCGACGATATTACTTTGCCGGGAGTGTATTTAAATACTGTACTGGTGGATGTGTTTAACCCATTGCTGATAATCACATTGATACCCAGTGCTTTCATGAATGTTGATTTTCCTGCTGCATTGGAACCAGTTAACAAAATATCATTATTAAAGTTAAGTTCATTATCAACAGCATCTGCAACGAGCGGATGATACAATCCCTCGGTTTGTATATATGAAGATGTTTCTGTTTCAGGCACTGTATAATACGGCAGCATCTCTCTCCACATTGCTAGGCTGTAGTGCAAGTCGAGCGAAGCAGTGTAACGCCATCCTTCTCTATATAACTCATGATTTTTATTCAGTGTCCGGTTAGCAGTGTGATAGAGGTGATAGTCTATTAAAAACATTAATTTAAAAGCATTAAACAGCTGAACACCGGCATTCAACTCTCCTGCACTGTCATCAGTAACAAACAGCGGACCCATTAATGCCAGTCTTTTCAGACCTTTACTGTTAAATTTTGAATTCAGTTTTCCGGCAGTGACAATAATATTAATCGCATAAAAAATATCCGTGTAATCTAAACCGGTTGAACCTTTATGCTTCTGCGACAGATATGCATTTATGCCAAACCCCGCCAGTATAGTTAACAATGATAAAAATGGATTGATAAAAAATAGAGACACACCGATAAACGGCAGCAATGAAAATAGTATGAACAAGGGATTATATTTCTTCACCGGCATAAATTCATACATAAACTTACTCGTATTAGAGTTGCTGGATCTGCCGAGTTTAGCCAGCCGATATGATATCTCTTCCCGGAAATTCCGGTCATTTTTAATTTTGTGTAACAAATCTTCATCTATAACATGATTTTCTGATGAATTCCGGAGCACTGCGTATAAATTTTCAGTGCCTATCGTCGTAAATGTATAGTTTATTTTATCCATCAGTTTACTGAGATCCAGATCATTCCACGTTTCATCATCCACAACGTTTCTGTCATTTGTATTTTCCTGTTCCATAATATTAACGAAGTAGTTATAGTAATGAAAATAGTATTCAGGCTTCGATTTTAATCTGGAGCGTCTGTCCCATAATGTTTTAGTATCTTTCTTCAGTTTAAAATACTCAAATTTTTTTATAATCAGTGAAACAACCACAATTAAAATCATAACAACGATAAAAATATACAGCGTCTGTATGATAATCAGCCTCCTCTTAGATGTAAGTTTCTTCACTAATAATTTTATCATTAATATGAAAATATACTACAAAAGGAAAGTTTTCTGTAATGTTATTAATTAAACACGATATTTATAAACTATCCAACTATTCCGGCTAGTTGATTTAATGTATAACCCGCATGGTCATTATGATATATTAAGTTAGATATTTATAGAGACGGGGGATTTGGCATGGCGCTGTTTGGTACTATTGTAGATGCTTTAGCTATTATTTTAGGCAGCATCATCGGTCTTTTTTGGAGAAATATAAATGAAAATATGAAAGCTACTATTCTTCAGGCACTGTCAATTACCGTACTCGTTATCGGTATTGATATGGCACTTGAAGCTAACAGCATACTTATTGTAGTCGTTGCCAGTCTCGCCCTCGGTTCCATGCTCGGTGAAAAATGGGACATTGAGGATAAAATGAATCACTTCGGCATCTGGCTCGAAACAAAAACTGGTGCAACTGAAGGCGGTGCAGCCGCTGCTTTTGTTACTGCTACTTTAGTTTATGTCGTCGGTGCAGTCAGTATTATCGGCGCACTCGACAGCGGTTTGAGAAATGATCACACCGTACTTTTAACAAAGGCTTTAATCGACGGGGTGCTCGCTATTTTCCTGACATCCACTATGGGGATCGGAATTATGTTCTCAGCCATTTCCGTATTTCTGTTCCAGGGTGCGATTGCCTTGTCAGCTTCTCAAATTAACCGCTTTATACAGCCCGATTTGATGGATAATATTATTATTGCCATAACAGGTACAGGCGGCATTATGATTATTGCGATTGGTATCAGACTTCTCGGTTTGATGAATATAAGGGTCGCCAATATGCTCCCTGCAATATTGTTTGCGGTGCTGTTTGTAACGATTCAATATTACTGGGATAAGATTAGTTTATTCTTTGTACAAATGTTCTAGTTTCTAAGGAGATGAGTACGCTATGGAAGATGAACAGCTCAATATTTTTGATTCAAAAGGCAGATTAACAGGCACAGCATCGCGTGCTGACGCTCATAAAAAAGGCTTGTGGCATGAAACATTTCACTGTTGGTTCATTGAAGTAAAAGAACATAAAATCTTTATCCATTTTCAGCTGAGAAGTCCCGATAAAAAAGATTTTCCAAATATGCTGGATATAACAGCCGCAGGACACCTGACAGCCGAAGAGGGCGTTGAAGACGGTGTTCGGGAAATTAAAGAAGAACTCGGTATCAGTCTTAATCTTAATGATTTAATGTATGCAGGGAAAATTGCTGATGAGATTATCATCGGGGATTTTATCGACAGAGAATGGTGTCATGTCTTTATATATAAAATTCCTGCCGGTACAAAACCGGTTTATGTTTTCCAGGATAAAGAAGTAGCAGAGATTGTTAAAATTGAAGTCTCAGAGTTTGAAGAAATGTGGTCAAAAGAGAGTATCTCGGTAATGATTAACGGAAATTCTGTCAGAAAAAATAATTTTGTACCGCATGAAAACAGTTATATTGATGCTGTAATTAAATCTATAAAAAAATGGGTCTGAACTAATTAGTTCAGACCCATTTTTCTAAATTCATTAAAACAACTACATTAGTTTTCCATATTCGCGACTAAGCGGCCCGTCACTTTACCATCTTCAAGCATCTGAATACCTTCAGGTATTTCATCAAATGAAATCTCTGTTATTTTCGGGCTGACTTTACCGGATGCAAACAGCTCATATATATCAGCGATATCCTGTTTAGTTCCGCCATTACTTCCGACCAATGTCGCTTGCTTAGTAATTAACTGAGTTACATTCAGAGTAGTTTCTAATTTCCCCATACCAACGAGAACAACTTTGCCCTGGAATGCTACAGACTCCAATGCTTCGCGTGTCGTAATATCAAAGCCAGCAAAGTCGATAATGACTTCCGGTTCAAATTGTTCGATTTCTTTCACGCTTTCATACGCACCGGCTGCACCCAGACTTTCAGCTAGTTCACGCGCTTTTGGATTCATATCAACAGCGTATACTTTTGCGCCAATTGCTACTGCCGCTTCCAAAGCAATTTGGCCTAAACCGCCAATTCCAATCATACCGACAGTCATGCCTTCTCTAACGCCGCCTTTTGTAAACGTCGCATGGTATGAAGTCATACCTGCGTCAGTTCCAGCAGCTGCCTGTTCAAATGACACACCTTCAGGAATTTTGACGAGATCTGAAGCCGGCGCTAATACTTTTGTTCCAAAACCACCATCATACGCATAACCTGGTGCTGTTCCACTTGGACCAGTCGGGCATACTGCAACTTTGTCGCCAACTTGATACTCCGTTACATCTTCGCCAACCTCACTGATTATACCTGCAACTTCGTGTCCCATAATAACAGGCAGCTCACCAAGCAATGCTTTCCATCCTTCATCTCTCAGTACACCTACATCTGAATGACAGAGACCCGCAACCTTCATATCAATGATAACTTTTCCATTTTCAACTTTTGGATCATCTTTTTCTACAAGCTCTAAAGGTTCGTTTGTATTTACAAATTGCCAACCTTTCATCAATGACGCCTCCTGAATTTTTAATTTTCTTTCAATTAAATTTTAACGTTAAAATAAGCTTACATCAACTAAAGTCTCTTTAAAAAAGTAATAAATTTCCTTAAATGTTACTAAAATATCACGTGTCAATTTTTAGAAATCAGTAATCTAAAACGAGACATATAACAGAATTGCTGAACTTTACCAGGAAGCAGATACGGCAGAGTTTATCGAAGAAGAGTACGACGGTGCATTAATTCCGACAGTACTTGAACTAAGCGAAATTGGCTGGTAAATAAAAGAGCTCCCTTAACGGGAGCTTTTGCTTTTATAACGATTCGATAAACTGCTCTTCAGCTTCATTTTGCGGGTTGAACGTTATATCTTCGCTGATATTCTGTTTCATAAATGATACATACATCTGCTTAGCTACGGGTTCATTAAAGTCTTCTTTAAAATCATAATGCACATCAATTTCATTATCCAGCTCACTGTCTATACCTGCAAGATAGGCAACAATTCCTTCTTCTGTACACAGCGTTAAATACTTAACATTTTCAAGCTGCAGCTGCTGTTCAAAGTCAGGAATCGCTGCCGGTTCGATATTTTTAATTTCCATCAAAAAACTCCTTCCGGTGTTTTTAATCAATTACCCTTTTTTTAAATAAACAATCGTTCATCACTTAACTTTTTATTTATCTGAATTTATAGATAACTTATAATAACAGCTGTATACTGATTCATATAAACTTTAAAAAAGAGGGATATATATGCGTTTTGAAACGAAAGCAATTCATGCCGGAAGACAGGTTGATCCGATCACAGGGGCGGTGACAGCACCAATGCACCTGTCCACTACTTACGAAAGATCTGCAGACGGTTCTTATACCGACGGCTTTATGTACAGCCGCGGAGACAATCCGAACCGCCGTTCTCTGGAAGAATGTCTAACCGCACTTGAAGAAGGCTATGACTGCGTCGCTTTTTCTTCAGGCATGGCCGCTATTTCATCAGTGATTGAATCACTGCCGCCGGATATGCCTCAGCGTATTATTTTACCGGATGATATGTATTTCGGTGTGCTGACTTTACTTAAGGAAACGGATATCGGCAGAAGGTTTGATATCGTTACTGCAGATATGAGTAATCTGGAGGAATTGAGAGAAGCAGTTGAAAGTGAAGCGACCGGCTTAATCTGGATTGAAACACCGTCAAATCCTCAGATTAAAATTATCGATATCGCTGCAGTCGTTAATATCGCAAAAGAAGCAGGAGCAGTAACTATTGTCGATAATACAACGGCAACACCTGTTCTGCAAAACCCGCTGTCGCTCGGTACTGATTTTTCACTGCATTCGGTGACTAAATATATCGGCGGTCACAGTGACTTATTACTTGGTGCAGTCGTAGCCAAGGAAGACAGTCCGATGCTTCAAAACTTAAGAACATGGCAGCATGCGAAAGGCGCAGTACCGTCATCATTTGACTGCTGGCTCGCCCTCCGGGGTGTTCAGACTTTATCGGCAAGAATGTCCGTGCACTGCTCCAGTGCTAAAATTATCGCTGACTTTTTAAACCATCATGACAAAGTTGAAGCGGTATACCACCCGGGTCTCCCCGAACACCCTGGACACGATATTGCAGCATCACAAATGAATGACTTTGGCGGATTAATGTCGTTTAAAGTTAAAGGGAATGCTGAAGATGCGCTAAAAGTAGCTAATACGGTTAAAATCTTTACACAAGCAACGAGTCTAGGCGGCACCCACAGCTATATCGAGCATCGCGCTTCAGTGGAAAAAGAATTAACTAAAGCGCCGGATACACTGCTCCGCTTATCTGTCGGTCTCGAAAATGTTAAGGACTTGCAAGAAGATCTGGAACAGGCGCTCGCTCAAATATAAATAATAAGAATAAATTATAATATGACTAACCTCTGTGTAAACGGGAATATTCCCAGTAACACGGAGGTGTTCTTATGAAACAGCATTATAAATTAGTGATTCTTGGCGGAGGGACCGGCGGTATATCAACAGCAAGCCGGATACTTTCCAAAAAGAAAGATTTAAAAGAAGATGTCTTAATTATAGAACCCGATGATTATCATTATTTCCAGCCTGCCTGGCCGTTAGTCGGGAGCGGTGATGAAAAACTGGATTCCACAAGAAAACCGATGAAAAAAGTTATACCGAAAGGAGCCAGATGGCTTCAGTCATCTGTTAAAAATGTCGATCCTGTAAAACGGGAAGTGACGGCTGACGATACGGTCTTCAGCTATGACTTTCTAATTGTGGCACTTGGTATTGAACTTAATTATGATGCGATTAAAGGTGCTAAGGAAGCACTTGGCAAAAACGGTGTTTGTACAAACTATATATATGATTTTGTTGAATACACTTATGAGTCTTTGAAAAATACAAAATCCGGCAACATCATCGTAACGAAGCCGCAATCCAAAATTAAAGGCGGTGTGTCAGCGGAAAACTCGCTGTTTACGATGGATGATTTTATAAAACAGCATAAGCGTAACGTCGATATAATGTTCAGAAGCGGACGTGAAGAAATATTTGAAGTGAAAAAATATAACGACAGCCTCGTCAGTCAGATGGAAGAAAAACATATCGACTACAAGCTGAATGAAGAACTGATCGAAGTCAAAGGCAGAGAGAAACAAGCGGTATTTAAAAATACCCAAACTGGCGAAACACATACTCTGCCGTTTGAAACGCTTATCATCACACCGCCGATGCATGGTCCGTCAGTTTTAAATAATTCAGGACTGCTGGACGAAGAAGGCTGGGTAGACGTCGATAAACACACGATGATGCACAAACAATATACAACGGTATTTTCTCTCGGTGATTCATCCAGTCTGCCGACAGTAAAAATGGGCGCTGCTGTCCGAAAACAGCTGCCGGTGCTGGTCGATAATCTAATTGAACGTATGAATGATCAGGAACCCAGTCATAAGTATGATGGCAGCACAGCCTGTCCCATCGCAACTGAATACGGGGAACTTATTCTCGCTGAATTCGGCTATGACAGAGTGCCGACAGAAACAACTTTTCTGAATCAGGCTGATGATAAGAAGATTTTTTATCAATTTAAAAAGAATATGCTGCCGATTATGTACTGGTATGCACTGCTGAATGGTAAATCATAGCACCATTAAAAAAAGACGTTATCGAATTTAAACGATAACGTCTTTTTGTTATTTAAAATTAAGATTTTCAAGTCTGATATAACCGGCTGCGTCGAGTTCAACACCATCGAGCTGAGCAGTATTATATGCGAGACTCATATTCGGATGAACGAGAGGCGCATACGGTACATCTTCACGGAGCATATTATGGATATTTGTATACTCTGAAAGTCTGTCCGCATCTTCTGTTGCACTTCTTGCACTTTCTAGTGCCGCATCAACATCCTCATTCGTATAGAATGCTCTGTTGCCTCCAAAACCTCTGTTAGAACTCAAAGTCAACGCGGACAGCAGGTAATCCGCATCGCCGGTAGATGCTGTAAAACTGAGCAGGAACATATCATGCTGTCCCTCGCCTAAACGTTCCATAAATGTTGCCATTTCAAATTGTTCAATTGTGATATTTATATTTAACTCTTTAAGCTGTTCCTGGATATAGACAGCAGAATCGACTAAATCCTGACTGTCATTCACCCATATCGTGGCATCAAAACCATCAGCGTGATTGGATTCACTGAGAGCTGCCTTGGCCTGTTCCATATCCTGGCCGACTTCCGGCAGCTCCTCATCGTGCCCAAATACGCTGGCAGAAACCAGGCTGTTCGGAATCGCAGCTTGTCCGTTATAAATACCTTCTTTTAGCTCTTCTCTGTCGAGAGCAAAGTCGATAGCCTGGCGCACTTTAACATCATCAAAAGGTTCTTTTTCCGTATTGAAACCGAGATAGTTCGTTCTTAACGATTCCGCTTCAACAAATTCAGTACTGTCACTGTTTTGAACTCTGTCTATCATTGCCATATCAACTGGCGTAGTAATGTTTACACCGCCGGATTCAAGCTCCGCCATCATCGAACCCGATTCAGGAATAATAACAAATGTCAGATTATCAATGTTGCTTTCTCCCGCGAAATCTTCAAAGCGTTCAAACTCTATATTCTGTCCCGGAGCTCTCGCTTTAAATTGAACGTAGTTTGTACCATCCGGATTTTCTGAAAGGTAAGTGCTTGTATGCTCGGCAATCTGTTCTGAAACGTTCGTGAACTCTTCACCACCTGCAGCTCTCAGTTCATAATAATCTTCTGCGGTCATATCGAGCTCGGTCTGATCTATAGCATTTTGATAATCAGCATCAATGCTCTCTTTACTCATAATACTCGCTGCTGTATGCGCTAAATTATCCGGCAGCGGAGCGAATGGGTAGGATGTAGTAATATTTAATTCATAATCATTAACCACTTCAATGTCTTCAATCATTTCGAAAAGGAAGACAGTAGGGGCACTGATACTTGGATCCAGCACACGTTCAAGCGATGCCTTTACATCCTGAGCGGTAAACTCAGAGCCATTATGAAAAGTCACCCCTTCAGCTAATTTAAAGTTCCATGTGGTATCATCCACCTGTTTCCACTCCGAAGCGAGACCCGGTTTATGAGACATATCAATTTCACGTGCCACAAGTGTCTGGTAGAGATGACGCCTGATTTGAATCGCGTTGACATCATTTGTTCCATGAGGATCAATAGTCGATAAATCCTGGTCAAAGCCGACAACAACATCACCTGTATTCGCATTCTCCGAATTTTCATCCTCGCCGATATCAGCAGCTTCATCATTCGAACATGCCGCCGTAACCGACAGCAAGGCAATCGCAAACAATAAAAATAACTTTCTAAGCATAGCAGTACCCCCAATATTATTTAGTGTTATATCTCTTTTAAAATAGTTAGAATATTTAAAATTATATAATGAAAAAGTTATAATAGCTACCTTTACTCTTCCGGATACATCTAAATATTTGAGAGAACGGAGGCTGTACTCATTTGGCCGGGTAAACCCGTTACTGTGACAGCGAACTTATCTCATTGGCACACTAAACCCATCTCAGAACCAAAAAAACCGGAACTGTTGAGGTTCCGGTTTATCTTTTATTTCAGTTCCAGCACTTTTGCAGTCATTGCTCTGATCTTGTACAGAAGATCACTGTCTTCAATTAATGACTGACCGTATGATGGTATCATTTCTTTTAGTTTGTTGTCCCACTTATCTATATATTCAGGGAAGCTCTGTTTGAATACTTCAAGTGCCACTGAAACAGACACTGAAGCGCCTGGTGATTCACCCAGCAGTGCAATTACGGAGTTGTCTTCAGAGCTTACGACTTCAGTTCCAAACTGAATAAACCCTTTGCCGTGCTCCTCTGTATCTTTAATAACCTGTACCCGTTTACCTGCGATATGAATGTCCCAGTCTTCGTCTTTTGCATCAGGCACAAATTTCCTAAGTTCTTTCATTCTGTCAGCTTTACGCATCATAACCTGCTGGATTGAATATTTCACCAGCGGCAAATTTTTAATGCCTGCGGAGGCAAGCGTTAACAGATTGTCTGAAGTAATTGATTTGAACAAATCCAGATTGGAACCGTATTTCAAAAACTTCGGCCCGATTGCAGCAAATGGTCCAAACAATAAACTTTCCTGTCCTTGAATGTAGCGTCTGTCCAGATGCGGTACCGTCATCGGCGGTGTCCCGTATGGTTCTTTGCCGTACACTTTAGCATTATGACGTCCGACGACTTCAGGATTGTTACATACTAAAAACGCACCGCTGATCGGGAAGCCTCCAATATGCTTGCTTTCTGGAATCTTCGTTTTCTGCAGCAGCGGAATTGCATGTCCGCCGGCACCAATGAAAATGTAATCTGCAGTATGATACTCGATTTTATCATCTTCAATATTGAGAATTTTAACTTCCCATTTATTATTTTCTAGCTGTCTGAAATCTAACACTTCATGGCGGTAATAAACGGAAGTATTATTATGTTCTTTAATATTACTTGCCAATTTACGTGTTAATTCACCGAAGTTAACGTCGGTGCCGTCATCGATTTTACTTGCAGCAACCGGTTCGTTTGATGTTCGTCCGTTCATCATTAAAGGAATCCATTCTTTAATCTTATTGTTATCTTCTGTATATTCCATATCGCGGAACATAGGATGAGGAAGCAGAGCATCATAACGCCGCTTCAGGAAGTTTACATTGTTCGTGCCCATAACAAAACTGATGTGCGGAAGCGGACGGATAAACTCCTCGGGATTCTTTATATAATTATTTCTGACTAAATAAGACCAGAACTGTTTGGAAATTTCGAATTGCTCATTGATTGATTTTGCTTTCTCAATATCTATCGAACCGTCTTTCTGCTCTACAGTATAGTTCAATTCACATAACGCAGCATGTCCCGTTCCTGCATTATTTGTTTCATGCGAACTTTCATTTCCTGAAACGTCCAGCCGTTCAAACAGTTTAATATTCCATCCGGGTTCTAAATTCTTCAAAAAGGAGCCGAGTGTTGTACTCATAATTCCTGCACCGATTAATATGATGTTTTTAGAAGAGTTATTGTCCATGTTTAGCCAGCTTTCTGTTTTTTAATCTAAAATTATTTTATAATCATTACAGGGATGTTCGCGCGTTTTGCCACTTTATGTGTCACATGACCAAGGACATGTTTGATATCGCGCTTAGATCGCTTGTTGCTCATAACGATAACTTCATATTCATTACTTTCAATTTCTTTTTTAAGTTCATTAATTACACGGCCTGTTTCAAAATAAATTTTGTAATTAAGACCATGCTCATCCAGCTGATCTGTAAAGAACTTCATATTTTCGACTCTTTCTTTTGCTATGTCCTCAAAATGCTTGCCCTGATACTTCACATTATCCGCCATTTCATTTTCCGTTATTACATTAAAAATCGTAATCATCGAATCTCCATTTTTATCTGTGAGTTTCACTAACTGCTCAGGTACATTCTCAAATGAATTCCCAAAATCAAATGGCACTAAAATATTTTTATACATACAGAACACTTCCTTTCATTTTTCAGTAATCATTAGTTTAATTTTAAATCTTAACCTGCTACTTTTGCAATGTAATACTCTTTTGAATTTGAAATTTATATACCCGTTTAATACCCTGTTATAATTAAACAGTAATTATTAAATACAGAGCATGTTTAATTACAGCGAAATATTAAGGAGAAACTCTATGGCCCGTTTATTTTTAAAAAATATAAAAAAACAATATAACAGCTCCAGTCCTCTCGTCGTTAAAGATTTCAGCCTGGATATAGAAGAGGGGGAGTTTATAGTCCTTGTCGGACCATCAGGCTGCGGTAAATCAACAACTCTCCGTATGATGGCCGGACTGGAAGAAATCACAGAGGGTGAATTTTTTATTGGCGATAAGCTGATGAATAATATTCAGTCCAAAAATCGGGATATCGCTATGGTTTTTCAAAATTATGCGCTGTACCCTCATATGACAGTATTTGATAACATAGCATTCGGGCTGAAAATTAAAAAAAGTCCGAAAAAGGAAATTAAACAAAAAGTCGATGAGGCGGCAGAGATACTTGGGCTGACTGATTATCTTCACAGAAAACCGCAGGCATTATCCGGCGGCCAGAGACAGCGCGTCGCTCTCGGACGAGCTATAGTGAGAGAGACAGATGTATTCCTGATGGATGAACCGCTGTCGAACCTTGATGCTAAATTACGCGTACAGATGAGAGCCGAAATTATGAAACTTCACCAGCGTTTGAAAACGACAACTGTGTATGTGACCCACGATCAGACTGAGGCACTTACCATGGCAAGTAGAATTGTCGTTATGAATAACGGGGAAATCATGCAGGTCGGTTCGCCTCAGGAAGTATATAACACACCCGGCAATTTATTTGTCGCTCAGTTTATCGGCTCCCCCGCAATGAATATATTTGAGTGTGTATTTGACGGAGAAGAATTAATTATCGGCAATATAAATATTAAAGTTTCAGCTGCTGATCAAGAGCTGCTGAGAAAATTAGGCTATGCAAATAAGAACATTAAATTTGGAGTACGTCCGGAAAATCTTCTGGAATATGGAGAAGCTTCACTTTCTGAAGATTTAACACCCTTCGATTTAAAAGTCCAGGTGAATGAATTGCTCGGTTCAGAATTTATGATTTACTCAGAACTGGAAGGAGAAGAAATCGTCGCAAGAGTCGATGCTCACAATCCAAATAAACCTGGCGATATAATGACTTTTGCATTTGATATGGATAAAGTTCATTTTTTTGATGCGGATACCGGGAAAAGAATTACAGACAATTAAAAAATACCTGCTTACACTTTAGTAAGCAGGCATGCTGTGTTATTTTATAATCATTACAGGTAGATTCACACGTTTTGCTATTTTATGTGTGACATGCCCAAGCACGTGCTTGATTTCCATTTTAGAACGTCTGTTACTCATGACCACTATTTCGTAATCGTTGTTCTTAATTTCTGTTAACAGCTCATTAATCACACGGCCTACCTCAAAACGCAGTTCATACTCTAGCCCGCGTTTCTCAAGCGCATCTGTAAATGGTTTAAGTTCTTTTGTTTTGTCTTCTGTTATCGCATTGAAACGTTTCCCGTTAAATTTCACATCACTCGACATCTCATTTTCAGTGATGACATTAAAAATAGTAATGACAGCACCTTCACTGTTCTCTGTCATTTTAGCCAGCTGGTCAGGTACGTTATCGAATGAGTTTCCAAAATCGTATGGTAGCAATATCTTTTTATACATACTTACACATCCTTAAATTTTTATCATACTTATATAAAGTTAATGCTTTAATGATAATATTCCCTCTGTAAAAACATTTACACATTTTGTCTTCTGTAAAAGTATTCAAATTAGCTTATCAGATTCCCACAGTTTTGAATACACCTTTGATTGTAAATGTTTCAATAAACATCGCCATATCTTCTATCGACTCTTCACATCCATCTTTAAGCCATTTTAATAAAATTCCAATATGCGCATTTGTAATGTACGTAATCAGATAATCGGTAAATATTTCAGAGTCGAGCTCAACCCCAAACTCCTTGCTTTTCACTTTATAAAATTCGAACATATGATGAGAAAAATATTTCGCGAGTTCTGCAGAACCAAGGCCGTTAGCAATAACGAGTACACGTTGCCGATTATCCTTTAAATATTGGAACTGCTGCACAATCGTTTCCTTAAGATGATCTTCCCCAACGTCTTTAAAACTGCTTCCTGTAATGTTTTTATAAAGAAGCTGTTCTATGTCATTCATCATCGACTCCTGGTAACTTTCAATCAATTCATATTTATCTTTATAGTAACTGTAGAATGTCCCCCGGTTAATCATCGCTTCACTGCTTATGTCCTGAATAGTAATACTTTCAAAATTTTTTCTTTCCAGCAAAGCAATAATCGCCTGATCTATCGCGTGCAATGTTTTTTGAACTCTTAAATCTTTTTTCATAAATAATCAACCTTTCATGCGATAGTGTCGGTTATCCCACATAATGGCTTACATCATCCATTGCAGTTTAAACTTTCGCTTATATAATAAGTTATTGTACACACTGTACGATAAGTTTAAAAGAATAATTATAAAGGATGATTAAATGTTTCAAGATTTCAGATTCATATTAGAAAAACCATTACTTCTGATTTCACTGCTGGTAATTTCATTATTACCAGTAATATATACAGTGACATTTCTTGGGGCAATGTGGAATCCTTATGACCGAACAGGTGATATGCCGTTTCATATTGTAAATGAAGATACAGGTAACAAAGATATAAATATCGGAGAAAATATAGTCGATGAGCTGAAGAATAACAATCAGCTGGACTGGCGATTTGCAGACTTAGCGGAAGCAAATGAGGCACTTAAAAAGGGGGAGTCATACGGTTATCTTGAGATACCTGAAGATACATCGGATAACGCCATGACCTTCTTATCTGATGCCCCTAAGAATGTAGACTTGATACTGACAACAAACCCCGGCCATAATTTTATCGGATCCATTATGACCGAACAGGCGGGTACTGTAATGTCTGATTCTGTTCAGCAGGAAATTACCGAAGTGTATACTGAAACACTGATAAGTGAATTGGGAACTATCGCTGATCAGAGCGATGAAGCGGCCAGTGCAGTTAAAGAGCTCGCAGATGGGGCATCGGCATTAGACAAAGGTTTACAGGAGCTTTCTAACAGCTCCGTACAGTTAAAAGACGGTGCTGCAAACCTTGAAGGTGGTGCAGTACAGATAAACAGTGGTGCCAGTGAACTATACAGCGGTGAACTGCAGTTTACCGGACAATTAAAACAGCTGTCTCCAATGCTCGGCAGCTACAGTCAGCCGCTTATCGGGGCACAGTCTGAACTTGAAAATGGGGCTGGTCAATTAAATGAAGCAGGTGCAGAGCTCGCAGACAGCATAGGTGAACTGGAAAATAGTCTCACGCAAATGAACAGTGGAGTCGAAGAACTGAAAGGCGGATCTGCTGAATTGTCGGGAGCACTTGTTGACGTGAATACACGAGTCAGTGACTTGCTCGCTCAATTTGAAGAGCAGAATATAGTCTTTAGTGATGAGGGAGCTAAAGCAATAGCCAATCCGGTCAATCTGGAAATTGAGAGTACTGTCGATACTCAGAACTATGCACAGAGTTTTGCACCGCTTATACTCGCTGTCAGTTTGTTTATAGGGGGACTGACACTCAATGTGGTCTATCCAATGAATAAAATCTTCAAGGAGAAAAAATCTGTACTGAACCAATGGCTGAGCCGCGGATTGCTGTTTATATCTCATGCGGTCATCATCTCAACTTTGCTTTATAGTGTTACAGTATGGGGAATGCAAATTGAGATTGCGAGTCACTGGAGATTTTATCTTGCAATGCTGGTATGGTCCTTGGTATCTATTACTATGATTGGATTACTTGTAATGATATTTGGAAATTTCGGCAAGTTTTTAGGAATAGTACTGCTCATCGTTCAGCTTTCTTCAAGCGGCGGAACCTTCCCGATAGAAACTGCCGGCAGTTTCTACCAGACACTCTATAACATTTTACCTATGGCATTCGTCGTCACTGGTTTTAAAGATGCGATATTTGGCCAGTCATTCAATATGGAGTTCAGCACTGTAATATACACACTGGCTGCAGTGATTTTAGCCTCATATCTTCTTATACTGATAGTTTTATGGATGAAAGAGAAATTCCCAAAATATGAAGAGAAGGCCAGTAAAATGGCTAAATTCGAAAATTAAACCATTAAGAGCCTGTTTCTAAAACAGGTTCTTTTTTTACGGTTAATCGTTCTTATATTGTCACTTTTTATTTATAACGCTATGCGTTATGGATAAAACCCTTATATATCAATGATTAAAAATAATATAACAGTTTAAATAACGCTATGCATTACCGATTGTTGAACTATTTATAAATATCAAATTGCACTCGATGTGTAAGTTTGGTATTATCAATAAGTTATTTATTTCGCAGATATTAAAAACCCATAATTTAAGACAGTATTTATAAAATAATAAGGAGCATATTAAATGAAGGATTCTTCAAATCCAAGTACTAAAAAATTATCGAAAGTATTTATATATTCGGTACTGATCGTTGGAATACTAGTTATTATCGGTGCAATTGCCCCCGAAAAATTCGGGTCCGTTGCAGGTTTGATTTCAAACTGGGTCAGTAATTATTTTGGCTGGTATTATATGATAATTACATCCGCCACGTTATTCTTTTGTATATTTCTCATTTTCAGTCCAATTGGTAAATTAAAGTTAGGTAAACCGCATCACGAACCTGAATTCAGTACACGTTCATGGCTGACGATGCTGTTTAGTGCAGGTATGGGAATCGGGGTTGTATTTTACAGTACCTCTGAACCGATCGCACATTACTTCATGCCCGCAACCGCAGAACCCGAATCGCAAGAAGCAATGCTCGAAGCGATTAGAGCAACGATTTTCCACTGGGGTGTACACGCTTGGGGAATGTATGGTGCTGTCGCTTTAGCTCTCGCATATTTCCAATTCAGAAAAGGTGAATCTGGTCTCCTGTCAAAAACTTTACGTCCTATACTTGGAAATAAAGTTGACGGTCCTATCGGTATACTCATCGATATTCTGACTGTTTTCGCAACAGTAATCGGTGTTGCCGTTTCACTCGGTATTGGAACAACTCAAATTAACGGCGGTCTGAATTACTTATTCGGAGTACCGATTAATGTCGGTGTACAGGGACTTATTATTACTGTTGTTACTATCCTTTTCCTTGCCAGCGCATGGAGTGGTTTAAGCAAAGGAATAAGGTATTTGAGTAATCTGAATATGATACTCGCAACAATATTACTGTTAGTCGTACTGATACTTGGCCCGACAATGCTGATATTAAATATGCTTCCGACTGCTGCCGGGGAGTATATCAATACATTTGTAGCAAGAACACTTGACGCAGCCCCATTAAACAGCGATAAAAACAGCTGGCTGCAATCATGGACAATCTTTTACTGGGCATGGTGGCTCAGCTGGAGTCCGTTTGTAGGTATTTTCATCGCACGTGTATCAAAAGGCCGTACAGTTCGTGAATTCGTACTGGCACTGCTCACAGTACCAACAACTATTGGGATTATCTGGTTTACCGTATTTGGTGTTACCGGTATTGAGATTGCAAGCAAAGTATCAGAAGTTGTCTCTCATGCTCCGGAAACTCAGCTGTTCGCTATATTTAATGAAATGCCGCTCAGCGTACCACTGTCTATTTTAGCAATACTGCTGATATCTTCATTCTTTATTACATCAGCAGACTCAGCAACATTTGTACTCGGTATGCAGACATCGTACGGTTCTCTCCGTCCATCTGCTGCTATAAAAATCGTGTGGGGCATCAGTTTATCAGCAATCGCTTTTGTCCTCCTGCTTTCAGGAGGAGAGACAGGTTTGGAAGCTCTCCAGTCTGCCTCGATTATTGCTGCACTGCCGTTCAGCTTTGTTATTATTATGATGATGATTTCATTTTATAAAGATGCAAACGAAGAAAGAAAATATCTCGGTCTTACGATTACTCCAAACTCAAAACGTATGCAGGAGTATATTCAAAAAGAAGAACGAGAATATCAGGAGCAAAAAAATGCAGGTGTCGATGAAAGAGACTTGTAAATAAATAGAAACGCCCTGGGTACTGAAGTTCATTCAGCGTCCAGGGTGTTTTTTTACTATTCTTAATAACTTCTCTCAAATGAATAAGCGCAGATTTTTGATTTGCTATAGTTAATCAACGCTAATGATCAGTGCCATTGTAACTATATTAATTACAATATTATTCTTTAATGCAGCTAAAAAACGCCGCAGTGAAAATATCCCTTTGGAAGTACACGTTTCAGATTGGGATGAAAACAATACGCTTATTCAGAGTAATGGATAAGTTAGGCCTCAAACGTTGAGTTTACGAGCTCATCGTTTGGGGCATATTTTATAGTAAAGATTGATTTACCAGCAACGGCCTATTATATGAAGGGAGGCGTACATTATGAAAAAGTGGATGATACTGTTATTAATGACAATGCTGTTCATTTTAGCCGCGTGCGGAAACAGTGAAGAAGCAGAACCGGAGAACGATACTTCTGAAGAAACTGATTCCGATCCTGCTGAAAAGACAACAGACCAGCCTGAGGAAGAATCCGGCGATGAGAGTGAATCTGCGGAAGATACTTCTGAAGAAAAACCAGCTGAAGCAGAAAAAACGGAGCAGAGCAGTACTGAAGAAGATATTTCTGATAATGAAGAAACAGATGAAGTTCAAAATACAGATGAAACAAACGGCAATTCATCAAATGAAATAAACTATACCGCTGCTGAAAACTGTATTATGACACAGCTTACAGAATGCCAGAACGTTCCTGAAGCAGATCAGTTTCAGGCGTACAGCGACCTTGTTGCTGACGGTACACTGCCTCAGGCACCGGGCAGCGGCTGTCTGCCATGTGCAGTAAAATATTCATTCGAAGTCAAATACGGCGAATCCAACCCGGTGAATCCGGCAATTCTCCCACGTTCTGACAAAATCCCGGGAGAGATTACGAATCCATCAGAGTTTGTGCAGCAGTACTTATTTTCATTGCCTGCTTTCTTTAATAACCAAAATGAGGTGGCACTCAGCTTCTATCTCACTGATTCACCTGGGTATAATGTACTCTTTGCAAACAAAGCATCAGGAAACTACAGCAACCATATGACTTATTCTGTTTTTATCGATTCTGAAGTGGAGAATCTTGACGGCAGCATGTATGTCTATACCACACGGGAATACTCACATATAAATACAGACAGTGTTTATGAAGTATACGCCCGTTATCAGGTTGTAGAACAGGACGGCAGACTTTATCTGACAGACTATGCAGAACTGGAAAATACACGTGTAGAATAGTTAAATATAGAAAAATCCCGGTCAGTATTACGCTGACCGGGATTTTTTGTGCGGACATATTTCTGTTATATATTACAAATTGCATCTCAATATTACATGGGTGTGTCTATTCCATGGTAATAATCAGAAACAATACAGCCAGATGTCAATGTTACAGTTCTGCTTTTAATTGTAACGTTCTTATTATTAGACTGTAACACACGTAAAAAAGTTCTATGTTATATTTACTCTTGTCTTAGGAAAACGAGACTTAAATTAAGTTTATGTTTACCCTTAATCAAATTTAAAAAAACAAAAAATGCATTCATTGCATAATATTTTTTTGGAGGAATTACAAATTATGAAGAAAACGATATTAGCTACTACATTAGCATTAGGTTTAGGCGTAACAGGAATTGCAGCAGGACAAGACGCAGAAGCTTCATCAATAGATAAAGCAGAACTTGCTTATACAGCTCAAAACAATCCTGAAGCGTTAAACGCATCAGCATTACACGAAGGTCAATATGATTATAACTTTGATCACAAAAACTTCAACTACGACTTCAGCTCTGACGGCACTAACTATGCTTGGGCATACCAAAGCAATGGTAACGCACAAGCTGAAGTAGCAGCTCAAAAACAAGCAGCTGCACCTGCAGTGCAAGAAGAAACTCAAAACGTTGAATACAACAACTACACTTACACTGAGGAAGTGCAACAGCCTGTACAAAACACACAGCCAGCTGCACCTGCAGTACAAGAAGTTTCACAGCCTTCATCACCAGCTCCACAATCAAAAAGTGTTAGCACTTCAAACACTAACAGTGGCTTAAACTGGGGTTCATTAGCTTCATGTGAATCAGGCGGCAATGCTAGCGTAGTAAGCTCAAACGGTATGTACCACGGTCTTTACCAGTTTGACGCTCAAACTTGGCAGTCAGTAGGCGGTTCTGGAGTAGCTTCAGATGCTTCAGCAGCTGAACAAACTCAAAGAGCACAAATGCTATATGACGAAAGAGGTTCACAGCCTTGGCCTGTATGTGGTACCAACCTGTAATAAAATAATTGATTTTCAAAGAACGGGATAAGTTATCTCGTTCTTTTTTTGTTTGTCCGGTATTTCCCGGGCAATTCGGAGTTTTTTTGTTTCTCCCGAGCAGTTCGCTGTCTTATAAAAGTTTAAATGTCTATATTTAGGCTATATGAGTTAAAAATACATATATAAGAAAGCAGGTTGAACTATGCCAAAAATCTATAGTGCAGTAAAGCTTCCCGAAACTGCAGTGAAAATTATTAAAGATCAAAATATCGAATTGGATATGCATGATGAACTAACGACTCCGGAAATTGATGTCATTATTGATAGAGTGAAAGATGCAGATGGTTTAATTACCGGCGTTAACGTTCAGGCTCCCGCTGAAGTAATTCAGGCGAATACAGGCCTTAAGGTTATTGCGAACGTCGGCTCAGGTTTTAATAACATTGATATTGATGAAGCAAATAAGCATAATATTGCTGTGACTAATACTCCAGTCCATGAATCTGTGGCATCAACTGCGGAACTTGCAGTAACATTAATGCTGGCACTCTCACGCCGTGTGCTTCCAGGACACGAAATGGCTGTGAAAAATGAATTCGACGGCTGGCAGGTTATGGGTTACCTCGGCGGTAATCAGGTTGTCGATAAAACATTGGCCATCGTCGGCTTCGGTCAGATAGGACAGTATATTGGTAAAATTGCTCAAGCATTTAATATGAAGCTTTTATATGTTGACCATGTAGAGAAAGAAACTGAGATTAATGCTGAGAAAGTAACGCTTGAAGAAGCATTAAAAGAAGCAGATTATGTAATTGCACAAGTGAACTACAATGAAACATCACATCATTTATTCGGTAAAAAAGAATTTGAACAAATGAAAGAGACTGCATATTTCATTAACACTGCCCGCGGCGGTGTCGTAGATGAATCTGCACTTATCGATGCTTTAAAAAATAAGCAGATACAGGCAGCAGCACTGGACGTTCATGAAGAAGAACCGCATATTAATGAAGAACTTGTAAAACTTGATAATGTTATTTTGACACCGCATATCGGTAATGACACTTATGAAGCGAGAAATAAAATGGCAGAAGTTGCTGCAGATCAGGCAGTTAAAGCTTTAACAGATACTCAGCTGGATTATCAGGTGAACAAATAAGATGAAATAATACAAGATTTATCGTATAATAGCAATTAAATAAAATAGTTCTCTTATTAAGAGTGAGTGGAGGGATTTGGCCCTGTGAAACTCCGGCAACAGCTGTAAAGCGATGTGCTAAATCCAACAGTTTATTTAAACTGGATGATAAGAAGTCGGGTAAAGCTCTTCTTAATTCAGAGAAGAGCTATTTTATTTGAAAAAATAAAAAGGGTGGTAATTACATGAAAACCGTACGCGAACTATTTTCGGAATTAGACGAGTGGAAAGCATATCAGGCGAACAGTACGATGAGCAACATCGCAAAAGCGAATCATATCAGCAGGGTAAAACGTGAAATCGCAAATCGCATCGATGTTGAAGAGTACAGAGATTATATTTTATTTAAAGAAGAAAGCTGATTTCTTTAGTTACTAATACTATTAACCCATCATATAAATTGCTATTATTAATTTTAATAATAGCAATTTTTTACATACTCGGAGAGGGGCGATTAATTGTTCTGCAGATTAAAAAAACTCTTTAAACTGCTTTTCTTCAATGCCGTTTTATGGGGTTTCATCCATTATTTTATTTCTTACATATTTTTACATCTCAATGATAAAAAATACTTCCGCGGTCCGCTCAGATTAAAATCATATACTTTTGAAAAAAACGGCAGCCTATGGAACAAACTGTTCCAAGTCCGGAAGTGGAAAGATATAGTTCCTGAAGGCGGTCAGATTTTTACCGGCAGCTACAATAAGTCTGAGTTAAAAGATAAAAGTCCCGCTGCCTTAAAATCCTTCATTATAGAAATTAACCGTGCTGAGGTTACTCATTGGATGATAATCTTCTCCCTGCCGTTTATTCTTTTATTCAATCCCAGATGGACTTATATAATCCACGGACTTTATGCACTAGTCAGCAATATCCCTTTTATCATAATTCAGAGATACAACCGCCCCGATTTGAAAGATTGTATGCACGCCGGCTTAAAAATGATGACTTGAACTGAGGTGATAGAATGATTCAAACAGCAATATTTATTTTTATACTTGTTAAAGGCGGATTGCATAATTTAGCCGGAGCGATCCAGACATTAGCACAAGACATTGGTATAGAAATGATTAAGTGAAAACAGCAATTACCAACAAAGGAACTATTGATCACCTTATTTTAGACGACGGCTCGAAGATCGAAGCGGATATCTACGTATCAAATATGGAAGTTATTCCATTCTATACGAAAGTTCTGGATACGCTGCCTAAGAATATTAATAAGATGAAAAAGAAATTCCCGCCCGCGAGCTCAGGTCTGGTCATTCATCTTGGTGTTAATAAAACATATCCGGAGCTTAGACATCATAACTTTTTCTTTTCCGAAGACTCGGATAAGAATTATGAAACTGTATTTGATAAAAAAGAGCTGCCAAAAGATCCGACAATTTATTTAGTCAATGCAAATAAAACAGACCCGTCACAAGCACCAAAAGGCCATGAAAACCTGAAAATTTTACCGCATATTCCACCGCTGAATTATCTTGATTACACAAAAGAAGATTATATGAATTTCAGGGAGCTTGTTCTTAAAAAACTTGAGAATATGGGCCTGACAGATTTAAGAAAACATATAGTCACAGAATACATGCTTACACCTCACGATATTGAGTCGATGTATCTATCTGACGGCGGATCTATATACGGTACTTTGTCAGATAAAAAGCTGAACCAGGGATTTAAGCATCCAAAAGAGTCTGCATTTATAAATAACCTGTACTTTGTCGGCGGCACAGTGAATCCAGGCGGCGGTATGCCGATGGTTACACTGAGCGGTCAAAATGCAGCGAAATATATTGCAGAAAAAGATTCCAAAATTTAAAAAATCCGGATACTGATTATCAGTATCCGGATTTTTATCATGTTGCAAGACCAATTGAAGTATTTTCATAACTTGAATCTTTTAAAGCTTTAATAATAAAATGTGCAACATCCGCACGTGGTATCGAACTTGATTTAGCCGGCACACCTGAAGCAGCTTCTCTGTATTCACCAGTAAATTCTTTATTCGATAATCCCATAGGACGGACGATAGTGTAGTTTAATCCTGCATCCTGAATATGTCCGACAGCAGCACGGTGATCGATTAATGCATTCTTAAGCAGCTGCATAATTACTTTACCCATAATGCCCGTTAGTTCCTTATGCACGCCTGCTGATGCTGTATAAACAATACGGTCGACATTATGTTCTTTCATGCCTTCAACAATATTCTTCGTCATATTCTGAAGTTCTTCAGATTTCCTCATACCTTTGCTTGAACCGAGACACGATACCACCGCGTCATGATTTGAAATTGCTGCAGAGACTTCTTCCTTATTGAAGGCATCTCCCTGTACTACATTTAGATTTGCATGAGTAATTTCAACTTTAGCCGGGGTACGTACAAATGCTGTAACTTCCAATCCTGCATCCAGGCCTTGCTGCACAACGAATTTACCGACACCGCCTGTTGCTCCAAAGACAATAATTTTCATCATAGTTCACCCTCCCATTCCTTAAAGAATGTATCCAGAAACTGCTTCATAAAAGCTTCCCGTTCTTCAGCTATTTTAACTGCTGACGGAGTATTCATCTTGTCCTTTAACAGCAGCAGCTTTTCGTAGAAATGATTAATGGAAGTCGATTCACCGTTACGGTATTCTTCAAAACTCATCTGATCTCTGACAGGAATTTCAGGGTCGTACATTGCCTGTCCTTTAGCACCGCCGTACTGGAAAGTTCTCGCAATTCCGATTGCCCCGAGAGCATCCAGTCTGTCGGCATCCTGAACGATTTGAGCTTCGATGTACGATAATTCCTTGCCTGTCCCGCCTTTAAATGACATTGTTGTAATGATATCTATAATTGTCTCAATAGTCTCATCAGCAACCTCGTTTCTTTCAAGCAGTTTTCTAATACGTTCCAGTGCCATGTTAACGTCAGAGGTTACCTTATCATCCGCAATATCATGGAGCAATGCAGCAGAAATTACAGTAAAATCATCTGCCTTTTCATGCTTTAATATTTCTTTGGCAATATCTGTGACTCTTTTTATATGGTACCAGTCATGGCCGCTCTTTTCATTTAGCAGCTCACCTTTGACCCATTCTTCAATATTTTGTAGTACTTTATCTTCAGTCATGAAAGTGTTCCTCCATCAGTTATTATAATAATACTTTCATTATACTTTGATTTATCTACATTTAACAAAAATGATATAAAATTATTGACATAAAGAGGGATTTTATATTATTGTTAATTAATATTATATTAAGCGGATATGGCGGAACTGGCAGACGCGCTAGAATCAGGCTCTAGTGTCTTAATCGACGTGGGGGTTCGACTCCCTTTATCCGCATCACTTTTAAAGACCACTAATTTTTTAGTGGTCTTTTTTTCATTTTTTAAACTCTGCTGATACACTGATAAAAAGAACTGAAATCGAAGACAGGAGCAGTTTTTATGAAAAGAACAGTAGTCTACCGTCCATTTGAGCAGAGGGATACTGCTCATCTGGCTGAAGTGATCAGTCAAAGCTGGAGTTATGAAAAGATGTTTTCCAAAAATACATCCTATCATTTCTCACACATATTCCTATACTACGAACTGAGCCGTCAATCATCTGATCGAGTCGTGGAAGTCGAGGGCAGAGCAGCAGGTATCATTACAAGTGCTTTTAAGGATAAACATAAAAGACGTGGCTTTTATATAATGAAAGTTCTAAAACACGGACTGCAAATGGCAGTAACCGCAGAAGGCCGGAACGTGCTATTAAATTATGTAAAAGCAGTTGATGAGTTAAACAGCCGTATGCTGAACAGTTTAAACGAACCTTTTAAAGCAGAACTCTCACTCTTTGCAGTCAGTCCCTCACTTCAGGGACTCGGGACCGGGTCTGCTTTATTTAACGATTTGCTTCTCCAGCTTAAGAAGAATCAGATTGAGACTTACTACCTGTATACAGATACAACTTGCAACTTCGGCTTCTACGACTATAAAGGACTGGAACGGGCATCTGCTGTAAAACGATATATTAAGACACCCGTCAACAAGGAAATCGAATTTTTCATATATAAAGGATATGTGTAAATGAAAATTTCAATTTCTTCCTTGCTGCCATTTGTTATACTGTATGAAATATATAAATGGAAAGGACAAAATTACGATGTTCAGTTTTAACAGTATAGTGATGATGGTCATTGCAGGTGTGCTTGCAGTCCTGTATTTCATTGCTTCAGTTTATAACAGAATGACCAGAAAAAGTTATACACATAAGGTTCAGAAACCGGGTCAGCTGATGACCTTTTTCTCCAGAGTTATGCTGATTTTAAGCATACTGTGCGCGGGTTTTACACTTCTCGGTGCAATGATGAAAGACACTGAAATGGCTGTAGTATTTGCGGTTATTACTATTATCAGCACATTGCTGACATGGGGGATTAAGCGTAAATATGACTTCACTTATCAGGAAACGGACGAGTATTTTATAGTGACCAGAAGGAAGAAGACTTATAAAGTTTATTACAAGGATATCAGTCACTGGCAATGGGGAATATACGACATTTATATCCAGGACCGTAACCGGCCGGAAGGTGATTTTATCGGTGTCAGTGTCAGTCTTTTTAAACCGGAAATACTGCTGACGAAAATGACTGAAAAAGTATTTGCAGGCGAATTCCCACGTATTGACGGTTTGTACCCGGATGACACTGTCTATCCTGGAGATCCGCTCAGAAAGAAAGAAATTGTCCGCTGTTTAACCCAGGCAGGCTACAGCTATTTAATTCCCGAATACATAGACGCTCTCAGCACGATGCAGCAGGATAATGTCTAATGAATATCCAGAAATGCAGACAATCATTCTGACTGTAAATCATTATAAAAATGCCAGCAGTTCAACTTGATATGCTCCTCCTAAAGTATTTGACTTGTCTACTTGACCGAGAGCATATCAACTTATAGTAGTCTTTTTTTATTCACATTTAAAATTTTTACCAGCTGATCGTTCAAATAATCTGCACTGTAGGAAAAACCATTTTTGTACCAGTTGATAATCATACCGATAATAGCATTGGACTGATAGGATGCAAACATTTCATGATTAAAGTCTCCCTGCTGTTTATCCATATCTTCTAAGAACAATTTATCGATTTCATCAAACAGCATATAGTAATATCTTAACGGTACTTTTCTGGAAAAAATAATTTCGTAAAACGGTTTAAATTTTTCAATATGATGAAAGATACGGATTGTCGAAGAGTCCAATTCATCCACATTCAAAATCGCCGCCCGACGATAAGGTTCCTTATAAGAACTGGCCAAGTCTAACGTTATCTCTTTAAAATACTCCTCAAATACATCTTCAATTTGCCCGTAGTGCAAATAAAAAGTACCACGGTTAATTTTAGCTTTTTTACAAATTTCTGTTATAGAAATTTCATCGAGCTCTTTATCATTTAATAATTGCAGTAATGCCTGATGCAATGCGTCTTTAGTCTTCACAATACGTAAATCATTTTTCGACATTTCCTCACCTCTTATTGAACAATATTATATTTATCCGTTCATTAATGAACAGTTATCTATTTTTTGATTATTGAAAGCGTTTACTATCGTCAGTATAATAGATATTAGACAGTTGTACAATATAAGGAGGATACAAAAATGAGATTACAAGACAAAGTCGCAATCGTAACAGGTGCAGCATCAGGTATGGGTAAAGCAATCGCAGAAGCTTACGCAAGAGAAGGTGCCAAAGTTGTCGTATCTGATTTAAACATAGAAGGTGCAGAGGAAGTTGCAGCAAACCTTAAAGCTAATGGTGCAGAAGCTTTCGCAATTAAAACGAATGTTTCTGTAGAAGAAGAAGTTGAACAGTTATTCGAAGAAACGAAGAAAAACTTCGGTAAACTGGATATCTTAGTTAACAATGCAGGAATTATGGACGGCATGGAACCTGTCGGAGAAATTTCAAACGAGAGATGGGAAATGTTATTCGCTGTAAATACGACAGCAGTAATGAAAGCAATGCGTTTGGCAGTCAACCTGTTCTTAGAACAGGGACACGGTACAATCGTTAATAATATTTCAGCAGGCGGACTATACGGCGGCCGTGCAGGTGCAGCATATACAGCATCAAAACACGCAGTTGTCGGTTTAACAAAAAACACTGCGTTCATGTATGCAGATAAAAATATCCGCACAAACGGTATTGCACCAGGGGCAGTTAAGACAAATATTGCTTCATCTATGAAGAATATGAGTGAATTTGGAGCTGGTCGTCAAAGTCAGGGAATGTCACTTAACCCGAGAGCAGGGGAACCTGAAGAAATTGCTGAAGCAGCAGTCTTCCTCGGTTCAGACGAAGCGAGCTTCGTAAATGGACAAGTTCTTGCTGTAGACGGCGGATGGACTGCGTACTAAACTGATTAAATGAATAGGTAATAAAAAGGAAGCCGGGGATGGCTTCCTTTTATTTTTATATTAACGTTACGATTCAAGTTTTCTTTTCCCGAAATAAAACAGACCGGCAATAATACCGATTATCAGCATGACGGTTGAGAAAATTAAGAATGGCCAAGGGCCCCACATAAAGACGAGTGGTGCAGAAAGTGCAGTCACCAGACCGCCCCCGAGAAACGGTTCGAAAACCAGCTGCTTATAGCCAAAACCTTCAGCTGCCGGCGATTTCATTTCCGGGTCAGCAACACGCATCAGCATCAGTCTTGTAGCAGTCACCGCTGTTGATTGTCCGAAATCACCGACTGCTCTTTCAAGCCAATAATCCGGCATCATTCTTGGTCCAAAAACGAAGAATCCAAACAAATTCCATGCAAGTCCAGCTAAAGCTAAAAGTAAAAATGGAACTAAATATTCTCCAATCACTGAGATTGATACAGTCGCTATCGCACTTGCGATAAGTATATCAAGTGAAAACCCTTGTATACTGGTCACTGTATTTCTGTCTACCAGCTTCGATGTATCGAATTTACTGATGAAAATCTGTACAATCAAACCGCCAATCATTGCCAGCGGGAATAACGGTATATATGTCATAAAGTCGGAACCGAATAGTGCAGCTTCCAGCCAGGTAATGCCCTGTAATATAATATACCCGACGAGAATCGCCAGTGCGACAATAGTAAAGTGAAAAGTGAATGTATCGATTGACTCAGGTCTGACAGTCTGTTTATTGCCGTCTTCGCGTTCGTCAAATTCAACGATTCCTGCTTTTTGAGTTGTCGACAGACCCTTAACGTCAGTAATCATACGGGTATGATTTTTTCGTACGCCCCAGTTAATCAGCACAATACCAACAACAACCCTGATAAAATACCGACCGTGGCTAATCCGACAGCAATGTCATAAGCTTCTGGGAATCCGAGTTCAACAAAAGTAGACTGCAGACCGGCAGCTGTACCATGCCCGCCTTCAAATCCAATTTCAATGAGCGTACCGATAAATGGCGGCATATCATACAATGGCACTAATACTAGCATTGCCAGCAGTAAACCAATGACATACTGGCCCCAGCCGAGTGTCTAGCCGAATGCGAGTTCCGGGCCCCCAACGTCCCATATTCTTTTTAGATTTGGAAGTACCGTACCGATAAATAAAGTAGCAAACACTACATTTATCAGCAGTCCTGGAAGCGCAGACCATACCTCCATAATTTCAGGAGTCAAAATCCCCATCGCTAAAAAGGACTCCTCCCCGGTAAAATTACTTACTATCCTGCCAAGTACTTCAGGTCCTAAAAGCAATGCGAGAAATCCTCCGATAACCGATGCCGGCAAAAAAAGATTCTGCATCCATGTTGAATGCATCCTGACCCATTTACCAATCAGCAGAAATAATCCCAAGTAAAGCAGAACAAAACCTATTTGTTCCGCACTCATAATCTCACATCTCCTTTCTCTTTATTTTTAGAGTATAGAAATTAATTAATAATATTTACAGACCATTCTATCAGAGGTCGGAAATTTTTTCTTAAACGGCAACCCGAATGTTATTTATAATTTTTACCGCTTGCGAAAAACTCGACTTTAAATACTGATTTTCGTTATCTACTGTGTTTAACGACAAAAGGCAGAATTAAAAAAGCTTCTAACCATATAATCAACTGGTTAGAAGCTTTTAATGTTATTTAGAACCACAAATCTGCCAGCAGTTCCATCGATTGTTTCCTTTTTTCAGGGTCGTAAGTGTAAGTCACAATAATCAGCTCATCAACGCCTGTTTCTTCCGCAAATTTTTCCAGTTTCTTACGGACTGTTTCAGGTGAACCAACAGCTTTGAGACTGAACATTGAATCCATCATTTTTCTCTGTTCTTCCGAACCTAATTCTTCAGGCTCGACAGGCGGCTGGAGTTTACGCTGCTGACCGGTCTGCATATCTGTCATCATTTGTGTCGTTGTTGTCCAGATTTTTTCTGCTTCCTCATCTGTCGGTGCTACAACAACATTAATCCCTGCCATGACATAAGGTTCATCAATCTGGGAAGTCGGCGAATCTGTCGTAAATGCCGAACGGTACATATCAATCTTTTGTTTGTAATCGTCCGGTGTAAAGTGCGTCGCAATTGAATAAGGCAATCCCAGCTGTCCGGCAATAGATGCACCGTTCATACTTGAACCCAATACCCAGATTGGAATATTCGTTCCTGTGCCTACTGTAGACGTCACTGGAACACTGTGACCGAGTCCTTCTTCGCTGAACCAGCCGATGAGATCATAAATAGAGTTTGCAAAATTTTGTGCATCACTGCTGTTACGTGTAATCAGCTGAGATGTTCTTTGGTCGGTACCTGGTGCGCGACCCAGTCCGAGATCAATTCTATCCGGATAAAGCTGTGCAATCGTGCCGAAATTTTCAGCGACCTGCAGCGGTGAATGGTTCGGCAGCATGATACCGCCTGAGCCGATGCGGATATTTTTTGTCCGCGCTGCGGCCATCGCAATCAGCTGAGATGTCGCAGCTGATGCAAGACTTTTTGTATTATGATGCTCAGCGAACCAAAGTCTCTTGAATCCGAGTTTATCAATAAGTTCAGCATTGTCTAGGGACGCTTCGATTGCTTCCCTAACTGTCTGATTTTCCGAAATGCCCACAAGTTCAAGGACATTTAATGGTATATGTTTTGTCATTTAAATTAGTTCTCCTTTACGTATCTTATTAAGTCTTAATGTAATATATTCCATTACAATGAGATACTCTAATCATAAAACATCATATGATATAAAGATAATTAACTGTTTCAATTGCTTAAATAAATGAGAAGATTTCAACCTGATTAAGATATTTATTCTTTTAATACAAAAGGCGTGCATCCCTTAAGGAATACACGCCTTTCTGCGTCTCATTTGACTAGATTAATATACCATTATTGAATTCCGCTTTAGTTACTGGTGGGAGATAACGATCAGAACTTATTTGCTCTTCAATTAAAGGCTGTACTTCTGAAGTTCCCCCCTGATTCTCTTCAAGATTATTTGCGGCCATAATAATAAATACAATGAGTAAGGCTATACTGATCAGCATCAAAATGAAAAGTATAATTACAGTCATTTTAGATTTGTTGTTTTCTTTCATAAAAATATCTCCTAGTTTGCTTTGACCTGATTATATCACTCAGTGAATCACTCGGAGGGACTCCATTGTTATTTGTCGAAATTTATTCATAAAATTTCTAGACAAATATAGGTAATTTGGATGACATACTCTCATTAAATATTGTTTGTATCATAAATCTTAGTAAGTGAAAATGTAACTGCTAAACTAGACTCAACAGTTTTCTACAATTAAGACTCAACAGCTCTCTCCAAATAAGACACAACAGTTTACAAACTAGAAATCACTTTTCGGTATACTGAGACAGAGTATATTGAAAGGGAGAGAACATGGAGTGGAAAAATGGATGATTTATCAAGAGATACACCGATTAAAAAATATGGGGTTTTCAAATAGTAAAATCGCAAAGAAATTAAATATATCAAGAAATAGAGTCATTGATTATTTGAATATGACACCCGATGCATTCGCTGACTTTATGGCATCCTTACAAAACAGAACGAAAAAACTGGATCCTTACCAAAGTGAAATATTAACGTGGTTAAAGGAACATCCAGATGTGACCAGTGCGCAAATATACGATTGGCTGCAAGATAAATTTAATATTCAATACGTGGCTGAAAACACAGTCCGAAACTACGTCAATCACCTAAGGGAACACTATCACATCCCGAAAGTGGCAGCGAATCGAATATACGGTGCGGTGGATGAGCTTCCACCCGGTCAGCAAATACAAGTCGATTTTGGAGAGATTATCGTGGACACATCGTCAGGCGGGCGACAGAAATTGTATGTCGCCGGATTCATCTTATCGCATTCCCGATTTAAGTATGTGAAATGGTTAGACCGACCGTTTCGGACAAGTGATTTAATTAGAATACAGGAAAATGCATTCCATTATTTTGGCGGGATGACTGAGGAGATTGTCTATGATCAGGACCGTTTACTGGCGGTGAGTGAGAATGCGGGCGATTTAATCCTGACCGAATCATTTACGAAATACCATCAATTTAGACGGTTTAAAGTCGAACTCTGTCGAAAAAGTGATCCGGAATCAAAGGGTAAAATCGAACAAGTGATTAAATATGTAAAAAACAATTTTGCCAAACATCGCGTCTTCGACAACTTGAATACATGGCAGCAGGACGCTTTGAAGTGGCTAAAAAGAACGGGGAATTATAAAGTCCATCACAATATAAAGAAAAGACCCTTTGAAGTGCACGCCCTCGAAAAGCAGCATCTTCAAACGGTCTCTGGGAAATATCATTTTGACAACATTTCATCTATTAATATAACAAGAACGATTCATAAAGACAATGTCATTCGCTTTGAAGGCAACCGATATAGCGTGCCTCTCGGGACGTATCAAAGTGGAAATGAAAACATTGCGTATGTCTCCGTCACAGATGGAAAATTGAGTATTTCGCTTCATCCAACGGGTGATTCGATTGCGATACATACAGTGTCTGATACTAAAGGTCAGGTGATTATAGACCCTAGTCATCGACATCGGTCTCAAACGAAAAGAGACCAACTGGTCGCACAAGTGTTTAAAGTTTTGGATGATCCAGATCTGGCCGACGGATTGATTCAGACCTTGCATACACATTATCCGAGACATACGATTGATCAATTGAAAATTGTACTCCAGTCCGCCAAGCAGTACCCACAACATATTAATGATGCGGTGAAAGAATTAAACCGGTTGAGATTGACCAGTGCGAATGATCTCAGAGATATTGCGATTTCATTGGACATTCAACACGGTAAACACAGGGCCAAGCAGCCCGTCATTAATGAGAAGTACAAAGATATGACTGCCCCCGCGCGTCAAACGGATATCTATTTAAAAGTCCTTCAGGGCGGTCAATGAAATGACGAACACTTATGATGACTTACAACAGAAATGTCGGACTCTCCGGTTGGCAGAAACCGCAAAAGAGCTACCGAATATGCTTCGGATGGGAGAGTCAAAGCATTGGACCTACTATGAATTGATGGATCAGATCCTCGGGTATGAACTGGACTGTCGGGAAGAAAAGAACCTGATTAAATTGATGAAATGGGCAGAGTTTCCGCAACACTTAACATTAGAGCAATTTAAACTGTCTGAACAATCAGCGATTGGGGACAAGCAACTGAATGTATTAAAGGAGTTATCCTGGATTGAAGACCATTTTACATTAATTATGATGGGACCGCCTGGTGTGGGTAAGACCCATCTTTCCACCGGTCTCGGTATTCACGCTGTCAATCAAGGCTACCAGGTGTCGTTTATACCGATGGATCATCTGGTATATATCCTTAAAACACGAGAGTATCTCAGTAAGTCAAAAACCAGATATAAACGTATGGAATCTTCAGATTTAATTATTATCGATGACATCATGTATATGGCTTATGAACCGCAGGATGCCCAGCTGTTTTTTCAGTTTATCTATGATATGTATGACAAAACAGCGTTCATCTTAACATCGAATAAGGGGCCTAACGAATGGGGAAAATTTTTGGGAGACACAACACTGACCACGGCGATCTTAGATCGCCTCCTTCATCGAAGTGAAATCATTACCTTTGATGAGAATCAAGACAGTATCAGAATGAAATACAGAAGAGCGTTATTTGAAGAAAAAAGTGTTGAGTCTTAATTGGGATGAACTGTTGAACCTTATTTGGGGTAAAGTGTTGAGTTCTACTTGACGGTTACATTTACGTCTTTTGAAATTAAAGAACTGGAACAAAATCCAAATGTATTGAGGGTATCTGATCGATCTATCACATATCGCCCGGAATTTAAAATACGCGCGGTAGAATCCCATGAACAAGGCTTTAATCCCACACAAATTTTCCTCGACCATGGATTTGATTTGTCTGTCGTCGGTAAAAAACAACCGGGAAGATGCTTGTCACGTTGGCGCCAAACTTATGCGCAATACGGAAGAAGTGGGTTGGAACGTGATCAGCGTGGGAATGGTGCCACAGGTCGTCCGACGAATAAAGCACTGAACAGTGATGAGAAATTAAAGAAAGCTGACGCAAGAATAAAGTATTTGGAAGCCGAAAACGAATTTCTAAAAAAGCTCGAGATGAAAGAAAGGCAGGCGAAACAGAACCATCGTAGTTAAAACCATGGGAGACTTATGAATTAATTGAAATGATTTGTCGGAATCATCAACTCAAAAATATGATTACTTATCTTTGTATGCTGGGATCAGTGTCGAGAAGTGGCTATTATGCTTGGAAAAAGAATGAAACCAGCCGATTACGCAGACAAATTAATGATGAAGCAGATATTGTACTCATTAAGAAAATCTATGACGCTGAGAAAGGTAAAATCGGGGCCTTACAAATGAAGATAATCTTAGACAATGATTATCATATTATTATGAATCACAAAAAGATTAGACGACTGATGAAAAAATATAATCTAACCGCACGAATTCGTAGAGCGAATCCTTATAAATTAATGATGAAAGCAACACAGGAACATAAAACGTGTAAAAACTTATTGAAGCGTGAGTTTAACCAAGGAGAGCCAGGCAAGGTCATGTTAACTGACATCACCTACCTGTATTACGGTAACGGTCAGAAAGCATATTTATCCTGCGTGAAAGATGGTGCGACTCGAGAGATTGTTGCGCATGTTGTCACAACATCACTAAAAATGAGCATCGTATACCAGACTTTAAAACAACTCTCATCTGCGGTGGACGAATTCCATCCAGAAGCACTCATTCATTCCGATCAAGGCTTTCACTATACCCATCCTGAGTTCCAATCTAAAGTGAAGCAGATGGGATTGGTACAATCAATGTCGCGTCGGGGTAACTGCTGGGACAATGCTTCAATGGAATCTTTTTTTGGAACTTTCAAAGATTGGGTCGATCATAAATCTTGTGAATCCTTAGAAGAACTCAAACACCAAACAAATGAATATATTAATAAGTATAATAATGAGCGCTATCAATGGGGACTAAATAAGATGACCCCGGTACAATACCGGGATCATCTACTCACAGCATAACGCTTTTATTAAATTGTCTATTTTACAGGTTACAGTTCATTCATAAAACCAAGCCCTCTTTTTTTATAATTCAAAACTAATATTACTATTTTCATCAGTGTAAAATGGCTTACACTTTCTATGAGAAAGTCTAGAAAGATTAATTTTTTTTGATTTATCCCCTACTTCTATATCAAAAAATTTATCTTTGCTTGTTATTGATAAACTTAAATCATAAATTTCATTTTTTGGATAATGTTTAGCATAGAATTCAATTTCTAAAATAAATATATCTTTTTCAACAGAAATAATTTTTGCATCTACAATATCTATAATTTTATTTTCTTGGTCCTTGATAGTTGATCTATGAGTAAAATTACCTTTAAAAATAGGTTCAATTTTATCTTTAGAATTCAACTTAACTTCTAAAAATATTTTATAGGTTAACTTTTTAAATTGAGGTCGTTTCAAATCTATTAATTTAACTTTTGGATGCATTTCGCTAGATTCAATTTTAACGTCTTCAAATAAATTAACCCAAGCATTTGCAAACTCTTCGTTCGAAAAATTCCTTGCTTTTTTTATAGCATATTCATTATATTTTTCTTTTTCTTTTTCTGACTTATTTAAATACTTTATTATATGGTTAGATAATTCATTTATATTACCGTTTTCGACTAAATAACCATTTTTATCATTATCTATCATATCTGACGGACCATATTTAATATCGTATGCAATGACCGGCGTACCATTTGCTATACTTTCTTGTATTGCTAACGCAAATCCTTCATATTGTGAAGTAAGTAGAGAACAGTCTGCTGATTGCAAAATTGTATTGATTTCTTTTGAATAACCCATCAATTTAACTTGATTTTTAAGCCCTAATTTATTTATTAACTCTTGTAATTTAGATTTTTCTTTACCCTCACCATATATATGGAGAGTCGCATTAGGTACTTTTTTTACAACTTTTTCAAAGGCTTTGATACTATGATCCAATCTTTTTTCAGGATGAAGTCTCGAAACAATTATTACTCTGTTACTAATCTTCGTTTCCTTTATGTCAGGTATCTGTATTGAGTGCGGTATGACATAATAATTATTTCTAGTACCAAATCTTTTTGCTATATCTTCTTTTTGCTTTTTTGTGAGTAGTACCAATGCTTCGACATTATTTAAATTATTTAATACGTCTCGATTACCAGTTCGGATTATATCTGTACCTGGACGAATATGAATACTATGAGTCATAAATATTTTTCTTACATAGCTGTTCTTAATGTTCATAATTACTGGGTCTAATCCTCTTGCTTCTCCTACTATATAAGTTAACGGTGTCTTAATATATAAGTTAATGAAATACTCTTTAAATTCATTAAACGAATTAAATCTAATAGGTTTTCTAACAAATAAAACTATACTAATAACTTTATCTGATTTATTAGCGGCATCAAATTCTCTAGTTAAAAATGGTGTTTGGTCTTTTCTATAAAATACTTGCCTTGCTAAATATTGATTTGAATAGAAACTTTGCCAATATATATAACCATCTTTATCTATTACATCTTTACTTGTACAAACACTATTTTTATTAAAATGTTTTACTTCTTTAATATTATCTTTATTATAATAAATTTCAAGAACTTTAAATCCATCTTTGTAATATTCAAATTTGTTATTATTAATTTTTATTGGTATATAAGAACTAGTATCAATTTTGTACTTCTTAATTTCATAACTTAAGTCATGCTCTCTAAAATAATCATTTATATTGTATATTTCCACTTTATCTTTTAAATTATATCTCTCAATTATAGTAGACTTAATATCTTTAAAGTTAGTTGTTGCATGAAATGTTAATATAATCGAATTTATACTTTTCTCATCATGTAATATTCTAGCCTTATTTAATAATGAAGAAGTTAATCCACCATGATCCGCATCTAACCTACTTGTTACAAAAACAACATTTTTCATTTCTATCCCCCCGTATTTTTAAAACTAAATTTAAAATCATCAGTAATTTTTGTCTAACATATTGCTAAATGAGTTCCTACCTATAAGATATTTTGATAAAGGAAAGTGTGATAATAAAATAGCAATTCCAATACTAAAACCAAGAGTAAACATTACCATAAGAATTAAAAATAATATTGGTATTTCTACAAAAGAGGCGAGACCTCTAGACAAGTATGAGTTAATTAATGGATGAGATAAATAGACAAAAAATGAGACTTCACTAATAACTAATAATAATGTAAGTTTGTATTTTCCTAAAACTTTCATAACATATAAAACAATTAAAAATGTTAATACAGTATATAAAATTATATCAAATGCTGCGACGCAGTGGTAATATTAGAGCGCCGTAAGCATTCTGTCAAAATTATATTGCTAAACCTTAAAACTCCCCCTAAGGTAGCTGTTTTTAAATAGATACCTTAGGGGGAGTATATTAAATATTTTAAATGATTTAAATTATATTCAAGTCACTTTTAATCCTCAGGTGATATCAACAACTAAAAATATTACGTACAACTCTTTCACTAGATTTTCCGTCTTGATATTTAAAGTGTTTATTTAAGAACGGCACTACTTTTTCCTCTTCATAATCTTCATTATCCAATGCAATTATAAGTTCCTCGAATGACTCAACAATTTTTCCTGGAACAAATGATTCATATGGTTCATAGAAATCACGTGAAGTCACATAGTCTTCCAAATCAAAGGCGTAAAAAAGCATAGGGCGTTTAAACAATGCAAATTCATAAACAAGGGATGAGTAGTCACTAATTAGTATATCAGTTACAAATAGTAAATCATTCACTTCTCTGTAATCTGAAACATCAACAAAGTATTGTTCATATTCTTTGGGTATGTTTAATCTGTTTTTTACAAATGGGTGCATTTTAAATAATACCACCGTATTAGTTTCATGACAGTAGCGTGCAAATCTTACGAAATCAATTTTGAAAAATGGATAGTGGGCAGTCTTATGCCCATTCCCCCTGAAGGTAGGAGCAAATAGAATTACTTTTTTGCCTTTTATTATAGGCAGAGCATTTTCCATTTGGGTTATGATTTTATTTTTATAATTTTCATCAAAGAAAATATCAGTTCGTGGTACACCTGTTGGGATAATATTTTGCTCTTTTACCCCAAATGCTTCTCCATAAAATGGAATGTCATTCTCAGAAGAGACGGTTACTTTTGTATAGTTTCTATGGTTTACAGAATCAAAGAAGGGGCCACCTTTTTTTCCTGTACGGCTGAAACCGACAGTTTTAAATGCGCCTACAGCATGCCAAACTTGTATAATTTCCTGATTTTTTCTGAATTTCATATTGTAAAGTAATGGATGAAAATCATCCAAAAAAATATAATCTGCTTTACCTAGTAAATATGGGAACTTGAATTTATCTATAAACTTTCTTCTTGATGAAATATTCGATTTAAACATAGAGTGAATCTCGTACTTTTTATCTAAATTTTGTCTAAGCATTTCATTATAGATAAACTCAAAGTTACCAGACATTGCTGGTCTAGAGTCTGAGGTGAATAGTACTGTGTTACCTTTTTTCATATTGAAAAACTTAGTGGCTTTGAATATAAGTTTAAATAGAAAATCTCGAAATTTAAAGGAATTTTTATTGTATTTTTTTTTGATATCTTTGATTTTATGAGACACTATACTTTCTTTAGGTCTCGGCTTGTTGAATTTAATATCTAGTACAAACTCGTTAACTTCTTTAGAGATTTTCGGTGTCACAATATAACTTATCGTTTTGGAATCACCACTTTTTTTAAACTGATGCTTAAAATTATTCAAGAGGTAGTTTTTCTTACCATTAATAGTTTCAAATGAATCATAGCGCTCTAATTGTTTGTCATCCAAGTCATAATTTAAAGGATCCAATAATGCCTGGTCTACATGAGCAATATAATCAAGGTCTCCTTTAAAAATCACTAAATATTGGCCCGTAGGTAAATAATTGCCATCGTCTAAGATCGCTATATTAAAACGTGCTTTATATTTATCATCTTCAATTATTACTTCATTTGCTTCTACTTCTTTTGTTTCTGTTAGATTTCTTAATATTACCTTCTTATTTTTTATATCAATGTCATTAGTGTGGCCTTCGATGAAAAGTTGGATTCTTTCCCAATAGATATTATCTATCTGTATCTTGTAATGATTCACCCTACTATTTCACTCCTTATCTATTTTTTTACATAGTCCATTTAATTACTGTTTTCCCCCATGATGTTGATAAATCTTCTTCGAATGCCATTACAACATCATTAATAGTTTTAACTTCGAACTCATTACCTTTCAGGAGTGATAATTTGTCAATAACATCAGGATATTCTTTATAAAATTTAGCAATATCTCTAAAGTCCTGAGCACCGCTGCGACTACTACCGAACATTGTCAGACCTTTTTCTAAAACCAGACGTGTATTTATTTCTATTGGATATTCACTTACACCTAGAAGGCTGATTGTACCTTCTGGTGAGATGAGATCGATCATCTGATCTAGGGCAGATTGGCTACCTTTACCCCCTACACATTCAAAACCATGGTCAAATGTGATGTCTTCAGGTATCTCATGAATGTTATAAACTTCTTCAATAAATGAGAAATGGCTTAATTTGTAAGCAGTTTTACCAAATGCATAAATTTTAGCATCTGGGTAAAGTTTGTTTAAGAGAATAGCTGTAATGTATCCTAAGTTTCCATCTCCCCAGATACCAAAGCTGTTCTTATTAGCATTTGATCTGCTTTCAAGTCGTTGAATTGCATGCCAACTTACACTCACCAATTCAGAATAAGCGACGGTACTTAAATCTTTAATGCTTTCATCCAATTCAACAATTCTATCATGTTTCATGAAGACATAATCTTGCATAAATCCATCAAAACCACTGGATCTGAATTTACTGCTAGGTAAATAGTTTTCAGCTATGACAGGGTCAGCTTCAATAGGAGTGTTAGGAACCATAATGACTTTTGTACCAACCTTATATTTACCTTTGTTGTCATAAACTATTTCTCCAACCCCTTCATGAATGAGAGACATTGGAAGTTTCTTTTTAAGAACATTTTTATTTCGGGTGCCCGTATAATACCTTTGATCAGCTGCACAGATAGATAAGTATAATGGTCTTATAACTACTTTATCACCTTTAACATTTTCATTATTATATGTGACTTCAAACTGTCTAGGGGACACGAGCTGGTATAACTGATTAATCACTTGACATTCCCCCTTTTATAATTGAGTTCGCAACTTTAAGATCATAAGGTGTCGTTATTTTAATATTAAATAATTCGCCGGCAACCAATTTTACCGTTTTATCGGCTACAACTAGGATCTTGCATGCATCAGTCATTATCTTTTTATCTTCGTCTGATAATCTATTGTAAGAATCTCTTAATAAGTTAATATTGAAAGATTGAGGTGTTTGCCCTTGATACATTTCATTTCTGACGGGTATTGATTTTATAGAATCTCCGTCTGTTGAAGTAACGATTGTATCTATCGCAGTAATTACAGTATCTACTGCTCCATGCTCCAATACATTTACAATATTTTCTTTAATAATACGATGTGTCAAGAATGGTCTAACAGCATCATGTGTGACGATTACATCCTCCGGGGTGATTCCATTTTGTTTTTCTATTGCATGGATAATATTCATGATTGTTTCATTTCGGTCAGAACCGCCTTCAACCACTTCAATTCTCTCATCATTAATATTGTGTTTTTTTAATGTGTCTTGTGTATGTGCTATCCACTTTTTAGGTGTAGCGATAAATATTTTATCAAATTCACTTGTGAGCAAGAATTTTTCAACCGTATGAACAAGTATAGGCTTCCCATCTAAGTCTAAAAATTGTTTGGGTAATGGGACATTCCCCATCCTTGAACCTATTCCTCCAGCTAATATGCCAGCATAAATCATATACTCATCTTCTCCTTTATTAAGAAATATTGAATTTCTCAGTATTTTATTAAAACTTTAGCAAACCAATAATGCTTACATTATAACAAATATCTATTTATATAACCATTACACACTTGATATAGAAATGATTTGAGCCATTAAATAAAATTCAACAACTGAATATAAGAACAAACCTTAGACTAAATTGGTTAGAAGATAGTCGATGTATATTTTAAAGAGAAAAATTAAAATTTCGTTTGTCAAAATAAGCTAGACAGTTGCTTATCACCCATGTAACTCAAAAACACTTCCAACGGTGTACGATAGTTCAATGATTTTCTCGGTATGTGGTTTCTTCTTGCGGCAACAGATGAGATAAAAGTTTGGTCGACCGTGTTGAAATCCATGTTTTTGGGCAGTCCATCTCTCCTGAGCAATCCATTGGAATGTTCAGACATCCCCAGACCGACGAGAGGACCTGGAACAAGAAATTCGTATAAAGCTAATGGAAATCACTCGGAATTATCAGTGGAAAGAAAGTCCGGAAACCGACCGTTTATTATACTTTTCAGGGTTATAGAAATACTGGAATTATTATGGATTTAGAGTATAAAAACACGTATAATTATCAAAGTATATTTATATTGAAACTAGTAGACTTTTTGTACTATATGTAAAGGTCAGAGAGGACTTTTAACTAATCAAAATGGAGCTACTATCATTAAAAAGGCTCTAAAATCAGTAGGAAAATGAACGGAGTAGAGTAAACTTTTTAAAATACCTATGAAAGAGTGTAATTCATGAGTAAAATCGGATATGCAAGGGTCAGCACAAAAGATCAGAACTTAGACAGTCAAATTGATGTATTAATGGAGTATGGGTGTGAACGCATCTTTTCTGAAAAAGTAAGTGGTCGTAAGTTTAAACGTACAGAACTTGATAAATGTTTAGACTATATGCGTGAGGGCGATACTCTAGTTATTACTAAATTGGATAGATTAGGGCGTACGACAAAACAGCTTATAGAGTTAGCACAACATTTGGAAGATAATGCTATTGATTTAGAAATTATTGATATGAATATTAAAACTCAAGATGCAATGGGGAAAATGTTTTTTACAATGATGTCTGCTTTTGCAGAACTTGAAGCCAATCTTTTGAGCGAGCGTACAAAAAAAGGATTAGATTCTGCACGAGCAAGAGGCAGGCGAGGAGGGCGACCAAAAATTCCTCAGCATAAAGAAAAAATGATTATTTCACTTTATAACAGTAAAGAGTATACAATCAATGAAATAATTAAGATGACTGGTGTATCAAGAGGTACGATATATAATATCATTAATAAGAAGAAGTCCGAGATAAAGATTGGGGAGAAATAATTTTATGGAAACAAATCTTCAAAAAGAGATAAATAAAGTATTAGGTGAATTTCCTGAGTATTGGGATGAAGACACATTATTGAAAAATAAACTCATCGAAGACATACGATCGTACAAAGAAAAAATAATAGAAGCTCTTTTATCTAATAACCTGATAAAAGATACATATGCTCTTCAACTGCCATCAGGGTCAGTTTTTAAGACAGAAGATTTTATAAGCATGCTACGTTTCAAGAACTATTGGGATAATAGTTATACAAAGTATACAAATGAAGTTGGCCTAACAAGCGAAGGAAAGTACTGAATCGTCTACACTTGATTGGACAACTCCTATGAGGGGGTTATTGTTAAATCAATGAAAGTAGGCGTTTTTTTATGTCAAGAACGAGAAGAACATTTACCCCTGAATTTAAACTACAGATGGTCCGATTATTTGAAAATGGTAAATCAAAATCTGAAATTGTACGGGAGTATGATCTCACGGCTTCAGCTTTAGATAAATGGGTTAAAAATCATCAGAACACAGGTTCATTTAATCATATTGACAATTTATCTGAAGAAGAGCGTGAACTCAGAAGACTTCGCAAAGACATTCAACAGTTAAAAATGGAAAACGATATTCTAAAGCAAGCAGCGCTGATCATGGGACGAAAATAGAAGTCATTCGTAAGAATGCACACAAATATTCAGTGTCAGCAATGTGCAAAGTCCTGCAAATCTCTAGAAGTACCTATTATTTTGAAATTAATAAACAAAGAACCAACAAGCAGTGTGAGCGCGATAACGATATCAATGAAACGATTATTCAGGTATTTCATTCAAACCGAAAATGTTTTGGTACCCGAAGAATAAAAAATGCGTTACATAAACTAGATTTGACAGTCTCGAGAAGACGCATCGGTCGGGTCATGAAACAGAATAATCTGGTGTCAACCTATACTATCGCAAGCTATAGGCCCTATCCGTCGAAGTCGAACGAGCGTCTGATCACGAATGGTCTAGACCGAGATTTTAACAGAGCACAACCAATGGAAGTCATTGTCAGTGATTTAACATATGTAAAAGTAGCAGGAAAATGGCATTACATATGTGTATTTATTGATCTCTTTAATCGAGAAATTGTTGGGTACAGTGCAGGTTCAAGAAAGAGTGCTGAGCTGGTCTTGTCATCAATCAGCACCATTAAGCATGATTTAAGAGATGTGCAGATGTTTCACACAGACAGAGGAAAGGAGTTCGATAACCAGCTGATTGCTGAAGTTTTAGATGGCTTTGATATTGAAAGATCACTTAGTATGAAAGGCTGTCCTTATGACAACGCTGTGGCTGAAACCACGTTCAAAGCGATGAAAACTGAATTTATTAACCAATATACTTTTATATCATTAAAACAATTAAACATCGAACTATTCGACTACGTAAACTGGTATAACAATATTAGACCCCATGGTGCATTGAATTATCTCACGCCAAAGGAGTATAAAGAAAACTTCTATAAAAACTGTCTAATATTCTGTTGACACACCATTTTTTATAATCAGAGGAATCGATTGATCCTCTTAGTATATTTGCTGATTCCCATAAATGAGACTCTAATTGCGGTAATGTTAGTTTAGACATGGTTTCACGCTCCAAATTTATTCAATCCAATTAATTTAACGTATTAAAACTGCTTATGTATTAAGTATTAATGCAATACTTTAAAGTAGGAGCGCTAGGCTCCTTCGTGTTGTTTGAATTTCTCTAAATTATCATCTAATGATGTCGATGGTTATGGTTGGCAAGTGTTCTACCAGCCTTGCTCTTTGATGTTTTACTTGCTCCCTTTGTTGCTAGAACTCTTGCAGCTTTCCTTGTATAAGGAGTTGCTTTTTTACAAGCCATAAACTACCACCTCCTGGCATCATGCCAATAAATTCTACGAAGTGGTATCGCCTAGTTCCTACTCTATCACTTATTATACCAAATATAGTAAAAACCGCATCAACGATGATACGCTTCATTTCTCAATATTTTATTCACTCTGAACAGCTGCTCCAGCATCATTACTTTCATCATCTGGTGCGGGTAGGTGAGGGTGCCAAAGCTGATTTCCTGGTTGCTGCGTTTTTTCACTGCATCACCGATGCCGTTGCTGCCGCCGATAACAAATACAACATCGCTTTTACTTGTATTCATCCAGCGCTGATATTCTGCGGCCAGTTTTTCACTCGTATACTGCTTGCCGTTTATTTCCAGCGTTACGACATGCTGCGTGTCTTTTATTTTTGCTAATATCTTCTCTGCTTCTTTATCTTTAATCTGCTCCAGATCTTTCGGACCCGCATTATTCGGTTCTTTCTCATCGGCTACTTCTATCAACTCGATTTTTGCATATTTACTAATTCGTTTCTGATACTCTTTTACTGCATCAAGCCAGTATTTTTCTTTTAATTTTCCTACTGTAATCATTGTCAGTTTCATCTGTTTCACCTTCACTTTTAACGTCTTTTCCTCAATTATACAGAACTGTGGACAAATTCGTATATTTACTGCAATTTTATTAGTTATACACGTGTTATCCACAGGCTGTTGATAACTTTTCTATCTTAAACCGCATGATTCCGCTCTTTTTTTAGGCTGATTTCTGCATATTTTATGTATTTTCCCACATTCCACACACTTATCCACGTTTTTATCCCACTTATACACAACTTATCACCAAACCTGTGGATAACTTGTTAAAAGGTATAAAAATAGACCAAATTGCGCCGTTTTTCTCACAATTTGGTCTTCTTATTAAATCTGATATATTTCTGTCGGCACTGCCTTATCTGTATCGCATATCATTATATCGTTGTGCGTATCGATGTCGTATTGATTCAGTATCTGTTCAACACTCATCCGCGCCAGTTCTTTAATGTTATTGTCGAGGCTTAAGTGTCCTAAATAGATTCGTTTTGTATTGCTTGTTATAACGTCCTTCATGGCGTGTGCAGCATCTTCATTGGACACATGTCCGACGTCTGACAGTATCCGCTGCTTCGTATTCCACGGATATCTGCCCATGCGGAGCATATCCACATCGTGGTTTGATTCAAACAGGAAGACGTCACTTTCTTTGATGATGCCTTTCATCGTGTCTGACACGTAGCCTGTGTCTGTAATCAGCGATATTTTCTTGTTGTTCTGCGAGAACGTGTAGAATTGCGGATCAATCGCATCGTGTGACACGTTAAATGACTGGACGTTCAAGCCCGCTATTTCTTTTTCTTCAAGCGGATTGAAATGAAATTTCTGTTCTGTTTTAATAATAATATCTTTACGCTCAATAGCATCCCAAGTCTTCGCATTGGCATAAATAGGTATATCATATTTCTTTGCAATCACTTTTAAGCCTTTTATATGGTCTATATGTTCATGTGTAATGAAAATCGCATTTATGTCCTGGAGTGATTTACCTATTTGATTGAGCGTCTCATCAGTTTTCTTACATGACAGCCCGACGTCTACAAGTACACTTCCTTTTTCTGTTTCAATGAATGTACTGTTGCCTGTTGAGCCGCTTGCTAATACGCTCATCTTCATTCCGTTCACTCTCTTTCAATAATATCTTCTGTCTGACTCAGTGCATCGACGTACAGTATACGTTCAATATCCTCATCAGTAATCTCAAATTGCCATTTCGGACGCATCATAATCTGATCCTCTTCTTCCAGTATGATGTAGTAGCCGAGTGTTGCACTTTCTATGACTGCATTATCAGTAATATTTTCCTGCAGATAAAGTTCTTCCACAATTACTTTAGGATGGCGCACGTTCTGATCTACTGAATAGTCGCTTTCCTCGATATTTTCCACATAGCCCTGAGTCATGCTTGCTGATTCTTCACTGAAGTACAGGCGTGCTGCTTCGTGGCTGAATATCGGATATCCTTCATAATACTGATTAAATGTTATAGTGTCCGGTTCGCTCATTACTTTATCATAATGGTATTCTTCGCCTCTGTAAATTGAATTGTCTTTGTATGTCTTTAAGCCTTCCGGTGCGAAGGTGACGGTTTCATCAAGAGGCAGAGTCAGTGCTGTATCTTCTTCCGACATATCATCTTCATGCTCGAGCTCTGCCGGATCACCGAGTATAATTTTCATCTCGACGTTTTCAAATCCATCGAGTGCACTCGTGTCAATATTTGTTTCAGACAGTACATTCGTCGTGTCTGCAAGTTCTCTCACTTCATCATTTGATTCATTATACAAAATATAAATAAGGACTAAATTCATCAGCAGGAAGGCGGCTATAAAAAGGGATTTCGTTAATCTCCAATCCATCAGGACAGCCCTCCTTCATTGAATTTCATCCATGCACCGTCGTACTTAACGTACCATTGAGGTGTATAATCGATAAACTCCAGATCCGTTTCCTCATCAGCATATGTCATATCATAACCGAGTACGATTTTTGATACTTTCTGCAAATCAAAGTTATCATGCAGTGCAATCTGATAACGGACATTTTCAATATCTAAAAGTTCAACTTCTTCTTCATCTGATACTTTCGCATTGGTTCGTATCAGCGGACGGGTATATTCGTAAACTGAATTTGCCCCGTACTTCACCGTAATCGCTGTACTTAGTGCTTCACTGAACACGACACGTCCGTTTAAAGTAGAGCGGAACGTTGCTGCATTTTCACCTGATTCATAATCAAAGAGCACATTATTCTGTGACAGTCCGTTATGCGAGTTCAGGAAATAGTAAATATCCTGAATCGTCTGGTGGTTATTGCCGCTTGAAGAGGAGGACTCATTTAAATTTGTATAACTGTACTGATACGTATCAGCGTTGTACGTTGCAATATGATTTTCATCTTCATAAATCGATACATCACCCGACGATGGACTTTCTGCCGGTGAATCTAAAAATAAGATACGGTTCATAACGTCGGTATTAATCTGTGTAATCATAAAACGTTCTGTATTAATCGTATCCGGTGATGACGGGCCGTAAATTGCCGTCTTATTATTCGCTGTCTGCTGATTTGTAATAATCGGGGTGTAGGCTTCAAAAATATCACTGTAAGATTCAACGTGGCCTTTTAAAAAGTCAGCAGTAATGTCGGTTTCGACGACTGCAACTCTCGAACGGCTTTCATCCACTAAGTTGAAAACAACATTTCCCTCTTTCATATCAACGACAATCCGGTCGAAGGTAAAGTCGGGGAGTGTGGAATCATGAGACAGTCCCAGCATCTGGAATAGAGATTTGGACGGTACATCGGAGTAGTAATCGATAAGCAGAAACTCTTCATCATTACTTTCTTCTCCTCTGACATCGAGACGGTTCAAGCTGTTATAAACGTCCATACTCTTAATGTTGGAACCTTCAAGATTTTCACGGATACCGATTAATGCTCTCGGATCCGTCGTCCCCCGTGTATTGTTCTCTCCCTGTATCCAGACCAGCTGATACGTACTCATCACTTGTTCAAACGATATACGTTCGCCCTGGCCGATATTCGTTGTTCCTTCGATCGTTGTATCAATCTGGGAAAATTCCGGTTCATAACTCCAGACGAGATATGTCAGCACCGCACTCGAGGCGACAATAACGATTAACAGGATGGACTTAATCCATTCTCTATACATCCCACTCATCCTCCTCTATCACTTCACAAGGCAAGTTGATAAAGATTGTTGTCCCTTCATTTTCTACGCTGTTCGCCCAGATTTTACCGTTATGCGCCTCGATAATTTCTTTTGAAATCGCAAGACCGAGTCCCGTACCGCCCATTTTACGCGCACGACCTTTATCCACACGATAAAAACGGTCAAAAATACGGTCAACTTTGTTATTCGGTATGCCGAGACCGTAGTCTTTTATACGTATTGTCATACGATTATATAAAGTGTTCTGTTTCAAATGAATATCCACGCGCTTTGGTTCCCCGTGCTGATATTTAATCGCATTGGAAAGCACATTATCCAGCACCTGACCCATTTTATCCACCGAAATATCAGTGAAGAGGGGAGCGTCCGGAATATGGCGTGTGAAAACAACATCTTCTTTATGTGTCATTTCAAAACGGTCAATAACACGGTTAATGAAGAGTTTAAAATCCACTACTTCTTTCTGGATTTCTTCCGCATCATTATCCATACGTGATAACTGCAGCAGATCTTCAACGAGACGGCCCATACGGTCAGTCTCAGCACGTGTCACACTCAGGAATTTCGGCGCAATGTCTTCGTCCTGCCACGCACCTTCCTGTAATGCCTCAATATAACTCCGCATAGAAGTCAGCGGCGTTCTAAGTTCATGTGACACGTTCGCAACGAATTCACGGCGCTCTGCATCGATACGTTCCTGTTCTGTAACGTCATGCAGTACAGCGATATAACCGTTGATAAACCCGGTATCTGTAACGATTGTCGAGAAGTTGACGCGGAGTGTGGCAGAGTCATCCGCCGAGTCGATAAATATTAAATGGCTGTCGTTAGCTTCCTGAATAATGTCTTCAAGATTCAGTTCTTCACCGAGACGCAGCAGTTCCAGCATATTTTTACCATGCAGTTCGTCCGACTGCATACCTAAGTTCAGCATGCCGACCGCCATCTCGTTAACGATACGAATCCGGCCTTTTCTGTCGGTTGCGATAATTCCATCCGACATATGGGTAATAACAGAGTCGAGACGTTTTTTCTCACTCTCGGTGTTCGCCTGGGCTTCCTGTACTCTTTTTGAGAGAATGTTAAAGCTGCCGGCAAGCTGACCGATCTCATCATCGCTGTAAATCTGGACGCGTGATGTATAGTCGCCTTCCGACATCAGAAGTGCCTGATTTCTCATATCTGTAATCGGCTTCGTAATGGTACGCGCGACAAAGATACCGAGAATACTCGTAATTACTAATGAAAACAGTGTGGCGATAATAAAAGTATTGTTAATCGCTTCAAGCTGCATGTATATACTTTCGACATTTGACTCAACGTAAATAACACCGGCGACTTCATCATTGACTACGACCGGCTGGTTTAAAATCCATACACGCTGATTATCTTTATCGACGTTGACGAAAATTTCATCGTTTACGATGCCTGACTGCAGTGCATCTTGCGACATCGGTTCATTAATACGGGAGCCGACGAGTGACTCGTTTGAAATTCTGCTCGTTCCAACGAGAATATTATCCGCATTGATGTAGCGGATTTCTTCAATTTCAGGTCGGTTGCCGTAATCAGTCAGCAGGCTTTGAATATCAGCCCGCATCTGATCACGGTCATCTCCGGTTTCCTGAAAGATTTCTTTAATACGCGTATCAATCAGAGTAACCTGGGAATCGATATTATTTTTAAAGTTTCCCGTTAAATCCCGCTCCAGACTGTTAGTAAAATACAGTCCGATAATCTGCATTCCGATAATAATCAGCAGCATGTATATCATTACTAATTTGAACTGAAGCGATTGCAGGTTTTTTAAAAACTGCTTCATCTAGTCATCACCTTTGATATAGTACCCGACGCCGCGGCGTGTCATGATGTATTCCGGATGACTTGGATCGTCTTCGATTTTCTCTCTTAAGCGGCGCACTGTAACGTCCACCGTACGCACATCTCCGAAGTAATCATAACCCCATACTGTTTCCAGCAGGTGCTCGCGTGTCATTACCTGGGATTTGAATTTGGCAAGATATAAAAACAGCTCAAATTCGCGATGTGTCAAATCGATATCTTTACCGAATTTTTTAATCGCATAAGAGTCGGGGATCACAGTAATATCCCGAATATATATATTTTTATCTTCCGGTTCATCTTCTTTAGAACTGACAGTATTATTACGTCGTAAATTAACTTTCACACGTGCGATTAATTCACGCGTAGAGAAAGGTTTTGTTACATAATCATCCGCACCGAGCTCAAGACCCAGCACTTTATCTATTTCGGAATCTTTGGCGGTAAGCATAATAATCGGCATATCGTGTTTTTTACGAACTTCGCGGCAAACTTCCATGCCGTCGATACCTGGCAGCATGATATCCAAAAGAACAAGATCCGGCACTATGTCCAAAATCAGTTCCAGTGCATCATTACCATCGTAAGCGCAATGAACTTCATATCCTTCTTTTTGCAAATTAAATTCAAGTATATCTGCAATTGGTTTTTCATCATCAACAACAACTATTTTCTTGGCCATTAAGATATCCCTCATTTCACGTGTACATTATTTTGTACGTAAACTTATCCATCTTTAAATGTATCACTTTTCAGACAAATAAAAAAGTCTGCCAGCATAAATGCTGGAGACTTTATCAGACGGTCCCGACGGGAATCGAACCCGCGATCTCCTGCGTGACAGGCAGGCATGTTAACCGCTACACCACGGGACCAGTTTATATAGAGTTTTTTAAATCAAAAGAAAAGTGACCCGTACGGGACTCGAACCCGTGTTACCGCCGTGAAAGGGCGGTGTCTTAACCGCTTGACCAACGGGCCATGGTAAATATTATGCGATTTGCACAAGATTTATTATACCATGCTTGTGAATTTGAATACAAGACCTATTTTGAAATATTTGTCTTGAGTTCAGAAAAATAGGAAGGTGGTGTGAAAATCTGCTTACTCGGGAATGACGGCGTTTCATTGCGGAGCAAGCACACTTACTCGGGAATGACAGACGCTCATTGCGGAGCAAGCACACTTACTCGGGAATGACAACCGCTCATTGCGGAGCAAACCTTCTTACTCGGGAATGACAACCGCTCATTGCGGAGCAAACGGCGATTAACTATTTAAAAAACACCGGACATCATCATGTCCGGTGCCGCAATAGTATTAATTTTCGTTCCAGAAGTTTTTCAGTAAGTTTGTCTGGTTTCTGTCCGGGCCAACTGAGAATATAGATGCTTTCACACCGCATAATTTCTCAATTTCACGCAGGTAGTTATATGCGTTTTCCGGAAGTTCTTCCAATGTCTTAACACCGGTAATGTCTTCTGACCAGCCCGGCATTTCTTTATAAATTGGTTTCGCGCGCTGTAAGTCTTCAAGTGTCGCAGGGTATTCTGTAATTTCAACACCGTCGAGTTCATAAGCTGTACAGATTTTCACTGTTTTAAGTCCGCTCATTACGTCGATTGAGTTCAATGACAGGTCTGTAATACCGCTGACGCGTCTCGAGTGGCGGACAACGACTGAGTCGAACCAGCCGATACGGCGCGGACGTCCTGTTGTCGTTCCGTATTCACGGCCGACTTCACGGATGTGGTGACCGTCTTCGTCAAACAGTTCAGTAGGGAATGGGCCGTCTCCAACGCGTGATGTATATGCTTTACATACACCGACAACATTTTTAACGTTTGATGGACCGACACCGCAGCCGACAGTAACGTTTCCTGCTACCGGGTTGCTTGATGTCACGAACGGATATGTTCCGTGGTCAACGTCCAGCATAACGCCCTGTGCGCCTTCAAACAGCACGTTCTTGCCTTCTGTGAAAGCATCGTCGAGCAGTTTGGCAGTATCGCATACGTAAGGTGCTAAACGCTCTGCAGCTTCTTTATACGGCGCGTAGATTTCATCGAATGTGAATCCTTCGTGGTCGTATAATGCTTTAAGCATATGATTTTTTAGTACCAGGTTTTCTTCTAAACGGCGTTTGAATACTTCGTCGTCTACTAAGTCAGCCATGCGGATACCGATGCGCTGAACTTTATCCACGTACGATGGACCGATACCGCGTTTAGTCGTACCGATTTTATTGTCACCGCGTGCTTCTTCTTCAAGTACATCCTGCGTAATATGATAAGGCAGGATAACCTGGGCACGGTTTGATATACGTAAGTTATCAACGCCGATGCCTCGTGCAAGCAGTCCGTCAAGTTCTTTAATAAGAGATAAGGGGTCGACTACGACTCCGTTACCGATTACAGAAAGTTTATCTTCGTAGAAAATACCTGATGGTACGAGGTGAAGTTTATAAGTCTCTCCGCCAAATTGAATCGTATGACCTGCGTTGTTTCCACCTGAAAATCGTGCAATAACGTGTGCATCTTCCGAGAGGAAGTCCGTAATCTTACCTTTACCTTCGTCTCCCCACTGTGTTCCAACAACTACTGTTCCAGACATATGATTGCCCCCAAATGATTGATTAATTTTACCGTTACCAATGTTACCAATAATTCTTACAAAAATCAACGAAAGTCCGAACGTTTTTCAATGGACTCTCGAAAAACATTCGGACTTCTATGCCGGCGGTATATAATTATCGTCAAAATCACGTGTATCCTGGTCAAAAAAGCTACTGTAGGATTTATTGAAGATTAGTTTAACAGTTCCTGTCGGACCGTTACGGTGTTTGGCTAAAATAATCTCAATTTCATCCTGCACACTCTGTGCGCCTTCTTCTTCATCTTCACCGTCACCGCGGTTGTAATAGTCATCGCGGTACAGAAATGCAACAATATCGGCATCCTGCTCAATCGAACCTGATTCACGCAGATCACTCATCATCGGACGTTTGTCCTGACGCGTCTCAACACTACGTGACAGCTGGCTCAATGCAATTACCGGACACTGCATTTCACGGGCCAGTCCCTTCAGCATACGGGAAATTTCCGAAACTTCCTGCTGGCGGTTTTCACCCTGACGGCTGCCTGAGCCCTGAATCAGCTGCAGATAGTCGATAATCACCATGTCGAGTCCGTGTTCCTGTTTTAAGCGCAGACATTTCGCACGGATTTCATTCACACGAATACCTGCCGAATCATCGATAAAAATCTTCGAATTGGCAAGCGTACCGATCGCTGTCGTAAAGTTATCCCAGTCCTGGTGATCGAGTGCTCCCTGACGGAGTTTTGTCGCATCGATCATTCCCTGACTGGAAATCATTCTGCTGACGAGCTGGTCAGCACCCATCTCAAGTGAGAATACCGCAACGGTATAACCATCCGGAGATGTGCCGACGTGACCTGCAATATTTAAAGCAAACGCCGTTTTACCCATGGAAGGGCGGGCGGCTAAAATAATTAAGTCGTTGCGTCCGAAACCCGAAGTCATAAAATCGAGATCCCGGTAGCCTGTCGGAATACCGGTAATGCCCGTATTATTTCCTGCGAGTGATTCGATTTGTTCGTAAACTTCGTGCACAACTTCTTTCATCGATTTGAAACCATCGCTGCGGCGGCCTTCAGACACACCCATAATACGCGATTCAGCTTCTGCGAGCAGCTCGTTAATATCGACTTCGTTCTGGAAGCCGTCGCTCGCAATTTCATCTGCCACGCTGATCAGTTTGCGGCGGAGCGACTGGCGCGCAATAATATCCGCATAGAACTGCCAGTTGCGGCTCGTCGGGGTGACGTTAGATAATTCACCCAGATAACGAGGATTCACTGTATTATTCAGTTCATCCATACTGCGCAATTTATCGGTAATCGTCACGACGTCGAGCTCAGCATTTTGTTCCGACAAGAGCATCATCGCACGGAAAATCTGCTGATGCTCCGGACGGTAAAAGTCTTCCGGAGCTATAATTTCAGTGACATTTAAAAAAATGGAGGAATCGATAAAGATTGCCCCAAGCACCGATTGTTCTGCATCGTTATCATGCGGCATTTGGCGATTCATTTCCATTATCGATTCCTCCTGTTATTCATATTACTGTTCAACAACGTGTACTTTTAACTCTGCTTCCACTTCGTTGTGCAATTTAATTGATACTTTGTGATAACCTAAGCTCTTAAAAGTGTCAGGCATGTTCAGTTTACGTTTATCAAGTTTGATATCGTGCTGTTTCTGATATGCTTCAATGACCTGTTTAGAACTTACAGAACCGAACAGACGGCCGTCCTCGCCGGCCTTCGTTTTAATTTCTACTTCTTTACCTTCAAGTTCAGCTTTTAAGTCTTTAGCTGCCTGAAGATCATCAGCTTCCTGCTGGCGGACTTCTTCTTTTTGAGCATCCAGTTTTTTCAAGTTTACAGCATTCGCTTCTTCAGCAAGACCTTTTTTGAACAGGAAGTTATGAGCATAACCTGATGCGACTTCTTTAACTTCACCTTGTTTACCTTTATTCTTAACATCTTTTAGAAATATTACTTTCATTCTTCTTCACTCCTGTTATTTAGAAATGTATCGATTGCTTCTGTTAATTCCGCATAAGCCTCATCGATGGATTTGCCTTCCATACGCGTCGCAGCATTGGTTAAATGCCCGCCGCCGTTCAGCTGTTCCATAATAATCTGCACATTCACTTTACCTAGCGAACGGGCGGAAATTCCTATTGTCTCATCTTCTCTTAATGCCATCACGAAAGATGCCTGAACACCTTCGATCTGCAGAAGCTGATCCGCTGCCTGGGCAACTGTGACAGGGTGGTACGTCATCGTTTCATCCGCTTTAACAATCGCAATGCCGGTATCGCGTATTTCCGCAGATTTAATTAAATCACTGCGCGCGATAAAGGTGTCGATATCATCTTTTAGGAACGTCTGAGCCAGCACCGGGTCGGCGCCGTTAGAACGTAAATAACTCGCTGCGTCGAACGTTCTTGAACCCGTGCGGAGCGTGTAGTTCCTAGTATCTACAATAATACCCGTCAGCATAATTGTCGCTTCAATGCGGGACAATTTGTTCTGTTTGTTCTGGTATTCCAGCAGTTCCGCCACGAGCTCACTGGCGCTCGATGCGTAAGGCTCCATATAGACGAGCAGGGGATTGGAGATCATTTCATCCGCACGTCTGTGGTGATCGATGACCACTTTGCGCGTTGCCTTATTAAGAAGATCTTCATCCAGCACCATCGATGGACGGTGTGTATCAACGATAACTACCGTTGTCTTAGGCGTCATTTTATCCCAGGCTTCTTCGCTGCTTATAAACGTCTCGTAAAGATCTTCCTTCGCCTCAACTTCTTTCATTAAGCGGGACAGCGTATCATCTATATCTTCATCATTTAACACAATATGCGCCTCAATCCCGTTCGAGCTCGCGATTTTAGCAACACCGATTGATGAACCGATCGAATCAACGTCAGGGTTTTTATGTCCCATAATAATGACATTGTCACCTTCAAGGAGAATATCCCGGAGTGCGTGCGCCATAACACGTGCTTTAACGCGCGTACGTTTTTCCATCGGATCGGTCTTACCGCCGTAGAATCTCGCACTGCCGTTTATCGTCTTAATCGCAACCTGGTCACCGCCGCGGCCGAGAGCAAGATCGAGACTCGACTGCGCCAGTTCACCCACTTCGATAAAGTCCGCAGACCCTTCGCCGATACCCATACTTAAAGTGATCTGGGCACCATGTTCAGCTGAGTTTTCACGGATATGATCGAGCAGTATAAACTTGGTTTTTTCAATAACAGCTAAACTTTTCGCTGACATAACCATCATAAAACGGTCATTTGAAAAGCGTCGCAGGTAAATATTATGTTCCATTGCCCAGTCGTTAATCGTATTTGTCAGACTGTTGTTTAAATCACTTTTCAGCGCTTCAGTCATATTCTGTGTCATATCATCGTAGTTATCGAGGAACAGAATTCCGATTACCGGGTCTTTATCTTCTAACTGTTTTTCCATCGTTTTCTCGTCGGTAATATCGACAAGCAGAAGGGCGTTATTCTCTTCATAAAAATGAATCCGGTAGTTTTTTTCATTGTATGACGTATCAATCTTCTGAATATTATTCGCCTTCAGCGTCGTCATAATATTCGGGAATACGCGGTTGATCGGTTCATGATGAAAGTTTTCCGGAATTTCTTGTGACATAAATTTATTCAGCCATGAAATTTCCTCATCGTCATTTAATAAAATCACTCCGAGAGGAAGATCATCAATAACATACTGTCTGGCACCTGCCATGTCTTTTGACAGTTCAATCACTCTGTTTTCACTGAGAACGAGCCAGCGGTAGAGGTAAAGATAAACCAGTGCCAGAATGACAATGCTCACAACGATGCTCACAATGCCAAAGACAGTATGATTAAGTACAATAGCAATGCTAAGTATAGAAATATGGAATGCCAGCACAATAAATGGGATAAGCATCAATTTTTTATCTAAAACTTTAAACATCGCTATTTCCTCCTCAATTCCATAATTAATCGAATTCTAAAGATCATTTCGAACAGTCCGATAAGCACAGTAATTGGTCTGAACAGCACAAGCGGAATTAAGATTATAATTGCCAGCACCTTGTTTAATTTCTTCCTGAGCATAAAGTAATAGGCGAACGCGAGTCCGTGTATGAACAGTGCCCATTCCAGAATGAGTGAGATATTGCTGTACAGTGTGATTGTACTTTCTTCCCAGTTGCCGCTGAACAGCATAATTATGAATATCAGCATATACAGATATAACAGCATTCTCGGCATAATCCATTTGTCGAAACTGCGGTAGTGCCACATTTTTGTATTATCCTGCGGCAATAATCTGACGATCAGTATGATGTACAATGCGAGGAAAAAACTGCCGACTATTAAAAAGGCGGGCAGGTTCTGGAAATATAAATCCAGCGACTGGAGCACTGTATCTGCATCCATGACGTCTGGCGTTAATTCACTGACAGTATTGAGCTGTTCAGCGTACCAGTTTCTGAATGTCGCATATATTTCCGATAAAGGTCTTAAGAAACCGAGCATCTGCATTACCACAACGGCTGCCATCGTACTTAAACCGATAGCGAACGTCGTATAAAACAGCGTCAGTTCCTGCGACATTTTTTTATCCAGCGTGTGTGCAAGAATACTGGTAATAATGTATAGAATTATAAAACTGCCCGTAGCGAGCGGTGATAAAAACAGCATGGCCGGGATAAGAAAACTAAAGAATAAAATCCAGTAGTTTGCTGTCGACTGCTGCTTAATTTTTAACAATAAGTATATTGCAAATGGCATCACGACAGGACCAAAAATTATAGTAATCTCAGTGAGCATAATATAAGCTACAACAGCGAGCAGTGTAAGGGTAAGCGTACCCGTTGGTATTTTTTTATTCAATGTTACACTCCTCTTTAATACTTTTAAAAATGAATGCCCCTATTGATATTGAATAGGAGCATCCGGTATTTATATTATAACCTTTCGAGCTTCTCCTGACCACCCATATATGGCTGGAGCACTTCAGGGATAGTCACTGAGCCGTCTTCGTTCTGGTAATTCTCAAGAAGGGCAGCCATCGTTCTTCCGACAGCCAGACCGCTTCCGTTTAACGTGTGCAGCAACTCAGGTTTTGAGTCTTTTTCACGTTTAAATTTGATGTTTCCCCGGCGTGCCTGGAAATCCGTCATGTTGGATATTGAACTGATTTCCTTATAGTCATCATAGCTTGGCAGCCATACTTCAACATCGTAAGTTTTCGATGAACCGAATCCGATATCGCCTGTGCATAAAAGCACTGTGCGGTGCGGAATATCAAGTAAGTTTAAAATGTTTTCAGCATGCTCTGTCATTTCTTCAAGTGCTGCCCATGAATCTTCCGGACGCTCAAGACGGACCATCTCAACTTTGTTGAACTGGTGCAGACGGATTAAACCGCGGGTATCTCTGCCGGCAGAACCAGCTTCACTTCTGAAACATGCTGTCTGTGCTGTAAATTTCACTGGTACTTCTTCAGCTTTTAACGTTTCATCTTTATGGAAGTTCGTTAAAGTCACTTCAGACGTCGGAATTGTATACATTTCCTCGTCTTCAATTTTAAATAAGTCTTCACCGAATTTCGGCAGCTGCCCTGTTGCGTACATCGCTTCAGCGCGGACAATCTGCGGCGTCATCATTTCACGGTAGCCGTTCTTGTTGTGCACATCGAGCATGAAGTTCATCAGTGCGCGCTCTAAGCGTGCACCATCTCCTGTATGATACACAAAGCGCGCACCTGATACTTTGGCAGCACGGTCGAAGTCTGCAAGCTCAAGGTCTTCTAAAATGTCCCAGTGCGGTTTTGGTTCATAGTCAAATGAACGGGGTTCACCCGTACGGCGGATTTCCACGTTCTCACTGTCGTCTTTGCCTTCAGGCACATCATCGTGAATTAAATTCGGCAGACGGCTCATCTTGTCGTGGTAATCACTTTGAATCGTATTGAGTCTTTCATCTATTTCTTTAATGCGTTCACCAACGTCACGCATTTCTTTAATTACATCTTCAGCGTCTTCTTTATTTTTCTTCTTCACAGCAATCTCCTGTGATACTTTGTTGCGGCGGCTTTTCAGTTCTTCAGTTTCAACAATCAGGGCGCGTCTTTCTTTATCCAATTGTAAAATATCATCGATTAACACAGGTTCCAGTCCGCGTTTCGCTACTTTCTCTTTCACCGTTTCAGTGTCATTGCGCAGTACTTTAATGTCTAACATGTGCATACCTCCAGGTTTTATTATTTAATGCTTGAATTTAGGGAAAATTAAAAGACCACGTCCCCGTGAAAGGGACGTGGTCTACGCGTTGCCACCCTAATTAGCATCATTTACTGATACTATCTCTAACTTTTTAACGGCCTTTGCCGGCTACTTTATTTAACGAAAGACAGAAATTCGCATATCACGCGATCATTTTCACCAGCCATGATCTCTCTAGTAAGCGGAAGATATGTTACTGCTTCTTTCAAAGTAGTAAATATTAACTTGGTGCTATTTTATAACGCTGTACTTAAAAAGGCAAGTTTATAAAGTTAAACCCGGACGCTCAAAAATCAATTTGCCGTCAGCGATCACTTTGTAGGCATGGTTTACACCGTAGTGGTAAGGAATGTACTCGTGGTTCGGCGCATCCCAGACAACGATGTTTGCTGCATCTCCTTCGTTAAGCGTACCGCGGTCTGCATCGATTGCATGGGCAGCGTTAACTGTGACTGCATTCCATATTTCATTTGGTGTCATTTTAAGTTTTAAAGCAGCGATTGCCATAATCATCTGCAGATTGTCAGTTACACAGCTGCCCGGGTTGTAATCCGTTGCAAGTGATACTGCACCGCCCTGATCAATCATGCCGCGTGCATCTGCGAATTCATTTTTACCGAGGTAAAATGTCGTACCTGGCAGAAGCACGGCTACCGTATTTGAATCCGCCAGCTGAGTCTTCCCTGTTTCGCTTGCTGCAACTAAATGGTCTGCGCTGATTGCATTCTGTTCAATCGCAAGCTCCAGTCCGCCGAGCGGATCAATTTCATCTGCATGAATCTTTACCCGGAAACCTTTTTCACGTGCCGCTTCCATATACTTTCTCGACTGGTCGACAGAGAATACACCTGTTTCCGTAAAGATATCAGCGAAATCTGCATAATCTTTTACTTCATCGAGTAAATCCGTCATCTCCTGTAAGAAATCTTCCGCTTCTCTCCCTTTAGGAATAGCATGCGGTCCTAAGAAGGTGTGGCGCATAAGCACCGGGAATTTCTCTTCCAGCGCTTTTGATACTTTAAGCTGTTTTAATTCGTTCTCACGGTCAAGACCGTAGCCGCTTTTGCTTTCAACAGTTAACACGCCGTGCTGAATCATACGCGTCATGTTAACTGATGCTTTATTTAATAGTTCATCGAACGATGCTTTCTGCGTTTGTTCAACTGTATTTAAAATACCGCCGCCCTGTTCAAGTATCGTTAAGTAGTCGACACCCTGACGTTTCAGTGACATTTCATGCTCGCGTGAACCGCCGTGCACGATGTGCGTGTGGGGTTCAACGAGAGCAGGGGAAACGATTTTGCCTTCAGCGTCGATTGTCTCTGCCGCTTCATACTCATCTGTTTTCGCTCCGGCATAAACGACCTTGCCGTCTTTAATCACTATAATGGCATCGTCGACGATGTTTAACTCGTCCATCTCTTTGCCTTTTAGTGGTCCATCGGTTTTTTTCGGTAAAATTAATGACTTTATATTTGTGATCATTACATCATTCATTATTTATTCTCCTTTAACATTGGTATATTCACACCGCGTTCTTTCGCTGTGTTAATTGCGATATCGTATCCTGCATCTGCGTGTCTTGCGACTCCCATACCGGGATCAGTTGTCAGTACACGTTCAAGTCTCTTCGCCGCACGTTCAGTACCGTCTGCTACGACAACCATACCGGCGTGGAGTGAGTAACCCATACCCACACCGCCGCCGTGGTGCACGCTGATCCATGAGCCGCCGGCAGCCGTGTTAACGAGCGCGTTTAGAATTGCCCAGTCGCCGACTGCGTCACTGCCGTCTTTCATGCTTTCAGTTTCACGGTTTGGACTTGCTACAGAACCTGAATCCAGGTGGTCGCGTCCGATAACAATCGGTGCCGAGATTTCTCCTGTTCTAACGAGTTCATTGAGTGCAAGACCCATCTTTGCACGTTCGCCGTATCCGAGCCATGCAATACGCGCCGGCAGACCCTGGAAGGCAATTTTCTCTTCTGCCATATCAAGCCAGCGTAATAATTTCTCGTTTTCAGGGAAAAGCTCGCGCATTTTTTTATCAGCAACCGCAATGTCGTTCGGGTCTCCGCTTAAGGCGACGAAGCGGAATGGCCCTTTACCTTCACAGAAGAGCGGACGGATATATGCCGGTACAAAGCCCGGGAAATCGAATGCATTTTCAACGCCTGTATCAAATGCAACCTGACGGATGTTATTACCGTAGTCGAAAACGACTGCACCGTTTTTCTGGAACTGGAGCATTGCTTCGACGTGCTTGGCCATCGATGCACTTGACAGCTTCACGTACTCTTCCGGGTTTTCTTCACGCAGTTTCTTCGCCTCTTCAAGCGAGTAGCCTTCCGGCACGTAGCCGTTTAACGGATCGTGTGCAGATGTCTGGTCCGTCACAACATCAATTTCAAATCCGCGGTTTAAAATCTCATGGTGTACTTCAGCAGCATTGCCGATTAAACCAATCGATAATGGTTTTCCTGCATCGCGTGCCTCGGCTGCGAGCTTTAATGCTTCATCCAGTGAATCTGTTTTCGTATCAAGATAACGTGTTTCGATGCGTTTATCGATTCTTGTTTCATCGACATCGACACAAAGCGCAACCCCTTCATTCATCGTTACTGATAACGGCTGTGCACCGCCCATGCCGCCGAGGCCGGCAGTTAATGTAATCGTGCCGCGAAGTGTACCGTCGTAGTTCTGGTTCGCAAGCTCAGCAAATGTTTCATACGTTCCCTGAACAATCCCCTGTGAACCGATGTATATCCATGAACCGGCAGTCATCTGACCGTACATCATCAGACCCTTTTTATCGAGTTCATTAAAGTGCTCCCAGTTTGCCCATTTCGGTACGAGTACAGAGTTCGACATCAGCACTCTCGGTGCTTCTTCATGTGTTTTGAATACTGCGACAGGCTTACCTGACTGAATCAGCATCGTTTCATCCGCTTCTAAATTACGGAGTGTATTTTCAATCGCTTCAAACGACTCCCAGTTACGCGCCGCTTTACCGATACCGCCGTAAACAACTAAATCTTCCGGACGTTCAGCAACTTCAGGATCCAGATTGTTATAGAGCATGCGGAGCGCCGCTTCCTGTTCCCATCCTTTACATTCAATATTCAAACCTGTTTTAGCAGTAATTTTTCTAGACATAATGTCATCCCCTTAAAATATTAATAATGCGATTGGTATTACGATTAACAGTGACAGCACTGTGCGGATAAACCACACGAATATCAATTTCCATACTTTTAAATTTAAACTTGTGCTTAAGACTGCAGGTATCAGTCCTGATAAAAAGACCACAGCTGAAATAGAAGTCACACCGACGACAAACCGGGTCATAATGTCCGCTTCCGAGACGAGCAGGGCAGGCAGGAACATTTCGACAATCGATATCGTCACCGCTTCGGCAATCAGCGGCACATTCTCCAGCGGGAAAATGTACAGAAGCGGGTAATAAACGTAGGACACCCATGTAATAACGTCCGTGTATTCAGCTACAAGTAATCCGATAAGACCGATTGATAAGACTGACGGCACAACTGAAGCGGTCATCTTCATCGCTTCGATAAAGTTCACCCAGATATCCCTGGAGAGCGGACGCGAACTGTGCGACTGCTGTTTCGCTTTGTACCACGCATACTGCAGTATATTGCCTTCGTAATTTTCTTCGATGTTGTTGTTTTTATCGTTGAAGTAAATCTTTTGTTCATTACGAATCGGCGGCAGGTAAGCCGTGATTGCCGTCACTCCGAAAGTAACGAGCAGGACGATAATAAAAAACAGTACCCAGTAATCCATCAGCTCGAGTGTACGTGCGACGACGACCATAATCGTTACCGACACAGTGGAAAAGCCTGTCGCTATAATCAGACCTTCTTTTTGGTTATACAATCCCTCTTTATACGTCCGGTTGGTAATAAGTAAACCGACCGAGTAGCTGCCGACGAGTGAAGCCATCGCATCCATCGCCGAACGGCCCGGTGTTTTAAACAGGGTTCTCATCACCGGTTCCAGCAGCACGCCGATAAAAACCAGGAAACCGTAGCCGAGAATGAGTCCAAGTGCCGCACCGCCGAGCGGTATTAAGAGACTCAAATTAATTGCCAGCGAGTAGAAGAGAAATGGTCCCATATTTTCATCGAGCACAAATGAGGGGCCGATATTAAATACGACCATAATACCGATTAACAAACCGAGTATTTTAAAAGACGTAAACAGTAGGTTAAAAGCACTTTGCTTCCACGTTTTAGTTAAAAACGGAAGCAACGTGCCGGCAAACACTATCGCCAGAGTGTAATACTGAATATTTTCTCCAAAAACCTTATGAATCACAGTAACGATGTGATCGAGCATAATCGATGTTGTTCCGGACAACGTTACCGGTACGAAAAACAGAAATAATCCAAGTGCACTGAACACGAAGAAACGCCATATTTTATACCCTTTTTCACGACGCATCTCATCCTCTGAGACCATGACATGACCCCTTTACTGAATTCCTTTTAAAACAGCAGCAGTGCAATAGGTGTAACAATAAGCAGAGTTAATGCCACACGGATAAACCAAATAACTAATAGTTTCCATAATTTAATTTTCAAGTCTGTACTTAGAATTGCCGGTACAAGTCCAGATAGGAATATAATTGCTGAAACACTTGTTACACCGACGATGAATTTAGTAACCATATCTGCTTCAACTACTAAGAGTGCAGGCAGGAACATCTCGACTACAGAAATCATTGCAGCTTCTGCAATCAATCCCGGATCTTCTAAAGGCCAGAAGAACAGGAACGGGTAGAACATGTAAGATAAATATGAAATAACATCTGTATATTCTGCCAATACCAAACCGACAAAACCAATTGATAATATTGATGGAATAATTGATGTTGTCATTTTCATCGCATCCATAAAGTTCACCGCAATGTTTTTTAAGAGTGGTTCAAATTCAAATGAATCCTGCTTTGTTTTACACCATGCATAGCTGAATCTGTTCCCCTCAAATCCTTCATGTACAGTATTATCCTTCCCTCCGTAATATTCTTTCTTCTGTCCGAGAATCGGCGGTAAGTGAACTGATATTGCTGTCACTAAAAATGTCACGATCAGGGTAATCCAGAAATATAATAACCAGTGATCCATCAGCTCTAAAGTTCTCGCTACAACGACCATAAATGTTACAGAGACTGTAGAGAAACCTGTCGCAACGATTAGCGCTTCTTTTCTGTTATATAAACCCTCTTTATAAATGCGGTTGGTAATCAACAGTCCAACAGAGTAGCTGCCGACAAATGAAGCGACCGCATCAATTGCCGTTCGTCCCGGTGTTTTAAAGACCGGTCTCATAATTGGTTCCATCAGTATGCCGAGCCACGTTAGAAGACCGTAACCGACAAGCAGGGCAAGTGCCGCACCCCCAATTGGAATTAGCAGACTTAAGTTGATTGCCAGCGAGTTATATAAGAAAGGCCCTATATTTTCTGCCAGCACAAACTTTGGTCCAACATTAAATACGACCATGGCTCCGATGACGACTCCTAAAATTTTAAACAATGTGAAAAAACCGTCAAAAAAACTTTTTTTCCATGTACCGTTAGTAAAAGGTAGCACCGCACCGATAATAATAATCAGAAGAGTATAGTACTTAATATTTTCTCCAACGCCTGTCTGAATTGCTGTCACCAGATGATCGAGTAAAATAGAACTCTTATCAAACAACGTTACAGGAATAAAGAAGATTAAAATACCAAGCCCGCTGTATAGGAAGAACTTCCACAGCGATGTTCCCCTTTGATTCTTAATCTCTTCCTTTGTTAAAAAACTATCCACGTTAACTTTTGCCATACTTTCACCCCTTTGATTTGTAAGCGTTTTCTATAAGTATGACTCAAGCTTATATAAAGTCTGAATATTTCACAAATACTTAAAAGTAATCATTCGATAGCTTTTACCTATACATCTTTATAGTGTTAAAATTAAAGTACTATCGGACCAAAGGGAGTAGTGTACATGCAAATCAATCAGCTGATTCATTTTGTTACTATCGTTAATAAACAGTCATTCACAACCGCAGCCAATGAATTACATATTGCCCAGCCGTCTTTAAGTGCCTCAATCAAACGGCTGGAAAATGAAATTGGCTTCACTTTAATCGACCGATCATCGAGATTATTTAAACTCACTGCCGAAGGCAGGAGCTTTTTTGACGAAGCGAATAAGTTCGTTATGCATCACCGTCAGGTTACTGAAGCTGCGGTACACCTTAAAACTAAAGGGATTAATCATATTTCTATCAGCTTAATCGAAAGTGTGAAATCATGGCTTCCGGAAATCGTTAAAGCCTATAGAGAAATTAATATCGATACACGTATTAAAATCGATCACGCCCTCAGCATTGCCGAAATTGAAAAATCATTTAACGACTACGATGTAAACTTAGCTATTACGAACCAATTCATTGAAAACGATAAAATCATTTCAATACCACTTTATGAAGAGTCCCTGATCGTTGCACTGCCGATAGATAATCCATTCAGCACTCAAAGCAATGTTACGCTGAAAGATATCGCCGGCATGCCGTTAATTATTTCTCATGACGGCTATCAGACACGCACCGAAATCGTCCGTGCCTTTAACAGAATTGGACTGCAGGCGAATATCGGTTTTGAAATCGAACGTTTTGAGCTGACGTCGGAATTTATTAAACAGGGTCTCGGTATTGCTATTCTGCCTGAGAAATACGCACTGACACTCGACAAAAGAGATGTGGATATTAAAGATATTTCTGATTTACCGTTTTACCGAATCGTTTACATTTCAATCGATAAAACCCGCTTCCTCTCACCGTTAACCGAGTCCTTTATCAATCTGGTACTCGATTATTTCAACAAAGGGGAAGTTGAGGATTATTTTAATTAACTTCAGTTAACGCACTTGCAAGGTCGTTAATTTCAATGCTGAAATTACGGTCATGGTCGATAAAATCTGCAATCAGACGGTACTCATCGAACTTTTTGCGCGTTGCCGGAGATAATTTATCTTTGCCTTTAATCTCTGCTGCTGTCATCGCAATAAACAGCTCTGTTGCAACGACGTAGCGTGCATTGTTAATAATATCCCTCGCATGGCGTGCGCCGATTGTCCCCATCGACACGTGGTCTTCCTGGTTGGCAGAAGAGGGGATAGAATCGACACTTGCCGGATGAGCGAGTGTCTTATTTTCAGAAACGAGACTGGCCGCCGCATACTGTAAAATCATTGCACCGGACTGCAGTCCTTCTTCCGGGCTTAAGAACGCCGGCAGATCGCCGTTTAATGCCGGGTTAACGAGACGCTCGATACGGCGTTCTGTGATATTCGCAATTTCAGCGACACCGATTTTTAACAGATCCATTGCGATCGCAATCGGCTGGCCGTGGAAGTTTCCGCCTGAATAGACTTCATCTTCACTGAAAATTAACGGATTATCGTTTGCTGCATTCATTTCAATTTCAAGTTTGTCTTTAACATATTTCAGCGTCTGCAGTGATGCACCGTGCACCTGCGGAATACATCTGATTGAGTAGCCGTCCTGTACGCGGACTTCACCCTGACGCGTCGTCAGTTGTGAACCTTCCAGATATTCGAGCATTTTTTCAGCGACATAAATCTGTTCAGGATAGCCCCGTGATTCGTGAATCTGATGATTGTAAGCATCTGTAATACCGTTCAGCGACTGGTGTGTCAGCGATGCAATCCATAAGCTATCGTGCATTAACTTATCCGCTTCAATGTAATTAACCACACCCTGTGCCGTCATCGGCTGTGTCCCGTTAATCAGCGCGAGGCCTTCTTTCGCCTGCAGTGTAATCGGTTCGATGCCGAGCGATTCCAGCACGGCACCTGTATTTTTTCTTTCATCCATAAAGAATACTTCGCCTTCACCGATTAAAGTCAGCGCCATATGAGACAGGGGAGCGAGGTCGCCTGAAGCGCCGAGTGAACCCTGTTCCGGCACAACCGGGATAATACGTTTGTTAATATACAGTTTCAGCTGTTCAACTAACTCTCTCGTCACACCCGAATGGCCTTTCAGCATCGTGTTCAGACGGAAAATCATCATGAGAAGTGCGACCGGCTCGTCGAAAGCCTTGCCGACACCACATGCATGAGATCGAATTAAGTTCGTCTGCAAATCTTCCACTTTCTCTTTTGAAATTAACACGTCACAAAACAGGCCAAAGCCTGTCGTAATACCGTAAATCGTCTTGCCTTCTGCAATAATATTTTCAACAACTTTTCTTGAAGCATCGACACGTTCGTAAGCTTCTTCTGTAATTTTCACCGTACTTTCTGTATTTCCCAGGAAATCTCTCACTTCATCGATCGTTAAACTTTTTCCATCCAAATGTAAAACTGACATGGTATCCCTCCTAAATTTTCGTACAAAAAAAGACACAAAAATCCCTAAGATTTTTATGTCCCTATCAGCTAATGTCTATGACAAGATTATTAAATTTTAAATATGATTAATGCCGAGTCCCAAAGCCTCGTGCTCTTTTCCTCTGATCGGCGCACCGATTGTTCCGTAGAAACAAACTGCCAGCCATTCGCCTTCATCATCACTATCGTATGGATTCCCTCTGACAATCGCGAACCTTAATCCGACAGTACGCATAATTTCCCCGACACTTAAATCACCGCGGGTTACACCCTGGAGTGCTTCTAAAATTGCGTGGTATAAAGAATGAGTTTCACGATAAATATTTCCATCGATGAGTCCGCCGCGCTTCGCAGCAGTTTCAACCGACGAGATGACTTTGCTTAAATCCATTGACCCGACTTTACCTGTCATCACTTTAAACGAATCAAAGTGGGGCAAGATGCCGAGTGCTGTTTTTTCATCAGTCAGTGCAACGAGTGTAGTGAATTTACCAAATTCACGATGTGTACTTTGAGTCATAATATACCTGCCTAATCACTAATAACTGATATCATTATAGCGCTTTCATAAAATAAACACAAGATAGTAAAATTATGTTTTTATCGATAAACGATATATATTTATTGTTTATTAGTAATCAAGATGATAAATTTAAATTTATAAAACTTGAAAGCAGGAAAAATTATGATTAAAAAAACTTTAGTGCTGCGTCTTACACTATTAATTATTGCGGCCATACTTTTATTATTTGGATTTTTAATGGCCATACAGCTTTTCACATCTGAAGGTGAAGTATATACCGTCGTTTATATTGCAGTTGCGGTCGTCTGGATTGATATGATTTTAGGGCTGTTTATCGTGTATGCTTTAAATAAGTTATTAAAACTCATCGACACAAATGAAATTTTTTCTGACCGGACTTTAACAATTATGAACCGCATTCAAAAACTGACACTGGCGATTGCTGTCGTAACAATCGGTTTGATGCCATTCTTTTTCACAATCGCCCAGCTGGATGATGCACCTGGCCTCGTATTATTCGGTGCAGGGACAGTATTCATTCCATTTTCGATATATATTCTGGTTGCTGTGTTAAAAGAAACACTTAGTAAAGCCGTGTTAATAAAACAGGAAAATGAGCTGACAATATGACAAAAATAGTAGTAAACCTTGATGTAATGCTCGCCAAAAGAAAAATGAGCATGACCGAACTCGCGAAGGAGGTCGGTGTGACGATGGCGAACTTATCGGTATTGAAAAACAATAAAGCAAAAGCCGTCCGCTTCTCGACATTAGAGAAAATCTGCGAAGTATTGGACTGCCAGCCCGGCGATATACTGGAATACCGGAAATAAGACAGCTCATTGCGGAGTAACCTCGCTTTCTCGGGAATGACAGCAGCTCATTGCGGAGCAAACGACCTTACTCGGGAATGACAGCAGCTCATTGCGGAGCAAACGACCTTACTTGGGAATGACAGCAGCTCATTGCGGAGCAAACGACCTTACTCGGGAATGACAGCAGCTCATTGCGGAGCAACACATCCACAACACAAAAAGCACCTAGAATTCTCAAAACTGAGGATTTTAGGTGCTTATTATTAATCATTTATTCTTCTTCTGATTCCGAATCGTTTTCAGTTTCAGGATTTAAATTTTCTTCGATTTCATCTGTTTCAACTTCAAGATTATCTTCCGCTTCAAGTGTTTCCTCGGCCATTTCAGAACCATCTTCTTCCAGTTCTTCTGCGGCAATTTCATTTTTCACTACAGCAACTGTTGCCACGTCCTGCTCTTCGTCTAAGCGAATAAGTCTGACGCCCTGCGTGTTGCGGCTTGTAATTGAGATTGCATCGATTGTCAGGCGGATAATTATGCCTTTATCAGTCACGATCATCATGTCTTCATCACGGTCTACTGACGCGATAAACACCAGCTTACCGTTTTTAGCTGTCAGATTCGCAGTTTTCACACCGAAGCCGCCGCGTTTAATAGAGCGGTATTCGTCTTCAGGTGTGAGCTTGCCGTAGCCTTTGTCTGTAACGACAAGGACATGCTGTCCCGGATCAAGTACGTCAACGCCGACGACTTCATCGTCACCGCGAAGCTTGATTCCGCGTACCCCTGCTGCTGTACGGCCCATGCTTCTGACCTGGTCTTCTTCAAAGCGTACAAGTGAACCTTCACGTGTACCTAAGATGACTTCTTTCGTACCATCTGTTAAGCGTACGCCGAGGAGTTCATCTTCGCCTCTGAAGCTGATGGCAATTTTACCGTTTTTATTAATCTGCTTAAAGTCGTCTAATGGCGTGCGTTTCGCAAGACCATTTTTCGTTGCAAATAATAGCTGGTAGCCTTCGGTTTCGTCTTTATCTTTCACGCTGATCATCGTACTGATTTTCTCATCTTTTTCGATTTCAATCAGGTTAACAATCGGCAGTCCTTTAGACTGGCGTGACAGTTCAGGAATTTCATATCCTTTAAGACGGTAGACGCGTCCTGTATTTGTAAAGAACAGAATATAGTCATGTGTACTCATCGTCACAATCTGGCTGACGAAGTCTTCATCGACCGTATTCATGCCCTGTATACCGCGTCCGCCGCGGTGCTGTGCACGGTATGTCGATGCCGGGAGACGCTTGATGTAGCTGTTATGACTCAGTGTCACAACAATCTGCTCTCTCGGAATTAAATCCTCATCTTCAATATCGTAAATACTGCCGAGCGTAATTTCCGTACGGCGTTCGTCCCCGTAGCGTTCACGGATATCGATTAATTCTTCTTTAATAACTTCAAGCAGCTTCTCATCATCATTAAGAATACTCTTCAGATATTCAATATTTTTAATAATTTCATCATGTTCAGCCTGAATTTTACCGCGTTCGAGACCTGTCAGACGGCGTAATCTCATATCGAGAATTGCCTGAGCCTGGCGTTCTGACAAGCTGTATTCGCTCATCAGGCTGTTTTTCGCTTCTTCATCCGTATCGGATGCACGGATTGTTTTAATAATTTCATCGATATGATCAAGTGCAATCAGCAAGCCTTCAAGAATATGCGCACGGTCCTCGGCACGTTTTAATTCGTACTTCGTACGGCGTGTGACTACAACTTTCTGGTGCTCTAAATAATGATAAAGCACTTCTTTTAAGCCGAGTACTTTCGGTTCGCCGTTTACAAGCGCCAGCATGTTGACACCAAATGATGTCTGCAGCGGCGTTTGTTTATACAGATTATTTAAGATAACGTTCGCATTTTTATCTTTGCGAATTTCTATAATGATTCTGACGCCTTCTTTTAGTGACGTTTCATCACGTAAATCCGTAATGCCTTCGATTTTTTTATCGCGTACTAATTCTGCAATCTTCTCAACGAGACGTGCTTTGTTCACCTGGTATGGAATTTCGGAAACAACAATACGTTCTTTACCGTTCTTCATCATTTCCACTTCACAGCGTGCACGCATAATTACAGAACCATGCCCTGTTTCATAGGCTTTTTTAATACCGCTCTTGCCGATAATTAATCCTGAAGTCGGAAAGTCAGGTCCTGTTACATGCTCCATCAGGTCCATCGTTGTTACGTTCGGGTTATCTGCAAGTTCCAGTACCGCATTAATAACTTCTGTTAAGTTATGCGGCGGAATGTTCGTCGCCATACCTACTGCGATTCCGCTCGTCCCATTGACGAGAAGGTTCGGGAAGCGTGCCGGAAGAACAGCCGGTTCACGTTCATTTTCATCGTAGTTCGGCTGGAAATCAACCGTGTCTTTGTTAATATCACGCATTAATTCCATCGAAATTTTACTCATTTTTGCTTCAGTGTAACGCATCGCTGCCGCGCCGTCGCCGTCCATGGAACCAAAGTTCCCCTGGCCGTGTACCAGCGGGTAGCGGTAACTGAAGTCCTGAGCCATACGCACCATCGCATCGTAGATTGAGGAGTCACCGTGCGGGTGATATTTACCCATAACGTCCCCGACGATACGTGCTGATTTTTTAAACGGCTTGTCAGACGTCATGCCGTTATCGTGCATACCGTATAAAATTCTGCGGTGCACAGGCTTCATGCCATCTCTGACATCAGGCAATGCACGAGATACGATAACACTCATGGCATAGCTTAAAAACGAGCTGCGCATCGTTTTCGTAATATTTATTTGCTGAAATTGTTCATCATGGTCCGCCATAAATTAAATCTCCTTTATTAGACGTCGAGATTCTCAACGTATCTCGCATTTTCTTCGATAAAGTTACGTCTGTGCTCAACAACATCGCCCATCAGCATTTCAAATACCTGATCCGCTTCAATCGCATCATCAAGCTGAACCTGCAGCAGATTTCTCTGTTCCGGGTCCATCGTCGTTTCCCACAGCTGATCGGCGTTCATCTCGCCGAGACCTTTATATCTTGCCATTGAAATTTTAGGTGTTTCCGGCAATGTGCTGCGCAGAACATCAAGCGCCTCATCATCGTAAACGTAATATTTTTTCTTGCCCTGCTCTAATTTATAAAGCGGCGGCTGTGCAATATACACGTAGCCGTGTTCGATTAACGGTCTCATAAAGCGGTAGAAGAACGTTAACAGCAGTGTTCTGATGTGCGCACCGTCGACATCCGCATCGGTCATAATAACAATTTTGTGGTAGCGGGCTTTCGCAATATCGAATTCTTCACCGATACCGCTGCCGAGTGCCGTTACCATTGAACGGATTTCATTGTTTCCTAAAATTCTGTCCAGACGTGCTTTTTCAACGTTTAAAATTTTACCTCTCAGCGGTAAAATTGCCTGAATCTTCGAGTTGCGTCCTGATTTTGCCGAGCCGCCGGCAGAGTCACCCTCAACGATAAAGAGCTCACTTTTCGCAGGATCTTTACTTGAACAGTCTGCCAGTTTACCCGGTAAACTTGATACTTCAAGTGCTGATTTACGGCGTGTCATTTCACGCGCTTTTTTCGCAGCAACACGTGCGTGCTGGGCAGTAATTCCTTTATCGACAATGACACGTGCAGTTTGAGGGTTTTCCATCAGGAACCTTTCAAAGCCGGCTGAGAACAGCTGATCTGTAATCGTGCGGGCTTCAGAGTTGCCGAGTTTGGTCTTCGTCTGACCTTCAAATTGAGGATCCGTATGTTTTATCGACACTATCGCTGTTAAACCTTCTCTGACATCTTCACCGGATAAACGTTCTTCCGTCGATTTAATCAGGTTCTGTTTTGTTGCGTAGTTGTTAATTACTTTCGTCAGTGCACGTTTAAAGCCGTCTTCATGCGTCCCGCCTTCATGCGTATAAATATTGTTGGCATAAGTCAGAAGGGTAGATGTGTAACCGAGGTTGTACTGCATCGCAATTTCAACTTCGATTTCATCTTTTGAGTCATCCATATAGATAATTTCTTCATGAAGTGCTTCTTTCGTCTTGTTTAACTCTTCGACGTAAGACTTAATACCGCCTTCATAATGATATTTAAATTCATCTGTTTCATCGCCGCGCTCGTCGATTAAATTAATCTCTAGTCCTTTATTCAGGAAAGCGAGTTCTTTAATACGTTTTTGCAGAATTTCAATTTCGTATACCGTCGTTTCGGTAAAAATTTCTCCATCTGCTTTGAAACGAATTACCGTACCTGTTTTATCAGTTGTATCAATCACTTTTAAGTCTGCATCAGGTACACCGCGCGTATAGCTCTGATAATGTACTTCGCCGTTCTTGTGAACATAAACTTCCAGTGTCGAACTCAGTGCGTTAACGACTGATGAACCGACACCGTGCAGCCCGCCGGAAACTTTATAGCTGCCGCCGTCAAATTTACCGCCGGCGTGCAGTACTGTAAGAATAACTTCAACTGCCGGACGGCCCATTTTCTCCTGAATATCAACAGGTATGCCGCGTCCGTTGTCCGTTACTTTAATCCAGTTGTCTTCTTCGACAGTGACATTAATTTCTGAAGCATATCCTGCCAGCGCTTCATCGATACTGTTATCGATAATTTCCCACACGAGGTGGTGCAGTCCGCGTGATGATGTCGAGCCGATATACATACCCGGTCTTTTTCTAACCGCTTCAAGACCTTCTAATACTTGTATCTGACTTGCACCATATTGATCCATATTTTGTTCAGCCATGTTTTCACCTTCCGTTATTCATCGATTTTGATTTTCCCGTTTTCTATTTCAAAGAGCTGCATATCATCCATAATCTGATGGTTAATATCGCTGATTGAAGTAGTCGTTACAAACGTCTGTACACGGTTCCGGATTGAAGTTAATAAATGCGCCTGTCTCACTTCATCGAGTTCACTGAGTACATCGTCAAGAAGCAGTACCGGATATTCTCCGACTTCTTCTTTTATTAATTCGAGTTCCGCAAGTTTAACCGACAGCGCAGTCGAACGCTGCTGCCCCTGGGAACCGTAGGTCTGAACGTCAAAATCATTAATCGTAAAACCGATATCGTCCCGATGCGGACCGACTAGTGAAGTCCCTCGTTCGATTTCTTTATTTAAATTTTCAGCTAACAAAGCGGATATTTCCGCTGTGAGTGCTTCTGAATTATCGCTCTTATATTTAATATTGGGGTTATAGACTACGTTTAAAATTTCCCTGCCGTTTGAAATATCAGCATGAATTTTTGAAGCATGACGTTCAATCGTTGAGATAAACTGCTCACGCTTTAAAATAATTAAGCTTGCATGATGTGCAAGCTGATCGTTCAGCACCTCGATCATAATCTGATCGACGTTTCTCGATTTTAAATACTGATTTTTCTGGGCGAGGACTTTATTATAGTCGGATAAATGGTTCAAATATAATTTCGATATTTGACCGCATTCCATATTAATAAATTTTCTTCTGACCTGCGGAGAACCTTTAACGATATTAAGATCCTCCGGTGCAAAAAGCACGGTATTCAAATGACCGATATACTGCGACAGCTTTCCGACCTCAAGATGATTGACCTTGGCCCGTTTCCCGCCTTTGGCAATGCCGATCGACAGCGGCAGTGTGCTGCTTTTTGCCGTAATTATCCCGTTAATATATGCTTCTTCTGCACCGAACTGAATCAATTCCTTATCTTTTGAAGTCCTGTGACTTTTAGCCAGGGACAAAAAGTAAATTGCCTCAAGCAGATTTGTTTTCCCCTGGGCATTATGGCCGATAAAGATATTCAGCTTAGGATGAAAGGCCAGGGACAGGGAATCATAATTCCTGAAGTCTGTGAGTTTAATTTCGTTTAGTATCATTGCACCGGATACTTAAATTTATATTCGCCGACACCTGTAATGACTAATTCGTCACCATCGTGCAGTTTTTTGCCGCGTCGGTTTTCAGGCTCTCCGTTTAAAAATACTTCATGTTCACTTAAGAACCATTTAGCTTCGCCGCCCGTACCGATAATATTTTTATATTTTAAAAATTTACCGAGTGTTATCATGCCATCCAAATGAATCGTTTCCATAGACATAACCTCCTATACATACTCATTCATTATACTACATTTTTCATATATTTTCATTATTTAAGGCCAAATAAAGCGTTTAGAGCGTTTTATAGGTAAAAAGGCTTTTACCTACCTGTAAACGAAAAAAAGAGACCAGAGGCCCGTTTTTTATCAAAAAAGGCATGGTCTCGAATATTTGCTGCAGGATTAATATGTTCTGATTGGTAAAATTAACTGGACAACTTCAGATGATTCGCTCGGTGTAATAGTGAATGGTCTCATCGTGCCGAAGAATTCAATTGTCACTTCTTCATCTTGAATCGCACGAAGTGCTTCCATCATATATTTTGAGTTAAATGAAATTTTAATGCCTTCGCCTTCGATAGCTGAAGCATTGATGTCTTCATTTACCGTACCGACTTCCGGCGAGTTCGATGTTAATTCTACATTGTTGTTATCGACAGTCATGCGGATAACATTGTTACCGCCTTCACGTGCTAAGAGTGATACACGGTCAATTGCATGATAGAACTCAGAGTTATTAACGCTAACTTTCGTCTCGTAGTTTTCGGGGAACAGGCGGGATGTATCCGGATAGTTTCCTTCAAGTAAACGAGAAATAAAGCGCATATTGCCGTAAGTGAAGAGCACCTGGTTCTGTGACAGATTAATTTCTACGTCTTCCTCAGAGTCTGTCAGAATTTTGCTTAGTTCCGATAGTGATTTACCAGGAATAATTGCATTTGAAATTTCCGTGTTAAATGTTTTATCAAGCAGTCTTCTTAATGCAAGACGGTGAGAATCTGTTGCAGTGAATGAAATATGATCTTCGTTAAAGCTCCAGTTAACACCAGTTAACACGGGACGTGTTTCAGATAATGAAACTGCGAAGTTAGTCTGGTTAATAATTGTTTTTAATACTGCCGATGACAGTACTAAGCTGTCAGTATCGTTAACTTCGGGCAGGAGAGGGTACTGGTTTGAATCGTTCCCGCTTAAGTTGAATTCTGATTTTCCTGCGGTAATTTTAGTTTGGAAGTTGTCGTTTGTTTCCAAATCAACAAAATCACCGGAAAGTTTTTTAATAATGTCTACGAAGAAACGTCCTGTTAAAACGACTGAACCAGGTTCTTCGATTTCTAAAATTTCTTCATTATCAATTTCTGTTGGAATAGTAATTTCAATAGATATTTCCGAATCACTGCCGGTAAGTATCATTTGATCATCAGATACATCGATTTTTATCCCGTTTAAAATGGGTAGTGTTGTTCTTGGTGAAATAGCTTTTAAACAATGATTTAATTGTTCGATGAAATATTGTCTTTTAATACTGATTTTCATAAGCAAGTACTCCTTATTTAATAGATATATAGTATATAAAATAATAGTAATAATAGTAGGCCCTGTGGATATGTGGAAAACTGCACTGAACCTATACGCACTAAGTTATCCACATGTGTACAAAGTGTTGACTACAGTGTAACATTTATCCACAGTATTCACATTAGTTTTTAATTCAGCTTTTTCTCGATTTCTTTCAATTCATCTTTGAATAACTCATCTTCCGAAACAAGCCTCGAAATTTTCTCATGTGCATGAATTACAGTTGTGTGATCACGGCCGCCGAATACTTCACCAATTTTAGGCAGCGAGTTGTCTGTCAGTTCGCGTGACAGATACATTGCCACGTGTCTCGGAAAGGCGATGGACTTCGTCCTTTTTTTAGAACCGAGCTCATCGATATGAATGCCGTAGTACTCGCTGACGGCAACCTGGATATCATGTATTGTCATCCGCTTCGATTTCGTGGTAGTAACAAGATCTTTCAGCGCTTCAGAGACAACTTCAGGTGTCATCGGCTGATTTGAAATTTTAGCATATGCTGCAACGCGTGTCAGTGCACCTTCCAGTTCACGGATATTCGTATGAATGTGATTTGCGATGTAGATCATTGCTTCATTTGGAATTTCTACATTTTCTTCTTCACATTTTTTACGCAGAATAGCAATTCTTGTTTCAAGGTCAGGCGGCGTCACATCAGTCATTAAGCCCCACTCAAAACGCGAGCGGAGACGGTCTTCAAGCGTTGGAATTTCTTTTGGCGTACGGTCACTTGAGATAACAATCTGCTTATCATTTTCATGCAGCGAGTTAAACGTGTGGAAAAATTCTTCCTGCGTTGACTCTTTACCTGCTAAAAATTGAATGTCATCAATTAAGAGTACATCGACATTGCGGTACTTGTTGCGGAACTGCTCCGTTTTATTATCGCGGATTGAATTAATGAACTCATTCGTAAATTTTTCACTCGATAAATAAACTACTTTCGCATTGGGACGGTGTTCCAGCACGTAGTTGCCGATCGCGTGCATTAAATGCGTTTTGCCGAGACCCACACCGCCGTATATAAACAGCGGATTGTAAGCTTTCGCAGGCGCTTCCGCTACAGCGAGAGAAGCGGCATGGGAGAAGCGGTTGCCATTGCCGATAACAAAGGTATCAAATGTATGCTGTGCATTTAATGCATGTTTAACAGGCACATTTATTGCTTGATTATTGTTTTTATCAGCTGATTGTTTTTGAACCGGTGCCGAGTTATCGAGCTTTTCGTCCTGAAAGACGATTTTAACTGAAACTTTTTCACCGATAGCGCTGTAAATGCTCTTTTCAATCAATGTTAAATATTTTTCGGACAGCCAGCCCTGCTGGAATTCATTATCCGCTTTAACGATAGCATCAGTACTATTTAAATCGATCAGTTTTGTATCTTTAAACCAGGTTTGAAAACTGACGGTAGGGATGTTCTCACTGATATTTTCAAGAACATTTTCCCAAATACTATTTAAACTGCTCATAAAATTTTCCTTTCTTATTCACATATCACAGCCTGTGGATAACTGATATGCACAGGTGTAGAAAAGTTATGCACAAGTTATGCACAATCTGTGGATAACCATATAATCGCTGCTACTTATCCACAACGATATGGGTAGAATTATAACTAATTTTTCTATATATATCAACAGTTATACGAGTTATACACATAATTAACACTTTTCCACAAAACTTTGCGTACAGGCTGTGGATTTGTGGGGAAACACGTTTTCAAACTGTTGATAACTTGCCGTTGCAAAATAGTTATCCACATTTTATTATTGATTTACAGATATCTTATAGAAGGAATCTAAAATAAAAAGTTGAAAAGACAGCCTATTTTTGGTATTCTTTAATAGTTGCAATTCTAAGAGAAGATAAAAACAGAGATATATATTTATAACGGAGGTGTCATTAATGGTAAAACGTACCTATCAACCGAATAAACGTAAACGTGCAAAAGTACACGGTTTCCGTGAGAGAATGAGTACTAAAAACGGACGCAAAGTTCTTGCACGCCGTAGAAGAAAAGGAAGAAAAGTTCTTTCTGCATAACCATTAGATCATCTGACGAGGATGATCTTTTTTTTTGCGCCAATACTGGATGTTTTATAAAACTGGTGCTTTTTAGTATAATAATTAATCATAGATATGAAAGAGCGTAATAATGATGAAAAAGCGATATAGAATTAAAAAAGAAAAAGATTTTAAACTGATTTTTAAACGAGGAAAATCGTATGCCAACAGGCAGTTTGTCGTGTATTTAAAAGACAACGATGAAATACCTCATCTCCGGCTTGGCATCAGTGTGTCCAAAAAGCTGGGTAACGCGGTGAAAAGAAACCAGATAAAACGTCGCGTTCGAGCATTTTATCAGCATCATAAAACAGAGCTGAAACCGCGCGAGTATGTAGTTATCGCTCGAAATCCCGTCAAAGATATGAACTATCACGAGATGGAAAAATCATTATTGCATGTCTTAAAAATCGCGAAATGTATTAAATAATACGGGGGTAGTATTATGTACAGAATTTATACTGAGAAGACAGTAGATGAAGCAGTTGCAAAAGGATTACACGAGCTTGGCGTAACTGAAGACGATATTAAGATTGAAGTCATTGACGGCGGAAGCGGCGGATTTTTAGGTTTTGGCAAACGCGATGCAGAAGTTCAGCTGACAGTCATTAATCCGGAACTAAAAACATATGGTTCTATTGAAGCGATGATCGAAGAGAGAGCTGAGCATGTTCAAAAAGAACCGGTCCAGATACAGCCTGAAGAAGTGCAGGAACCTGAAGAAAAGACAATAGAGGCGGAAAGTCAGGAGGAAGTTCCAAAAACACCTGCAACTCCACAACCAGCAGCTGAAGCAGAATTTGAGGAAGAGCATACAGTATATGAATCTCCTATTAATAGTGCGGCGAAGAATACCGCGGATTATATATCCCGTGTCGTTCATGAAATGAATATTCCAAACGACACTGAGATCAGTATAAAAGATACGACGGTGACGATTGAATTTCACGCAGAACTTGCAGCTAAAATCATCGGCAAGCGCGGACAGACTTTAAATGCACTGCAGGAACTCGCACAAAACTACTTCAATACAATATATAAGAGCTACGGTACAGTATTCCTCGATGTGGAAGATTACCGTGAAAAACGCCGTGAAACGCTTGAGAGCCTCGCGGTTAATATGGCGAAAAAAGCAATGCGTACGGACGGCCCGGTTAAAATGGAGCCGATGCCTTCTTTCGAACGTAAAATAATGCACCACGTCTTAAGCAGAATGAAAAATATTGAGACGTCTTCAGAAGGACGGGAACCGAACCGCTACGTCGTTATTACTAAGAAATAAAGGAGTTTTTAACATGCAATTTGAAACGATCTCAAGCATCTCCACACCAGTTGGTGAAGGGGCGATTGCTATCGTTCGTTTATCAGGTGAAGATGCGATTGAAATTGCAGACCGTCTGTATAAAGGGGCGAAAAAATTAAGTGACACAGATTCCCACACCATTAACTACGGGCATATCATCGATCCGAAAACCGGAGAGACAGTTGAGGAAGTAATGGTGGCATTAATGCGTGCACCGAAGACTTACACGAGAGAAGACATCGTGGAAATTAATTGCCACGGCGGCATTCACACAGTGAACCGCGTACTGCAGCTGACGTTAAACAACGGTGCCAGAATGGCAGAACCCGGAGAATTTACGAAACGTGCATTTTTAAACGGACGGGTAGACTTATCACAGGCGGAAGCGGTAATGGACTTTATCCGCGCGAAAACGAATCAGGCATCAAAAGTTGCGAACCAGCAAGTGCAGGGCCGTTTAAAAACTTATATTGAAGAGCTTCGACAGAGCATTTTAAACATTCTTGCACAGGTTGAAGTAAACATCGATTATCCGGAATATGATGACGTCGAAGAAGCGACGACATCATTGCTGTTATCGGAAGCGAAAAAAATAAACGAAAATATCGATGCACTGCTGAAATCAAGTTCCGAAGGCCGTATTTTACGCGAAGGTTTAAGCACGGTTATCGTCGGTAAGCCGAACGTTGGTAAAAGTTCTTTATTAAACTATTTAATCCAGGATAATAAAGCGATTGTTACTGAGGTGGCGGGTACGACGCGCGATATTTTAGAAGAATACGTTAACGTTAACGGTATTCCTTTAAAACTCGTCGATACCGCGGGTATTCGTGAAACGGATGATATCGTTGAAAAAATCGGTGTGGAACGTTCACGGGAAGCACTTAAAGGCGCGGAACTGATTTTATACGTGATGAATAACAACGAAGAACTGACACCGGAAGATATTGAATTGCTGGAGTCAGTAGATGATAAAAAAGTAATCGGGATCGTGAATAAGCTCGATCTTGATAATAAGCTGGATCTTAACTATTTGGAAGAACACTTTAAAATCCCATTAATTAAAACTTCCATTATAAATGGCGAGGGTGTCGACGAGCTGGAAGACGAAATTCAAAAGATGTTTTTCGACGGCAGCCTGTCATCGACGGATTCGACATATGTATCGAACAACCGCCACATTAATTTGCTTGAGCAGGCAAAAGTATCGATTGAAGATGCCATATCTTCGGCAGCAATGGATGTACCGGTGGATATTATCCAGATCGATCTTATAAAAACATGGGAACTGCTCGGTGAAGTTATCGGTGAAGATGTATCGGAACAATTAATAGATAAACTCTTTAGTCAATTCTGTCTAGGGAAGTAAATACAGGAGGTTAAATAATGACCGGCAATATTAAATATGATGTGATAGTTATCGGCGCAGGTCACGCTGGTGTTGAAGCGGGGCTTGCAGCAAGCCGCAAAGGATTAAATACACTGATGCTGACGATTAATTTGGATAACATCGCATTTATGCCATGTAACCCTTCTGTCGGCGGACCGGCAAAAGGAATCGTTGTGCGTGAAGTAGACGCACTCGGCGGCCAGATGGCAAAAGTTATAGACAAAACTCACATCCAGATGCGTATGCTGAACACAGGTAAAGGACCAGCTGTACGCGCACTCCGCGCACAGGCAGATAAAGTTCTTTATCAGCAGGAAATGAAATCACTGCTTGAACAGGAGCCTAATTTAGACATTTTACAGGGACTCGTTGACGAACTCATTATAGAAGATGATGTTATCCGCGGTGTCAGAACGAATGTCGGCACAGTATACGATGCTGATGCAGTAATTATTACGACCGGAACATTCCTGCGCGGTGAAATTATTTTAGGCGACTTAAAATATTCAAGCGGACCGAATCACCAGATTCCGTCACTTGCACTCGCAGATCAGCTGAAAGACCTCGGCTTTGAAATTATCCGTTTTAAAACGGGTACACCGCCGCGCGTCAATGCGGATTCAATCGATTACTCGAAAACTGAAATTCAGCCCGGGGATGACGTTCCGCGCGCATTCAGTTTTGATACGACAGAATTCATTATGGATCAGCTTCCATGCTGGTTAACATACACATCCGAGACAACGCACGAAATTATTACAGCGAACCTTCATCTGTCTGCAATGTACTCAGGTGTCGTTCAGGGAACGGGCCCGAGATACTGCCCGTCAATCGAAGATAAGATTGTCCGTTTCAATGATAAACCACGTCACCAGATTTTCCTTGAGCCGGAGGGCCGTAACACGAAAGAAGTTTACGTGCAGGGCTTATCAACGAGCATGCCTGAAAGCGTTCAGCGTGAAATGGTCACGAGCATACCGGGACTTGAAAATGCACGCATGATGCGAGCGGGCTACGCAATTGAGTATGATGCATTAGTACCGACTCAGCTGTGGCCGACGCTTGAAACTAAGAAAATCAAAAATCTTTATACTGCCGGCCAGATTAACGGTACGAGCGGTTATGAAGAAGCGGCAGGACAGGGATTAATCGCCGGAATTAACGCAGCGAATAACCTGCTCGGCAAAGAAGAACTGATCTTAAGCCGTACAGATTCCTACATTGGCGTACTGATTGACGATTTAGTCACGAAAGGCACAAATGAACCGTACCGTCTGTTAACATCTCGTGCAGAACACAGACTGCTGCTCCGTCACGATAATGCAGATATCCGTTTGACTGAAATTGGTCATGACAACGGTCTGATCAGCGATGAGCGTCTGGCACGATACCATCAGAAGAAAGCAAACATTGATGCTGAGCTCGAACGTCTGCAAAAAGTGCGCATTAAACCGAATGAGCATACGCAGAACATCATTGCTGAGCACGGCGGTACGGCACTAAAAGACGGCATTTTAGCTGCGGACTTATTAAGACGTCCAGAGATGGATTATGCATCTATTATGGAAATCTTAAACGAAGAAATTACACTGCATCAGGAAGAATACGAGCAGGTTGAAGTACAGATTAAGTACGATGGTTATATTAAAAAATCATTACAGCAAGTCGATAAGATGAAGCGAATGGAGAATAAAAAAATTCCTGAAAACATCGATTACGATGCGGTACACTCACTGGCAACAGAAGCGCGCATGAAGCTGAAAGAAGTTAAGCCGCTGAACATCGCTCAGGCGTCACGTATTTCAGGCGTAAATCCTGCAGATACTTCAATTCTCTTAGTTTATATCGAACAAGGTAATGTGAAAAGGGTAGAATCATGAAGGAAACAGAATTTATAAATGCATTGAAAGACCAGGGAATTGAACTGTCGGCAACACAAATCGGACAGTTCAATACCTATTACAAGATGCTTGTTGAATGGAACGAAAAAATTAATTTAACTGCTGTAACTGAACAGGAAGAAGTGTATTTAAAACACTTCTATGACTCGATTACGCCATTATTTTATGCGGATATTGAAGAAGGTGCGAGTCTTTGCGACGTCGGCGCCGGTGCAGGTTTCCCGAGCATCCCGATGAAAATTATCCGTCCGGACTTAAAAATTACAATTGTTGATTCTTTAAATAAGCGTATTAATTTTTTAAATGAATTAACTGCGGTTCTCGGACTCGATAAAATTCATCTCGTGCACGACAGAGCAGAAACGTTCGGCAACCATAAAGCAGATGCGAGACATATGTTTGATGTGGTAACAGCACGTGCTGTTGCACAGCTGAACGTCTTATCTGAATTATGCCTGCCGCTTGTCCGTACGGGCGGTCAGTTTATCGTTATGAAAGGCAAAAAAGCGCAGGAAGAACTCGATGAAAGTAAATTTGCGCTGGACCTGCTTGGCGGAGAACTGACAAAAATTCACCAGCTGTCATTGCCTAAAGAGGACAGTGACCGTTACATTATGATTATCGATAAAAAACGTAAAACACCTAAGAAGTATCCGCGCAAACCGGGTACACCTAATAAATCCCCATTAAAATAAAAGGGTGGTGGAATGTGTGAAAAAACCATTTTCAAAATTATTTAATCTTATAGATAAAAGCGAAACGCGTGCTGATGACGATTCTTTAGTTACCGTGCCGATAGAACACATCGTGCCGAACCAGTACCAGCCGCGTACTGTATTTAATCATCAGCGCATTGAGGAGCTCGCACATTCCATTAAAGCACACGGGCTGCTGCAGCCGATTACACTGCGTCCGATTGAAGAAGGCATGTATGAAATTATTGCAGGTGAGCGCAGATTCAGAGCATTAAAATATTTAGGCTATGAAGATACTCAGGCTATCGTTAAATATTTAACAGATCAGGAATCAGCAGCGATTGCACTGATTGAAAATATTCAGCGGGAGAATTTATCGAGTATCGAAGAAGCGAGAGCATACAAGCAGCTGCTGCAGATGGATGATATTACGCAGAAAGATCTTGCTGAAAGCATCGGCAAAAGCCAGTCATTTATCGCTAATAAATTACGCCTGTTAAAACTGTCTAACGACGTTATAACGGCGCTCGAAAAAGATGATATTACTGAAAGGCACGCGCGGGCACTGCTTATACTGGATAACGATACCCAGTGCGACGTGCTGAAGAATATCGTTAAGGATAACCTGACGGTTAAAGAAACAGAACTTGCTGTCAAAAACCGTCAGAAGGTCCGTATCGAGCAGATTAACTTCAATGATGATGTGGCATTTATGCTGAACGACTTTGAGCGTGATATTAAAAAACTGCAGGACAAAGGAATCGATGTGAACATAGAAACATCTGAAACCGATGAGCTGCATGAAGTAACGATACGTATATACAAATAGTGCTCACACCTGACAGTGTGAGTTCTTTTTTGGCTTACAATCAAGCATCTTGCTGTTATAATTGAACTGTATTTTAACTATGTAAAGTCGGTGAGTTTACAGTGGAAATTATAGAGCTGTCTATAAAGGATATCCGCAAAAATCCATACCAGCCGCGGCAGACATTTGATGAAGAAAAATTGGAAGATTTAAAGAACAGTATTTTAATTCATGGTGTAATGCAGCCGATTACTGTCAGAAAATCAGTGAAGGGCTATACGCTGGTTGCCGGGGAACGGCGTCTTAGGGCAAGTAAGAGAGCAGGGCTTTTGAAAATTCCCGCTATAATTACCGGCATGTCCGACAGGGAAATGATGGAACTTGCGATTATAGAAAACCTGCAGCGTGAAGACTTAAGCGCACTGGAGGAAGCAGAGAGTTATAAAGAACTGATGACTAAAGCAAAGCTGACGCAGGACGAACTGTCGCAGCGGCTCGGCAAATCGAGATCATACATTGCAAATATGCTGAGACTGTTAAATTTGCCCAGTATGGTTAAACGCGCAATGAACGAACAGAAACTGAGCAGCGCACATGGCAGAACACTGCTGTCCTTGAAAGAACCGCTCTTAATGGAACAGGTCGCCCGCGAGGCGATAGACAAAAACATGAGCGTGCGTGCGCTTGAAGCATATGTAAAAACATTCGATAAAAAGAAAACGATTAAGAAAACAAGTAAAAAGCTGAAATTCCTGCAGGGATATGAAAATCAGCTGAAAGAGCATTATGGTACGAATGTGGAAATTAAAAAAGTAAAAAACAAAGGAATGATACAGCTGGAGTTTACATCTGAGGAAGAGTTTAAAAGAATCCTTCAGATGCTTCAGAAAAAATAAAGAAAGAGGCTTTAATGTATGAGTTTTTTAACATTGTTTAATACACCCTCACCTGTAGAAGAGTCAATCACAGTTCTGGGACAACTTCTTGAGAAATTAAAGGAACCCGAGCTATGGTTTAATATAGGAACCACGATTTTATTTGCACTGGCTTTATTAATCGCTGGTTATATTTTAACGAAAGTAGCCAACCGTCTTATAAATAATTTCTTTAAATATAAATCGAAATCCCGTTTAAAAGGTTCAGATAAGCGTAATCAGACACTGATTAACGTGCTGCAGAACGGTGCGACAATATTCATCTGGTTCTTCGTTGTTGTAGCAATTCTGGAATCATTTAGTATTCCTGTTGCCACACTCTTAGCCGGTGCCGGTGTTGTTGGTTTAGCACTTGGTTTTGGTGCACAGAGCTTAGTGAAAGATATGATTACCGGGTTCTTTATCATTTTGGAAAATCAGTTTGATAAAGGCGATTTCGTCAGAGTAAATACTTCAGGTACTACTGTTGCTGAAGGTGAAGTGTTATCATTAGGATTGCGATCATCGCGTATTCAGGGCTATGAAGGCGAATTATATATGATTCCAAACGGCACGATTAACGAAGTAATTAACTTCTCGCGTTATAATTCCATTTCATACCTCGATATGAACTTCTCTATTCAGGAAAATCTGGATAATGTTGAAGATATGATTAATAAATATTTCGAAAATCACTGGCGTGAAGAAGAAGTGCTTGTCGAGCAGCCGGCAATATTAGGTGTGCAGGACATACAGCAGGGTGAAGCGACGATGCGCATTATGCTGACAACCCAGCCGATGGAGCATTTCGGTGCGACAAGACGCACACGCAAACGCCTGAAACAGTATCTTGAATCACATGGAGTATTTGTATCTGTACCTACAATGGACATTAGCGATTTCGATCAAAATGATGCCGGGGAGTAAGTAATTATGGAGAAAAAATACGATTTAAATAATATTGTTGAAATGAAAAAACCGCATCCCTGCGGAACGAACAGTTTCCAAATTGTCCGGATGGGCGCGGATATAAAAATCAGATGTACGAACTGCGACCGGACGATTATGATGCCGCGCCGCGACTTTGATAAACGACTTAAAAAAGTAATTATAAACTAAAGGAGCAACTATTATGTCTTTAACTGCAGGAATTGTCGGATTGCCAAACGTTGGTAAATCAACACTTTTTAACGCAATAACAAAAGCCGGTGCACTCGCTGCCAACTACCCGTTCGCAACAATCGATCCGAACGTCGGAATCGTAGAGGTGCCGGATGAGCGTCTGAACGTTTTAACACAAATTGTCGAACCTAAGAAAACTGTGCCGACAGCATTTGAATTTACGGATATTGCCGGAATCGTAAAAGGTGCTTCAAAAGGCGAGGGCCTTGGGAATAAGTTTTTAGCTAATATTCGTGAAGTAGATGCGATCTGTCAGGTTGTACGCGCGTTCGATGACGAGAACGTCACTCACGTATCAGGTAAAGTAAATCCGCTTGATGACATTGAAGTTATCAACATGGAATTGATTTTTGCCGATCTTGAAAGTATCGACAAGCGTTTGCCGAAAGCAGAAAAAATGGCGAAGCAGAAAGATAAAGATGCTATGGCTGAAGTGAAGATTCTAACGAAGATTAAAGAAGGTCTCGAAGACGGCAAACCCGTCCGTGCGCTTGATTTTTCTGAAGAAGAAATCAAATCGGTTAAACACTTCCATCTGCTGACTCAAAAACCGACATTGTATGTAGCGAATGTTGCTGAAGATGATTTATCATCACTTGAAGACAACGAACATTTAGCAGCAATTAAAAAATATGCTGACGAAGAAGGATCTCAAGTTATCGTGATTTCTGCGAAAGTGGAAGAAGAAATCGCAGTACTGGATGAAGATGAAAAAGAAATGTTCTTAGAAGAACTTGGACTTTCTGAATCAGGACTTGATAAACTTGTCAGAGCATCTTATGACCTGCTTGGACTTGCGACTTACTTCACTGCAGGTGTGCAGGAAGTTAGAGCATGGACATTTAAAAAAGGAATGACGGCGCCGGAATGTGCCGGAATTATTCATACTGATTTCCAAAAAGGATTCATCCGTGCTGAAACAGTCGGCTACGATGACCTTGTAGAAGCGGGCAACGAAGCAAAAGCCAAAGAAGCCGGTAAAGTCCGTCTTGAAGGTAAAGAATACATTATGAAAGACGGCGACGTCGTTCACTTCAGATTTAACGTTTAATAATTAATATTGCTGCGGAATCTTAAAATTTAAGATTCTGCAGTTTTTTTGATGGTTGGGACTGGGATGAAACTTGTTCATACCAGTCCTGTGGGTTTGGGATACGCATGAGCTCCTGTCATACCCGTCCTGCGGGTCCTGGATACATATGAGATTCGCTTATGCCAATCCACAGAAGCAGCACCTCCGAATAAAAACTTAATAATATTAATTACAGCCTATCTATTGTAATAATACGATTTTATTGCTATAATTTCTGATTGTGAGTAATGAAAATTATTCCTTGCTGAAAACGAGTGTTTTCGGCCGCAAAGACCATAAGGAGGTGTAGAAGATGAGATCATATGAAATTTTATATGTAATCCGCCCGGATATTGAAGAAGAAGCTAAAGCAACGTTAGTTAAACGTTTTGATGAGGTTCTTACGAACAATGGTGCGGAAATCGTCGAATCTAAAGAGTGGGGTAAACGTCGTCTGGCTTACGAAATCGAAGATTTCAAAGATGGATATTACCAAATCATTAAGTATAACGGTGACAGTGCCGCTGCTGATGAATTTGACCGCTTAGCGAAGATCAACAATGACATTATTCGTCATATCGTTGTTCGTGACGAACAAGCTGAAGATAAAAAATAAGTTAAATATTGAGTGGAGTTGATTACATGCTAAACCGTGTAGTTTTAGTTGGTCGCTTAACAAGAGACCCTGAACTTAGAGTCAGTCAAAGCAATGTTGCTGTCGCTACTTTCAACTTAGCTGTGAACCGTCCTTTTACTAGTGCAAACGGTGAAAGAGGCGCTGACTTTATCAACTGTGTTGTTTTCCGCAAACAGGCAGAAAACGTTAACCAGTATGTTAAAAAAGGCAGTTTAGTTGGTATCGATGGTAGAATTCAAACTCGTAACTACGAGAATAAAGACGGGCAAAGAGTATATGTAACTGAAGTCGTGTGTGAAAGTGTTCAGTTCTTAGAGCCGAAAGGCAGCGGTAATCAATCTCAAGGCAATAATAATGATTATAACTCTGCTGACTCTTACCAAAGTGCATACGGAGGCAATCAGTCGACTGGTAACCAGTCATCTGGGCGCAGCCAGCAGCAGCGTCAGGATAACGTAGAGGAAAATCCATTTGCGAACTCTAAAGGTCCAGTAGACATCAGCGATGATGATCTACCATTTTAATAAATAAAATATAACAATCCAGACTTTGTTATCGTGTGTTTTATTAATGTGTGTGAAATGTGTGAAAAACCCGAGATACCGTATCTCGGGTTTTTATTTTAGGTTTTAATAAAATCGTAATACATAAGCAATTTTTATCGTCTTTATAATTATATATTGGTGTAGTTTTTAGTTCATAGTGTTTATAATGAAGTGTATACAATCTTTTAAGTAGGAGCGAAATCGCAATGATTAGAAAAAATGTCCTCGGATGGGCACTTTTACTATCGCTGTGCGTGATTTTAGCAGCTTGTAGTAATAATGACGAGTCTTCTGACAATGAATCAGAACCCGACGAAACTAGGGAAACTGAAGAGAGCACAGAAGAGGAAGCTGAAGATGCATCAGATGAGGCAGAGGAATCTACCGAAGAAGAACCGGCCGCAGAAGAGGGCGATATCGTACATGTTACTGCTGAGCAGAGTCTCGAAGAGGTCATGAACGAACTGATTACTCTCTTTGAAGAGAATAACGAAGGTATTAAAATTGATGTTCAATATGGCCATACCGAAACACTGACTGAAGATTTAATCGAGGGCAACGACGAGGATATGGATATTTACTTTTCAAGTTCTGATGAAGGATACGAATCGCTTGTTGAAGCGGGTATTTTAAATCAGCTTGCTACTAAATATTTACTCATCAATGAACTTGTACTTGTAACAGGTTCAGAGAACGAAGATATTACTACATACAATGATATTTTCAATAATGAGGATGCGTCACTGACAATCGTTGATCCGGAACATTCTTTATCAGGCACACACGCTGAAGAACTGCTTGTTCAGGAAGAAGAACGAAACATGAATCCCGATAAAGTAAAAATAGCTGAAGATGCGGACACTGCTCTTAAAGATGTAGCAGCAAACGACACAGATGCAGGATTCCTTCTCAGAACAGATATTTCAGAAGATGACGATGTACGTATAATTTCACGTGCGCCGCGTTCGATTTTAGATCCGTTCGTGTACGGACTGGGCTTATCGAACGGTGTTGATGACGGAAGTGCAGCAGATTTATTCTACGATTATTTACAATCGGAAGAAGCGCTGGAAATCTTTACGAATTACGGCTATATCGTTTAACATATAACATTCAGGCAGAACCTTTATCATTAAAGGTTCTGCCTTTTTAATGCGTTTACTTTTATAATATAAAGGACTAATATTGATTTAAATAATGTTTTTGAGGGGACAATCCAAATGAATTACCTTAATAAAACGAGACTGGCTGTGCTGCTTTGTTCATTAACAGTATTGTTAGTTCTTTCGGCATGCAGCAGTGATGATAGTGAAGAAATGGGAGAGACAGTTACGCTGACAGTATCTGCAGCAGCGAGTTTAACAGATGCACTTGAGGAAACAGCAGATGTTTTTCATGAAAGCCATCCGGAAATCAAAGTGGACTTTAACTTTGGGGGATCAGGGGCCTTGCAGCAGCAAATTTCCCAGGGTGCACCTGCCGATATGTTTTTTTCAGCCTCAGAAAGTGATTTTAATGCACTGATTGACAACGGAAGTATCTCTGAAGAAAACGCGGTTAATCTGCTGCAGAATGAATTAGTGCTCGTGACTCCGGCTGATAATCAGACGGTCACATCGTTTGATGATATTACAGATGCCTCTCAAATTGCTGTCGGTACACCGGAATCGGTACCGGCGGGAAAATATGCAGTGGAAACATTTGAATCGATGAATATTGCAGAAGAGATTGACCCATTACTCGTCTACGCAGAAGACGTTCGTTCTGTGTTAACTTACGTGGAACGCGGTGAAGTTGATGCAGGACTGGTGTACAGAACGGATGCGTTAACGAGTGATTCAGTGGAGATTGCAGACACAGCACCTGAAGCCGCACATGAGCCGATAGTATATCCTGCTGGAATGATTAACGGCTCAAACAATGCTGAAGCAGCAGAAACATTTTTTGAGTTCCTGCAGTCAGAAGAAGCTTTAGCAATATTTGAAGACTACGGTTTTACCCGTGAATAATTACGGCATAACGGCAGAAGAATTTCTGACACCGGTTCTTCTGTCACTGAGAGTTGCATTTATCGCGCTGATATTATCGTTTGTTTTCGGCACAATGATGGCACATTTTATGACGCGGAAACAATTTAAAGGAAAAATTATTTTAGAGACAATAATAATGCTGCCGATAGTGCTGCCGCCAACGGTCGTCGGTTTTATTCTTATAGTAATATTCGGCAATAACGGTTTTGCCGGCAATATCGTGGAATGGATATTCAGCCAGTCGATTATATTTACGTGGTATGCAGCAGTGCTGGCAAGTACAGTTGTATCACTTCCGCTGATGTATCAGGCGGCAAAAACCGGATTTTTAAGTATCGATAAAGATATTGAAGATGCAGCGAGAGTTGACGGAGCAAGTAATTTACAAGTATTCATGAAAATCACGTTGCCGCTGGCATCCGTATCACTGATGACCGGAGCCATACTCAGCTTTGCCCGGGCACTTGGAGAATTCGGAGCGACGCTGATGATTGCGGGAAATATACCAGGTCGCACACAAACACTGCCGACCGCTATATATACAGCACTGCAGTCGGGGAATATGACACTCGCATGGCTGTGGGTCATTACGATTGTTGTGATTTCGTTTATTATGCTGCTGTTTGTGAGGACGAAATCAGTGAATTAAATATAATGTTAGGAACCCGGCTCGGTGGAGCTGGGTTTTTCTGATTTTAGGGGGGATATTGTTTCGGATGCCTTCATGGATTTAATGACGGGTTTCAAACTGTTCCGGATGCCTTCATGGATTTAATGACGGGTTTCAAACTGTTCCGGATGCCCTCATGGATTTGGTGACGGGTTCCAAACAGTGCCGGATGCCTTCATGATTCCCATGAAGGAACTCAAAATATTAAATTAATAATTGACTTTTTACCATATAAGTTGTAATATATATCGTGCACATACACACATTATAAAACACACGTTTAGTAAATAACTAAGTTATGGATTACAATATTCGATCCACACAGTCGAATATACTAATCTGTAGAGGAGGGCTTACTATGGCAGGTCCAAGAAGAGGCGGTCGTCGTCGTAAAAAAGTTTGTTATTTCACAGCAAACGGCATTACGCACATCGACTACAAAGAAGTAGAACTTCTTAAAAAGTTCATTTCTGAACGTGGGAAAATTCTTCCTAGACGTGTAACAGGTACTTCAGCGAAGTATCAGCGTCAGTTAACTGGTGCTATCAAACGTGCACGTCACATGGCATTATTACCATACGTTAAAGAAGAACAGTAAGAGTAATTCTTATTGAAAGCCTATCGGACTGCGGTCTGTGGGCTTTTTTCTTTGCCTAAAATGTGTTTTCGGGGCGAAAAAAGGGCGAAGTCTCGGAATTTACATAAAAAAAGACACTCAGAATTAAAATATTCCGGGTGTCATAAGTTCGCATTTTCTAATTTTTGCATTGTGTCCTCGTGCATCTCATCAGTAATATGTGTATATATTGAAAGTGTTGTCTTATAATCGGAGTGTCCGACACGGTGCATGATAGTTTTAAGTCCGATATTCAATGCTGCAAGTTTACTGATGTGAGTATGTCGGAGGATATGTGTTGTAACTTTCTTCCGCTTATTAAGTCCAGTCCATTCAGCAGCTTCTCTTAAAATGGTGTTCACTTTATCTTTAGGCATCGGGCTGCCAGTAGATCCCGTGAATACAAATCCTCTATCTTTATATGAATCATTCCATCGTGTTTCTTTCTTATTCTCCAGTATCACTTTCTTTAATATATCTATACTCCTTTGAGTGAGTACGATGTCACGCGTTGAGCTGTCTGTTTTAGTTGTATCTTTGTAGCCGAAGCCCTCGGGTGTCGCTGCCCAAAAGATAGAACCGTCTATCTTCAATCGTTTGTTATCGAAATCAATGTTATGTGGTTCAATTGCCATCAGTTCACTGATACGCATACCATTCAGCATTTGGAACTCAATGATATGTTTAATCATGTTCAAGTTGCGCAGTACATCCGGGCGCGCCCTCACTTTGATTTTATAATCAATGTAATCAAATATATCTTTTATTTCTGCATCGGTTAGATATTTATTTTCGTTACGTTCATAAACTAACTGATCCGGAGTTTTCTTCTCTTTAGGTATACGCAAGTCACTCAATTTAAAGTCCGGTTCAAATCTGTAGTTACCAGTTCGGGCATATTTGTATATCGCGCGGAGTGTAATCGAATAGCTGCTTAATGAGCTGTGTGCCAGTCCCTCACGGTGTTTGTAGTAAAAGAAGTCCTGCAGGTACTTAAATGTGATTTTGACGAACAGGGCATCTTTATCGAAGTAATTAAACATCTGTCTGACTTCCGATTCCTTCCGCTTAATCGTGCCAATTTTAGCATCCTCGAAAGTCTTATATTCTTCTAACCATTCCATCGCTATACTATAGAACGTTTTATCTTCAATACTCTGATGTGAGCCGTTAGAACGCTCCAGGATAGCCGCTATACGCTCATTTAAACGTGCCTGGGCTTCCTTCTGTGACTGCTTAGTGTCTTTGTTCATGACAATACTTGTCCGCCTGTCCTTATCGGTTAAAGGGTCTTTGAACTTCTCATAAAAACGATATTTAATATCTCCGTGCTTGTCGGTAAATTCTACTGACCACATTATATATCACTCCTTGTTATTCTTCTTTTCACTTTCGGTTATCCGCTTATGAATATCATCAATATCAATGTCACGTGCATTTGATAATAGTAACCTTATTATACTAATTATTTTAGTACGCACATCTCCTTGAAAGTCTGCCGGGTTCATTCCTTTGACCGCTTTATATAAACTATTTAACAATGCAGCATCTTGAAAACTGACTTGTTTATTACCACGTAGAATTTCTTTTTGATGATATACTGCTTCATCTAAACTTTCTATAGCAAAATCAATCGTTCTAAGGTTAAAATTCTCAGCGATTTTAGAATCATCTTCATATATTGTTTTATTCTTTTGTTCTAGTTCGGTTAGTTTTTCATCAATATAGCTCCCAAAATGACCCGAAACTTCATATAACTCCGTAATTCTTACATTTAGAGTGTCCGCTAACTTCTGCATGATCTCTTGTGACGGCTTGTCATTCTTCCCTGTTTCAAGTTGTGAGAGATACGACTTCGATACTCCGGACCGTCTAGCTAATTCCCTGGCAGTCATACCTTGTCTACTTCTAGCTTTTTTAATGTATTCTCCCATCTCCATATGAAGCACCTCCATGTATATAACTTCATTTTACTCTTTTTTGTCCGTTAAAGCAATATAATGTTTGACAATAACGGACACATAGCTTATGATGGAGATAATCAGAAAAAGAAAGGAGTTTTGATATGCTAAACATTACATTGAAAGACAGTACTGAAACACGATTGCAAATCGCTAGCAAAGGGTTTACTATTAGAGGTTTTGCCCGACACATCAATGTTTCACCTGGATATTTATCGGAAGTTCTGAGCGATAAGAAAGAACCATCAGCGAACTTTGCTTATAAGGTAGCAAAAGGTCTTGACCAAAAGATGGAGCATATTTTTTTAATCAAAGTGTCCGCTAATAACGGACAAAAGGAGGTTAAATAATGTCTAACTTACACAACTTACCAACACGTGACAACACAGTCATGAAGGAAGAACAAATCAATGTTAAACCTATTTACGTGAATAAGATGCAAGCAGCGAAGATGGTAGGAATTTCAAAGAGTACGCTGTACCGATGGATAATGGAAGCCGAAGAAAGCGGAGAATGGACGGGGTTATCAATTCGACCGTCAGCAACAGTTACATTAATTCATCTGTCTACACTTGAAGCGTTTCTCAAGTCTAAAGACAAATCATTTCTATAGTAGGAGGTTTTCAAATGCAAAGTGTAATTAATGAGAACCGCGGTTATCGCAGGGCAATTAAAGACATCACTGCTGACCTTGAACTCATGTTCGCGCATAACGATCCTGAAGAATACGCGCAAGTGATTCAAGTGATTCTGTTCAATCTGAATGAAGAATCGAAAGAGGACTTGAAAGGGGAGGTGTTGAAATGAAGTTATTAAAATCACTAATTCCAGAGCTTACGTATCTAACTGGCGCAGTTATCGTATTTATAACGATGTGGAATATCATGAATTTCACTTATGCAATGTTCTTCCTGGGTGCGATGTTATTTATAGTCGCAGGTTACCTGGACAGTGTAATGAGGGTTTCTGATGAAAGAAAATAAAAAGCCGATACGCAATGTACCGACTAACAAACACCGTTACAGCGGTGTCCGGAGAATGATAAATATAAATATCTACACCTATATTATACCCTCTCGGGCTTGTTAGTTCAAACATCGGAAGGGGGGAGTGAGATTAAAATTGCAAATGAATTAAGCGAAGAAACAACAATTGAAACCGTTGAAATGTTCACAGCAGTTAAGGCAAAGAAACACATCATATTAAATCATAAGATAGTGAACTCATCTAAGGATTGGATTTACGGTAAAGAATCAGAGCTGAATGTCAGCCGTAAGAGTGCGAAGGTTCAGAAGTCCGTTAAATACGGTGTAGCCTATACTGGCAGCCTTTCAGTCTATCGTTGGAACACTTATGACAAAAGAGTTTATAACGCTGTAGTGAGCCTGTACGCAGCCGGTAACGAAGTCCTCACTCCTTCTATGATATATCGACACATGAACGGTTTGGACGGCAGGCAAGGTGTAAGTGATTCATCGATTGAATTAATCATCAATAGTGTTGATAAATCTCGAGAAACATATATTGGAATTGAGTTTGAAAATGATGATTCTGCACTTAAAGGCACATTGATTCATGCAGATAAAGTAAATGTGATTACCGGTAAATATAGTGTAGTGGGTTATCAATTGAAGGAAAAACCAATACTTTATCAGATAAATACTAAACAGATTATCACAGTTGATGCAGGACTGTTAAACACTAAAGACAGAATCAAGCGTGATTCAGTAAATGCAGTCATTTTGAAGGAGTTTCTCATCAAGCGGATAGAGAACATTAAAGCAGGCAAGTTAAATCCTCACATCCGATTTGAAGCGATATATGAAGAACTCGGGATCAGTCAGCCGACAAGGAAGAACATAGAAACGATAAGGAAAAATACAGAGAATATATTACTTTCTTTATCAGATAAGAAGTACATCCAAAAATACGATTTATACAAACAAGGCAAAGCTTTCAAAGGTATTAAAATTACCACTCGGCAAAGTTAGGGGGTCGCACTAACGGTGAAGATACATCGCACTAACGGTGAAGTTACCTCGCACTAACGGTGAAGTTACCTCTCACTAATGGTGAAGTTGGGTCGCACTAACGGTGAAGTTAGAAAATAAAAAACAGCCTTCAATCACTACTCCGCCAAAGGGTTCGGGGGTTTAGAGAAAAGCTGATAGATATTTATAAATACTATAAATATCGTAGTGAAGTTGAGCCTTCCTTGTAGTGCGGCTCACTTCTTCATAAATTGAATGTAGAAAGGAGTATCAAAAATGAAAATTGCAGAATTAGAGAAACGTGTAGATTTAGTGGAACTAATCAGCGAAGAACATAGCTTAAAGAAAATCGGCACAAATGAATACTGGGTCAATCCTTGTCCGGTGTGTGATAGCAAAGATCATTTCACAGTATATGGAGATACAAATTCTTATTCGAGTTTTAGTCACTGCTGCAATGGTGGGAGTGTATACAAGTATTTAACCGAAGTTAAAGGAATGAACAACAGTTCAGCTTATGAACATTTATCAGAAATGGCAGGTGTAGAAGTGGAATCAATGGAAGTAAAAGAAATCCCTCCAACTCCGGCAGAAGTAGAAGGGAATAATAATTTAATCAATTCGATAACTCAATTATATCAGAATCAGAAGCAGGAAGATAAGAATTATTTCTTAATCGATAGAGGGCTGTCTAACAGCATTGTAGACGAATACAAGCTGTCTGTATACAAAGGGCACAACGGAGTAAGAAGGGCTGTCATGCCTATCTTTCAAGGCGGTAAAGTCGTTTCTTATGTGGAGCGTGAAATAGATGGAGAAAAGCAGTACTTGAATAACTCCGGAGCGGTTTATCTATTCAATATGGATCACTTGAAAGATAAGTCAGATGAGCCGATTGTCATAGTAGAAAGTGCGATAGATGCACTCACGCTTGAAGCCCGGGGAATTAAATCAATCGCTTTAAATGGTATCAATAATTGGAAGAAGCTCAAAGATAACGTAATCAAATTAAATGCGCAGAATAAACTGTTACTCACGGCATTTGATAATGATAAAGCAGGCAGGTCTACAGCTGAAAAACTCGGCTATCCATCAATACAGATTCCGCTTGAATACAAAGATATAAATGAGTGGAATGTCGCTGAAATTGAAGCTGCTAAACGTAATGAACCTATTGCATCCATGCAGAACTCTTTGGCCGCTCAGATAGAACTCGGCAAGCAGCCCGACCAGTCAGCGAATTATATCCTGGAGCAATTTCAAAATGATATAGAACATATGAAGAAGTACAAACATAAAAAAACAGGCTTCGATAATCTCGATGCAGAACTCGGGGGAGTGTTCCCTGGGCTGAATGTACTCGGAAGCATTACCGGTGGCGGAAAAACAACTTTTACGCTGCAACTTGCAGATAATATGGCAAGGCTCGGAGATCATGTACTGTTTTTCAGCCTTGAACAGTCGAAGATGGAGCTGACCAGCAAGAGCTTGGCGCGAACTACCGCAGAAACGAACTTAAACGATGCAGTAGCAAGTATTTCGATACGTTCCGGATATCAGCCGCAGAGCGTGAAGGATGCGATACAGAGCTATTCAGCAGCCGCTCACAGGGTCAACGTGATAGAAGGTAATTTCAATACCAATGCTGCAACAATTCGAGAATATACAGAACGATATATAGAAATTAATGATGTCATACCTGTTGTGATTGTCGATTACCTTCAAATCATGCCTGCACCGGATGAGCGGATGAATGATAAGCAACGTATGGATTTTAACGTAACCACTTTAAAACGTATGAGCAGAGATTTAAATATAACGATCTTCGCAATCTCATCATTTAACCGTGGAAACTATATGTCACCGATTGACTTTGAAAGCTTCAAGGAATCGGGAGGGATTGAATACACCGCGGATTTGGTACTCGGTTTACAACTGGAAGCTATACACGATGATATTTTTAACAGTCAGAACAAACTCAAAGAGAAACGGGCAAAAATCACAGATGCTATGAAAGAATCACCGCGACAGATGGAACTTGTCTGTTTGAAAAATAGAAATGGTAACGCTCGATTTACCTGTTCATATAGTTATTGGAGTAAATACGATTATTTTGAACAGAATGGTGTCACGGTAGGTGCAAAGTCTGTAAAGAGTGAATCAGACTTGTTCTCGGGTGTTAAAACGAACTATAAAGACAAATTCAAGAAAAAAGGTGTGGGTAGTGGAATGTTTGAAATACTACCTAACTAAACAGGAGGTTATGTAGATGGATAATAAATATTTAAACGTAACAAAGTCGCTGAGAAGAAAAGAGATGCTGAAATCGGGAGAAAGGCTCGAGAGTTACAACGAAAGAAAGAAAAATTACATCGAAGGTGGGGAGTACATGCCAAACAATTTACCGGAAGAACATCAAGCGGTATATAACGTAATTGCTTCAAATAAGGAGAAGTATATCACTAAAAATATGATTCTTACTAGGCTCGGCAAGGGGCAATCATACAAGCGAAAACTGGAGCAGATTATATATGACTTAGTTGTGAAATATAGCTGTCCGATTGGTTCATCGAGTGCAGCATCGACAAAAGGTTTTTTCATCATATCGGATAAACATGATTTACACATTGCAAAACGAGATTTAACAAGCCGTACATTTACGATAAATAAACGTGTCGAAGCATTAGAAAATATTAAATTATAAGGGGAATAATATATATGAATTATGAGAAGGCATATCAACAATTAATTACAGTCGTAATGGACGATATTGATAATGTATCAGTAGAGGCAGCGAAGAAAGTGGAGGCGATACATTCATCTATTACAGACAATCCCACATCTAACGAACAGGGAATCACTGCTGATGAATGGAAACAAATGACTTATGCGGAACGTGTTGACTTCAAAGCGCAGAATCCAGAAACATATGACAATGCGCTGCGCGGAAAATTTGAGTAAAGGGGAATGACAATGGAATCTATTAAAAAAGACATTTCTAAGGTACTTCAAAAACAAGGTGTACTCAAAGAGTATGGAGCCGAAATACAAACGCTTGATGATGATATTAAAGCGTTGGAAGATAAAAGAATTGATACAGTCAGCTTTAAATTAGATAAAGAATTGGCGGAAAAACGAAATGTCAGAGCGGAACTCGGTCGTCAATTTAAAGAAGTGAAGGAACGTACAGAGGCGGAACTGTCAACGCTTGCCGACGGTATCAGCAGTAAGGCGGCACGTTACACCGCAGAAGTGTTCAACACTGATGAAACGCTTAATAAAAAAGAATTGGCAGCAAGAAAAGCCCTGTTAAATGGATATGCTGCTTATCAAGATTATGAAGAATGTCGTAAGCAGTTGGCAGTAAAAATCAGCGACGAGTTAAATAAACATGATTATAAATCTGCAGTTAAATACAGTAATCGCATGATGACACATGATCCATTGTTAGACGTTCAAAGGTTTGAACCTAAGTTCAAAATCAATACAGGAACAAATGGAAAGCCCGACACTACAAGGCAGTTTTTCGAGCGATTAAAGAAAGAAGAAATATAAATATTTAGCACTCTTAATTGAGTGCTTTTCTTTCAAATATACAGGGGGTGCAACGATGAGATTAACCGGAATCATGAATAAGATTAATGCAGTTGAGCGCAGGATTACAGATTCTCGGCATAGTTTTACATCGAGTGTATCGATTGAACACTTACTTGAGAAGTACAATGTGACTGATGCAGAGCGGAACGCTGATTCAGAACTCAGCAGAAACGCTGACAAGAAGATTGATGAGGTATTGGCACACGCGAAAGAATGGAGGGAACGCAGACGATGAGTTTTCTAAATAGTAGGTTGAAGGCAATAGAGAAGAAGCTAGGCACAAAAGCTGCTGAAGGTTATTTAATAGTGTTTGTATCGACTGAGGACGGCAGCAGCATCGAAGTCAGTGCAACGCTTCAGGACGGTACACAGAAGAAGGAAACAGTCCATACAGAAGATGCACTATATCAATTCTTTAATGGCAACACATCAAAGACGGTATGTTTTGTTGATTTTATCGATTACTTTGAACCAGTCGAAGGCAGTTTATATGAGAGTGTCTTAAAACACGGTGTCGCAACAGACGGCAGTATAGATATTAATTAAAGGAGGTATGATATATATGCTTGACCAAAAACAGCAGGAGTTCTTAGAAGCAATGATGGAAGAAAACACGGTAGAAAAAGCGGTTAAACGTGTAGGAATCGGAAAAGCGACCGCATACAGATATATGGAAGAACCGGAATTTAAGAAACAATTGTCAGAACATCGTCAGTCTGTCATGAACGCATTGGCACAAAAATTACAAAAGCATGGAGAGAGCGCGGTCGATGTCCTGGGGAAGAACCTAACTGATCCGGAGAGTACTGTATCAACGAGAAACCAAACTGCTAAAATCTTACTGGACTTTGTTTATAAAAATCACGAGATTGAAAATGTGATTGAGCGACTGGATGAAGTCGAAAGATTATTAGAAAATGAAGGCAGATAATAGTATAATTCAATCCCTGCAGAGTAATCTGTAGGGGTTTTTTAATTGATTAATCAAAACGTTATGGAACGGTAAACAAAGGAAGTATTACTATGATTTATAATGATATTGTAAAAAGTGAACGCAATACAAGCTCATAGAGAGCCGTTTAAACGTATAGTGGAGTGTTGACACATGGCACTAAGTTTTAATAAAAGAATTGAATTAGTCACACTGGAAGAAGCAGGCGGCCCGGAAGTAGGCGGAACCGTTGAAGTGTTATTCTCGAAAGCCTGGGCGGACATCAAGACTATGCAGGGCAGGGAAGTACAATCTTTAGGAATATCAGGACATGAACTCACTTCACGTTTTAATTTACCCCTCAAACTGGAATAGGTGCCGGTAAGAGGGGTACTTTTATTTATATATTGTTCATGATTTTTAATTATTAAAGATAAACATTAAGATTTTTCTTTTAACAAAGGGTGTAACTCGTTTAGCAACTCAGATTTAGAGGTACCTCTCTTTAAAGATCTTAGTTCCTTTTTAGATTTAACAATATCTTTATATTTAAAGGCGAATAAATAATTTAAAATTGATTGTCTAGATTCATTAATTGAAATCTTATAATGTTTGAATGAAGGATACATTTTGTAAAAACTATTTTCTTTTTTTATTATTAAATCTTTTTGCATTTCTTGCATAATTGACCTTTTTTTATGTTTTAACTTATAATAATTTGTTTGCATTTCCTTTTTCATAATTTTCATTCTAGATTGGAAGTCTTTATATTCATTAATAGTCATATTCAAATTTAATCTTTTGCGTAAATCCATGAGACTGTATGTTCTTTTTTTATAATTTCTAGGAGTTTTTTCTATGATTTCATCTGTGCTTCTTAGTAATATTTTAGTTTCTCTTGGATTTAGGTACGACCTTCCTTTACAAATCTTCATCCATTCAGGTTTAGGTTCCTTTTCATCTATATACCACTCACAAGCCGTTGGAAATAAAAAAACTACGTATCCAGAAAGACCGAATTCTGTATTTGTTTCTTCAGCAATTAAGGTATGTAATATTAGATGTTCAAACAGATCGCAATATACTAATCTTTCTTTTTTATGATAGAAAAAAGGGTAGCGGTACTTTTTTATATAATCAAAATTAGACAAGTTTTCAAATTTGTTTTCATCTATATGATGACAATACAATCCTTCAAAAGTTCTTTGATATTTCTTCCTAGTGATACTTTTAATTTCTCCTCTTAAAAAACGAGAGTATGATTTTTCACTAAAATAGTCGTTGGTAGCAGGACCGTATTTCGCCAGTAGATATTTTACTGCTTCAGAGTAGGTAAGACCCAACAATAATAGGTACCCATTTAATTTATCAGAGTGATTATCTAGTTCCACAACTTTACGGGAAACTTCCATAATAATTCTCCTTATCATCATAATTTATTCTAGTATATCACCTTTACAAACAGAACGTATGTTCGTATAGTTGTCGTAAGAGGTGTAAATATGAACTCATCTAAATTAGCAGATAGCAACATCCCCCAGGGACGTGGAATGATTAAATGGGCACCATTCGCAACCATGCCGGAGCAATATGAAAATGTGCGAACTTTACACGAAAACAATACGCATGTGCCTAAGCCGAATTTAAATACTGATCTACAGCAGGAGCTTGAACTGAAGCTGCGTGAATCACTTGGTAGAAACGTCATACTACGCTACTGGCTCGATGGATACGAGTTTCAGGTAGAATGCGTCATCGAGAGCATGGATGACTGCAGCAGGGTGGTTACTGTACGTAAAGAAGACAGTTTTATGTTTGTTCAATTTGAAAATATTTATAGTGTAGATGAATATGATTATCTCCCTGAATTGTATTGAAGTTACAAACAATTTACCATATATGGGAATCCTGACAGAAAAGCATATCTTTTAATAATTCTACAAGTTATATTAAATACGCAGCCCCTTCATGGCTGCAACCTTCTTAATATTTTTCTCGCCCTTCGCTTTTCAGAGTAGCGGAGGGTATTTTTGTAGCAAAATTTAGAATAGTAATTAAGAACTAACAATGTTAAAAGTGGTAAAAATACAATGGCGTATAGGAGATACAAATGATAAGTACTGAGCGATTATTAATTAAAAAAGTTAGTTTAAATGATGCAGATTCATTATTTAAAGTATGGTCAAACGATGCTGTGACGAAATATATGAATATTGATTCTATGACAGATGCGTCGCATGCTGAAGATATGATTAAATTTTTTATTGCAGCCGATCATAATAATGAAGCTAATAGAATGGGAATCTTTTTAAAAGAGAATGAAGAAGTTGCCATAGGTTCTTGCGGGTTTAATTATATCGATTTTGAAAATGATAGGGTCGAGATTGGTTATGAACTGCATTCAGACTATTGGAGAAAAGGCTACATGAAAGAAGCTTTGAAAGCTTTAATCTATTACGCTTTCGAAACGTACAATGTTAATAGAATTGAAGCAAAAGTAGATGTAGATAATATTCCATCCCAAAAGTTATTAGAAAATATAGGTTTCGAGTTTGAAGGGGTTTTAAGAGGTTATGAAAAACAACAAAGTCAGTATATCGATATTATGATGTACAGTATATTGAATAAAAACCGCCCAACTACTTCATTATAGTAGAAGAGCGGTTTATTTTTATTTATTCAGGTGTCACAGTGTAGATTGACTTTTCACCGCTGAATGACATCATTGGTGCGAATTCTAATTCAATTTCTGAAGGTTCACCAACTAAAGCAAAAGCAACTGATCCCGATGAACTTCTGCCGTCGGATACTACATCTAAAACAATGTCACCCACAGGGTACTCTTCTGCTTTAGATCCGTCAGCGTACACACTCAGATCAAAAGTAGGAGAGTAATCTTCACCTGTGTTATTTGTGAATGACACATCTAAAATAACAACGCTGTCAGCTTCAATTTCAGCGAATTCGTTTCTTTCGTCAGTGTAGTAAGCAGCGTCTAAAGTGAATTCTACACCGTCCATCTCAACGGTATCGCCAACGGACAGATTTTCATCGACTGTTTCCGTTTCTTCTTCTACAACTTCTTCAGTATCTTCCGTTTCTGTTGATTCAGTTTCAGCTGTTTCAGTTTCAGTCTCTGTTGATTCAGTTTCAGCTGTTTCAGTTTCAGTCTCTGTGCCTTCAGTTTCTTCAGCTTCTGGCTCTTCCATGTCACCACATGCAGCAAGTAATAAAGCTGTCGATAATACAGTGCCTAGTAATAGTTTTTTCATTATGTACATCCTCCTATTTATTTAGTTATCTAATTAAATATAGCATATTTGTAAAATATTTACTACGAACTCTACATAATATAATCGATAAGATAAAACGGGTATTCATTTGAATATTCTATATAAAACAAGTTATTTATTTTGCGATTGAGATGCGAATTTCTGATATTACTTCCGATTGTCGCGATAATCGTATTTAATTGCCATAATGATGGAATTGCAAGATAAATATATGTTGTTGTAAAAAAGTGAACGCTTTAAACACACCTACAAGAGCCGTTTAAATGTGCGGTATAGTGTTTGTTCATAAAATGAATGAATCGTCTGTATGAGCTTGTATGAGCGTTTTAGGCAATGGGCAGTTATATCTGCCGAATTAGTATATACTGACGATAATATCTAAATACTGCAGCGTTTACGGGGCAATCTCGGGGCGAATCCGGGGAATGACTTGAAACGGCTTCGGAACAGTTCTCACATACTATTCAATAGAAAGCCTTTAGTATCAAGGGTTTGATTAAGATTAGAACGGTGTAGAACAACTCACTATAAAAGAAGAACAGTAAGAAATTACTGAACCCCTGATATCTCAGATATCAGGGGTTTTTCTTTAATAAAATCTAAAATATCATCTCTTTTAAGCATGAATCACGGCTCTTTTTGTATCTTCTCTATTTCAAAAAATGAATATATAGTCATAATTCCAAGTAATATCAATAGTGGCATCATTCCCCATATATTCACCTGATAATAGATACAGATAGATATATTAAATAATAAACTTGCGAGATACACCCATGAAAACTTTCTGCTTAATAACAACTCGTTAATTGGCATCGCTGAGAACTCCTCTGTGTTGTGTAATATATCTACACTATCATATTAAGAAGCCTGAAAAAACGTATAAGAAAAAAACCTCCATACCGGAGGTTCTTTAACTTCTATTTGCTGTCATCTGTTTCTGACAGTTCTTCTTTCATATTAACAATCGTAAATGATTTGCCTTCAAGTTCAACGGTGCGTCTGCTGCCGTCTTCGTGAATAATCTCTGCAGCATCCATATAGCTGTCGTGTTTTTTCTTCGCTTTTGTTTTAGTTTCTTCTGTATCTTTTTCAATTTGAAGCGGCTGTTCCGACTGCATTCCGTAGGCTTTCAATGCCTGGTTCTGTGTCGCAGGTTCGCCTGCTGCAGTTTCATCCTGCTTCACTTTTTCCTCTTCCGAGCGGACAAGCAGCAAAATTTTCCCGCTGTCGATGGCTTCTCTGAACGTCGCATGATCTTCGCCTGTCAAATTTAATTGGGAAGCAACGCGTTCTTCCCTGTTCTCATCTAAAAACTTTGCCGCAACTTTATCCCACATCGTACCGTCAGCTTTTTTAAAAGGGACGCGAGTGTATCTTAGAAAAGTCGCTTTAAAACGGTCTTTGGCAACGACTGTCATATTGGAATCCTTCACGCCTTTTGCACGCAGTTCGTAAATTTTATCACTGAGTTCACTGGTATTTGAATAAATTTCAATTGTTGTCATACTCAATCCTCCATCACAATCTTTTACTACAATTATACCCTAAATGAATTTTGTGAAACTCTAAATAACGTTCGTTATTGACATATATTTCTAATTTCCTATATATTGTAAATGAGGGGGAAGGCTATGCAGATAAACAACTCAGCAATAATATCTCGCCGTAAGGAATACGGCATGTCTCAAGCATCATTGTCACTGAAAACAGGGGTTTCGGTGTCGACAATCAGCCGATTGGAAAAAGGGGAAAATGTTCGTTTTATTTATGTTGTAAAAGTAATGACAGTGCTGGACTTAACACTTGAAGATGTAGTTATCAGGGTGACACCGGCAGTGGATATGAAAATAACTGAAGAGCTCGATTTAATCAGAGAACATTCCAAGTTGGAGTTAATAGAAGGTGTGCTGAATAAATTAACAGTACTTGAATGGCGGAGCAACAATAAACTGTCTGTCTATTACGATTGGCATCGAGCGATTTTATTTAAGCAGCAGAATAATTTTGATGAGGCGCTTAAGTCGCTGGACAAAGCGATTAAGCGAATTGAAGATAAAAGTTCACTGGAATATTTAAAAGCAGGCTTGTATATGGCAAAAGGCAATGTACTTTACGGTGATGGGAGCGGCGGTCTGAATTATTATATTAAAGCTGCACAGATTTACAGCAAAAATACTGATAAAGTGTATTACCGTACAGCTGTGAAACTCTATATTAATCTTATGAGAGGCTACGCCAGTACAAAAGAATACAGTAAAATACTTCTTTATGCAGAGAGAGCAAAATGTCTGCTGAGACGGAATGAATCGACATTCCTGCTCGAAAAAATTGAACGTATAGAAAAAAGAGCTCGTGATGAACTGAAATAAATTAAAGTTGTTTGAAAAACATAAACAATTTATCATATATGAGAAATGCCAAATATTTAGTTAGTTATCTAAGCAGTAGATTCATTATAATTAAAATACTCTGATACATAAAAATGAACACAGAGAAAATTATAAAAAGTAGGTTATGACACATGAAAAGTATATTTAAAAAGTTCCTCATGTCACTCGGTTTAATCGCGCTTTTATTTTTTTCAAATACGGCAGCCGATGCTGAGGTTTTTCCTCAGCCTAATAAACACGACTGTCTATTAGGTGTATTTTAATGAGCAGCATCATGCCATCTGACAGCCTGGGTTTTATCAATACAACAGGGAAAATCCAGCTGATCAGTTCATTGGAAAGTATGCAGCAAAGAAGTACGGATAATGAATACATCGATTACTGTCATTACTGTCTGAACATCGTGAGACAGGGGATTGAGATGAATTATTATGAAGTGCTGGATTTTATCGGAGTGACTGGTGAGACGGTACCGGCTGAAGTTTCGATTGAAGTTATGTTTTTAATGGAGATGTTCGATCATATTTCTCTTTCACTGTCGGTATTGCCGGAAGCTGATGCAAATGATGCAGTTTTCGAATGCTACACGAAGTTTTGCGGTTTTGAGACATCATTATCTGCACATTTGTCTTATTACATATTTTTGATGAGAACAAATAAATACCGTGTGCCGATTTTTAAGGAAGCACTGCCCTTGACGTTAAGTCATTACCGGGAAATGATGCTGACGTACGAGCGGTATAAAAGAAATTTATATTTGACGAAAGATATGATAAAAGATATTTGTATCCGGCGCGAACAGCAGATCAAATTTTTATTATAAGAAAAAACCGGTGATAATTAGAAATTATCACCCGGTCCTTTTTCGATTTCCGATTCAACACTATTACGGCTTATTTCACGGTTTAATGAGGTATCGTCAAAAGCCAGCAGAAACATTCCATCCTCCAGCGTTTTCAAATGCGTGCTGACTAGGTCAGGATTGAGGCCTGAAGCATACAGGAAATCTTCTGCTTTTACATTTTGTGTGAAAAAATCTTTAAATGATAAACTGTGTGAATGAGGGTTGTATGTACAGCCCATATAGTCAGTCCAGTCAGGTTCGAGATCTGCGAGACCTAAAATATTAAAATCTTCTTCATAGTAGTTTTCTTCCTGTTTTAATAAGTCAATTCTTTCTAAAATTTCATCCAATGAATTATACTTTTCAATGTATTGCATTACGTTCACCTCTAAATAAATATTTGTTATAAATCTATTACCCGAGGTATAATTTCTCAAACTTTCTCATCTACATTGAATTCATAAAATTCCGAACATTAAGAGTGTCTTTCATATCCTTCGATAGTGTTTTATAATAAGACATATTTAATAAGTTCACTTTATTGTTTGACAGTTCGGATTTTGTTATAATAGGGAAATTAATATTTTATACCAGATGCAGCATACGACAAATTATTATAACCAGGAGGCAGTTTTTATGTGGGAAGATAAGTTTAAAAAAGAAGGACTTACATTTGATGATGTATTACTTCTGCCGGCTCATTCAGCAGTATTACCTAAAGAGGTTGATTTAAGTGTCGAACTGGCACCAAATCTGAAATTAAACATTCCTTTAATCAGTGCGGGAATGGATACAGTAACTGAATCTCAAATGGCGATTGCAATAGCACGCCAGGGCGGTCTTGGAGTTATTCATAAGAACATGTCTATTGAACGTCAGCGTGATGAAGTAGAGAAAGTTAAGCGTTCGGAAAATGGTGTTATTAAAGATCCGTTCTTCCTGACAAAAGAAGAACAGGTATTTGCAGCAGAACATCTGATGAGTAAATACAGAATTTCAGGTGTACCTATCGTTAATAATCCACAAGAGAAAAAACTGATCGGAATTATTACAAACAGAGATATGCGCTTTGTCGAAAACTTCTCCATGACAATCGAAGAGGTTATGACAAAAGATAATCTGATTACTGCACCTGTCGGGACGAAATTGGAAGATGCCGGCCGTATTTTACAAAAACACCGCATTGAAAAACTACCGTTAGTCGATGATAACAACGTGCTTCAAGGGTTAATTACGATCAAAGATATTGAAAAAGTAATCGAATTCCCGAATGCTGCAAAAGATGATCAAGGCAGACTTCTTGTTGCGGCAGCAATTGGTATTGCGAAAGAAACAGAAAAACGTGCAGAAGAATTGATCGCGGGCGGTGCAGATGCGCTGGTTATCGATACTGCACACGGTCACTCACAGGGTGTACTCGATGCAATTAAAGATATCCGCAGCAAGTTCCCGGACACGACTTTAATCGCGGGTAACGTTGCTACAGCTGAGGGGACAAGAGCATTAATTGAAGCGGGCGTGGATGTCGTTAAAGTTGGTATCGGCCCAGGTTCAATTTGTACAACACGTGTGGTTACAGGCGTTGGCGTACCCCAGGTTACGGCAGTATATGACGCAGCAACGGAAGCACGCAAGCACGGCAAAGCGATTATCGCAGACGGCGGAATTAAACTGTCAGGAGATATCGTGAAAGCATTAGCTGCAGGCGGACATGCTGTAATGCTCGGCAGTCTGTTAGCAGGTACTGCAGAATCTCCGGGAGAAACTGAAATGTTCCAGGGACGCCGCTACAAAACATACCGCGGTATGGGTTCACTTGGTGCAATGGAGCAGGGCTCTAAAGACCGTTACTTCCAGGAAGACACTGAAGCGAAAAAATTCGTTCCGGAAGGTATTGAAGGACGTACAGAATATAAAGGGCCTCTATCGGAAACAGTTTACCAGCTCCTAGGCGGACTGCGTTCAGGAATGGGCTATACAGGAAGCCAGGACCTTAAAGCATTAAGAGAAGATGCACAGTTCGTTAAAATTACAGGTGCAGGTCTGATTGAAAGTCACCCGCATAACGTTCAAGTTACAAAAGAAGCACCAAACTATAGTATATAAGGAGTAATTCTTTCATGGAAATGGCTAAAGAGCAGGAACTTATTTTAGTAATTGATTACGGCAGTCAGTATAACCAGTTAATTACACGCCGTATTCGTGAACTTGGCGTGTACAGTGAGCTGCATAATCCGAGTATCACGATTGAAGAAATTAAAGAACTCGAACCAAAAGGAATTATTCTGTCAGGCGGACCGCGTTCTGTATATGCCGATGATGCATTTACAGTAGACCCTGCTGTATTTGACCTCGGCGTTCCTGTACTTGGTATCTGCTACGGCATGCAGCTGATGATGCAGCTGAACGGCGGAGAAGTCGTAAACTCGGATCAAAAAGAATCAGGTGTGACTGAAATGAATCTTAACAATGAAGTCGATATTTTTGCCGGCTGGGATAAGATTGAATCAGTATTGATGAGCCACGGTGACAAAGTAACGAAATTAGGTGATGGTTTCTCTGTTATCGCTCACACAAACCTATGTGCGAATGCGGCAGTTAAACACGATGAAAAACCATTTTACGGTGTGCAGTTCCATCCGGAATCAAGAGACACTGCAAACGGCAGACAGTTCCTGAAGACATTTATTAGAGATATTTGCGACTGTACCGGCGAATGGACGATGGAGAACTTTATTGATATAGAAATCGATAAAATCCGTGAAACAGTCGGCGATAAAAAAGTATTATGTGCGATGAGCGGCGGGGTAGATTCCTCTGTAACAGCTGTGCTGCTCCACAGAGCAATCGGTGACCAGCTGACATGTATTTTTGTGGACCACGGTTTACTGCGTAAAGGTGAAGCGGAGATGGTGATGGAGCAGTTCGGTGAAGGTTTCAACATGAACATCATTAAAGTGGACGCTAAAGACCGTTTTATGTCCAAACTTAAAGGTGTATCGGATCCGGAGCAGAAACGTAAAATTATCGGTAACGAGTTTATTTATGTATTCGATGACGAAGCATCTAAACTGACAGACGTGGACTACCTTGCACAAGGTACGCTGTATACTGACATTATTGAATCGGGTACGGAAACAGCAACGACAATTAAATCTCATCACAACGTGGGCGGACTGCCAGAAGATATGCAGTTTGAACTGATTGAACCGCTGAATACACTGTTCAAAGATGAGGTCCGTGAACTTGGTGTTGAACTGGGTATTCCTGAACACCTTGTATGGAGACAGCCATTCCCGGGGCCGGGACTTGGTATCCGTATCCTAGGTGAAATTACGGAAGAAAAACTGGAAATCGTTAGAGAAAGCGATTGGATTTTAAGAGATGAAATCGCGAAAGCCGGACTTGAAAGAGATATCTGGCAATACTTCACAGTACTGCCTAATATTCGCTCAGTCGGAGTTACAGGCGACTACAGAACGTATGATTATACAATCGGTATCAGAGCTGTAACAAGTGTGGACGGAATGACCAGTAACTTCGCAAGAATTGACTGGGATGTTATGGAGAAAATCTCTAAACGCCTTGTTAATGAAACAAAGCACATCAACCGTGTGGTATATGATGTGACAAGCAAACCGCCAGCGACAATTGAGTGGGAATAATGCTGGAGTAATTTTATAAGAGCCAAAAACCTTATATCAAGGTTTTTGGCTCTTTTTATGGGCTGATTATCAAGTTTTTTATGCTGTTGCAGTTTTCTTCTTTTCTTCTGGATAATATTCAGTCAGGTAAGCATCGCGTTCTTTATCCGTAATCTTAGTAATACCGATGCCTGTCGCAGCTAAAATTATTGCAATAACCGGCACTGTGAAATTAAGAATCGCAAATGGTGCATATTCCAAGGCAGACACGCCGAGTGTACCGTAAATGAAAACGCCGCACGTGTTCCACGGAATAAATACAGAGGTCAATGTGCCGCCGTCTTCCAGTGAACGGGATAAGTTTTTGGAGTGCAGATTGTTTTCAATATATGTTCTTAAAAACATTCTTGAAGGCACAACAATCGAGATATATTGTTCTGAGCACGTAGCATTTGTTGCAAAACATGAAATGATTGTCGCTGAAATAATACCCAGTGTGCCTTTCGCAATTTTAAGAATCTGGTTCATAATTGCGCGGAGCATACCTGTATATTCCAGAATACCTGCAAATGTCATCGCGACAATTGTCATGGAAACTGTGTACATCATATCTAACAGACCGCCGCGGTTGAATAAGTCATTCACCATTGCGTTATTCGACTCAAGCACAAAACCATTCATTAAAAATGATGCCGAGTCAGCAAGTGATTCTCCCTGGACGGACAGGGCACAGATAATACCAAGTAAGACGCCAATCACAAGTGCGGGCACAGCTTTGATTTTTAATATAATACATAGTATAACGAGACCCGGGACTAATAGAAGCCATGGTCTGATGACAAAATTCTCACTCATTGATGTCATCATAACCTGGATATCTTCAGGTGACGTCGTGTTACTGCCAATAATATTTATTCCGATAAAGAAAAATACTGTCAGTGCAACAATCAATCCCGGTACAGTTGTATAGAGCATGTGTTTGATATGTACGAATAAATCAGTATTTGTAAGACCGGCTGCCAGATTCGTTGTATCGGACAAGGGTGACATTTTATCGCCGAAGTAAGACCCGGAAATAACAGCACCTGCAATCATGGCTGGGTTAATCCCCATGCTGACACCGATTCCCATGCCGGCAACACCGATAGTCGCCATAGTAGACCAGGAACTGCCGATAGCGAGAGATACGATTCCGCAGATTAGACAAATTGTCACGAGGAAATACTGCGGATTAATAATCATCAATCCGTAATAGACCATCGTCGCAACAACGCCCCCGCCGATCCATGACCCGATAATCAGACCCACCAGCATAATAATGATAACTGCAGGGAGTGCAAGCCGTATTCCCTTGTACATCATTTCCTCTAAGTCATCGAATTTAAAACCGCTGATTACTGCGATTATTACTGCCGTGATCGTCCCAATTATCAATGGTAAATGAGGGTCAGTCTCAAGTACAACAATTGCATAGAGCATCGTAATTACCATAACTGCCAATGGTATTATTGCCATGAAAAAGTTAAATTCTTTTTTATGTTCGTGTTTAAATAAATCATTATGTGTCATTTTACTCCCCCTTTGCTGATTTTATTATACATAAAGAAAGCGTTTTCTCAAATTAATTGATGAGAAAAAAAGCATTTATTATCTGAAAATTCATTGGCTTTAGTCTTTTCCTTTATGTATAATAAAAATTAATTAAAATGCATAAACATAAGTGGGAGAGTGCAAAATATGTATCAAGATGATGTAAATTCACAAGCAAAATCAGCGTCTTATCCAAAGGGAATCCCATGGAAATTCATAATTCCTTCTTTAATTGGAGTATTGTTATTTTTAATACCATTTCCATACGGTGATCAATGGCTTGTAGGTATTGGCGTAATGGCTGAATTTATTCAAAATACAGCAGCACCATTTTTAGTTGAATTATTAGTAATCGTGCTGGTAATTTCAGCAATTCTCTCTACATATGCAACACTCGCTAAACCCGACTGGATTACAGAAAAACCAAGGTTTAAAGAATTAGTTGTCGTTCATCCGTTCTGGTTAATCGTCAGAATTCTCGGCGGAATATTTGCAGTGATGGTCTACTTTCAGGTAGGTCCCGGCTGGCTGATTAGTGACGCTTCCGGCGGGGAAGTACTAAACGGACTCTTACCGATTCTCGCTATATGGACGCTCGTGATGGGCATGCTGCTGCCGCTGCTCGTAGATTTCGGTTTGATGGAGTGGCTCGGTACAATGGCGCAAAAAATTATGAGACCGCTATTTAAGCTGCCGGGACGTTCAGCAGTCGATGGACTTGCATCATGGATGGGGAACAACATGGTCAGCATATTGATTACGATAAACCAATATGAAGATGGATATTACTCAAAACGTGAATCGGCGGTAATTGTCACGAGCTTTACGATTACTTCTATCGCTTTTGCACTAATCATTGCAACCATTCTCGATTTGGCTCATATGTTTATACCATTTTATTTGACGGTAACAGTGGGTGTGTTAGCGGCGGCATTAATATGTCCGAGAATTCCGCCTTTATCGCGTATCAGCGAGGATTATTACGAGGGTGCCGATAAAAAAATCGAAGAAGACGTGCCAACTGGTTATACAACATTGCAGTGGGCATATACTAAAGCGGTCAATAAATCAGAAAAAGCAGACTCAGTAGGTCAGCTCGTAAACCGCAGTGTATACAGTGCATTAGACATATGGCTCGGAATGCTGCCGGTCATTATGAGTATCGGTACGATTGCTATGGTTATTGCTGAATTTACAATGCTTTTTGATATTATTTCATATCCATTAATCCCGGTATTAGAGTGGATGCAAATTCCGGAAGCAGCTCAGGCGGCACCGGCATTACTCGTTGGTTTCGCAGATATGTTTTTACCGGCACTCCTGGCAAGCGGAATTGAAAGTGAACTCACGAGATTTGTAGTTGGTGCAGTATCTTTAACACAGCTTATCTACTTATCTGAAATTGGCGTTATGCTGATACGCTCAAAAATTCCTATTAACTTTTGGCAGCTGCTCGCACTCTTTTTAATCAGAACAATCATCACGCTGCCAATCGTAGTAGTTATAGCGCATTTTATTATCTTTTAAAAATGTATGTTGAATATTCAAATTTTTATGCGTAATACTAGTTACTATCTGTTAAATGTTTGTTAAACTGAGATATATTAATTAAGCTTGAAAAGCAGTTTACAAGATTTGCATTCAGAATAATAAGTGAGGTTTTTACAGATGGATTTAGTTTACAAAGGCAAAACTAAAGATGTATACCAGGATGAAAACGGACAGACTGTACTTTATTTTAAAGACGATATGACAGGTAAAGACGGTGTATTTGATCCGGGTGAAAACCAGGTTGGATTAAAAGTAGAAGGATCTGGTAAAGCAGGACTTCAAATGACGAGCTTTTTCTTTGAAAAGTTAAACGCAGCAAACATTCCAACACACTTTGTTGATTCGGATGTAGAAAAACGTGAAATGCGTGTTAAGAAAATTTCTATATTTGGTCAAGGGCTGGAAGTTATCTGCAGATTTAAAGCGGTGGGCAGCTTTATCCGCCGTTACGGAGATTATATTGAAGAAGGCGCAGAACTGCCGGCATATGTTGAAGTCACTTTAAAAGACGATGAAAGACAGGATCCGTTTATTAATGAAGCGGCACTGGAAGCACTGAATATTTTAAATGCAGACGAGTACAAAGAAATCGTGGACTTAACAGTTAAAATCAGTGAAGTCATTAAAGAAGAACTGGCAGCAAAAGGGCTGGACTTATATGACATCAAACTGGAATTCGGCCGTGACCAGGAAACAGGAGAAGTCCTTTTAATCGATGAAATCTCAGGTGGTAATATGCGTGTGTATAAAGACGGAGAATATATTGAACCGTTGAAATTAAATGGATATATGTTCGATAATTAATATATAAAATTAAAGAGCCACACCTACAGTACATAACTGCAGATGTGGCTCTTTTGGTGATAAGTCGTGATTTTATGTGCGACATATCACCGAATCATGCTCTTTTGGTAATAAGTCGTGATTTTATGTGCGACATATCACCGGATCATGCTCTTTTGGTGATAAGTCATCATTTTATGCAATACTTATCACCAAACTGGAATATTAAATACAAAATCCTCCGGCATGCACTTTAAGTGACTGCCAGAGGATTATTTTTATTTATCTAAATTTAATTTTTTCAGTTGTTCTGCCAAAGCATTATTAATCGGTTCTTCTTTTTGATTAATGTATTTGTTAACAGTCTTTTTATCTACACGGCCTTTATTTTCTTTTTTCTTCCGTGCTTCAAAACTCGACATTTTCTCACGGTGACCGCACGTACATCTGAATACTTGTCCGTCGCCTGATCCGCTCAGCGTCATTTTCTTCTTACATTTCGGACATCTTGCGTTCGTGATTTTTTCAACGTTGCGTTTATATCCGCATTCTCTGTCCTGGCAGACATGAATCTTCCCTTTTTTACCTTTAACTTCGAGCAGCGGCTTGCCGCATTCCGGGCATTCTCTGCCTGTCAGATTATCGTGTTTAAATGTCTTATCGCTGTTTTTAATTTCTGCGACAATGTCTTTAGTATGTTCTTTCATATCTTCGATAAATTTCTTTCTGTTCATCTTGCCTGTTTCGATTTGCTCAAGCTGTTTTTCCCACAGTGCGGTAGTGACAGGGGATTTTAAAATCTCCGGCGCCAGATCTAAAAGCTGTTTGCCTTTTGAAGTGAGTTTAATTGCCTGTCCGTTCTTTTCTAAGTAAAACGTATTGAACAGCTTATCGATAATATCTGCTCGTGTTGCGACAGTGCCGAGTCCTCCGGATTCAACCAGTGTTTTCTTATGTTCCTGATCCATCTGGAAGTATTTCGCCGGATTTTCCATGGCCTGCAGCAATGATGCTTCTGTGAAACGTGCAGGTGGTGATGTTTCTCCCGTCGTTTTCTTAACATTTTTCACATTCAATGTATCGCCTTTATTCACATCCACCGTAATATCAGATGATTCTTCTTTATAGACGATTTTAAAGCCCTGATTTAACACTCTGTTGTATTTCGCATCAAGCTGTTCGCCGTTAATTTCCGCAATAACTGTTGTCACTTCATATTCGTACGGCGGAAGCAGCACGCTCATAAATCTCTGCACAACAAGTTCATAGATACGTTTTTCACGTTCTGTGAAATCAGCCAGGAAGACTGTGCTTTCCGTCGGAATAATCGCATGGTGATCACTCACTTTATTGTCGTTTACAAAGGAGCTGTTTGTTTTAATTGGTGCTTTTAAAATACGTGCTGCAACTTTGCTGAACTGTCCGATACCGCTCACTTCGACTCTTTCTTTTAGAGTGTCCACAATATCTTCCGAGATAAACTTAGAATCTGTTCTCGGATAAGTCAGTACTTTATGGCGTTCATATAATACCTGCATCGTCTGCAGTGTTTCTTTTGCCGACATACCGAAAATTTTGTTGGCGTCTCTTTGCAGCTCAGTTAAGTCATACAGACCCGGAGAGAATTGTTTCTTCTGCTTCTTCTGAACGTCTTTAACCGTTAATGAATCAGCGTTTAGTTTTTTGCTGATATTATCGATTTTAGCTTCATCAAAAGTAGAGTAGCTATTACCCTCTGTCCATTTGAACGTCAGTTTGTCAGTAATGACGTCCAGACCGTAAAATGTTTTCGGTTTAAAGTTTTTAATGACTTCTTCACGTGCCTGAATAATTGAGAGTGTTGGTGTCTGTACACGGCCGCAGTTCAGCTGGGCATTGTGCTTTGTCGTCAGTGCACGCGTCGCATTTAAACCGACATACCAGTCAGCTTCACTTCTTGCAGCGGCGGCCTGATAAAGGTTGATGTATTTATTTCCAGGCTGAAGATTTTTAAAGCCGTTCGCAATCGCTTTATCAGTGACTGAAGATATCCAGAGACGTTTTACCGGCTTATTTACTTTCGCATAATCGAGAATCCAGCGGGCAACGAGTTCACCCTCGCGTCCGGCATCTGTTGCGATAATAATCTCATCGACATCCTGACGCTTCAGCTGCGACTGCACAGCTTTGAACTGCTTCGTCGTTTTTGGAATATGAGTCAATTTTAATGGAGCCGGCATCATCGGTAGGTCATTTAAATCCCACTTTTGATATTTTGTATCATATTTCTCAGGATCCTGAAGTGTGACTAAATGTCCAAGTGCCCACGTTACAATATATTTATTTCCTTCTAAATAACCATTACCTTTTTTACTGCAATCCAGCACACGTGCAATATCACGTGCCACTGAAGGTTTTTCAGCAAGTACAAGACTTTTTGCCAAAAATATTCATCCTCTCGTTCATATAATGTATTTGTTAATTATACTGGTTTTACAGAAAAAAACATACCGCAGGCAATAGCCCGCGGCATGTCTTGTTATTAAATTATAATTAGTTTGTCAGAAATCATTTTGGTTCGTATGCCCATGTCCAATGTTTACCGTCTGATTCAAAATGATAAACATAATGATTATCCCATAACTTGAAATTATACATACCGGCTTTTACCGGATGATGATTTAAAACTTCAGGATCATGGTGAGCAAGATACATCAGTTCTTCATCAGTATAATTCATTTCAGTCTCATCATATGACCAGTTCCAGTGAGTTCCATCATATGAGAAGTGGAATTCGTAATCTCCGTAAACAAAGTTATAGTTATATGGTTCATCCTGAACTGGCGCAGCATCTAAAGTAGCCGGTGAATATAGTGCCAGCTTAGCCAGGTTTTCTGTAGTTACATCAATTTCCATATGGTCTACAGCCTGATGAGGTCCAGTCGAACCGTCTGTACTTTCTGGATTAGTTGCATTCTCTTCCTGTTCTTTCAGACGTGCATTTTCTATCTGGAAAATTTCTGCGACTGCTTCGTTAAACTCTACCTGTGAAATTTCTCCGTTATCTTTGGATTCTGCCAGGCCATTAACTCTGTTTTGTCCTTCTTGTGACATCCAAGTTATCCCAAAGTCGACATTCGCCCAGCCGTCACCATCCGGATCAGTGTCTGCAGGGAGTACGCCGCCCCAGACTGTTTTTGCGCCTTCTTCTTCAACATCATCTGCTTGTGCTGTCCCATTTATTCCTGTGAACGTTAATGCGCCTGCGATTAATAGTGAGCTTAATAAAGTTACTTTTTTCATTGGAAATCACCTTCCTGAAAATTTAACTCTTATTTATTCTCGTAAGACCAAGTCCATGTGTTACCGTCTGAAGCGAAGTGATAAACATATTTGTCATCTGAAATCTTGAAGTCATAAACACCGTCTTTAACCGGTTTTTCGTCTAAAACTTCAGGGTTGTTGTGCACTAAATCAATTAATTCTTTGTCAGTATAATCATTTTCTATTTCGTCATATCCCCATGTCCATGCATTGCCGTCATAAGTGAAGTTGAACTCATGGCTGTCACGGACAAAGTGATAATCGTAAGGTTCGTTTTTAAGCGGTGTATAATTTAATGTTTTCGGAGCGTGTTGTGCCCATGTTATAAGGCTGTCTTCATCCGTTTTTAACCGATCGTAGTTATCGCCAGATCCGTTAAGAAGTGCGTACTCTTCATCAAAAACTTGTGCGATTATTTCATTAGCTTCCGCTTGAGTTATTTCTCCAGCTTGCTGTTTATCGTGTTGTTCTATAATTCTGTCCTGCTGTTCCTGAGGCATCCAATCGTAAGAGTATCCGCCGTCTGCCCATCCGTCTCCGTCAATGTCAAAGTGTTGCTCAACTACTTCTGCGGATACCGTTTTCGCACCATCTATTTCAATTTCGTCCGCTTGTGCTGTGCCATTTACTCCTGTAAACGCTACTGCTCCTGCGACTAATAATGAACTCAATAAAGTTACTTTCTTCATGAAAATCCCCTTCCTGAATATCTAACTTTATTTCTACGGTCAAAATAACACAGATAATGTATTATTGCAATTATGTTACACATATTTCATAAATATTACGGAACGATATATTAATCATAAGATTAACCGGCAATGCAGTTGTATTATTACCCTTTAAATTATTGTTTACTCATTTAATCTGGAGAAATTCTCTTTTTTTAAAAACATCTAATTATCCTAATATACTAAAAATTTAAAATATTGTTTGACAAACAAAATTAAGCATAGTACGGTAGTATACATTAACAAATTAATAGTTTTGCTTATCTAGAGCGGTGGAGGGACTGGCCCTTTGAAGCCCGGCAACCATTGAGTATTTATTGCTCAAAAAGGTGCTAATTCCAGCAGGATTTTATTCCTGGCAGATAAGAGGAGAATCGAAAGCTCTCTTCTTTAAAACAGAAGAGGGCTTTTTTTATTTTATCAAAATTGGAGGAATTGAAATGACAAGCGAGCACAACACTACTTACGACTTGGAAACATTATCACTTCACGGCGGTCAGTCACCTGACCCGACGACAGGTTCAAGAGCGGTTCCCATCTATCAGACGACGTCTTACGTATTCCACGACACAGATCATGCAGAGAGTTTATTTTCTTTAGATGAACCGGGCAATATTTATTCCCGTATCGGCAATCCGACGGTGGAAGTTTTCGAAAAACGCATGGCGCTGCTCGAAGAGGGTGTTGCAGCTGTTGCGACTTCATCAGGAATGTCTGCAATTACGCTTTCAATTCTTAATCTGGCAAGTGCAGGTGACGAAATTGTCGCAGGCTCGAATTTGTACGGCGGCACATATAATTTATTCGCAGTGACGCTGCCGAGATACGGTATCAATGTAAAATTTGTGAATCCTGAAGATCCCGAGAATTTCAGAGCGGCGATTACGAGTAAAACAAAAGCAGTATTCGGAGAAACAATCGGAAATCCGGGTCTGCAGGTGCTCGATATTGAAGCTGTTGCCAATATTGCACATGAACATGGTGTGCCATTAATTATTGATAATACTTTTGCAACACCGCATACATGTAAACCAATTACATTAGGTGCCGACATTGTTGTCCACTCCGCGACGAAGTGGATTGGCGGACATGGTACATCAATCGGCGGTATTGTCATCGACGGCGGCCGGTTTAACTGGAACACTGATAAATTCCCCGAGTTCACAGAACCGGATTCAAGCTACAACGGAATCCGTTACGCATCTGATTTTGGAACACTGGCATTCAGCACTAAAATCCGTGTGCAGCTGCTCCGTGATTTCGGTGCAACACTCAGCCCGAATAATGCATTCCAGCTAATTCAGGGACTGGAGACATTGCATGTCCGGGTTGAAAGACATAATGAAAATGCAGAAAAACTGGTTGAGTTTTTATCAGCACATCCTGCAATAGACTGGGTGACATATCCCGGTCTGGAAAATCATCCTTCACACGATATAGCAAAAAGGGTGTTAAGAAACGGTTTTGGTTCGATTATTACTTTCGGTATTAAAGGCGGTAAAGCAGCAGGTAAAAAACTCATCGACAACGTTGCGCTCTGGTCTCACGTCGCCAATGTCGGAGATGCTAAATCATTAATTATTCATCCGGCATCGACAACACACCAGCAGCTGACGAAAGAGCAGCTCGAAGAAACGGGAGTACACGAAGAACTCGTTCGACTGTCTGTCGGCATCGAATCCATCAGGGATATACAGAATGATTTAAATCAGGCACTCGCTAAAGCGACCGGTATAGATGCAGGTACCGCAGAAGAAATAGTCATTAACGATGAAGGGATTATTAAATGGCTTCTTAATTCCCCAGTTGAAAAGATAGTTAACAGCGGTAGCGAATTTATCCGTCAGAAGACGATTGCGGTTGTTGGTTTGAGTGGAAAAGAATCAAGACCGAGTTACCGTCTGGCAAGAAAAATGCAGCGGCTCGGTTATAAAATAATTCCGGTTAATCCAGGAGAAAAGGAAATACTTGGTGAAACAGCATATCCGGATCTGAAGAGTGTACCGGAACCGATAGATGTCGTTCAGGTATTCAGAAGTCCGGAGGCGGCGATAGGTATTGCCAAAGAAGCACTCGAAGTTCAGCCGAAAGTTTTCTGGCTGCAGGAAGGTGTCATTTCACCGGAAGCGGCAAATATTGCAAGGGATGGCGGTTTGCAGGTGATTCATAACCGCTGTACATACAAAGAAGCACAGCGTCTGCGCGGAACGATATCCACATATGCATGTGAGATTTAAATAAAGGGGACAAGCAAATATGAAAAAAAAATTTACTGACAAGCTGTGGCTGTTTGCAGCCTTGACTTTAATCGCTGCACTGGCAGGATGCTCATCAAGCGACGCGTCATCATCTGAAAACCCGGAAGAAATCCGTTTGGATTATGCATACTACTCACCGACAAGTTTAGTGCTGAAAGAATTCGGGTGGGCTGAAGAAGAATTTGAAGAAGACGGTATTGAAGTGTCATGGACACTCAGTCATGGGAGTAATAAGGCACTTGAATTTTTAAACAGTGACAGCGTTGATTTCGGTTCATCGGCAGGAGCTGCAGCACTGATGTCAAAAGCAAACGGTGCACCGATTAAAGGTGTATACATTGCTTCAAAACCGGAATGGACAGCACTTGTTAAAAACAAAGATTCGGATATTGAATCCGTCCAGGATTTAAAAGGGAAGAAGGTTGCTGCAACACTGGGTACTGATCCGTACATCTTCTTACTTCGTGCACTGTCGGAAGAAGGACTTTCACAGGAGGATGTGGAAATTGTGAACTTGCAACACAGCGACGGTGCTACAACACTGAATAATGACGGTGTGGATGCATGGGCAGGGCTGGATCCACATATGGCACGACTTGAAGTAGAGTCCGGTGCAGAACTGTTTTACAGAAACCCGGACTTCAATACGTACAGCTTTTTAAATGTCAGAGAAGAATTTGCTGAAGCTCATCCGGAACATGTTAACCGTGTGATTAAAGTTTATGAAAAAGCACGTGCATGGATACAGGAAAACCCGGACGAAGCGGCTGAAATATTGATGAGAGAAGCAGGGATTGATAAAGAAGTGGCACTGAAACAGCTCGAACGCAATGATTTCTCAAACCCGGTGCCGGGAGCTGATCACCGCGAATCAGTGCTTGAGGCAGGAAAAATACTTCAGGAAACTGAAGCAGTTAAAGAAAACACAGATGTGGAGCAGTTGACTGACGAACTTATCGATTCATCTTACGCAGAAGATGTAATAGAGCCTGCGAATTAGTTTGAAAAGGAGCGGTATTATTGAAAAACAGTATCGAACTGACACGAGGGACATTAAGTGGCAGAAAGAGAGCAGTTAAAAGACGCAATACTTCAGGAAAGAGCAGACTGCAGCCGGTAATCTTAGGTGCAGCACTGCCTGTGATTTTAATTTCAGTATGGGAAATACTTAGCCGTACTGGAGTAGTGCCGGCATACCAGCTGCCTGCACCAAGTGTGATCTTGGAAACAATCTTTGGACTTGCTGCTGATGGGAGTCTGTGGGGACATATCGGCATCACGGTTTATAGAGTATTTATCGGATTTTTAATTGGTACAGCATTTGCAGTCATATTAGGTGCAGTTGTTGGATTTTACTCTAAAGCAGAACAGATATTTGATCCGATGATTCAGGCATTTCGCTCAATCCCGTCACTGGCATGGGTGCCGCTTTTCATTCTCTGGATGGGTATCGGCGAGCCTTCAAAAGTAACGATGATTGCTGTTGGTGTATTTTTCCCGGTCTATCTGAACGTCGTCAGCGGTATTGGCGGTGTTGACAGGAAATTAATTGAGGTCGGGAAGATGTACGGATTGAATACATTTCAGTTAATCAAACGGGTCATACTTCCAGCTTCATTGCCGTCATTCTTAACAGGGTTGAGAAGTGGACTTGGACTCGGATGGATGTTCGTTGTGGCAGCTGAACTGATGGGTGCAAGTACAGGGCTTGGTTATTTACTTGTCCTCGGACAGAATACATTATCCCCAGAAACAATCTTAGCGAGTATTGTACTGTTTGCGATTATTGGGAAATTATCCGACTGGATATTGAAAACTGTGGAGCTGCGTTCATTACACTGGCAGGACAATGCCGGGAAAGCTTAAAAGGAGGACTTCAATATGGGATTGAAAATTAATAATGTCGGCCGTGAATTTAACGGCAAAAAGGTCGTTCGGAATATTTCTTTTGAAGCGGCCCCCGGTGAAATTATCGGTCTGCTCGGAAAAAGCGGCTGCGGAAAAAGTACTGTGTTAAGAGCTGTTTCCGGACTGGATAACGGTTATGAAGGAACTGTGGAAATTAACGGTACTGTATCAGGCGGTGTAGACAAATCCACAGGATTCATCTTCCAGGAGCCGCGTTTAATGCCCTGGCTGAATGCGCTTGAAAATGTAACTTTCGGTCTTAAAGGCAGTAAAGAAGAACAGCAGAAACTAGGAAGAAAATATTTGACGGACGTCGGCCTCGCTGCTCATGAAGAACTTTATCCGAAAGAATTATCGGGCGGTATGGCGCAGAGAGTGGCGATTGCACGTGCATTGATTACATCCCCTGAGGTACTGTTGCTCGACGAACCGTTCAGCGCGCTGGATGCTTTTACTAAAATGCAGCTCCAGGATCTATTGTTAAATATATGGCGGGAGTACAATACAACAATTGTTCTGGTGACACATGATATCGAGGAAGCGACATACCTGTGCGACAAGATTGTCGTTTTAAAAGATCAGCCGGGCACAGTGGGACACGAACTTACATTGAATGAACCGCGTCCGAGAGACAGAGGCAGCGCGGAACTTGCAGCATATAAGACAGAGATATTAGGCAATCTGGATTTAGAGAACATCTGATAAAGGAGCTTTTATTATGACATCGAATACAGAGAGAATGATTGAACCGTTGGCAGGAACGTATAACCTTTCGGACTATGAAGAAGTGCGAAATAATTTCACTTGGGACAATATAGATTCTAAACTGAATATTGCATATGAAACGATAGACCGTCATGTCGATGACGGTTACGGCAAAAAAACCGCACTGCATTATGTTAATGGGGATGAGCGAATCAGCTATACGTTTCAGGAAGTGAAAGAAAAGACTGATCATTACGCACGCATATTAAAAAGAAATGGCGTTAAAAAAAGCGACAGAGTATTTGTATTTCTACCGAAAACTCCCGAGTGCTATATCGCCATACTTGCAGTCATAAAAATCGGTGCTATCGCTGGGCCTTTGTTTGAAGCATTTATGGAAGACGCTGTCCGCGACAGAATTAATGATTGTGAGGGAACACTTTTAATTACTGATAAGGAAATGGCAAGTAGGGTACCAAAAGAGGATATTCCTTCATTAGAAACGATTCTGTATGCTGAGGATATTGAAGCAGAACCGATTTTAAACAACGGAGAAGAATATGTGGAGTGGGTGGATAAGGAAGACGGCATGCTTATTCATTATACGAGTGGTTCAACCGGCAAGCCGAAAGGCGTGCTGCACGCGCATAAAGTATTGCCGCACCAGTATCAGTCGGGTAAATGGGTGCTGGATATTAAAGATGATGATATTTACTGGTGCACGTCGCATCCTGGCTGGGTAACCGGGAGCGTCTACGGTTTATTTGCACCGTGGCTGAATCGGGCGACAATCGTCATACAGGGAGGCCGTTTTAAAGCAGAAGAATGGTATAAACTTATTGCAGAATTAAAAGTGACAATCTGGTACAGCGCACCGACAGCATTCAGAATGCTGCTGTCGCAAGGAGAAATCTTAAAAGATTATGACTTATCTTCATTGAGACACATATTGAGTGTCGGTGAACCGTTGAATCCGGAAGTGATTTACTGGGCGTGGGAAAAACTTGGTGTCAGAATTCACGATACATGGTGGATGACGGAAACAGGTGCTCATCTGGTCGTCAACTTACCGGGTGAAAAAATTAAACCAGGCTCAATGGGCAGACCATTCCCCGGAATAAAAATTGGTATTTTAGATGAAGCAGGCAATGTTGTGCCACATGGCACAACGGGACAGCTTGCTGTGAAAACACCGTGGCCGGGAATGATGAAAGATATTTGGGGTGATAAAGAAAAATTCAATTCTTACTTTAAATATGAAGGATGGTACATCTCAGGTGATCTTGCATATCAGGATGAAGAAGAGTATGTTTTCTTCCAAAGCCGTGATGATGATATGATAAACTCTGCAGGAGAGAGAATCGGACCTTTTGAAGTTGAGAGTAAATTAATTGAACATGAAGCAATTCAGGAAGCAGGTGTTATCGGCAAACCGGATAAAGTCCGCGGAGAGATTGTTAAGGCGTTTATCGTCCTCAGAAACGGCTTTAAAGAATCGCCGAAGCTGCTTGAGGAAATTCGTGTATTTGTCAGGAATAATCTTGCAGCCCACGTTGCGCCGAGAGAAATTGAAGTAATGAAGGAGCTGCCGAAAACGACAATCAGCGGAAAAATTTTAAGACGAGAGTTGAAACAGCTGGAAATAGAAAAAGCAGAAACACTAAATATAATATAGGAAGAGAAAAGTCTGTTTTACGGGGTATGTACTCTGTATAACAGATTTTTTAATGAATAAATGATGTATCTCTTCATACATATAGTATTTTTATAATTTATTAGTAATTTTGACAACTTTGTGAATGCGTATTAAACTCGGTATAAGCACGATTATATTATTTAATCACAGTAAAGAGGGGGATGGCTTTCATGGTTAAAGATGGATCAGGCAATAATGGCAAAGATGAAAAAGTTTTTTCTCGGCGTGATTTCCTTAAAACGACAGGCGTTGCGGCCGGCGGTATTGCCGGCGGTGCGCTGCTCGGCGGTTTAACAGGCTTCCAATTCGGTTCCGATCAGGAGTCTGAAACAGCAGAAACGGACACAGGCGGAGAAACTGCAGGCGGCGAAAGCGGTGAGGAAACTCCAGAGTTTTCGGCGCGCACGTTCTTCAGCAGACAGGAAGATTTCGCAGCACTCGCAGCAGCGACGGAAAGAATTTATCCGGAAGATGATAATGGACCTGGAGCGATTGAACTCGGCGTACCGTATTTTATCGATAAACAGCTTTACGGCACCTGGGGAACAAATGGTACGGATTACCGTATGGGACCATACGAACCGATGGCTTCCGATACACATGGGCGTCAGGAGAAATTAGACCGCGGAGGAATGTTTATACTGGGTATCAGACGTTTAAGAGAATATGCACTTGAAGAGCACGATGAAGAATTCGTTAAACTGGATGGAGATACTCAGGACGAAGTGTTGAGAGCATTTGAATCCGGAGATGTTGATGTTCCGGGGATGCGGGCAGAAGCATTCTTTTCACTGCTTAGAAACACGACGATTGAAGGTGTTTACGCAGATCCTGTATACGGCGGCAACAAGAACATGGAAGGCTGGAAGATGATTCAGTATCCGGGGCCGCGTATGGGCTGGATGAATGAAATCACTTCTGAGGAATTCGTTGAGATGGAACCAGAAAGTCTGAGAGCATACCAAGGGGGCGGAATATAATGCCGGAAGAACTCGAGAAAGTTGATGTTGTCGTTGTCGGTATGGGCTGGGCAGGGGGTATTGTCTGTGCGGAACTTGCCAAAGCAGGTAAAAACGTGGTAGGTCTTGAAAAAGGCGGTCATGCGACGAGAAGTGACTATATCGGAGTGAAAGATGAGCTCCGTTTTGATAACCGCTACGAAATTATGCAGAGTTTAAAAGGAGATACTGTAACCTCGAGAAACGAAATTGAAGATACAGCATTGCCGGTCAGAACGATGGCGGATAACCAGATGGGAACGGATCTTGGCGGTGCGAGCGTGCACTGGGCAGGTGCATCTTACAGATACTGGCCTTATGAATTTGAAATCCGCAGTCAGACGATTGAGAAGTACGGGGAAGATAAGATTCCGGAAGATATGAGCCTTCAGGACTGGGGGATTACATATGAGGAACTGGAACCTTATTACGAGAAGTGGGAAGATACAGCCGGTATTTCAGGAGAACAGGATCCGCTGGCACCTGAACGTAATAAACCTTGGCCGAACCCGCCTTTAAATGAAACACCGTCATTAAAAATGTTTAAAGACGCAGCGACAAACTTAGGATTGCATCCTTTCCAAATTGCAGCAGGAAATATGTCGCAGAACTACGAAAACCCGGATGGAGAAAAATTGAATGCATGTATGTACTGTTCATTTTGTACGAGAGCAGGGTGTGACTTTGACGCCAAGTCAGACCCGCTTGCAACAGTAATCCCGACAGCAATGAGACACGATAACTTCGAACTCCGTACACGTGCAAACGTCCGCCGTGTCCTTTACGATGAAGACAGCAATGAAGCGACAGGTGTAATGTACGTGGATGAAACAACAGGTGAAGAGTACGAGCAGCCAGCTGATGTGGTCGTACTTGCTGCCTTCGCATTTACTAATAACAGACTGTTAATGCTGTCGGATATCGGGGAACAGTATGACCCTGAAACGAGAGAGGGACTGATTGGGCGTAACTTTAACGGTCAGTACAACTCAGCATTCCACGGTGTCAGAGGATTTTTTGAAAATGAGAAATTCAATCTGTACATGGGAGCCGGCGCACTTGGTGCTGCAGTAAACGATTATGCTGCAGATAACTTCGATCATACAGATCTGGACTTTATCGGCGGGGGCGCGATTGAACTGAGACAGTACGGGTTCGGAGCGATTTCAAGCAGCAGCAACTATACGAGAGAAGTATCAAACTGGGGTGCGGACTATAAAGCTGAATCACTGAAATACGCCTACAGCGCACTCCGTATCTGGTATTCGAGCATTGCGATGTCATACTGGCATAACTATGTAGATCTCGATCCGACATACAAAGATGAGTACGGGGATCCATTACTTCGCATTACGTACAAGTTTGGTGCAAACGAACGCCCGATTGCTCAATTCGGCATAGACAGATGTCATGAAATCATGGAAGAGATGGGCGCTGACATTATCGAAGATGATGAAGTTGCTGAAGAATTCGACCATGTATTCTCAGGGGGACACTACACAGGCGGTGTAGTGATGGGTGACGACCCTGAAACATCAGCAGTCAACAACTACCTGCAGATGTGGGATGTCGATAACCTGTTTGTTGTCGGCGGATCTGCATTTCCGCAGTTCGGCAGCCACCACCCGACACCGACAATCGGTGCACTTGCCTACAGAGCAGCTGAAGGTGTTGAACGATTCCTCGATGAAGGCGGTCAGCTCGCAACAGCGAAAAGTAAAACAATGAAAGCATAAAATAATATAAATCCTCTTCCGTATTTAACCGGGGGAGGTATTTTTTTGCATATTATTAGAGAAGCGTTTTAATTTTAATCAAGTTTTAATTTTCTGATAACTAACACTTAACTATCCGAGGGCATGATAGGGGTAACACAAACGAAGGGGGAGAAAAATCATGAACTATTTCGAAGAAATTGAACCGGCAGTATCAAATGATTTCTCATCGGATTCACATTCAAGTGCATCAAGCGAATCTGCAAGCAGCGTTTCATCTGACTAAGATTCATAGTATACGCGGGAAGACATTTCAATAAAAATTTGAAACAGGCGGCCCGTGCTCGACATGGACCGCCTGCCTGCGTTTTGAAAGGGTGAATAACAAGTGCAAAGGACAAGCAGGTATAAAAAGAAAGAGTCATTAATTAAAAAGATAAACCGGTTTTTCACTATGGAGGAGACTAAAGGGAACATTATCGGTAAAGCACCTCCAGTTCCGGTGAAAGAAATTTTCAGCCGATTTTGGCCATATACTAAAAACTACCGCAAATGGATATTTGTCGGGCTGATCTTTATAGCCTTACAGCCTATGGCTTTGGCAGGTACAGTATGGCTGCTTCAAATATTTATAGACAACGTACTCGATGCGAGAAATCTAAGTCCGCTGTACTGGATTGTACTTCTGTATTTTGGATTCAGTCTTGCCGCTGGAATATTTTCATTCAGCGGAACATTCACGACAAACTGGGCAGGTCAAAAATTCATTCTCGCTCTTAGAAAACATTTATATGAACACTTACAGAGTTTATCACTTCACTTTTTTGAAGGGCGCAAACTCGGAGATATTATTGCGAGACTGACAAGTGACATTGCTTCGATTGAAAGACTGATTGTCACAGGAGCAACTTCTGCTTTGTCATATGTATTCCAGCTTCTCGTTTTTATTGGCATGTTATTTTTTATGGAATGGAAGCTCGCACTGACATCGATGATTGTAGTCCCATTGTTTTACATTATTACGAGATATTTTTCAGTCCGTATGAAAATGGCTTCCCGTGAACGTTCAAGGCGTATGGGCGCGATAAATTCTCTGACAGAAGAGAGTTTTTCAAATATTTCGCTGATGCAGGCATTTAATCAGGAAGAAAATGAATCGAAAAAATTTCATAACCAGAACCTGGCTGCATTTACCGCAAAAATGTATAAAGTACGGTTAAAATCAACATTTACTCCCGTAGTGTCTTTAATTGAAACAATGGGAACTCTTATTGTTATGATATTCGGTGCCTTTCTTCTTATGCAGGGAGAGGTAACGATTGGTATTCTCGTAGCATTCTTAACACTGCTTAGAAGACTGTACAGCCCGGTGCGCGGTCTCAGCCGTCTCCTGAACACAATTTATTCGGCGTCGGCAAGTGCTGAACGTGTAATTGAATTTATGGAACAAAAACCGGCAGTCAGTTCTGATTCCAGTATTAAAATCGAGAAAGATGAACCAGGAATTATATTTGAGAATGTGTCATTTGCGTATCCGCATAAAAAAAACAATGTGTTATCGAATATCTCTTTCATTGTAGATTCTGGAGAGACAGTCGCACTGGTAGGCGCGAGTGGAGTGGGGAAATCAACAATTCTTAAAATGCTTCTGCGATTTTATGAACCGACCGAAGGTAAAATTTACCTTAATAATTACGCGGTTGATGAAGTAGATCTGCAGTCACTGCGTGAAAGAATTTCAGTCGTATTTCAGGAAGCGCTGATATTTGACGGTTCTGTCCGGGAAAATATTTCCTACGGTAAACCGGATGCAACAGATGAAGAAATTATAAATGCAGCGAAAAAAGCAGAGGCACATGAATTTATCGAGAAAATGTCTGAGGGTTACGATACGAACGTTGGTCAGAAGGGCCGGAATCTTTCAGGAGGCCAGCAGCAGAGACTTGCGATTGCGAGAGCAATTATAAAGGATACCTCGGTATTGATTCTGGATGAACCGGCAGACGGTCTGGATGGTTCTACGGAAAAGCGCGTGATGAAAGATTTGATGAGAGATACAGCGACGCTGATTATTACTCATAATTTAAAAACAGCGCGTGAAGCAGATAAAATTCTTTATATTTATGAAGGAGAAATCAATGAAATCGGTACGCACGACGAGCTAATGGCTTTAAATGGAAATTATAAAAAATTATATAACGATCAGCAGGGTGAAGACAGTCATGAGGATGTAATGATACCGAGGCTGGCTGTTAAATAATACAGGGGGTAAAATAATGAAGACTGAAGAAGAAACATTAATAGAGCCGCTGAAAAAAGGCGAGACTCTTGTTGCAGATTATAAAGTTGTAACTCATATGAGACGTGGAAAAGATTGTGATTTGTACCATTTGTGGAGTGAGGAGAGAATGTGCAGTACCATTGGGAAAACTGTGCAGCCAAATGTCTTATCTAAAGAAAAAGCTGTGGATAGACTGATTCGTGAAGGTGAACTGATTACAAGCTTATCTCATCCTAATTTAATCAGAGGGTATGAACTTCTTTTGGAACCTGAACCTGTTATTATTCAGGAAACTCTGACCGGTGAAACTATATCCCATCTGGTACGGCAGGTATATAAAAAAGAAGAAGAACTGCCGTTAATACAAATTGCGCACTTCGGTAAGCAAATCGCATCGGTCGTAAATTATCTGCACCGAAATAACATACTTCATCTGGATATTAAGCCGTCGAATATTATTTCACAGCCGCCTTTGGCCAAATTATTTGATCTCAATCTTGCAGCGACACCTGGAAGTGTCAAAAAAGGTACGGGGACGAGACCTTACATGTCTCCTGAACAGGCTTTGGGAGAACCGTTAACTTCTGCAGCAGATGTATGGGGCATCGGAGTAGTGCTATTTTTTATGATGACCGGTGAACGGCCTTTCAAAAGCTTTGATGATCGTTATGAACAGCTGGAACGGAACGCAGTACCGGTATCCAGTCTCAGACAGACTGAAGGATGCAATCAGCTTGCTGTTATGATTGATCGTTGTCTCGATCCGGCTGCGGAAAACCGTCCGGGGGCGGATGAAGTATTTAAAATCTGTGAAGATTATATTGCTCAGCAGTCGCAATAAATGATTCAAACTCTCTGACCGTCGTTCAGAGAGTTTTTTATTGTATAATACAACTAAAAGGAGCGGATATAATATGGCAAAGCTGATTCATACTGACAATGAACTTATTAAAAAAGATAAATCAATTAAGAAGATATTTGGCAGTGAGCGGTCGAATATCGTTAATATTCAGCTTAAAACAGGTGAAGGGATTCCTGAGCATGATTCTAAAGATCCGATTTTTATAATCGTCAGAAGCGGGACCGTTAAGTTTATATGTTCTGATGAGGAATATACTCTTCAAAACAGCGATATTCTGTTTATGGAAGCAGAGGAGCTGCACAGTGTTGAGGCGGTAACTGATACTGACTTTTTAGTAGTATTTTTAAAATAGATCAGACTGGTTATAATATTGTATTAGTAAGTAATATTAGGAGAGTTAATGATGTACAGAGAAACAATCAAAACAATGAGTACCAGTGCAAGGAATAAGCTGAATTTTTATGAGGATTCACACATGAAATTTTTTGTCTCGTCGATGCTCGCAGGGGCGTATATCGGTGTAGGCTGTATCGTATTATTTTTCATGGGCGGGCCGTTATTCGCGGTGGATTCTCCATTTGTTAACCTGATTACAGGTATAACATTCGGTGTTGCACTGGCAATCGTTATTTGGGCCGGATCGGATTTATTTACAGGCAATGTTATGACATTTGCGTTCGGTGCACTGACTAAAACAATCACATGGAAGCAGACAACGGTTTTACTTATCTGGTGTTATATCGGGAATTTAGCCGGGGCACTGGCGTTTTCATGTTTTGTCTATTTAAGCGGGATTTTCCCGGAAATAAATATCGACAGCTACACGGTTTATACGGCTGCCGGGAAAATGAGTGACGGTTTTATCCCGCTTCTTTTCCAGGGGATTATGTGTAACTGGCTGGTGTGTCTGGCAGTCTGGACATCAACGCGTGCAGAGAATGAAATGGCAAAACTTGCACTGATTTTCGTCCTGATATTTGCATTCGTGGCAGTCGGCTTTGAACACAGTATTGCCAACATGGCAATTATGGCAATCGCTCTCTTGCACAGCAGTGTGGACACATTGACAGTCGGCGGTTTTATCTACAATTTAATTCCGGTAACGATCGGTAATATTATCGGCGGCGGATTTTTCGTGGCATGTATTTACTATTATTTAAATGGCGAGTATAAAGAAAAGATTTAGTGTATAGTTTACACAAAGACTTAAGTTAAAACAAAAGGGGAGCTGAAGTAATGTTTAAAAGAGACGGCACGATTTCGTTTTTAACAAAGTTGTTATCAATTAACAGTCCGACAGGCTACACGAATAATGCGGTGAGTTTTTTACGGGAAACAATTGAAGATATCGGTTATGAAACGATGACGACACCGAAGGGGAACCTGATTGTTCAGGTAGATGGTGAAAATGCTGAAGTCACGAGAGGACTAAGTGCCCACGTGGATACTTTAGGCCTGATGGTCCGTTCAATTAACTCGGACGGTACATTATCACTGACTAAACTCGGCGGTCCTTTAACACCGACACTTGACGGAGAATACTGTGATATTATTACGCGCGATGACAAAGTATATACGGGGACTATTTTGTCTAAATCACCATCGATTCACGTATTCAAAGACGCATCGACAAAAGAACGCGACATTGATAACCTGATTGTAAAACTCGATGAACGTGTGGAAAGTAAAGAAGACGTGGAGAATATCGGCATTCAGAACGGTGATATTGTCGCGTATGATCCGAAAGTAGTCATTACAGATTCAGGCTTTATAAAATCAAGATTCTTAGACGATAAAGCCTCAGTCGCTGTCCTTGTCAGCATTTTAAAAATGATGAAGCAGGAAGAAGTGACACCAGCAACGAATCTGAAATTTATCTTCTCAACGTATGAAGAAGTCGGTCACGGTGCTGCATGGATTCCGGAAGACATTACAGAACTCTTGGCTGTCGATATGGGATGTATCGGACTCGATCTTGATTGTACAGAATACGATGTATCGATTTGTGCCAAAGACTCGTCAGGGCCGTATGACTACGATATGACGACGAAAATGATGAACTTTGCGAAAGACAAAGCACTGAACTACGCGGTGGATATCTATCCGATGTACGGCAGTGATGCATCAGCAGCAATGAGCGGCGGTGCGAACATTAGAGCAGCACTTATCGGACCAGGAGTCGCAAGCAGTCATGGGATGGAACGTACGCATATCGATGCTTTGGAAAACACGTTTGAACTGATTTCGGAGTATATTCAAAACTAACGATATGATTTCAAGGACCATAATACTAAGTGTATTATGGTCTTTTTATAAGGTTATAAATAGATGAACTTCGTGAGATTTAAAGTGATGTGAATACTGTTGAAGATATCGACTTAACTGGAAAAAATTTTGTATGAAGCGGTGGTCGATGACGAGAATCAGATATTTGATTGCAGTAAGGTAGTGATACTGAATACGGACCCGGGAAGATTAATACCTTATAACTCCGTAATCAAACACAGTACTTTATGCAATAATTTTCAATGAGCAGTTCCGTTGAGTTTTAATTAGCAGTCATTTAACATAAATAATAGATAGAACACTTCTAGGAGGATATATTTTGACTAATTTATATGAAAATAAAGTTGTTTTAATTACGGGTGCAGCAGGCGGTATTGGACTTGCTTCTGCGAAGAAGTTTGCTGAAGAAGGTGCTAAATTAGCTTTAGTTGATTTAAGTGCTGAAGCAGTTGAAACAGCTGCTAAAGAAATTAAAGATACAGAGATTATCACGTTTGGAGCAAATGTAACTGAAGAAAGTGAAGTTGAAAAATTTGTTCAAGCAACAAAAGAACATTATGGACAAATTGATGTATTTTTAAATAATGCCGGTGTAAATGGTAAAACGGAAGAGCTTGTTGATATTACTAAAGAAAATATTGAATCTGTATTTGCAGTAAACGTTTTCGGTGTATTTTATGGTTTAAAACATGTCTTGGCAGTAATGAAAGAACAAAAAAGCGGTTCAGTTATCAATATGGGATCTATTGGCAGCTGGATAGGTTCACCATCGATGAGTCCATATGTTGCATCTAAACATGCTGTTGTCGGTATTACTAAATCAGCAGCTCTTGAAGCAGCAGAATACGGGGTGCGAGTAAATGCAATCTCTCCACATGCTGTAGAAACAGAAATGATGAGAAGAATTGAAGCGAACAGAAACCCTGAGGAAGCAGCAGCTTCGAAACAAGCAGTCATTGACGGCATTCCATTATCCAGATACGCACAGCCTGAAGAAATTGCTGATTTAGTTATCTTTATTGGTTCAGATAAAGCGTCATTCATTACAGGTACTTATCAAAGAATTGACGGCGGTGCATCAGCACTATCTTCATAAACATTAATAAAAAAATGGAATTTAATTATTCCGTTCTTTTCTGTGAAAATTTAATCTTAAGTATAGAAAAACCCGTCTCATATAGATTATGAGACGGGTTTTTAAATTAAGTGGAGCCAAGGGGGCTCGAACCCCTGACCTTTGCACTGCCAGCGCAACGCTCTCCCAGCTGAGCTATGGCCCCGTATTATTATTCTCATTGTAGAACATTCTTTGTCTTTACTCAATAGCAGTAAGATTTTAAATACTGTATTCTAATATAAGAAGCTATATTTAAGATCAGGAGGTGCATCGATGATTACAGGGGAACGTACGACGATTGGAATTTTAGCCCACGTAGACGCAGGAAAAACAACGTTGACCGAAGCACTGCTTTATCATGCAGGCGTGCTTTCAAAACGGGGACGGGTCGATCACGGCGATACATATTTTGATTTCGAGTCGATTGAAAGACAGAGAGGCATTACTGTTTCTTCAAAACAGGCAGACTTTGAAATTGATGACCGTAAATTCACTTTAATCGATACACCAGGACATGCTGATTTGTCTGCAGAAATGGAACGGTCACTGCAGATTCTGGATCTGGCAATTATAGTTGTCAGTGCGGTAGACGGGGTACAGTCGCATACCGCCACCATTTTTCAGCTGCTGGAAAAATACGATGTGCCGGCGCTTATTTATATTAATAAAAATGACCGGCCAAATGTCGATAAAAATAAAACTATGGACAGCCTGCAGGAGCTGGATGAACGCTGTGCATTATTTTCAGAAGCGGATTCAGAGTTAAGCGAATCATTTATCGAACAGCTGGCGATGCTGGACGAAGAGCTGCTGAATATATTTATGGAAGGGGCGGAAGATCAGTCATTCTGGTTAGCTGCTGCTAAAAAAGCATTGATGAACAGAACGGTATTTCCATGTGTCTGGGGTTCAGCACTAAACGGTGAAGGTATTGGTGAAGTCATTAATATAATGGAAAATTTAACAGAACCAAAAGAATATATAGAAGCAGCCGGTGCACGAGTATATAAAATTATGCACAACGACAAAGGACAGAGACTGACATTATTTAAAGTATTAGGGGGCACTTTGAAAGTTAAAGATACTGTTTATTACAAGGGTGCGGATGGTGAAAAAATTAACCAGTTGATGCGTTTAAACGGTGGAAAGTTTGAATCGGTTAACGAGGTGCGGGCGGGTGATATCTGTACAGCAATCGGTATACAGAATGCCGGATTAGGCGATATTATCACTTTATCGGAAGCGGATATTAAACTGTTTCCTGTTTCAAAAGTACCGGAACTGCAGCCGGTGATGGAAGCATCAATTATTTTGCCGAAAGATACAGATGTATTTACGGCAATGAAAACACTCAAGCAGCTTGAAGCGGAAGAACCGGAAATTGCTCTCAGAACTTCTGAAACGACCGGGGCTATTCATATGCGCGTGATGGGAACAATTCATATGGAAGTGCTGACAGAATCTATTCGTGACAAATACGGGCTGAATATTAAATTCGGACGGCCGGTGATTTTATATCGTGAAACGATTCAGGAAAGTATTGTCGGATACGGTCACTTTGAACCGCTTGGCCATTATGCCGAAGTCCAGCTGTGTCTCGAACCGGGTTCACCGGGACAAGGAATTATCATAAAAAACAAAGCGGATACTGATGGTTTAAAAATACAGTTTCAAAAATTGATTATGAGCCATATTAAAGAAAAAGAACATTTAGGCGTGCTGACAGGCGCACCGCTGACAGATGTCACGATTACTTTAATGGCTGCAAAAACCGCGTTAAGAGAAACACAGGGCGGAGATTTGCGGCAGGCAACATACCGGGCCGTCAGACAGGGATTAATGAAAACAGAATCCGTGCTGCTTGAGCCATGGTATTCGTTTGAAATTATTCTGCCGGCGGAATCAGCAGGACGTGCAATGTCCGATATTCAAAGACTTCACGGGGAGTCCGGTGATATGGAGCAGCTCGGAGATAACAAAGTATCGTTAGAAGGCGAAGGACCTGTCGCAACATTTACAGATTATCCAATTGAACTTGCTTCATACACAAAAGGCGAAGGTACAGTATCACTGCAGTCGGCAGGTTACCGGCCGTGCCATAATCCAAAAGAAGTGATTGAAGAGGCGGACTATAATCCAGAGAGAGACCTAGATAACACACCCAACTCTATTTACTTCAAAAAAGGTGCAGGCTATGAAGTGAAATGGCACGATATCGATGAGGTCCGTCATATTAAATAAAAATTTAATTAATCAAACAGGACAGAGTCTTAATTTGATTCTGCCCTGTTTTTAACTTCCGATTCATACTTCCAGTATCATTATAAGTGTTGATATATTTTTAATATTAAGACTTTTAATATAAAGTATAATTAAAGAATAATGATTCCCGGGAAATAGCGCAGGGAATTTTGATATTTTATTGTAAACAAGGGGAGTTTTGCATATGGAACGAAAAGGGTGTTTATGGGAATCATCAGCACAGCTTGAAGCACTGCTGTATGAACTGGTTGGATGGCAAAGTTTATCGGGCACAGAAGGGGAAATTGATTTCCCGCACAAGTTAACACATAAATTTTCAAAGCTGGATTACTTTAAGTCTAATCCGGATAACCTTGAACTATTTGATGCAGGAAAAGGTAGAAACGCATTCACAGCATTATATAAAACTGATAAAAGTTCCGATACAGTCGTCTTAATGAGTCACTTCGATACGGTGGGGACAGAGGATTACGGACAGCTGCATGAATTTGCTTTTGACCCTGAGAAACTGACTCAAGTCTTCAGGGACAATCCGGATTTATTAACAGCGGATGCGAAAAAAGATTTATGTAACGACCAGTATTTATTCGGCCGGGGCACGATGGATATGAAAATGGGGCTCGCACTGCACATGCATTTAATTGAGCAGGCAGCCCTTGAAGAGTGGCCTGTGAATTTGCTGCTGGTGACAGTACCTGACGAAGAGATTACCTCTCGAGGCATGCTTGCTGCAGTACCCGGGGTACTTGATATTTCTAAAAGGAACAATTTAAATATAAAATTATTCTTAAACGGGGAACCGTCATTCACCCAGCAGCCGCTGGATGATAATCACTACATATATTCAGGCTCAATCGGTAAAATACTGCCGGCGGCATTGTTTTACGGTGTGCCGACTCATGCAGGAGAACCGCTGAGCGGGATTACATCTCATTTTATCGGCTCGTATTTAACTAAAAAAATGGAAGACACAGACCGCTTTTTAGAAACATTCGATGGGGAAAAAACACCGCTGCCGGTCTGCCTGCAGGCAAACGATTTAAAAGACAACTATGACGTACAGACATCGCATCACAGCTATGCAATGTATAACGTGTTCACTTTGTCGCAGACAGCAAAAGACGTCATGATAACATTTAAGGAAATTGCCGAAGACGCAATGCACGAATGCCGGACGGATTATGAAGAAATTTGTAAAGCCCATCAAATACCAGCACTGAACTGCATCAGGGTGATGGAGTACCACGAGGTGCTTGAGTACTTTATCGATAAATACAGTAAAGAAGAAGCAGATGAATTAATCAGGGCAGTTATTGAACAAAATGGGACAGACGAGCGGAAGATGACGTTGCTGATTGCCGACAAGTTGATGGAATGCTGTCAGGAATTGGCGCCGGCGACAGTGCTGATGTTTGCACCGCCGTATATGCCGGCAGTGAACTCGTCGGATGATGAACTGGTGAGAAAGCTGATTGAAGCGACTAAAAGTGAGATGCATAAAAAATATAATTACGACGTGACAAATAAGCATTATTTCAACGGTATATCGGATTTAAGTTATGTGAACTATAACCCGACAGATGACGGCTGGCAGTCGTTTAAAAACAATGCGCCGTTATGGGGAGAAACATATACAATACCCTTTGAAGAAATGCAGCAGTTGAGTGCGCCGGTGATAAACATTGGACCGTACGGCAAAGATGCACATAAAATGACCGAACGTCTGCATAAGAAAAATGCATTTGAAATGATGCCGGCAGTGCTACGAAAATTGATAGCTGAATTCTTTTAATATACCTGGCAGGGTATTTGACTAATGACATATTTTACACTATAATATACGTACTTAAGAACAGTGGAAAGAGGAATGTATATGACTGTTGAAGATCAAACGTATGTATACGACAAAGCAATTATCAACCGTATAAACAGACTGCAGGGACAGATTAACGGTGCTAAAAAGATGATTGAAGAAGGAGAAAACTGCCGTGATGTAGTCACACAGCTGAGTGCCGCGAAGAGCGCACTTAACCGTACAATGAACGTAATTATTAGTGAAAACCTGGTCGAATGTGTTAAGGAAGCAATGATTCATCCAGAGCAGGATGCGGACGAATTAATTAAGGAAGCAGTAGAATTATTAAACAAGAGCAGATAATTTATCTGTTCTTATTTTTTTATTTATAATATACCCTGCGGGGTATTTGACAAAAGAAATCACTCCTGCTAATATACCCCTATAGGTATTTAAATGAGAAGGAGTTATTAAAATGACTAAAAATAATTATCATATGAACGATGCAGATGAGCTGCTTAACAAAGGAGAGTTTTTGCTGGATGTCAGAGAAACATTTGAATATGAACTGGGACACGTTGAATCATCAAAACACATTTCAATATCGGAGCTGGAGCAGCGTATGAATGAACTGCCGAAAGATAAAACAATCTACACATACTGCAAGAGCGGCAGACGCAGTCAAACAGCAGCGGATTTATTGAATGCCAAAGGTTTTGATGCAATCAATCTGGAAGGCGGATTTTCATCGTATACAGGGAATTTCAGCAGCACTGATTCTGAAGAAGTTATTTCTACTGTCGAGAACAATTCAAATATTGATGACGAGAGAATTAAAATCGCAGCACACGGACTGCAGTGTCCGGGACCTCTGTTAAAAGTAAATGAAGTGATGAGCGGTCTCGACACAGGCAAACAGATGGAAATCACTGTAACGGATCACGGCTTTTGTACAGATGTTGAAGCATGGGCTAAAAAGCATGGACATGCCGTACTTAAAAATGAAGTATCCGGTGAAAATGTGACTGTTGTGCTTGAAAAGAAAGCACCGGCAGCAGCTGAAGGACACAAGATGGTTGAAACGAAAGACGGCGCGACGATTGTTGTCTTCAGCGGTGATATGGACAAGGCGCTTGCTTCATTCATTATTGCGTCCGGTGCGAGAAGCATGGGCAAAGAAGTAACAATGTTCTTTACGTTCTGGGGGTTGAATATTATTAAAGACCCGAATGCACCGAAAAAAAATAAAAAAGGTCTCGATAAAATGTTCAGCATGATGATGCCGAAGTCAGCTTCAAAACTGCCGATTTCAAAAATGAATATGCTCGGCATGGGTTCTAAAATGATTCAGCATGTGATGAAGAAAAAGAAAGTGGATGCATTATCGGAAATGATTGAAAAAGCCGACAAACTCGGCGTTAAAATGATTGCCTGTACGATGAGTATGGATATTATGGCAGTCGATAAAGAGGAACTTCTATCGAATGTTCAGTTCGGTGGGGTCGGCACATATCTCGGAGATGCAGAAAACGGGAATCTTAACTTATTTATATAGACTAAATTATAAAAAACTGGAGAGTGTATTAAATGTATTTCAAACAATTTTATGATCAGAAACTTTCGCAAACTTCTTATATGGTAGCGTGTCAGAAGACAAAAGAAGCTATTATTATCGACCCGAAACGCGTACTGGATGAATACGCAGAAACAGCAAATGCTGAAGGTTTTAAAATAACACAAGCGACAGAAACGCATATTCATGCTGACTTCGCTTCAGGTCTTCGTGATGCATCTATTAAATTTGGTGCGACACTTTATGTCTCTGATGAGGGCGATAAGAACTGGAAATATCAAAATGTTCCTGATGACACTGTATTACTTAAAGAAGGCGACGTTATCAATGTCGGCAATGTTGAATTAAAAGTCATTCATACACCGGGACATACCCCTGAGAGTATATCATTCGTACTGACAGACCTTGGTGGTGGAAGTACTGAGCCAATGGGAATATTTACAGGTGACTTTATGTTTGTCGGTGATATCGGGCGTCCGGATTTACTTGAAGAAGCAGCAAATATGAAAGGCACGACAGAAGAAGGTGCCAATTCTATGTTCAGTTCATTGCAGAAGATGGCGGATTACCCGGACTTCATGCAGGTATGGCCGGGACACGGTGCCGGAAGTGCATGCGGCAAGTCACTTGGTGCGGTGCCGTTATCAACGCTTGGTTACGAGCGCCAGAATAACTGGGTGTTCAAATATGATGATAAAGAGGCATTCATTACCGAGCTGACAAGTGATCAGCCGGAGCCGCCGAATTACTTTGCACATATGAAAAAAGTGAACAAAGAAGGACTGCCGGAATTCAATGTGAGAGAAGTTGAAGTCGCAACGCCGGAAACTCTCCCGGGGCAGGTATTCGACTTAAGAAGCAAAGAAATATTCAAACAAGGCTTTATGAAAGGTTCAATCAACTTACCTTATAACGGGAAATTCCTTCAGTTCGCAGGCTGGTATATCAATTATACTGAGCCGATGACGGTAATCGCCAATCCTGAAGATAGTCAATCAATTCAGGAAGATTTGGCATCAATCGGCTTTGATAATCTGCAGTTAATTGTACCTGCGGACCAGGCAGATAAGTATTTTAATGACTCATACGAAAATATTTCCCCGGAAATACTTGTTCAGAATATAGATGGCATAAACATCTTGGACGTCCGTTCAAGTTCGGAATATAATGCCGGAAATATTGAAAGTGCGTCACATATTCACTTTGGTAAACTGCAAAATGCAGAAATCCCATTCAGCAAAGAAGATAAAATTTACGTACACTGTCAGTCAGGTGTCCGTTCAGCAATCGCAATGAGTATTTTAAAAGCCCGCGGATTCGATGATTTAATCAACGTCGAAAGAGGGTATATGGGTATTAAAGCAGTGATGAACTAATGGATATATCATTTATAACGGTTATATTCTTTATCGGTTTTCTGGGTTCTTACATTTCCGGCATGGTGGGAATAGGCGGTTCGATTATAAAGTACCCGATGCTGCTTTATATTCCGGCTATGCTGGGATTCACTTCTTTTACAGCACATGAAGTTGCCGGCATCAGTGCAGTACAGGTGTTTTTTGCAACGATTGGCGGTGTCTGGGCGTACAGAAACAGTGGATATCTTAATCTTCGCCTGATTATCTATATGGGCGGAGCGATTCTTTTTGGAAGTCTGCTTGGCGGATACGGCTCCGGATATCTTTCGGAACCTCAGGTGAATATTGTTTACGCGGTACTTGCAACTATTGCAGTAGTCATGATGTTTATGCCTAAAAAAGAAGTACCCTACTCGCCGGGAGATTCACTGGACTATAATAAATATCTTGCTGCGGGGCTGGCCTTTATTACAGGTACAGCTTCCGGTATTGTTGGTGCAGCGGGTGCATTTATCTTAGTGCCGATTATGCTAGTCGTTCTTAAAATACCTACACGGGTAACAATTGCGACGAGCCTTGCTGTGACATTTATATCTTCAATTGGGACAACGGCAGGTAAAATTTTAACAGATCAGGTACTGTACGGTCCTGCGCTGATTATGATTATTGCTAGTCTGATAGCAGCGCCTCTCGGTGCACAACTTGGCCAGAAGATGAATACAAAAATATTGCAGTGGATGCTTGCGGTTTTAATTTTAGCAACAGCAATTAAAATATGGATTGAAATCTTACTATAGGGCAGGGATAATCATGGCTCATTTAAAAACAGTTTGGAACGGAAGTACGAAAGGAACAGGTACAATTACAGCAGATAAAATGGATACTCAGATTGCGATTCCGACCGTTTCCGGAGGCAGCGGCGACGGTGCGAACCCTACAGATCTGCTCGCAGCATCGGCAGCATCCTGTTATGCGATGACACTGATTGCACTGACCGCTGCGAGAAAATTGCCGGTAATAGGTCTCGCGATGACAACAGATGCAGTGAATTCGAAAGATAAAGGATTAAAAATCGTTCACTATCCTGAAGTCAGTCTTCCTGAGAGTGCAACTGAAGAAGAGATTAAATTTGTGGAACGTGCATTTAATACTGCAGATATGGGTTGTCATATCGGCAATCTGCTTAAAAGAGCAGATGCAGAAATTAAGATAGAAGGAAAAATTACACTGATATAACAAAAATGCTGTTTTAATGAGGAGTGTTTGAATGTCGAATCAATTAAGACCTTTATTTCATGAACCAGAAACTGAAGACTATTTAAATGCTGCAAAAGAAGCGGCAAAAATGCTTAAAAATACTGCAATTGAAACACCGGAAGGTATGTACTGGGAAGAAGAACCATTTTCTCCGGCTGAACCTCATGAAAACACATTTATGGGACAGTTTTCTTTATACAGCGGTTCACCGGGTGTGATTTATTTTCTGACTCAGCTGGCACGAGCGGCTGATGATAACAGTTATTTAGACGATGCTGTTAAAGCTGGGAAGTATATTATCAGCAACTGGGACTGTGAAGTGAGAATGCAGCAGTACGGCGGTAATATCGAGCATTCAGAGTGGGGTGTGCTGAACGGTGTAACAGGGATTGCGTATGTATTTGGTGAGCTGGCAGAAGTTTCAGGGATGGCTGAATTTGATGAATTTGCAATTCAGCTGATTGAAGAAACGGCTGATGCGGCACGTCAGACAGATAAAGGAATTGTCTGGACAGGTGAACCTGCGATTTTCTTTGACTCCGGTATTATATTATTTTTAATTAAAGCAGCAGAAAAATATAAGAGAACAGACTGGCATGAACTTGCTTTAAAAGCAGGCGGGAAAATTCTGAATGAGGGACAGGAAAAAGACGGTCAGATGACATGGCCGACAATCAGTCCGGCTTATTTCGGAATTCCTGAAGACAGTGTAATGCCGAACTATTTTTACGGTACAGCAGGCGTTGCATATGCGATGGCATCTTTATATGAAGAAAATAAAGATGAAAGATATCTTGCAGCAGCTGAAAAAGGTGTAAAATATATTCAAGCGATTGCGACTATTGAAGGAGACAATATTTTATTTCCGCACAGCTTTCCCTATTTAAAAGATGTGCATTATCTTGGGCTGTGTCACGGTGCAGCAGGAACTATCCGCTTGTTTTACAAACTGTATAAAGTGACTGGTGAAGCGGAATATAAAGAGTGGACAGAAAATATCGTCAATGGAATTTTAAATACAGGCGCACCGGAACTTCATTCAGACGGCTACTGGAACGTCGGATCACAGTGCTGCGGTTCTGCAGGTATGAGCAGCGTGTTTCTTGGTCTGTGGGCAGAGACCGGTGAAGATAAGTATTTAAATTATGCGAAACGCGTTGGCAAGCAGCTGCTGAGCGAAAGTGTCTATGAAGAAAATACTGGAGCATGCTGGTATCATGCGTTCGACAGAACGGATCCTGAACATGTGACTGCGAAAATCGGTTATCTTGACGGATCTTCAGGCATCGCAGCTGAGTTGGTTCAGCTTTACCAGGCGGTGACGAATGATTTCGATGTACTGAGACTGCCGGATGACCCGTATCCGAAAACAAAAACTCCCTCAGCAAAATAGCTGAAGGAGTTTTTAAATTGCTTAATTATTCATTTTTTAAATTAACAATCGTACGGCCTCTGACCTTGCCGTCGATTATATCATGAAGAACTTGCGGAAGCTCTTCTAGACTGATTTCATTAACGACATCTTTGTCGAGAATTTCAGGTTTTAAATCCTTCGCCAGTCTATCCCAGACTTTTATACGCTGTTCCATGGGATAGAATACAGAATCAACACCGAGCCAGTGAATACCGCGTCCGATAAACGGCAATACAGTCGTATGGACTTGAATACCTCCAACCAGTCCGAATGTAGCAAGTGCACCTTCGGGTTTAAGCGTTTTAATAATATACTCTGTCGTTTTCCCGCCGACTGGATCAATTGCCGCTTGATACTGAGGTTTATGAACGGGCTTTTTATCATCATTAACTACATCATCACGGTGAATGATTTTCTTCGCACCAAGTGATGTTAAATAATCTTCTTCATCCATGCTGCCTGTACTTGCAACGACGTCGTAACCTAAAGCAGCGAGCATGCTGATCGATAAACTCCCGGCACCGCCAGAAGCACCGGCAACGAGCACTTCACCGTTATCCGGTGTAACGCCAGCCTGCTCAAGTTTTGAGATGGAGATACCGGCAGTAAAGCCGGCTGTCCCGAGCTCCATAGACTCTTTTAATGTCAGGCCATCCGGTAACGGCACGACATATTCAGCAGGAATACGTGCAACTTCAGAAAAGCCGCCTGAAATACCTGTACCAATTTTGTAACTCGTCGCGATGACTGAATCACCCTTTTTAAACTTGTTATCAGTTGATTCAATTACGACTCCAGCAAGATCAATCCCCGGAATAATAGGGAAGACTTCCGCAATCTGACCTTCTGCTGCAACCATACCATCTTTATAATTCACACTGGAATAGTGAACGTCAATCAGCACATCACCTTCGGATAAATCATCTACATTTAAATTTTTAATACTCATCTCTGTGCCTTCGTCTGTCTTATCAGCAACTAAAGCTTTGAAAGAATTCATTATGAGCCTCCTAAAAAGATACTTTAATTAACAGTTACCCTAAGGTGTGATTGGTAAATCATAAGTGACGCTTCCAATAAAGAATTGTAAGTATCTTTAACAATATGACCAGATGATATAATGATTATAGACACGCTTTTAGATTGTTATATTAATAACTATTGAATGTTGAAGGATATTGGTTGGAAATTTCAGTAACAGTATTTTTCCTTTTATACAAAATGCTAATGATTTAGCCCAATGAATTACTTTTTATCTGGAGGAGACCAACATGAAAGTTATCGTGGGTATGGATTCATTTAAAGGGAGCCTGTCTTCTGCTGATGCAAATCTGGCAGTTGAGAATGGTATAAAACAAGTGTTTCCGGATGCTGTGCTAAAAGCATTTGCCATGGCTGACGGTGGTGAAGGCACGGCTGAAACACTCGTTGACGGTATGAACGGAAGTCTAGTTGAGATCGCTGTAACAGGTCCACTTGGTCCTCTGATTGATGCTTCTTACGGCTTAATTAAAGATGAAAATCTCGCAATTATAGAAGTCGCATCAGCATGCGGGTTAACATTGTTGTCTAAAGATCAGCTGAATCCGCTTAAGACGACAACTTACGGTGTCGGTGAATTAATTAATCATGCTTTTAATAATGGTGCGAGAAAATTCATCATCGGTCTAGGCGGCAGTTCAACGAACGACGGCGGTGTCGGTATGCTGCAGGCGATGGGCTACGAGTTTATGGATGTTGAAGGGAATGAGATTGCGTTTGGCGGCGGGTTTTTATCTTCTATAGATTCTATTAGAAAAACTGTTGAAAGTGAGAAGTTTAAAGACTGCGAATTCAGAGTAGCTTGTGATGTTTCCAATCTTTTATATGGTGCACAGGGAGCGTCTTATATATTCGGACCGCAAAAGGGTGCAGACAGTGACATGCTGAAAGTTCTCGATGCTGGTTTGAAGCACTATGCAGATTTTACATTTAAAGAAATGGGTATCGAGATTTCAAATATTGAAGGCGGCGGTGCTGCAGGCGGTTTAGGTGCGGCGTTCCATGGCTATTTAAACGGTCATCTGGAAGCCGGTGTTGAGCTTATAATGGATGTTCTTGGTGTTGAATCAGAAATGGAAGACGCAGATTTGGTCATTACGGGTGAAGGCAGAATTGATGCACAGACATCGATGGGGAAAGTACCTGCAGGCATGGCAGGCTTAGCTGGAAAACATGGTGTTCCGATTATTGCTGTCGGCGGCAGTCTGACTGACGATGCTTACAAACTCAATCATCATGGAATAAACGCAGTATTTTCAATTCAGAATGAACCTTTATCTATTGAAGAAGCAATGAATAGTAAACGGACACGGGCTAATATTGAAAGAACATTAGAGCAGATCATGCGGACTTTGAGAATTGATTTGTAAATGTATAAGGGTGGTTTATGTCCTTCCAGTCAGGGAACATGTTTATAAAAGAGCTGGAGGGATTATTTATGAAGCGTTTGATGTATTTGCCAATGTTACTCGTAATTTTAGTACTCGCAGCATGCGGAGACGGGGAAGCACCGGTGCAGGAACCGTCACAGGAAATTGAAGTCACTATGATGAATAACGAAGAAGAAGAAATTGGTAACGCGACGTTCGCAGAAGCGGATAATGGTTTAACGATTACATTGGAAGCAGAAGGACTAGAACCGGGAATGCACGGGATTCACATCCATAATGCAGGAATGTGTGAAGGACCTGATTTTGATTCAGCAGGAGAACATTACAATCCGACAGATGCAGCGCATGGATTTGACCATGAAGATGGACCGCATGCAGGCGATTTGGAGAATATTGAAGTTGCTGACGACGGAACCGTTTCAACGGAACTTAATGCAGAAAGTGTATCTATTTTAGAAGAAAACTTAGATAATACTTTACTGACTGATGAAGGAACTGCGTTAATCATTCATTCAGGTGAAGATGATTACCAAACACAGCCTTCAGGTGATGCGGGAACACCAGTTGCGTGCGGTGTTATTTCAGAACCTAAATAATTCAAATGAAAACGGCCGGAAAATCCTGATGATGGATTCTCCGGCCGTTATTTAATTTAAAGATGATGGGGACTGGTGTGATCGGCTTTCATGTGTATCCAAAGCTCACGGGACTGGTGTGATTGCGTCTCATTCGTATCCGCAACTTCCCGGACTGGCATGATCGAGTCTCATGTGTATCCGCAACCTCATAGCTTCAAATTATTCAGTTTCCTGTCCTTCGTGGTAAATCTTTTCCAATGCTTCCTGGAATAATTCAACGGGCTGTGCACCTGAGATTGAATATTTATCGTTAACGAGGAAGAATGGTACTCCCTGAATACCAAGGCTTGATGCTTGTGAGATATCCACATTAACATCTTGGTTATACTGATCGCTATTTACGATTTCACGGACAGTGTCACCGTCTAAACCAACTGATTCTGACAGGCGTGCAAGCGTATCTTCATCGTTCAGCACTTCGCCGTTTGTGAAGTGTGCATCGTATAATGCTTTAAAGAATTCAGTGCCTTTACCTTGCTCCTTCGCATATTGGAATACGCGGTGAGCGTCCAGTGTGTTTGTTAATTTAGCAGTCTCATAATTAATTTCAACACCTGCCTGTTCAGCACTTTCTGTTACTTGTTCAAACATGCCTTTAGCGCGTTCCTCAGGAACACCTTTCATTTTAGAGAAAGTCTCAGCATACGTTTCACCTGGAGTATATTCAGCATCCGGCATCAGCTGGAAACTCTTGTACTCAATTTCAACTTCGTCTTTATGTTCGAATGTTTTAAGCGCATTGTCTAAGTTTGCCTGTCCAATAAAGCAGAACGGACAGACGAAATCTGACCAGATTGTAATTTTCATTATTTTTTATCCTCTTTCTCTTCGTTGATTGGACCGCAAATACCGGTCTCGAAGTCACATACCATGCCTGAAGTGCCGAAATCTAAAGTTTCAATCCCTTTAATTTCTTTTGGCTCTTCTTGTAAAGTATTTGTCTCATTTTCTTTTGCACTCATGATTAAAACTCCTTTCGTGTAAAACGAGTCTCTGACTTTAATTTTAACAGGCTGCCTCATATTACTCGATAAAACTGCCTGTTACTCGTGCACTGCCGTGATAACTTTATCAGGATTAAAGCCTGAAATAATCTGGCCGTTAATAATTGTTTGCGGCACTGTGAATTTTCTCGTGCTGCCGATTAGTTTAACGATGGAAATCGGATTAATATCCACGTTAACCTCTTTATATGAAATATCCATAGAATCCAGCAAATCTTTTGCCATACTGCATACCGGGCATGTTGCTGATGTAAAGATTTTTACCTGTTCACTCATAAAGTTTCCTCTTTCATTTCCATTAGTGACTTAATCTTAACAGGAATGGTGCACAATAACGAAAAAAACTGCCTGCTGCTCCATGAGCCGCAGGCAGTTTAATATAATTTATCTTGCCCACACTCTGTGGGCTTTTACATCACTTAGGCAGCCATCGAAGTCCTGTTCGATATCAGTAACACCTGTGTCATCTTTAGTGAATGACAGCGAGTCGAATATATTTACTGAGTCGGTGCCGAAACCAATTGCTTTTTTGTGCTTATAAGCAACTTCAAGGTTTTCAATTGCCGGTGCAGGGAGCGGTTGTTCTCCGCTGATTACAATTAGTGAGTCAAACAGCACGGCATGTACTGTATCGAATGTCGCATCTAATGTCATATCTCCGATATGATATATTTTATCCGAAATAAACATAGGCTGAAGCCCCTGTTTTTCAAGTTTCTCTTTCGTTTCTTTCAGAGTTTTCTCTGCAACATCAGGCATAATAATTACACCAACTGTACGTGTATTAAGTGAGAAGTTTGTATTCATCATACTTAAAGCAGGTGAACTTTTGTCGTAAGTTGATTCATTATTTTCTGCAGGGTTTCTTAATCCATACACAGTAGGAGTTGCACATAACATCTCAGAACTTCCGTTATTTTCCGGTATGACGTTCAGACTGATTGCATTCGTTCTGCTTGTCGGAGTGACGATTTGGTATACATGGCGCTACTGCAGAAAAATATTAAATGACCCTTCAAGAAGCCTGATTGGTATCGAAGCAGGTGGTGAAGACAAACTGAATTTTGATGAGACATTTACAAGTCGTCATAAAATTATTTTACTGTGGACGGCAGCGGCATTAATATTCTTCGTTTTTGCAGTAGTTAAATTCCAATGGACCATGGATCATATGGCAGCATTTTTTGTTATTATTGGTTTAGTTGCGGGAATAATAGCAGGAATGAACTACAATACAATCGCAATTACATTCTTGGAAGGGTGTAAGAATCTCGTATACGGTGCATTAATTATTGGACTTGCGAGAGCGGTGCTTGTGATTATGGAAAACAGTCAGATTCTGGATACACTTGTTAATGCGCTGTCACAGCCATTATCTGCTTTACCGCCTGTGGCAACAGCAATCGGTATGTTTGTAATGAACTCTGTATTTAACTTCTTTGTACCTTCAGGGAGCGGACAGGCAGCAATTATGATGCCGATACAGACACCGCTTGCGGATATGATTGGTATTACGAGACAGGTCAGCGTACTGGCATTTCAGTTCGGTGACGGTTTTTCTAACGTACTGTTTCCAACTTCGGGTCCGTTGATGGCAAGTCTTGCGGTCGCAGGTGTGTCATGGATTAAATGGGCTAAGTGGTTTTTCCCGCTGTTTTTAATATGGACAGGCATAGCGTTTGTTCTTTTAACAGTCGCAGTGCTCATTAATCTTGGGCCATTTTAGGAGAGAGATTACCTCCATCAAACTAGTTATAATGTAGTATAAACACAAAGGGGAGTTATTACATATGGAAATATACAACTATCATAACGACAAACTGGCAGCATCACCTAAAGAGATTTTTTCGGTGATAAATGATGATGAACAATTAAAAAAGATCTTTAGTATTCTGAAAGATATAGAATATAATACAAAAGGCAAACGTTCAAAAGGGACGAAATTCAGAATAACGCTGGGCGTTAGAAATAAAATATACCGTTTCAGAAATGAAATTACTGAATACGTTGAAAATAAGAGAATTGTTATGAAAACTAAGCTGAAACAGGGCGTTATAACAACGGTATTTAATGTTGAACCGGCTGGTGATTACTCAGAACTAACTGTGAAGTCTACGATAGAAAGCAGCATGGGTGTCAGGGTGTTTGCAATGACAGCAAAACCTGTCGTTAAATCAGTGATGAACAAAGAAATGAAGAAACTGGAAGAAGCAGTAACCAGAGAAAATTAATCTTATGTATTTCTAAAAAGTGCAAGCTGCCTGTCGAATTTCGACAGGCAGTTTTTTATATGAATATTTTACTGTAATTAAGGAATATACAAAGTACAATAGAGTAATCGCTTAGTATCGTGAAAAGCTTAGAAATAAGAAAGAGTAGAGGGATTTCAGAATGAAAAAGAGACCAAAAGCTAGACCAAATGCCAAAGCAAAAGCAAAACCAAAAGCTAACCAAAATGCACCGCGTCACGAAGAGTGGACAGTAAAAGAACATACAGAGGTACTTGAATTTTTATTCAAAGTAATGCCGTCAAAAAGCCGTAATGCTGTTAAAGGTATTTTGAAACGCGGTCAGATCGTAGTCAATGACAAACCGACAACGCAGTTCGACCAAGTATTAAAACCGAGGGATCATGTTCAAATACGTGCACGTGTGGCTTCAACAAGTGCGAAATTAAAAGGTGTGAGTATACTCCATGAAGATGATGATTTGATTGTCATTGATAAGGAAAGCGGCATTTTATCTATGGGCTCAAAGCAGGAGCGTCAAATGACTGCTTACAAACAGCTGATGGAATATGTACAGAGCATTCACGCGAATAACCGGGTATTTATCGTGCATCGTCTGGACCGTGACACTTCCGGTGTAATGATATTTGCACGCAGTAAAATGGTTCAGCAGCGCCTGCAAAAGGCATGGACTGAAACTGTGCAGGAACGTTCATATGTAGCACTTGTAGAAGGTATCGTAAAAAAAGATGGAACAATTACATCATGGCTTACAGAGGACAGGACATTTATGATGCACTCAAGTCCGAAACCAAATCACGGTCAAAAAGCAATTACACATTATAAAGTGCTGAAAACGAATCGCAGATTCTCATTATTGAAAGTGAACTTGGAAACAGGGCGTAAAAATCAGATTCGTGTACACATGCAGGAACTCGGACATCCAATTGTCGGCGATAAAAAATACGGTTCTGAGATTAATGCGATTAACAGACTTGGACTTCATGCGAATGTAATTAAATTTACTCATCCGACTAGTGGTAAAGTCATGCGCTTTGAATCTGAAACACCAGCATCATTTACTAGAGGATTTTAAGTAGAAAACGGGGTGGAGTATGCAAATTTTCAGAGTGCACGAAAATCATAAGATAAGTGCGCAATTTTTAGATAATCGACGGCTGTCTAAACAGGTGCTGGAAATGTATCAAATTATCCGGGTCTGTCTTGGAGAAATGAAAATTATTGAAACGAATACCCGATATCTTTCCCATCCAATCGTGAAGTCTATTTATAATGGGGGGGTATCCCTATATACTTGATGCACATGCTCTGCTTAAAGAATTGGATGAAGAGCATCAGCGACGTGGAGGAAAGCGTTCAATTGAATTTAGAAAGAATCTGGATGCGCTCGGTGAGATTGTTGAGGTGCACAAATCTAAGTTTAATCCTGAGCGAATTCCGCCTTTTTTCGTTTACGGCGATGAAAAGTTATACGGTGAAGCAGTCTACGGACGTTATGAACAATTATTATTTGATAAATGGCGGGTGGATAAAATTTCACCGCGCTGCAATATAAAATGAAATCAGGCTCAGACTTTTTAAAAAAGTCTGAGCCTGATTATTTTTATCTGAAATATTTTTTATCAGCGCGGGATTTGAATGCTGTATTTCAGTCATGTTGGCAATATAAGTTTATAGTAGACAAAAACAGGGAATTATTTATGTAAAAATACACTAATGAAGGAGTTAAAACGCATTCATGTCCTGGAGATGTTTAATTTTACCATTATCCATGTTAGCATTATTAGTTGTTTAGAGCATATTTAACTATGCATCCCTTTGTCGTGCGATTCTATTCGCAATGCAGTATTGTCTTGAAGTATTACTCAGACATTATTTAACGTCACCGCTTTTATTTCATTTTTTCTGGAGTGCACATGCATTTTCCATCTTTTTTCTCAAAAAAAGTAAAGTGATACAGAATCACTGATTATCTTATATAGAGACCTCTCTTTTTTAGTATGTCTTTATATGAGACATCATAATTTAATAAGGAGGATATTTCATGAGAAACAGAAAATCAACAGTAACCCCTGTATTCTATATTTCACTTGCTGTCGCATTTGTATTTATTTTATGGGGCGCGTTTTTCCCGGCGAATCTGGAAACTATTTTAGGTTATATTAACAATTTTATTTCTAATGAACTCGGCTGGGTATATATGCTCGCAATGACGGGCTTTGTAATTTTTGCACTTTATCTTGTTATCAGTCCTTACGGTAAGATTCGTTTAGGTAAACAGGATGAAAAACCTCAGTACAGCTATTTCACATGGTTCTCGTTCCTGTTCACAGCAGGTATGGGTGTCGGACTTGTATTTTACGGTGTAAATGAGCCGCTGACACATTTCCACAACCCGCCGATTACAGAAGGCGGCACGGCACTTGCTCAGCAGGAAGCACTACAATATACATTATTTCACTGGGGACTTCACCCATGGGCAGTATATGCAGTAGTTGGACTGGCACTGGCATATTTCAACTTCAGACACAACGCACCGCTGCTAATGAGTTCAGCACTATCACCATTAATCGGTGAAAGATCAAAAGGCTGGATGGGTACAACAGTTGACGTTATAGCAGTATTCGGTACAATTTTTGGTATTGCAACGTCGCTGGGTCTCGGTGCCACACAGATTACAGCAGGACTCAGCTACAGCTTTGACGCGATAGAAAATAATCTGCTGACACAGATGATAGTAGTTATTATTATAACAATTGCATTTATCGCATCAGCAGCGACAGGGGTTAACAAAGGTATCCGTTACTTGAGTATGGGTAACGTTGTTATTGCGATTGCATTAATGATTTTCGTATTTGTATTTGGTTCTTCAGTATTAATGATTGAATCATTTATGACGAATACCGGAAACTATCTGCAGAACTTAGTGAGTATGACATTTAACATGAACTCATTTGTTGGTGACAGAGGATTCCTCGACAGCTGGACATTATTCTACTGGGCTTGGTGGATTGGCTGGGCTGCATTCGTCGGAAGCTTTATCGCACGTGTTTCACGAGGCAGAACAATCCGTGAATTCATCATTGGTGTAATGGGTGTTCCGGTACTCTTCAGTGCACTATGGTTCGCAATTTTCGGTGTTGCAGGTATTGAAACAGATAACATTCTTGGCGGCGGACTTTACAGTCTGATAGAGACGCAGGGTAACGAAGTAGCACTATTCGCATTCCTTGAAAATTATCCGGCGGCACCGCTCATTATGGGTATTGCGATATTGCTGATTGCGTCATTCTTCGTCACTTCAGCAGACAGCGGTACGTTCGTTCTCAGTATGCTGACAACTGGCGGTTCATTGAACCCGCCGCTTAAAGTTAAATTAATCTGGGGCGGTATCTTAGCTGCTACAGCAATGGTACTACTTGCTTCAGGTGGTTTGAATGCTCTCCAGATGGCGATGTTAATTGCGGCATTCCCATTCACGTTTATCGTGATTATGCTGGCAATATCACTATACAAAGCATTGCGCAGTGAGCATGGCATTATCCAGCTGGAGAAACAGCAGCTGATTTTTGAATCAAGTTACAGAGAAGATACACAAAAAGAACTGGAAGAAAAACGCGAGGCGTTTGAAGAAACACTTCCGGATGAACAGCCGCCTGAAGTTGAAGCGGAAACGAAAGAAGATAAATAGAATAACTTCAAACAGGATGCCGGACTTACCGGCATCCTTTTTTAATGATTACAATTCGGTGAAAACGGGCAAATACATGTATATGAAATTTTAGGAGGACGTAGTTTTGAGAAAAGCAGCAGAAATTGAAATCACACCTCTGAAGCATCCTGATGACGGCATGATACCGAATCATCCATTTTATCCCATGCTGCATTATAAAAACGTTATAGAAGAAAACGATGATACAGAAAAAATATTAAGTGATAACAATTGGCGCGGTATATGGAAAGGCGGCGTAGCGCCTTATCATCACTACCACAGCATAACGCACGAGGTGATCGTTGTAGACAGCGGTACAGCAACGCTGCATCTCGGCGGTGAAGAAGGTACAAAAGTTAAAGTCGAAAGAGGAGACGTAGCGGTTATTCCGGCAGGGTTCGGTCATAAGAACATTGACAGCAGCCCGGACTTTGCAGTGTACGGGGCATACCCTGATGGTAAAGAATATGACTTCTGCTACGGTAAAAAAGAAGAACGCGAAGAAAAACTTCAAAATATAAGAAATGTGCCTATGCCTGATAAAGATCCGGTATTTGGTGCGGATGGTCCTTTATTTAAATATTGGAAAGACGAATAGATTATCTTAAATATAAAGAGGAGTGTAAAAATATGGGGATATTTGATTTTCTGAAACAAGACGATGATAAAGATGACAGAGAATACAAATCAGAGGAACCTTATTCGGAGCTGTCAACCGGTCTGGATGACTACCAAAATCCAACATGGCCACAAGTTGAAAGTGCGCTAAAAGATATCATTGAGGAAGAAGACAGCTTTGCGACGCTGTCGTTCCAAAACTGGGGATTGGAAGTTGACACGCTGCAGTGTATTAAAGGTGAAGAAGGCTATACTATCGAAGCGCTGCCGGCAAAAGAATCAGCAAACTTCGGCAAGATTTACCACCTCGACGGATTGAGTTATGAAGAGACTGTAAAACGTTTTGAAGAATTTTACGAAACACAAAAAGTTACAGGGTATAGAGAATTTGATGAGGATAATTTTTAAAGAATGGGAGTCCCGGATTTGGGGCTCTTATTTAAATTTGTAGATAAACTCCGATACTATTTTATAATGTTAAAACAGCTCTTTATTCCTACTGAAATGCTAGGTATAATGATATTAATTTGTATTTGGAGGAAAAATAATGAAAAAATCTTTATTTTTAATAACAATCTTTATATTATCAGTGCTTGCAGCTTGTTCTAATGATAGTGAAATTGAAGATGCTGCCGATAATAACGAAAAATCAGATGAAAGCAATGCAGCAGAAATCAGTATGAGTCTACTGGCAACACCTAACTCAATGGATCCCCATGCTGCGAATGATCAGCCCTCCAATCATGTAAATGTAAATATATACGAAAGACTGGTGGAATTTACGCCGGATCTTGAGCTTGTTCCGGGTCTTGCTGAATCATATGAGCAGCTTGATGATACGACATGGGAATTCAATTTAAGGGATGGGATAGAGTTTCATGACGGCGAGCCGTTTAATGCTGAAGCGGTAAAAATTAACCTTAATCGGGTCATGGACGAAACTGTGGGCTCACCTGTTGCATTCCTGTTTGAATTGATTGAAGAAGTGGAAGTTATTGATCAATATACAATACATATTAAAACAGATGGACCATTTGCTGCATTACCTTCTCATTTAGCACATCCAGCAGGGGGAATGATTAGTCCAGCAGTGATTGCCGAAGACTATGCACAGGCTGAACCATTAACAGCGGTGAATCAGAATCCTGTTGGTACAGGACCTTTCGAATTTGAGGAAATATCTGAAGGGGATTTTGTGAGACTTGAAAGAAACGAAAGCTATTGGGGTGAACCTGCGAAGGCATCTGCATTCACGTTTAGCGCTGTACCTGAAGATGCGACGCGAATCGCTGAACTGACTACAGGAAACACTGATTTAATTTATCCACTTGACCCGAATGATTTTACCCAGGTAAACGAACAGGATGGGACAACTGTAAATGAAACTGAAAGTGTACGCATGGAGTACGTGGGCTTTAATACAGAGAAAGAACCATTTAATGACCCGGCCGTAAGACAGGCAGTCGCACATGCAGTGAATAAGGAAGATATTATTAATATCATGCTTGAGGATAAAGCGGTTGTGGCGGAAACGCCGTTAAGTTCTGCGGTGAATGGACATAGCGATAATCTAAAACCCATAGACTATAACCTCGAGACAGCAAGAAATATTCTCGATGAGAATGGTTACGGAGATGGTTTCACAGCTGAAATCACTGTGCAGGACAGAACAGCTGCTGATATTGCGACTTATCTTCAGCAAGAACTCGCTCAACTGAATATAGAACTGGAAATTTATCAGATTGAAGCTGGAGCTTTTCTTGATTATGTAGGCAGTGGAGAACATGATATGTTTATCGGAGGTTGGGGTACGGTAACATTGGATGCAGATTATGGTTTGTATCCGCTATTTCATTCCTCAAGCATCGGGACGTCCGGAAATAGAACTCGCTATGCTAATGACGAGGTAGATATGTTACTAAGTGACGCACGATCAGAAACTGACGAAGAACGACGTTTAAAATTGTATGAAGAAGCACAGCAGATAATTATTGACGAAGCGCCATTAATTCCTATATATCATCCTTATCTACTGGTTGGGATGAATGAAGAAATTCAAGGATATGAACAGCATCCGGCAAGTTTCCATTTTTTAAAGGAAGTATATAAATAAAAACAGAAGAAGGCATTGGCCTTCTTCTGTTTTTATTTATACTTAGTATTTGTAAGATTGTCCGCCGTCAACGTTAATCACTGCACCGTTGATGAATCCTGCTTCTGCTAACAGAAATGCAACGAGTCCTGATACTTCTTCAGGCTTACCGAAACGTTTCATCGGGTTAACAGATACAAATTCTTTACCAGCTTCTTCCCAGTTGTCCGGGTCCATTTGTTTTAATGAGCCTTCAACCATTGCTGTCATAATCGCACCTGGTGCAATAGCATTAATAGTTACACCGAACTGTCCGTATTCAACAGCTGAGTTGCGTGTCAGACCGACTACACCGTGTTTTGTTGCTGAGTAGCCTGACTGATTGCCAACACCGCGGATACCGCCGACTGATGCTGTGTTAACGATTGAACCGTAACCTTGTTCTTTCATTACCTTAAGAACGTGTTTCATACCGAAGAATACACCGTTCAGGTTAATATTCACAACTTTTTGGAACTCGTCAGAACCGTAATCTTCTGTCAGGTTCTGCTTACCTTCAATACCTGCATTATTAAAGAAACCGTCAATTTTACCGAAAGTTTGCACAGTCTTGTCCACGTAGTTTTTAACTTCATCTTCATTGGAAACGTCTGCTTTAATCGATAGAACTTCAACATTGCTGTTTTCCTTTTTAATCAGTTCTTCTGTTTCTTTCAGAGCCTCTTCATTTAAGTCTACAAGTACTAATTTAGCACCTTCAGATGCGACTCTTACCGCTGCATCCTGTCCGAGGCCGGAAGCAGCACCTGTCATAAGGATTACTTTGTCTTCAAAACGATTTGCCATGAATAAAACACTCCTTAAATAGTTTTTTCTTCTATTCAAAAATAACATATAACGCACATGGTAAGACAGTAAGAAGGTTTGTATTCTAACTAATTATCATTGAGAGCCTCAGCTAATTTTACTGCAGACTGTTCACTGCTGATAATATACCGGATGATGAACTGGGCTGCGCCAGTAATATGTTCCTCACTATAAGGCAGATTTTTGGAATGTTCGAGCAGCTGGTCATATAATTCGTTAATAGTAAATTGTTTCATGAGTAACAAATTGCGGTATTTCTCAATTGTATAGTTATCGATGTTAAAGAATTCATTGTGTTTCATTGCCGGTTCAAGCTGCTGGTATCTTTTCATCGACTCCAGAATAATCAGCATAGAGAACTGATTTAAATGATACAGACTCTGTTCAGTATCGTGTAGTTCATTGCCCCAGTATTCCGACAGCAGATGATGGCATTTAACGGCATCGTATTTATTAGGCCTGCTGATGCTTTCGGCAATTTTACGTTCATGCAACGCAATAATAATTTCAGATGCATTCATGTCATTATTTTCAGTGTAGTAAGAATAAGCTTCGTGAATACTGATGGGTCCGTGCAGATTGATATAATTTATAAACACAGTATCATGCAGAAACGTGGAAAGTGACTCATTAATGACGTATACGCCGCTGATATCGAGTGCTGTGATATCGATAAATTCCTGATGCTCCTTCACACGTGCTATTAATTCTTTTTTGTTCCCCGAGACTTTAATGCCTGAATTTTTAAGTAAACCTTTTATAATAGGGACTGTAAACTTAGTCAGGGTGACAGAAAAATCGTATGATTGGTAAACAGCACCTGTATTAATCAGCTGATTTAAAAGGTGTTGCGGATCGCGCTTGTATTCAGTTAGCCAAAAATCATGCTGGAGAGCTTCCTCTTCAGTTTTACCGTTCACATAATGTAAAAACAGCACTTCAACAGCATCTAATTTCATATATATCACACCCTATACAAACGTATGTTCGTATATTATTATAAATGAATCAATGAACTATGTCAGTTAATTACTATTTTAAAGAGGTGGAGAACTATGGCAGAACATAAAATTTATAAAATGAGCTTCAGCAGTGTGTATCCTCACTATATTACCAAGGCAGAACGTAAAGAGAGAACGAAAGAAGAAGTTGATGAAATTATTCTTTGGCTGACTGGTTATTCTGAGGAAGAGCTAAAAAAACAAATTAACAAAGAAGTAAACTTTGAAGAATTCTTTGAGCAGGCACCGGCAATGAATCCGGCGAGAAAAGAAGTTAAAGGTGTGATTTGCGGGGTCAGAGTGGAAGAGATAGAAGAACCGCTGATGCAGGAAATCCGCTACATGGATAAAATGATTGATGAGCTGGCAAAGGGCAAAAAGATGGAGAAAATATTGCGCTAGAACGATTTTATTGAGGCAGTAAGAATGATGTGATATAGTATAAAACGTAATAATTACGATTTATACAAGGAGAGCTGATATGGCTAAAAAATCAAAAGTAGCAAAAGAATTAAAACGTCAGGAAATGGTAGAACGATACAAAGATCTTAGAGCGGAAATGAAAGCGAACGGTGATTACGAAGGATTGCAGAAATTACCGAGAGACTCATCACCGGCCAGATTAACTAATAGATGTCAGCTGACAGGACGCCCAAGAGGTGTCATCAGAGAGTTCAGCTTGTCGCGCATCAAGTTCAGAGAACTTGCACACAAAGGGCAGATCCCGGGTGTGAAAAAAGCGAGCTGGTAAAATAAAGATGCTGCATGAACTGGAATAATATCCGGTTTGTGCAGTTTTTTTTAATCAAAAAGTAGCAGTATTATTAAATTAATATTAGTATTTAGAAGTAACAGTTAAAAATAGGGAGTGATATTATGAAAATTTATTTAGCGAGTCCATTTTTTGATGAAGAACAAGTTGAGCGTGTAAAACGAGTGGAGAAAGCTTTAGCAGATAACCCGACAGTAACAGAAGTCTTTTCTCCGCGCCTGCAGCAGGATGAGCATCTTGAGCACGGTTCTGATGAGTGGCGTGATTTTGTTTACGCGAATGACATTAAACACGTTGAATGGTGCGATGCTGTTGTCGCTGTTCATGATTATGAAGGTGAACATGTAGATCCAGGTACAGCGTTTGAAATCGGCTACGGTAAGGCATTGAATAAATTTATTCTTTTATATCAGGAAAAAGATCCTGTAACAGAAGCGCCGGTAAATCTTATGCTGACAGATTCGCTTGATGTATATCTGCAGAATATTGATGAACTTGCTGAATACGACTTCAATGAACAGAAGAAAATCAGATTCGAAAATTACCATCATGCACCGGTTGCGAAAGAAAAATAATTTTTTTACAGCATATTTTCAGAATATGCTGTTTTTTTATTATATTTGTATGTTATAGCATACAAATATATGCTATAGTGATTTAAATTAAATAATCAGGAGTGCTTTATATGACAGAAAATGTAGCTTTTATCGGCAGTAATCTGCAAAGTATCCGTAAAGAACGAGGGTTGAGCCTGGACAAAACTTCCGTGCTTACAGGTGTCAGCAAAGCAATGCTGGCTCAAATTGAGAGAGGGGACTCAACGCCGACAGTGACCACATTGTGGAAAATAGCAGATGGTTTCAAAGTGTCTTTTTCTTCACTGATTACCCGCCCGCAGAAAGCAATCCAAGTGATTAGAAAAAAAGATACACAGCTGGTTACAGAAAATAACGAACAGTATCGCGTCTACAATGTTGTGCCCTTTTCACCGGAAAAATTATTTGAAGTTTACAACCTTGAAATCGATCCGGACAGTGCGCATCATTCGGAACCTCACACTGCTGGTGTGGAAGAACATATATTTATTAATAAGGGCAGACTGACTATGGATATTAACGGAACACAGACACATCTATGTGAAGATGAGGCGATGATTTTTGACGGCAGTCAGCCGCACATTTATAAAAATGATGGAGACGTCATGGTGAAAATGACGATGGTGATGTACTACAGTAAATAAAATATAAATAAAGCAGGTGGCAGAAATGTCTTTTGATAACCATGTCTCAACATTGAAATACGCTTTTCCGAAAACCATACCGATACTGGCCGGATTTTCATTTTTAGGAATTGCCTATGGTATTTATATGAACTCGCTTGGCTTTGGGCCATGGTATGCAATTTTGATGAGTGTATTTATTTTTGCAGGCTCGATGGAATTTGTTGCCGGCAGTATGCTGCTCGGTGCTTTTAATCCGTTAAGTGCTTTTCTTTTAACGTTGATGATTAATGCGAGGCATTTGTTTTACGGTATTTCCATGCTGGATAAATTCAAGGGGACCGGGAAGAAAAAATATTACTTAATATATGGCATGTGTGATGAAACATTTGTCATTAACAGCACTGAAAAGGCACCGGCGCATATTAACTCAGGCTGGTTCATGTTTTATGTAACGGTGCTGAATCAGATTTACTGGGTCGGCGGCACGACCATCGGCAGTCTGTTCGGTTCAGCAGTGACCTTTAATACAGAAGGACTGGAATTTGTTATGACGGCACTGTTTGTCGTTATATTTTTAGATCAGTGGATGAAGGAACGCTACCATATCAGTTCGATTATCGGTATTGGAGCTTCTGTCTTCAGCCTGGTGATATTTGGACCTGAGAACTTTATCATCCCGGCGATGGTATTGATTTTAATTGCGCTGACACTGATTAGAAAAGCAATGGCTAAAAGAGAGGTGATTTCGTAATGACATTAACACAGCAAATCATCATTATTGCGTGTGTCGTACTTGGAACACTGACGACGAGATTTTTGCCTTTTATAATATTCAGCAGCGATAAAGAAACGCCTTTATACATAAAATATCTCGGCTATATGTTGCCGCCTGCAGTATTCGGCCTGCTGGTCGTCTATGCATTACGCGAAGTCGAGATTACGTCAGTCAGCGGATTTTTACCTGAAATACTCGCGGTCGGGCTGATAATTATTCTGCACTACTGGAAAAAGAGCATGCTGCTGTCGATAGCAGGCGGCACTATTTTTTATATGATATTAGTGCAGATGGTGTTTTAGCAAATTGAAAAATATCCGGCATTCTAAAAATAGAATGCCGGATATTTTTATAAATTCTTATACAAATCTTTACGTCTGCTTTCAAAAATAGGAATATCTGAACGGACCTGATCGATATAATCTAAATCGAGCTCTGCAGTGACTGTTTCTTCAGTATCTTTATCTACTTGTGCAAGAATTTCACCGAATGGATTAATAATCATTGAACGGCCTGCGAATTCAGTGCCGTTCGTTTGTGTGCCGATAGTGTTGCTGGCAACGATGTAACACTGATTTTCTATTGCTCTTGCTTTTAAGAGGGTAATCCAGTGCTCTGTCCGTTCAATCGGCCATTCTGCAACGACGAATATAATTTTAGCGCCTGACAGTGATAAGTCTCTGAACAGCTCAGGGAATCGAAGGTCATAGCATATTACCAGACCGCATGTTTCACCGTTAATCTCAAAAACTTCAGCAGACTTATCTCCGCTTTCAAGGTATTCAGGTTCATTTAACATCGGGACTAAATGCATTTTTGAATACTCCTGAATCAGCTTGCCATTGTTATCAACTGTAAAGGCTGTGTTGTAAACGCCGCTGTCTCCATATTTGTTTGGTATTGAACCGGCAACAACCGTTACATTATTCGCCTTGGCCAGCTTAACAATAATAGATTTTACAGGTTCCAGATTTTCTGCTGCATAATCATCAATATTTTTAAGGTCATATCCTGATGTCCACATTTCAGGTAAAACGACTATATCTGTACTGGTTAAATCAGTATCAGTAAAAAGTGTCCGAACCTTCTCCAGGTTTGCCTGTATGTCGCCATCAATTACTTTAAATTGAAATATTTTTATAATCATCAAATACCCTCCCGGAACTTCTATTTTGTCTCTACATTAAATGAATACTAAGTTTGATGCAAAGTAGCAGCATTATTAGCAGATTTAAGAATTATTTAAGAACTGCATAAACCTTTCATAATATCTCTCCTTTAATCTGATGATAGAAGATTTGAGGAGGAATTTATTATGAAGCAAATTGAAAGTAAGATTGGTATGCGGATTATAGAAATAATTTTTTTAGTACTGCTCGGCATACCGCGGATTATTCTGCACGACCTGTCACTTATAGAAAAAGGGACATTCATCAATTTATTATTAGTTTTTGTGCCAATCCTTGTCTGGATTGTATACATTCTCTTCAGAAACGATAAAGCTCCGGTACTCTCGATTTTTATTCTCTGCTTATTATACGGTGTCATATTAGCAGTGACGCACCAGCTTTTATGGACGCACTCATTCCCAGGTTATATTCAGCTCGGGGGTAATTTATCGGGCCTGTCCGGTGGGTTATCAACTTTCATCGCAAGAAGTTTTGCATTTATAAGCAGTTTAATGACAGGGGCACTCATAGGGTTGATTTTAAGCGTGATTACATGGGCTTTAAGCAAGGTGAAAAAACTATATATTAGAGGATGATAAGAATGAAAATAAATTGGAAAATATCGATTATATTAGGAACAGCTGCGTTAATCAGACCGTTAATGAGCATTTTAGGCGTGATGGAAATAATCGGTCAGCCGTACACAAGTTTAGGATTAACGCTATTAATTTCAATTGTCTGGATTGGTACTGTGGTGCTTACAAAAGAGAAAAGACCAATCCTTACATTAGTAATGGCAGGTGTATCTTACGCATCATTCGCGATTATATTAAGCGGGATTTTATCTGCTCTTTCAACAGGAGAAATTCAGGGCCCATTAACAAATCCACTGGCACTCATAAGTGTGTTTGCAACGAACATTATATGGGGACTGATTACAGGCTGTATTTCCTGGGTTATAATGAAAATATTAAACTGACCGGAGTGATTTCATGTCTATCCGAAAAAAGCTGACATTATCGAGTATTGCGATGGTGATTATTCCTGTACTGTCTATATTAGTCATTGATGCCCTGCTGGGATTTGTCATGTTCGTTATTCTGGACAGTGACAGCGGTACATTTGCTATGGCGAGGTTTATCGGTATTATTCTGGCTGTTATTGTTGTGAATTTGACTATTTCTTATATGCTGTCAAAACATCTCATCAGGCCGGTGCTGGAATTGAATGAACATACTAGATTAATCAGCGAAGGGAATCTTGACGTAGAGATGACCATAAATAGAAACGATGAGATTGGAGAACTTGCCGAATCATTTGATAATATGCGGCAATCTTTAAAAGAGGCTCAAGATAAAGAGCAGACATATTTTAAAAATCATCGTGAACTGATGGCCAGTATGTCACATGATTTAAAAACTCCGCTGACTTCCATTAAAGGTTACGTCAACGGTAATGAGGACGGAGTCGCAGATACGCCGGAGAAAATGTCACATTATACCGCAGTCATTCAGCAGTCTGCAGCACGTCTCGAACGCATGATTGATGATTTGTTCATGTATTCAAAGTTGGATCTTGAAGAGATTGACTTTAATTTCACTGAAGTCGCACTTATTTCGTTTATCGAAGACATTATTAATGAATATCAGCATGAGTTAGAAACTGGACAAAAGATATCTTTTAATACAGATGGCAACAGGCATCTAGTTAGGGCAGACCGTCAGCAGCTTTACCGAGCAGTGGTGAATGTGCTGGACAACAGTATTAAATACAGCGGTGCGGATTTATATATTAAAATTAGGCTGACGTCTTTGAATGATAAATCATTGATCAGCGTTCAGGATAACGGTTCAGGTATTGGAAAGGAAGATTTAAACTATGTTTTCGACAGTTTCTACCGGACTGATCAATCGAGAAATTCAAGTACTGGCGGCAGCGGGTTAGGTTTGTCGATAGTTAAGCGAATTATTGAACAGCATAACGGCGAGGTGCTGATAGACAGCAAAGAGAATACCGGAACGAGAGTAATACTAAAATTAGAGCAGGTGAAAGCTGATGACTGATATTTTAATCATAGAAGATGAGAAGCATATTGCTGAGCTGGAACGTGACTATTTAGAAATGAGTGGATTTACGTGTGACCTTGCCGGAACTGCGGCAGCAGGTTTTAAGAGTCTTCGTGAGAAAGAATACAAATTAGTTATTCTCGATTTAATGCTTCCTGACGGGAGCGGGCTTGATGTTTCTAAAGAGATTACTGAACTGACCGATATTCCGATTTTAATGGTGACGGCAAAAGGTGATGATATTGAAAAACTTACCGGTTTTAGTCATGGTGCAGCTGATTATATTGTGAAACCGTTCAATCCAAACGAACTTATCGCAAGGGTCCGTGCTCATATCAGCAGATATGAAAGAATTAAAAAAAGCAGCATTGAAACCGATGAACTGTTTTTTGGCAATGTTGCAGTAGATATGGATTCCCGGACAGTGACTGTAAATAATCAAATAGTAAGTATGACGGCAAAAGAATTTGATTTATTGTATTTTCTCGCGGCGAATCCAAATAGAGTCTATACGAAAGAAGATTTGTTTGAAAAAATATGGGGGCTGGATGCTGTAGGTGATAATACGACGGTCACAGTTCATATTAGAAAGATAAGAGAAAAAATTGAACGAAACCCATCCTCTCCAAAATGGATTAAAACGGTGTGGGGCGTCGGTTATAAATTTACGAAAGTATAATCTTAAAAGGTTATGCTTTTTTATTTTTAGACAAAGCTTGAAAATAACCTATTGTTGCAGTATGATTTGAATTATATTTAATATCAGAAAATTCAACCAATATAATGGAGGATTCTTAATGACTAACGAAAACTGGAATTTAGAAACTTTAACGATACATGCAGGACAAACAGTGGATGATTCAAAATCACGCGCGGTGCCTATTACACAAACGACAAGCTATGTCTTCGACGATACTCAGCATGCACAGGATTTATTCTCTTTAGCAAAGCCGGGTAACATTTATACGCGTATTATGAACCCGACTCAGAATGTTTTTGAAGAGCGTATTACAGCACTCGAGGGTGGAGTCGGTGCACTCGCGACATCTTCAGGTCAGGCTGCGATTCATCTGTCATTACTCAACATTGTAGAAACTGGCGATGAAATTGTCGCATCTGCTAACCTTTACGGCGGTACATACAACCTTTTAAATGTAACGTTTAAGAAAATGGGAATTAAAACTCATTTCGTTGATCCATCAGACCCTGAAAACTTTAGAGCAGCAATTAACGATAAAACACGCGCTGTATTTGCTGAAACGATTGGTAACCCGCGTATTGATGTTTTAGATATCGAAGCGGTAGCGGAAGTTGCTCACAGTAATGATCTTCCATTAATTGTCGACAGCACATTTGCAACACCTTATTTACTCCGTCCATTTGAACACGGTGCAGATATTATCGTACACTCAGCGACGAAATTTATCGGCGGACACGGGACTTCAATCGGTGGAATTATCGTCGACAGCGGCAAGTTTAATTGGGATAACGGTAAATTCCCGGGGCTTGTTGAACCGGACGAAAGTTATCATGGTGTATCTTACGCAAATGATATCGGGCCTGCGGCGTATATTACAAAAGCACGTGTTCAATTATTACGTGACTTAGGATCTGCAGTATCACCATTTAACGTGCAGCAGTTCCTTTTAGGACTTGAAACACTGCACCTCCGCATGGAACGTCATTCAGAAAACGCACAAAAAGTTGCGGAGTATTTAGAAAAGCATCCTAAAGTAAAATGGGTAAATTATCCGGGGCTTAAAAGTAATAAGTATCATGACCTCGGTAAAAAATATCTGCCTAAAGGACAGGGTGCAATACTGACATTCGGGATCGACGGTTCAGTAGATGAAATTGCTAAATTCGTCGACGGGCTGGGGCTGTTCTCGCTAGTCGCAAACGTCGGGGATTCAAAATCGTTAGTCATCCACCCGGCATCGACAACGCACCAGCAGTTATCTGAAGAAGAACAAATCGCTTCAGGAGTACTGCCGGAATTAGTACGTCTGTCTATTGGAACAGAAAATATTGATGATATTCTCAGCGATCTGGAAAGCGGTCTGAAAGAAGTATAATTAGTAAATCAGCTGAAGCCGTGAGAGAAATCTCGCGGTTTTTTAATTAAATAAAGAAACTGATGGTCACCTATCAAAATAGGGTATAAGACTCAGTAATATTAAATTTACTGAAGTTAAGTAGTGGAGTTTGAATAAAAAATAGGTGAGGTAGCTATGATTACCAATAAAAAAAGTGTTACTAAAATCGAGAGCAGACTCAGTGCGATGGAATCACAACTCAAGACTTACAACGATAAGACATTTGATCAGGAAATTACAAAATTATGGCAGTTCATTAAAGAGCGGGAAGCAGATGAGCAGTTTAAAGAGATGCATATTGATACGGTAGCAACAATAGAAAAAGGAATGCCGGTTAATAACCTGGTGAATGCTGGATTAAAAACCATCTATGATGTCTCGAACTACACTGTCAGCCAGTTTTTACAGATCAGAGGGGTAGGTGAGAAATCGGCTCAGCCTTTAAAAGAAGCTGTCGAGAAGATTAAACAGTCTGTGCACCTGAGGACAAAAGGGCGTATTAATCCAGACAATATGATGCGGCTTGATTACGATACGCTCCGTGCAATTAACAAAAAGTGGCATATTTTAATTAAGAAAGAGAACTTACTGAGCGAAATAAATCGCTTCAGGTCAGATTATAAGGATAGATTTGAGGTCGTCAAAGGACAAAAGAACTTTATCATGCGGTTATTCCAGACGCAGGAAAAGAAAGATGAAATCGATGCAGCGATAGAGAATTTAAATAACGGTGAGATGCAGAGAAGGCTCGAAACAATAGAAAATATCCATGCTGAAATTATCGAATTTAATATGGAAGAAAGCCGTTTAAAAGAAGATTTTGTTCAGAATAATATTAAATATTACTCTGAAATCGAAAAAATTACCGGCTACAGCAATAGAAAAGTTGCAGCAGATATGCCATCTGAACTTGTGGAAGCAGTGAATGAAGTTGAGATTGATACAACGGGACTAGATCTGACATTGAGACATTATCAGGAGTTTGGGGCGAAATATATTCTCTACAATAAACGTGTACTTCTAGGTGATGAGATGGGTCTGGGTAAAACAGTCCAGGCGCTTGCAGTAATTAATCATTTGAATAATGCTAAAGTGACTTTTTCGATTGTCGTTTGCCCGTTAAGTGTTGTGGCGAATTGGAAGAGAGAGACAGAAAAATTCACCGAAATTAATGCGTATATTTACCATGGCAAAAACAGGGACGAAGTGTTTGAAAAGTGGAGCCGTGAAGGTGGAATACTGATTACAACATTTAGTCATACGAGAAATATTGATAAAGATATGTTAACTAATCTGGACGTACTTATTGTGGACGAAGCACACTATGTGAAAAACCCAAGTGCTAAGCGTTCTCAGAGTGTTTATGACCTGTCAGAGAAGGCAGAGTTTGCTGTTTACATGAGCGGAACACCTCTCGAGAACCGTCTGGAGGAAATGAAGCAGCTGATCAGCGTGCTGCAGGCAGATATCTCAAATAAATTATCGAACGAACTTCACCTGCTTGAACCTCAAAAATTTATGCGGGAAATCGCCCCTGTGTATCTGAGACGTAACCGTGCAGACGTGCTTGGTGAACTGCCTGAGCTGGAAATTATTGAGCAGTGGTCTGATTTTGGAGAAGAGGAAGAAAAAATATACAACAAGGCTGTCTTAAACAGCAAGATTATGACGATGCGAAGGGCTGCCTGGCAAGGCGGTAGTCCTGATAAATCACCGAAAATCGATGCGCTGAAAGAAATATGTGAATCAGCGAGGGAAAATGGTCATAAAGTACTGGTATTCTCGTTCTTTAGAGATGTTATTGATACAGTCCAGCGGAATTTGCAGGGACCGACATTTCCAGCGATTACAGGAGACATTCCAAATGATGAAAGACAGAAAATCATCGACGATTTTACAAGTGCCGAAAGCGGTGCTGTAATGGTTTCACAGATTATCGCCGGCGGTGTTGGTTTAAACATACAGGCGGCTAACATTGTCGTTCTGTGCGAACCGCAATGGAAACCTTCAACAGAAGAACAAGCAATTAGCCGTGCCTACAGGATGGGACAGTCCCGAAATGTAGTGGTGTATCGTCTGCTTACAGAAGACAGTATCGACGTGAGTATGCTTGAAGTGCTGGAAGAAAAATCAAAGCTGTTTAATCTGTATGCCAAAGATTCGGAAGTTGCCAATATCGTTCAAGATCAAAATGAAGCATCCGAACAGTCGTTGTCGAAGAAGGTGCTTGAACTGGAACAGCAGCGGCTTGCTAAGAAGACAGCGATGTAATGTTAATGCATCTTTCAATCTATGATAAATTATAATTATCAGATTATTATAAAAATAAAATTGTAATAAGGTGTTCAAAGCATTTATAATACAGTTGTATCCAGAATAAATACAAAGGGGATTTATATATATGAAGGAAAATATTTATGGAAACGTGCCATGCTTTTTAGGTGCAGAAAATCTCGTTAAAAAAGGGACTTATGACACAGATGTAATTTTCTACGGCGCGCCTTTTGAAGGTGAAAGCACGTGGGGGGACTATACCGGCGTTGAACTTGGACCGAAACAGATTCGTTCTTCTTCAGCCCGTTACAGCGGTTACTTACCGGAACTCGATCATGTTGATGTGAATGAACATCTGACTTTCGGGGATGCGGGGGATATCCCGTTTGTTGCACATGATAACGAACAATCTTACAAGAACATCGAAGATTTTTCTGCTGAATTATGGAAAACAGGTAAATTCCTCGTTGGTTTCGGCGGAGAACACGGGGTTACTTATCCGATATTGAAATCCCTTGCTGACAGCGGCAAAAAAGTCGGGATTATTCATTTAGATGCACATTACGATAATATGCCGGATTATGAAGGTGAGATATACGCGCGCAACACACCATTTATGCGTTTGTATGAAACGGAAGGCGTCCGCAACGAATCGATTATTCACACGGGAATTCACGGGCCGCGCAATAAACCTGAGACAGGGCGTTACGCACAGGAGAACGGTGCGGTCACACTGACGATCAACGATATTAGAGAAGCGAAAGATTTACGTGCGTACGCAAAAGAGATTTACGATATGGCGGCGAAAGATGTCGATGTAGTTTACTTATCAATTTGCAGTGATGTGCTGGATTTCGCATATAATCCAGGCGGTCCTGTAGACGGTAATGGTCTAACATCTTATGAGTTACTCACATTAATACACGAATTTGGCAAGCACGGACTCGTCGGTATGGATTACGTTGAAGTATATCCGATGATGGATGCTAACCAGCACTCTGCTCACTTTGTCAGTTATGCAGTACTTTACGTATTAGCCGGGCACTTAAAGCATTTGGGTAAAATCTGATTAACCAGGGGATGGTAATTTTATGAGCAGGTTTATAGATGTAATTAAAGCACTTGGGCCCGGGATGGTCATTACAGCTTCATTCATTGGTCCGGGTACGGTCACAACAATGACGCGTGCCGGCGCAGGATTTGGTTACAGTATATTATGGGCAGTTTTATTTTCAATCATTGCGACAATCGTCCTGCAGGAAATGATTATTCGTCTCGCTCTCGTAACAAGACGCGGTCTTGGGGAAGCAATTTACGACTTATTTAACAATACACTTGGGAAATTTCTTGTCGTGTGGATTTCTATGATTGCAGTTGCAATCGGGTGTGCCGCATACATGAGCGGTGATTTACTCGGGACATCACTTGGTCTCGGTTATCTGCTTGATATACCGACAAATATACTTGCGCCGATAGTCGGTATTATAATATTATCGATCGGTTTATTCGGAAGCTATAAAATTATTGAAAAAGTCATGCTCGGCTTAATGGTAATTATGGGAGCGACATTCATTACGACAATGTTCCTCGTTAAACCGGACTGGAGAGAAGTATTCGGCGGTGCATTCATTCCGTCTATTCCGGACGGTTCGATTATTATGGTAATTGCATTAATTGGTACGACGGTTGTCCCGTACAACTTCTTTCTGCATGCAACGGCCGTGCACGAACGTTTTAACGGCTTGAAAGACTTAACGCTGGCACGCTGGGATACGATAATTTCTATTACAATCGGCGGTATAATTTCAGGTGCGATTTTAATTTCTGCAGGGACGTTAATTTACGGACAGGAAGTTGACAATGTCGTTGCACTTGCAGGCCCTCTTGTGCCGATACTTGGGGATGTATGGGCGCCAATATTTATCAGTGTTGGTTTGTTTGCTGCAGGTTTCTCATCTGCGCTGGCATCACCGATGGGTGCAGCAGCAACAGTCAGCTCTTTCTTTAAATGGGAAGGCGGCATGAAGAACAAGAAATTTAAAATGATTTTCGGTCTGGTTATTTTGATTGGTGTAGTTACATCAGCAATCGGTTTTGAGCCGCTTGAAGTCATTCTGCTCGCTCAGGCATTAAACGGTGTTATTTTACCGCTGATTGCGATTCTGATTTATATTATCGTTAATAAAAAAGGACTTATGGGTAAACATAAAAACGGTCCTATTTTTAACGTTATTGGATTTCTTGTTGTCGCAGTCGTCTCATTCTTAGGAATTTACAGTATGGTTGACGCAGTCACAGCCTTTTTCGGATAAATAAATTATCAATGACTCCGGTGACGGGGTCATTTTTTATAAAATTGCTTTCATTAAGTATCCTGTTTAAAATGGATAGAATTACACATATAAATAAGGAGAGAGACAGATATGAATATTGGATTAGTAGGTTCAGGTGCAATAGGACAATATTTGTTAAAAAACATTAATAAAAACAGCAATGGTGATTTAAATATAACGAGCGTATTCGTAAGAAATTACGATAAATATAAACACCTTGAGGAACAGTATAATGTAGAACTATTCACAGATTTAAGTGAATTTCTTGCAGCAGACATGGATATTGTTGTGGAAGCGGCTAACGTTGAGACCAGCAAAGAGCTGCTGCCTGACATTATCAAAGTAAAAGATACGATGCTCATTAGTATCGGTGCACTTGCTGACGAAGCTTTACTTAAAACAGTATCAGCAGCCGACAGCAAAACACTGCACCTGCCGTCAGGCGGAATAGGCGGTCTGGATCTGGTTCAAAATGCGAGGGCACTTGGCAACCTGGACAAGGTCACTTTAACGACACGTAAGCCGGCAGCTTCACTTATCGATGAGCCGGTTGATGCTGAGACAGTAGTCTTTGAAGGAAAAGCCGGGGACGCAATCGATAAATTCCCGAAAAACATGAATATCTCGATTATTTTATCACTGGCAGGATTAGGTATTAATCAGACAAACGTTGTGCTGATTGCAGACCCTTCAGCCGATAAAAATACGCATACGATTAATATATCAGGCGGATTTGGTGATGCTGAGCTGACAATCAGCAACAACCCGCTGCCGGAAAATCCTAAAACAAGTGCCCTGGCAGCGTTAAGTGTTTACGCAACCCTTGAAAGAATGTCAGAAAACGTTAAAATCGGCAATTAACATGACAAATGTCATGTTAATTTACTGACAGTTTAGTCTATATCCAAAAGTCTTTATCGTTCATAATACTAGATGAATAGATATGGAAAAGAGGAAAGCATATGACTAAAGAAAAACAGGCGGCGCTGAGAAAAAGTGTAATGCCCTATGCAAAATCACAAACTAAAACGAGTGTCATACAGCTGCTGAACACGATATTGCCGTTCTTTATACTATGGTTTTTAGCTTATCAGTCACTAAGTGTTTCATTCTGGCTGAGCTTGCCATTTTCAATACTGGCAGCAGGATTTATGATTCGTTCATTCATTATTTTCCATGACTGCACGCGCGGATCATTCTTTAAAAACAAAAAATTAAATAATTTCTTTGGGAATGTAACCGGAGTTATTACACATTTCGCATATGAAAAATGGAAAAAAGAACATGCGATTCACCACGCAACAAGCGGTAACTTAGATAAACGCGGTGTTGGTGATATTTGGGTTATGACAGTGAAAGAATATGAAGAAGCGAGCAAATGGGAAAGATTCCAGTACCGCTTATACCGTAATCCGGTTATTTTATTCGGTTTCGGTCCGCTTTACTTATTCTTAATTGCAAACCGTGTTAACCGTAAAGCAGCGAAACGCCAGGAACGTATTAACACGCACGTTCTTACATTAATCATTGTGGCGATTTACTTACTTATCGGCTTTACTTTAGGCTGGCACGTACTGCTGATGGTACAGCTGCCGATTATTTACATCGCAGGTATGGCCGGAATCTGGTTATTCTACGTTCAACATCAGTTTGAAGATTCATACTTTGAAAATGAATCAGAATGGGATTTCGTAAAAGCTGCGGTAGACGGCAGTTCTTACTACAAACTTCCAGCATGGCTTGAATGGATGACAGGCAGTATCGGTTACCACCACGTGCATCACTTAGCACCGCGTGTACCGAACTATCATTTAGAAGAAGCACATGAAAACACGCCGCCTCTTCACCAGGCGACGACAATTACTTTAAAAACAAGTTTGGAATCGATAAAGTTCCGTCTTTACGACGAAGAGAACAATACGTTCATTACGTTTAAAAAGATGAAGGAACGTCTTGCAGGTAAGACTGCAGAGAATACTACTGCATAATAAGAAATATCAGCATCCTCCTATGTAAAATAGGGGGATGTTTTATCTCTATATACCAGTCTTTGATATAATGGGCTGAACAGCAGAGTGAAGGAGCGAATGAAGGTGAAAGATTGGTATCATATTTTCCCGTCAAATACGGGCTTAAGTCTTTATATATGGATTATTTTTTGTGTGCTGCCATTTTATTTTATCTTTCGTGCGACCTCGCTCAGTGAAATAATAACCGGTATTGTAACGACATTAATATTTTTTGCGGTATACTGGCTGACGTTTAATTCAAAAGGTGCATTAGTATATATCGGGGTCAGCATCCAAATTATTATTAATATTATAATGACGATATTATTCAGCTACGTGTATTTTGCCTTGTTTATTGCTATTTATATCGGCAATATTAGAAGTAAAGCGGGCTTCATTACGATGTATGTCCTGTTACTGGTCACAACAGTTTTGGCCATAGTATATGCATCGTTCTTTAATTATATGATCTTATTAACTCACCTGCCTTTTCTCATTATGACTATACTTGGGATTATAATGATTCCTCTGAATAAACGGAGCCGGATCAAGCAGGATGAGCTGGAAAACCAGCTGGAAGATGCTAATCAGCGGATAGCAGAACTCGCAATTAAAGAGGAACGTCACCGTATTGCACGTGATCTGCATGATACCCTGGGTCAGAGGCTGTCGATGATCGGTCTTAAAAGTGATCTGTCACGCAAGCTTATCGATAAAAATCCCGACCAGGCGAAACAAGAACTGCAGGATATTCAGGATACGGCGCGCCATGCGTTAAAAGAAGTTCGAGAAATGATTAGTGATATGAAGCGGGTCAGTTTTACAGAAGAGCTGAAACATACGCAGCTGATTTTGGACACTGCTGACATTGAGCATACAGAAACGATAGAAGCAGACTTTAAAAATATACCTGTATTAATAGAAAATGTTCTCAGCATGTGTTTAAAAGAATCGGTAACCAATATTTTGAAACACAGTAATGCAACAGAATGCATGATTATTCTGACGGAGTCTGAAAAAGATATATTTTTAAAAATATCTGATAATGGTACTGGAACAGCCAGTTTTAATTACGGCAACGGTTTGCAGGGAATGAAAGAACGTCTGCAGTTTGTTAACGGTGATTCTCATATACACAGTTCGGACAGAGGTTTTGAAGTGAATATGACAGTGCCGAAAGTACTAAGACAAATAGAGGAGGGATAGGATGATCAGAATTGTACTGGCTGAAGATCAAAATCTATTATTAAGTGCGCTCAGCTCGCTGCTTAATCTGGAAGAAGATATTTCAGTGGTAGGTATGGCCGGGAATGGCAGAGATGCGCTTAAACTTGTTGAAGAAAAGCAGCCGGATATTTGTTTAATGGATATTGAAATGCCGGTAATGACAGGGCTGGATGCGGCAGAAGAGCTGACAGAGACAGACTGCAAAGTGATTATACTGACAACCTATGCGAGACCGGGGTATTTTGAACGCGCCAAAAAAGCACAGGTCAGCGGTTATCTGCTGAAAGATACGCCGAGTGAAACATTAACAGAGTCCATCAGACAGATTATGACCGGGAAACGAATTTACTCTCCGGAACTCATCGATATCGCTTTTGAAACCGGAAATCCGCTCACATCGAGAGAGATTGAAATTATCCAGCTCCTTGCAGATGGTAAAACGACGAAATCCATTGCTGAAGAGTTGCATTTATCGAATGGTACGATCAGGAATTACGTATCAATTGTGCTTGATAAGCTGAGTGTAACGAACAGAATTGAAGCCATCAGGAAAGCTCTGGATAAAGGCTGGTTAAAATGAAAAGCAGTCTCTCTGATTAAATTTCAGAGAGATTGCTTTTCGTCTGGTATAAATACTTTTGACTCACTGTATTCAGGATAATAATAGCCTTTCGGCAATGTCTGCAATTCGATTAAACTGCCCCATGGAGTCTTAAAGTAAACTGTGCCGTTACCCTCTGTATCTTCATAGCGGGTATTTTCATGAATATTCGACAGCGGCTGACCGCCGGCTTCTTTCATTTTTTCATATGATTTTTTTATATCATCTGTATAAAAAGAAAGATGTGTATAGCCGTAATCTTCCAGACTTAATGGTGTTCTTGAACTTACATTAAAGAACTGGAACATTTCTATATTCGGACCATTGCCGATAGTCAGCATTCTTTTTTTGACCACATATGATTCTTCCGGGATACCGAGCAGCTTTTCAACTAAAGGTCCGCCTCTCGGGCGGTCTTTAAGTGTCTGCGAATCGTAAGCGATTTTTGCACCGAGTCCCTTTTTAAAAAACTCAGTTGCTATTTCAATATCAGGAACAGTCATTCCAATATGGTTCATACCTCGTATTAAACCCACGCTCATCACTCCTTCATAGAAAAACTTCTTCTTTATGTATTCCCATTTGTGACCCGGTTTTAAACCTGTATCAGGCACATACCTTGCCAGTAGCCGGTTATGGTAATATAATACATCTACATTTGTCTGTGTGCTGCAGACAGAAAAACTTAAGGGAGGTGATTATACGTGGCGCAATTTCAAGAACACAAAGGGTTCAAAAGAATGTTTAAAGAAGACAAGCTGACATTAGGTTTGGGTTTTCCTCTTGAAGCTTATAAAGGCAGTTTTCCGAGAATGAATCTCGAGGAGCAGATGATGCTTGCAAAGCAGGCTGAAAATTACGGTTTTGCTGCTTTAACGGTTCGGGATGCACCACTGTATGATCCGAACTTTGGTGATGTCGGCGGGCTTTATGACCCGTTTATGTTTTTAACATATGCAGCAGCACATACTAAAAGTATCGCGCTGACGACTGGCAGCATAGTGACCACATTAAGGCATCCTTTTCATACGGCAAAATCTGCTGCCACGCTCGACAGTATTTCAGGGCGGCGCTTTGTAATGGGCGCGGCAACAGGTGACCGGCAGATAGAATTTCCGGCATTCAAAGCAGACCGTGAAAATAAAGGTGAGCTGTTCAGAGAATCCATTGCTGTAATGAAACAGCTGTGGCAGGAAGAGTTTCCGGTAATACAAACAGAACGTACAAACTTAACCGAAGGCGATGTTGTTCCTAAACCTGAAATGGGGACCATCCCTGTATTTGGTACAGGTTACAGCAGCCAGACGATAGAGTGGCTTGCGGAAAATACAGACGGTTGGATGTTTTATCCGCAGGAGTTAAAAAAGCAAAAAGCACTGATAAATAAATGGCGCGGTTTAACTGAAGAGTTTAAACCATTTACACAGCCGCTGATGATCGATTTGTCTGAGCGTGCAAACGAAGCGCCGAAAATGCTGGAAACAGGATTTAGAGCGGGACGCAATTTTATAATAGATTATTTAAACGCCTATCAGGAAGCGGGGGTCAATCATATGACTGTCGCGCTTAAAGGCAGCAGCCGTCCGGCTGCAGAAGTAATTCAGGAACTTGGAGAATTTGTTGTACCGAAGTTTCCTGTTAACAGAGAACAGAAATTTACATTTTTTAATCAATAAAAGAAAGCAGGGTCAAATATGATCGCAGGATTAGATAGAATAAATGAATTAGCAAAAATACAAAAAACGGTGGGGCTGACCGAAGAAGAAAAACAGGAGCAGAAAGTCTTAAGAGAAGATTACCTTCGTCAAATTAGAGGACAGGTACTGGATTCCTTTTCAGGACTGACAGTGGTCGATCCGCTTGGAAATGATGTTACACCAGAAAAACTAAAAGAAGAACAAGCTAAAAACAGAGAAGATAAATAAAAAGCAGCGGATATTCGCTGCTTTTTTGTTATATATTCCCGGAAACATGTTTATTTTTACCGGATGCGATACCCATAATAAGCATCAGTACTGAAACACAGATAAGCAGTGTCAGCGGGAGCGACCAGCTTCCTGTCATATCCTGAAGTCCTCCGACCATAACCGGCCCGAGAGCTGCAAGCAGATAACCGAAAGATTGAGCCATACCAGAGAGTTCAGCAGCTTCGTAGCCGTCTTTAGTTCTCAGTGTAAAAAACATCATGGACAGTGAAAATGCGCTGCCGTTTCCGATACCGAGCATTATTATCCAGAGTATTGAGAGTTCTGAAAATCCTGCGAGAAGACCGGCAATTCCTGTGAGTATCAATCCACTGCCGATCAATGCAATCATCACCTGATCTTTCATCTTGTCTGCGATAACCGGAATGATAAATGTAAATGGAATACTTGCGAACTGGAATATAAATACACCCCAGCCGGCGAGATGAATATCGTAGCCGTTAGCCATTAATATAGTCGGCAGCCAAGTAATCAGCGTATAGAAGATTAAAGACTGAGCACCCATAAATACGGTGATTTTCCATGCGAGCGGAGAACGCAATAATCCGCCAATCTGCTGATTGTTAATTTTCTTTTTAGCACCATACTTTTTCGCTAGCTGCGGCAGCCAGATTATCAGTGTGATAAACGCAAGTCCGCCCCAGATAACGAGTGAGCCGCGCCAGCCTAAATTTCCGGACGTTGCAATCGGTATACTTAAACCTGAACCGAGTGCGCCGAATACGTTCATAACAATCGCATAGAGGCCGGTCATTAAGCCGATTTTATAGGGGAAATTCATTTTAATAATGCCGGGTATGAGCACGTTGCCGATGGCAATTGCTAAACCAACCAGCAATGTTCCGGTAAATAACAGACCGATGCCGCTTGCAGATCTGATTAAAATACCTGCAATCAGCAGAATAAGTGAAATAGCAATCGTCCGTTCCATGCCGATTTTGTTTGCAATTTTCGGTGCAAACGGTGACAGCAGTGCGAATGCAATGAGCGGAAGCGTAGTAATAACACCTGCAAGCGCGTTGCTGATGCCAAAATCATCTCTGATAAATGATACGAGAGCACCTGCAGAAGTCAGTGGCACCCTTAAGTTTGCACCGACTAAAATAACGCCGATAATCAGCAGCCAGCTTAAATTTTTATTGCTGAAAAAAGGTTGATCTATTTGGTTGCTCAATAACTTTCTCCTCCATTATTCTAACGATAAAATCCTCTCCGCTATAATATCTGTCTGTTCATCATCTCCCATAAAAAAGGAATGAGAACCGGTTTTTTTAAAGCCCTGCTTTTTATAAAAGCCAATCGCATTCTCATTTTTCTCCCAGACACCAAGCCAGATTTTATTTTTATTGAGTTTGCGTGCAATATCATAGGAAAGATTCAGCAGTTCTTTACCGAATCCCTGTTTGTGATATTTCTGGAGAATATAAATTCTTTGCACTTCAAGAGAACTATGTCCCATCGGTTCGGATTGAGCTGAATCGACATTCACTTTTAAGTATCCTGCAGGTTCATCATTGCTGTATATAAAATAAAACTGTGAATCAGGATTATTAAGTTCATCCCTGATTTTTTCAGCTGTGAAAGCATCATTAGAATAAGCTTTCATGTTCTCTTTAGTGTTTTGAGCCTCGAAAGCTTCATAAAAAGTATCATAGCTCAATTTTAACAGCGCCTCAGTATCATTTATAGTGCACCGTGTGATGTATGAAGTCATGAAATCACCTCTGTATTAATTTATTTACCTACTATACATGAAATTTAAGATTTAATCACAGATAGAATATTAATTAGAAAAAGAGTGCATCCGGCTACAGCCAGTTACACTCCCATTTTCCATCGGTTAACTTATAAAGAAGACGGGCATAACCGCCTTCATTTAATGCCTGATAAAATTCAATCTCCGAAGGGAAAGTTTTATACGCGTTTAAATCGCGCACTGCTGCATCTAAATTATCAGCAACATGTGAAATGTCAGTTGTCAGCTCCGCAGTACCTTTAATGCGGACCTGTCTCCCCTGTTCACGCCAGTAAAAGTTTAAAGCAACACTGCTGTTATGTGTCAGCTGTAAAACTTTTTCACGGAATTTTCCCGTCTCAAAATAAAGCCCCTCATCATCCATTGCTTTTAACAGGACAACACGCGAGTCCGCTGTATTGTTCTGACTTACAGTACTGAGAACCATACTGTTGGGCTCGGCTGTTCTATTCTCCAGTGCATGCGTGTACCACTCGTAAAAGTGGCTGAAAGGATTGCCGTGCTCTTTTTTATCCAGTTCAGGAAACGGTCCTGTCATAATTTTTGTATCTTTTAAGATTTCGTTAATGTCCATATGTGCACCCCGGTATTTAATGATTAAATGAATTTTATCATACATGTCAGGAAACGGCAGATTAAGCATTGGCAGTATTGTCATTTTATTAATATACTTAAATCAGCAAATTTTCTTAGAGGACAGTGATGAAGCGATGAAAGCTAAAAGAATAGCAATTGCAGGTGCCGGAGTGGCCGGTATTTCAATCGTTAAGTTTTTTGTAAACGATCAAAGATTCAATGAAAATTTACTTATTGATATATATGATGTGCCTGAAACACTCGGGCGGGGTTATGCTTATCAGCAGGACAATGAAAATTTGATTATTAATCTGCCGGCAGAAGAGATGTCTCTGACAGCTGACTCTGAAGATTTTATGAAGTGGCTGGAAAACTCAGAACATGAGGCTTTGAGTTTTCCGAGCCGCAGAGTTTATGGGGAGTATATGCACAGCTCATTAATGTCGTTTGCAGATGCACATTCCAATATTAATATTATAAAAAAATATGCAGACAATATTATATTTAATGAAGATAAAAACACATATACTCTGTGTGCAGGCGGAAATGAACAAGATTACGATGCGGTATATTTAACGACAGGTGAATTGTCATACAGTGACCCTTATGAGCTAAAGGGCGTCAGCAATTATTTTTATAATCCGTACCCGATAGAGGAGAAGTTAAATAAGCTGGAAGGCAAAATTGGAATTATCGGGAGCGGCTTGTCTGCCATCGACAGTTTCAGATATTTACTCCTGAACGGCCATGAAAAAGTGTATGTTCTATCGAGAAGCGGAGAGATGCCTGCTGTTAGAGGGACGTATTATGATTTTAAACCGGAGTATTTTACTTTGGATGCAGCGTTTCAATATGAAAGAGACGGTCTGATTCCACTCGATAAATTAATCGGGCTGTTTAAAAAGGAAATGGCAGCACAGCAGGTGGATGTATCACTTTTTGAACGTAAGACAGATCGTCCTGATATTGATTTGAAATACGATCTTGAGCATATGGACAGTGTTGGCAGACTGCAGTATTTAATAGTGCATCTGGAGGGTACTTTTAAAATATTATTTAAATATTTATCGAGAAGTGATAAACGAACGTTTTTAGAAAAATATCATCCTTACGTCGATGGTAATCATTCACCGATGCCGCCTCACGGAGCAGAGCAGATTCTTAAATGGGTTGATGAGGACAAGCTGGTCTTTATGCACGGCATGGAATCTGCAGCAGTGGACGATGGATTCACTGTAACTTTTGAAGATGGTGAAACAGAGCATTTTGATATATTAATCAATGCTACAGGACCGGTTAAAAACATTGAAAAAGATAGCACAGAATTACTGCAGAATATGTATGATGCATTAATACTTGAGGCAGATGAATTCGGCGGCGTGCTGCTAAATAAAAATCATGAGATTATCAGCCCGAGATTCGGCACTATGAATAATTTTTATACAATTGGAGCGCTGTCGGCAGGTTCGGATTATTTAATCAGAGGTGTCGGCATGCTGAGTGCGGAAACTGAAGAGCTGGTGAATCATTTCTTTGAAACAAATGAATCTTAAAACTGATTTATTATTTTTATGCACTTAGTCTATAGACAAGAGCTGTTATTTAATGGAAAATAGAGAGATTCAATAAATTATTAAGGAAGTGCAATTAACTTGTCGGAAGTATATAAAGACAGATTGTGGACGAAAGATTTTATAAATACATCAATTGTTAACTTTGCGCTAATGATGTCACAATATCTTCTCCTTGTGACAATGGCAATGTACGCGACACAGGAATACGGTGCGTCGGTCGGCATGGCAGGACTTGTATCCAGTTCATTTATTATCGGTTCGCTGATTGGAAGGCTGTTCGGCGGCAAGCATATTACCGCTATGGGCGGTAAAAAAATGCTGCTGATCGGCTCGGCACTCATCGTTGTGCTGACGGCATCTTATTTAATCCCGATGAGTATATATCCGCTTATTATACTCCGGATTTTACACGGTATAGCTATGGGTTACGCAATGACGGCAACAGGTACAATCATTGCACAGATTATACCGCCAAGCAGAAATGGCGAGGGAATCGGCTACTTCAGTATGTCAGTAGTACTGGCGACGGCTGTCGGGCCATTGATAGGTGTTGCTTTAATCGCAGCCTACGGATTTACCAGTATTTTTATCTTTTCATTTACGATGGCAGTAATCAGTCTGATTATCGGACTGACAGTTAAGGCGCCGCCAATGAAACCGATTAAAGCAACAGCCGGCGGGAAATTTAAGATTATGGATTTCTTCGAAAAACGGGCAATACCAATTTCAGTCGTGATGTTTGTAATGGCATTCGCGTATTCGGGTATTTTATCGTACGTTACTGCTTATGCAGAAAGCATCAGTCTGATACAGGCGGGCAGTCTGTACTTTACAGTGTACGGTGTGACGGTACTGCTGTCGCGTCCAATCACAGGACCGCTCCTTGACCGTAAAGGTGCAAATATTGTAATGTACCCTGCAATTATTATGTTTGCATTGGGTCTCGCAGTAATCAGCCAGGCTACAGCGACGATTGCATTTCTGATTGCAGCAGTGCTGATCGGTTTCGGCTACGGCAACGTGCAGTCGATTACACAGGCGCTGTCCATTAAAGTGACACCGAGAGAACGTCTCGGCCTCGCGAATACCACATATTTTATTGCCTTGGACTTAGGACTTGGCTTTGGGCCATTTCTTTTAGGACCAATTGCATCATCATTCGGCTACGTCGGAATGTATTTAACGCTCGCTTTCGTAGTGCTGTCGGGAATCGCAGTGTATTATTTCTTGCACGGCAGACGAGATAGAGCACTAATGAACAACAGCGGAGTATAGAGCTATCACCTGTCATTATTTTGGCAGGTGATATTTTTGTTTTGAGGGAAATTTATAAGGGTAATGTATTGGAATTATGTAATTTTGAAAGGGGAGTAAGATAAGAATGTCATTAGCAAAGATTATTGAGGAAATCAAAGGAAAACGTGATGATACCGGAGTACTTACAATTCACTTAAACACAGATGCCAGCGCAGGGAATCTTTCAAACGGAGAATGGAAGATACACTTAAAAAACGGTTTGAAAGAACTTAAAGAAGAAGTGAAGGCAAAAGATAATCAAGCAGAGCTGAAAGCCTTGAAAAAACTGCAGGATAAAGTCGAGAAAGAGATTGCGGTGCATCAGCGTGAAATGCGTAAAGGATTTATATTAGTCGCATCGGCTGATGGTGAGCTCTGGAGAGCAAGAGTACTGCAGGTTCCGGTAACAACATCATTCCATTGGGGTGAAACTGCTGAAACACGGCAGATTGAAGAACTTGAACAGCGTTTCCCTGAAACAGCATTGGTAGTAGTGCAGCAGGCTGATGTAACATTTATCGAGACGTCACTTGGGATTATTAGAGATACGAAGAAATACAGCTGGGACGTCGACAGTGAAAACTGGGTCGACTATGAAGAAGCGGCTCAGCCGTTAGCAAGAGGTGGTGGGAAAGATGAATTCCAGCACCGCTTTGAAGAAAATCAGCACCGCTGGTATAAGAGTTTAGCTGCCCAGCTTGAAAAAGAAATTAAAGAACGCGGTCTGGAAGGCGCATACCTTGTCGGCAGTAAAGAATCGGTAGCTGACATCGAAGTGAACATGAGCCCGAAAAACGTTAAAGGTATCGTCACAAAAAACCTCGGTTCAAAACCGGATCATGAAATTTTAAATGAAGTATTCGATACACTAATATAGTTATTAAAAAAGAGAAGCTGAGGCTTCTCTTTTGTTGTTAAATTAAATTTTTTCCTTTGAGATAATATTCTTTATAAACTTCCTCAGGCACCATATCTCCGCCCGTACTCCAAGCAAGATGAGTCCCTTTAGAATGTGTTGCAGCTGGACCAATGACACCTGCAAGTGCAGAGGGTTCGAGTTTAATGCTTTCTTCATCGTACATTACAGCGAGCATTTTAAATAAGTTTTCATCACTGACAGTATATGAACCGCTGATGAGCTTAGCCAGCAATTGACCGACAAATCCGGAAGCTCTGCCGACAGCGAGTCCATCCGCAGCAGTGACGTTATCGATACCGAAATCCTGGACGGAAATTTTATCGTGATAATCAGTCATCATGCCGAGGGTCATACACGGAGAGTGCGTGGGTTCTGCAAAGTAACAGTTTACGTTATCACCGAAAACAACTTTAAGTCCGAATGCAATGCCGCCGGGACCGCCGCCGACACCGCATGGAAGGTAGACATTCAGCGGATGATTTTTATCCACTGCGATATTCTGCTCCTGCAGCTGTGCTTTTAAGCGAATAGCAGCAACCGCATAGCCTAAAAACAATGTTTTTGAGTTCTCATCGTCGATAAAGTAACTCTTAGCGTCTTTAAGACTGTCTGCGCGCCCCTGTTCGACTGCTTTTGAGTAATCATCTCGGTGCTCAACTACTGTAACACCTTTAGAGCGGAGCATATCTTTCTTCCACTTCCTAGCATCATCAGACATATGAATGATAACTTTAAAACCAAGTTCGGCTCCCATAATTCCAATGCTCAGTCCGAGATTCCCTGTGGAACCGCAGACCAGCGAGTATTGTGAGAAGTGATTTTTAAAATCCGTGCTGGCGAATTTTTTATAATCACCATCTTCAGTAAGCAGTCCGGCCTCGAGTGCAAGTGATTCTGCGAAGGTGAGGACCTCATAAATACCGCCGCGAGCTTTAACAGAGCCGGAAATCGGCAGTTTATTATCTTCTTTTAAATAAAAAGGGGCGTCAATTTCTTTATCGAGCACTTTCTTAAAACTATCCTTAATATGGGTCAATTCAGTCAGCGGGGATTCTATAATCCCGGCATGACCAGCCGTTTCCGGGAAAACATGTGCAATGTAAGGTGCAAAACGTTTCAGGCGTGCTTCTGCACTTAAAATATCATCTTCATCAAGTGTTAATTCCGGAAGAATATCTTCAGCGTTACCTTGCTTATCATTCAGCCAAAGCATTTCACGATATTCCATCATAGCCTCGAGCTGTGGAAATTCATTCTGCCACTGTTCAATTGTTTTATTAAGTATCACAGCACCATCTCCTTATATATAAATTTTATTATAATTGCACGTTGATGTCATAAAAAATAAGCAGGATCCGGTTTGGACCTGCTTAATCAGTATTATAGTCTCGTGCCGTCATCATTAACCTTATTCATATCAACGACTTCAGTGTCTTTATCATACGGCATATCTTTCAGCTCAGCTTTGTGAACGCCATCTACATTCGGATGATTGATATACAAGATGAACTGATGGTGCTCAAGTGCATAATGATAAGCCGCCTCCTGCTCATGTGTGAGTTCGAGATTAGCAATATGGCGGTCTTCGGGTTCGCCTGCTGAGAAATATGTGACAATCTTATCGCCGGCAGTGCCGTCAATTGTCTTCGTTTCAATATCCTCATTCAGCTCAACACTTTCAAAAGATGAATTTGAAAAAATAGTCAGCTGATTGTTCGTTACGTCCTTTTCTCTACGTAAAAAATGAATGCGGTTCAGTAAATCGTCTTCGTTAAGATACGTTTCTAATCTAGCCAAAGTTATCCCCTCCTGCAGAGATTCATATAAAATGTTTACCCTCTCTTTTGGGAATGAAACAAAACATTAAATAGTTTTACAGGAATTTAAAATATATAAATGTGAAGATTGTCCGTTGATGACACGTATAAAAAATCCACAGCGGATCGTCTAAAACAAATTCAAAAAATAAGAACATGGAGTGTTTCAAAGCTCAGGTGAAACAGACGCCTCCAGGCCCGGAAGATCGACGTCAATATGTGCAACGTAAAATCGATGTCGAAAAGACTTTTGGAAACTCGTCCGGCAATCTGTATTTACTTTACTCACACCAGCTCCATCTTTTTATGATTTTGGTCCGGCAGGACGGCTTTCATACAGCTCAATCCACTCATCCACAGTCATTTTCTCAGCGAGTTCCGCCAGCAGTTCATAAGGGATTTTTTGGGGGTTGGTAAATCTGATACAGCTCTTGCCCATGTTTAACTTAGTTGCCATGTGCTTCGGATATTCCTCTGTAAACCAGTCGTAGACCTCGGGTTCACGGTACATTCCCATATGATATACAGCGAGGTGTCTTTTCTGAGCGGCAATACCGATAAAAGGCAGCGGTTCATTATCGACGTGATATCCTTTCGGGTATTGTTTAAGAGGGACTTCAAAACCCGGCATGCCATGTGAAATACCGACTTCAAAACCTTGTGGCAGATGCGTTTCAATTGTTTCCCATGTTTTTAAAAAAGCTGCTTTCCATTTCTCATCAATATTTTGAACGTACTCATCAAAAGTCATCGTTATCCCCGCCTTTTATTAATTACTTCTATTATAGTCACTAAAATTTAAATGAAAACATAAAAATACCCGGGATATTTCCCGGGTATTATCATTATTTTAATGTTTATTTTCTGTAATCGTTCTCGTCTACATCTAACTCTTCACGGCGAACTTCTTCAGATACGTGTTCAACGTCTTCGTGTTTTTCTTTTCTAATTCTAACTTCTTCACTTACTACATTCTCTTTTTCAACGTTGACGCGTTCTTCGTTAACCGGGATACGGACTTCGTCCACATCAACAGCGTCATTAAAGCCGCCTTTAGCCGGTACATCATCAACTGGATTCCGTTCAATAACGACTTCTTCACGTTCTACAGGGATATCAAATTCCTGTCTGTCTGTTTCGACATGCTTGTCGACTTTTACTTCACCAGTCTGAACGTTTTCTTTATCAACGTTTACACGTTCTTCACGCAGCTGAATTCTTTCTTCTTCAGTAAGACCATTGTCACGGTCCACTGCACGTGCATCGAGTTCAGGATCCGCATTATAGTTATTGTCTACAGTACCGCCTGCGAGGCCGGCATCTGTCGCATTAGCTTTATTATCATAATCGTAAGTGTCACGTGTTTCTCCGTAATTCATAGCGCTGTCTGAGCCATTATCCGGTGAATCAACGTAAACTAATACTTCGCCTGCATTTAATGAATTTCTATACTGGACCTGTTCTGACTGACTTAATCCTAAATCATTTAATAGTTTCTCTTCAGGATCATCCGGCGAGAAGAATGAAACAAACTTATCCCAAGCTGAACCTTCTGAATCCTGGAAGTTTACATTTGTATTTCCAAAAGTTTCTTTGTTTACCGGCTGCTGTGATAAAACCGTAATGTTATTGTCTGCAACACCTTCTGCTCTTAATTCTTCAACGCGTGTTAAGGCATCATTTTCTGTAACATAATTTTCAATTCTACTCATAAATATTCCCCTCCATAGAGATAATTATTTTTTTGATTTAAATTTTGAAATCAGTTTTCTCTGTCACGGTATATAATGTACCCGGCTTGCTTGTTCTAAAACATAAATGAAATATTTTTCCGCTTAAATTTTAAAAAGTTGCTAGAATACCCCCGAAAAAGCATAGATATAAATAAGTAGTTTATCGTTTGTATTATAAGGTATGTATAATAATAAAGGACCAGAAAAGGGGAAGGTTATTATGCGAAAAGCTTGGGCGTTATTTTTATTTGCAGCGGTGATGATTGTTTTGACTGCATGCGGCAATAATGAAGAAACAAGGACCTTTGAGTTAAGTGATCAGGGTGTCGAGAGCACGCTGGTTTACACACACAGCGGTGACGAGGTTATCAGCCAGTCGACGGAGAACATCATTAATTATGAAGAGCTTGGTATTGATAAAGCGCAGGCTGAAGAAATTTTTGCCGGCTATTCAGATCAGTATCAGGATTTAGCAGGAGTGGAACACAGCTTTGAGTTTGGAGATGATGAAGCTACAGAAAACATTTCCATAGTTTATGATGATATCGATGCCGAACAGCTTGAAGGCGTGGAAGGTATAGAGTTTGAAGGGGATCCGTCTGAAGGTATCAGTATGGAGCGCTCTGCAGAAATGCTGATTGATCAAGGTTATACTGAAGTTGAAGAGTAAAGTGATCTCCCGGGACAATTTAAAGGTTCTTATGTACCTGTAAATATCCTGGGATTTTTAGTGCTGTAAACAGTATTTTCCGGTTATACTAGTAAAGAATATATTGTTGGGAGTGACGGCTGTGCAAAAAGTTCTTTCATTACATAATATTATTTGGCGCCGTAACGGCGAAACGATATTGAACGATATATCATTTGAAGTAAACAAAGGTGAGCAGTGGGCGGTTCTAGGATTGAACGGCGCGGGTAAAACTTCAGTCCTCGACATCATTATGGGATATAATTATCCTACAGGGGGCAGTGCGGAAGTTATCGGCACAGAGTTCGGCAAAGCGAGCCTGCCAGAGATGCGTAAAAGAATCGGATTTGTCAGTTCAAGTCTCGATAAATTCCATCAGACATTGAACAGGGAGACTGGACTTAATATCGTGCTGAGCGGTAAATTCTCATCATTCGGTATTTATCAGGATATCGACAGAGTATCTAGAGAGAAAGCAGCAAGTATACTAAAAGAATTGAACTTGGAGCATTTGTCAAACAGAACGTATAACACCTTTTCGCAGGGCGAACGGCGCAGAATATTAATCGGCCGTGCATTGATGGGGGACCCGGAACTGTTAATACTCGATGAACCGTGCAGCGGTCTCGATATCCGGGCGCGGGAAGATGTTCTTAAAATAGTGAATCGTATTTCGCTTGAAGAGCGTCATCTCTTATACGTTACACATCATATAGAAGAACTGACGAGTGCTATTACTCACGTCCTGTTAATTAAAGACGGCAAGGTTGTGGCTGCAGGACCGAAAAAAGAAGTGCTGACTGGTGAACTCTTGAGTGATACTTATAAAACACCTGTTAAAGTTTATTTTGAAAATGAAAGACCATGGCTTGTTATTGATAATGTGGAGGGTGACAATGATTAAGAAATACATAGTTACATTTATTGCAGTCTTACTAATATTTGCACCTGCCCGTGCATTTGCAGTTGAGCAGGATAATACTTTTGATGACGGAACAGGTATATATTACGAAGAACCGTGGCAAGAAGCACCGTATGATAATACATATGAAGACCCCGGCTATGGAGAGAACTACCAGAACGATGGTTCCCAGAACGATGGTTCCCAGAACAACGGGACAGTAGAAGAAGGAACGTGGAACGACGGTTATAATGATCAGTATACAGAACCGGAAGTATATGAGGAGCCGTACACGGAACCATATACGGAGCCCTATACTGAAACAGAAACTTATGAAGAACCCTATACTGAACCTGAAATATACACAGAACCTGAAATATACACAGAACCTGAAGTATATGAAGAACCTTACACGGAGCCTGTGACTGAACCGGAGCCTGAAGAAGAACTATCTATTAATACAGTTAAGGGAGAAGGCTATACTGTCAGCGGTGTTGTGACAGGAGATAATCAGCCGGCCGAAAACGTCAAACTCTTACTATCAACAGAAAATGATTCAATAGAAACAGTATCCAATGAAAAAGGTGAGTTTACTTTTGAAGATGTAGCGAACGGGACTTATACATTGAGTGCGGCTGACAGTGAGACTTATGAAGCGGCAGCAGAGCCTGTGGAAGTCGCAGTCGAGAACCGTAATAAGCTGGGTTACGACATTGCAGTAATCCCAATTGAAGCAGAATCGGAACAAGAGGACGCCCCTGAAGAGACAGAAGAAGCAGAAGAACAGGAAGAAGAACTGCCGGTTGAAGAAGCGGAAACTGAGCAGCAGTCCTCTGATGTATCAGGTGGTATGTCTCCATTTGAACTGATACTTATTGCAGGCGGAACAATACTGCTCCTTGCCGCAATCGGCATTGCTTTATTTAGGAAACTATCAGCCAGATAAAAGAATTCTTGCATCACGAGAACTAGTTTGTTATTATAAAACATACCGTGCTAAGCGGGGAGGTAGCGGTGCCCTGTACTTGCAATCCGCTCTAGCAAGGCTGAATTCCACTTTTGAGGGTTTGAAGTGTGAGGACTGCCTCGGAAGCTCCAGTGTTGAGATCGCGGTCCTATGCAATAGAACGTCACGAATCATGTCAGGTCCGGAAGGAAGCAGCATTAAGTGGCCCATTCTATGTGCCGTAGGGTTGCCGTGGTTGAGCTGGACTTCCGAGTAACGCTTGTTCATCATACTCGACAAAGTGGTGCACGGTTTTTATTTTGACTTCATAATGATGAGGTCTTTTTTTATGCCTAAAAACAGGAGTATAAGAATCCTGTATGTTATAATTATAGCTAGAATTTATGAAGAGTTGAGGTGCCATACTAATGGAGTACCAGGCGTTATACAGAGCTTTTCGGCCTCAAAAGTTTAGCGATGTAGTTGGCCAGCATCACGTCACAAAAACTTTGCAGAATGCTATTATGCGTAATAAGGAATCCCATGCTTATTTATTCAGCGGGCCGCGCGGTACCGGAAAAACGAGCATTGCCAAGGTTTTTGCTAAAGCATTGAACTGTCAGTACGAGACGGACGGGGAACCTTGTAATGAATGCGAGTTGTGCATATCTATTACAGACGGCAGTGCCAATGATGTAATTGAAATTGATGCTGCGAGTAATAACGGTGTTGATGAAATACGTAATATAAGAGATAAAGTAAAATATGCTCCGGCAGAAGCGGAGTTTAAAGTATATATAATAGATGAAGTGCACATGTTAACAACGGGTGCGTTTAATGCCCTATTAAAAACATTGGAAGAGCCGCCGGCTCATGCTATTTTCATTCTGGCAACAACAGAGCCGCATAAAATACCTGCAACAATCATTTCCCGCACTCAGCGCTTTGATTTTAAATCTCTTGATATAGAAGAAATTACTGAGAGACTTGAATTTGTCGCGCAACAGGAGAACACTGCATACGATAAAGCGGCATTGTCATATATTGCACGTATCGCAGAAGGCGGTATGCGTGATGCGTTATCGATAATGGACCAGGTCATTGCGTTCAGCAGTGATGAAATTACGATGCAGGATGCCGTGATGATTACGGGCGGTATCGAAAGAGATGAATTAAACGACTGGATGAAGTTTATCGAACAGAAAGATTCTGAAGCAGCGTTTAAGAAGTTTCATCAGCTGATTGATGAAGGAAAAGATCCGACGCGTCTTATACATGAACTGGTTTACTTTATAAGAGATATTATACTAATGAAGCATTCGGGAGAAATTCTGGAGGAGGCTGCGTTTGTTCATGTTGAAGATGAACTTCTGTATAAGATGGTTGATGTATTGAATGAAGCAATGGTCAGCATGCGTTTTTCTGTGAACGTCAGCGTGCATTTGGAAATTGTTATCGTTAAACTCATACGTGTACTCGATGCACCAGTGCCTGCAGCGGCCGGCGGGAGTGCATCATCGGAAGAAATTGCAGAATTGAAAGCACAGCTTAAACATCTCGAGCAGAAAATCGCTTCGGGTGCAGCGGTAAAAGAAAAAACGAAAAGACCGGCACCTTCAAGAAGCAGACAAGGCTTTTCCGTAGAAAAAATAGAACGTGTGCTGAATACTGCTAATAAGGAAGATCTGGTTAAGCTTAAAGATGGCTGGCCCGGAGTATATCAGTATATAGAAGAAAAAGGACTTCAGTCTCTTCGTGCATTAATCAAAGATTCGGTACCGGTCGCAGCAAGTGATACACATGTGCTGATTAAATTTGATAACGATGTGCATTCTGAGCTGATAAATCAAAATGCAGAGAAGAAAGAAGAGCTCGAAAATCTAATTCCTACTATTATAGGTAAAAAAGTGCAAGTTGTCGGAGTGCCTGATTCTAGCTGGCAGCAAGTCCGTCAAAATTATATCGACAGTCATCGTAATGATATGCAGCAAAAGCAACCGGAAGAGAAATCTTCGGATGTAGCAAAGAAAATGTTTGGTGACATCGTCGAGGTTAATGATTGATAGTTTGTAAATCGAGTATAATCATATATAATATGTAAGTGATAAAATAATGTATCGGAGGATGAAAACATGCGCGGTGGTATGAATAACATGCAAGGCATGATGAAACAGATGCAGAAAATGCAAAAGGAAATGGAAAAAGAGCAGGAAAAACTGAAAGAAGAAAAAATTGAAGGTACAGCTGGCGGCGGTATGGTCACAGTAGTAGTATCCGGTCATAAAGTAGTATTAGATGTCATTGTAAAAGAAGAAGTTGTAGATCCGGAAGATGTTGAAATGCTGCAGGACTTAATCGTTGCTGCGACGAATGAAGCTTTAAATAAAGCGGACGAATTGTCGAGCGAACGTTTAGGCAAGCATACTAAAGGCTTAAATATCCCAGGGATGATGTAAATGCATTACCCTGAACCGATATCGAAGCTGATAGACAGCTTCATGAAATTGCCGGGTATTGGGCCTAAGACAGCCCAGCGCCTGGCATTTTATGTACTTAATATGAAAGAAGACGATGTGGTCGACTTTTCGAAAAGTTTAATGCAGGTGAAGCGGGAGCTGACATTCTGCAGTATATGCGGGCACATTACCGATGTGGATCCATGTTATATCTGTGAGGATAAAAACAGAGACCGCACAACAATTTGTGTCGTGCAGGATGCGAAGGATGTTATCGCCATGGAAAAAATGCGCGAATACAACGGACTCTATCATGTACTGCAGGGTGCAATCAGCCCGATGGACGGCATAGGCCCTGAAGATATAAATATCCCTTCATTATTGGAACGCTTAAAAGATGAGGAAGTAAAAGAACTGATTCTGGCAACGAACCCTAATATAGAAGGAGAAAGTACCGCGATGTATTTAACGCGTCTTATAAAACCGATTGGAATCAAGACGACGAGGCTTGCGCACGGCCTTCCTATAGGCGGCGACCTTGAGTATGCAGACGAAGTAACACTCTCTAAAGCAATTGAATACAGAACGGAAATATAAGAGCCGAAAGGCTCTTATAATCTTTTTAAAAGAAATTCAAATAAAGGGTTGCACTAGATGGTATTGTCCTGTATAGTTATCTCTTGTCAGGTTCGAAACAAGCGCACAACAAAACACAACAAACTAATTAACAAAAAGAAACAAATTAGTGCTTGCAATTGAAAACCTCACATGCTATACTAATTAAGCAGTCAACAAGAGCTTAACAAAACAAACACACAACGAACACAAAACTTTACAAGAGAACATTGAAAACTGAATGACAATATGTCAACGTTTTAATTCCGAATGAAAAAAGTCTTCTATTATATAGGAGCACACATTGAGGCGAACAATTGAAACGCAACTAAGATACTGTCAGCAGTATCACAA